>CAMHMN010000008.1 GCA_946186245.1 uncultured Clostridia bacterium
AATCTTTTGGACAAACTGTCACAGGAGCATGTGCTTTCGCATGACGAATACCTGATGCTGCTCCGGCACCGGGACGAAGTGAGAGAATACGCCGCTACGCTCGCAAGGGCAGCCCGTCAGACCTGTTACGGCAACAAAATCTATATCCGCGGTCTGATTGAGTTTACCAACTACTGTAAGAATAACTGCCTTTACTGCGGCATCCGCGGGGGGAATACCAAAGCGCAGCGCTACCGTCTGACGCCCGAAGAAATTGAGTCGTGCGCCGAATCGGGCTATGTGCTGGGATTCCGCACATTTGTGATGCAGGGGGGAGAGGATCCCTTTTACACCGACGGGATGCTGGCCAATATCATCAGCGAAATCAAGCGCAAGCATCCCGACTGTGCCGTCACCCTTTCACTGGGTGAACGGAGCAGGGAAAGCTACCGGCTGCTGCGGGAGGCAGGCGCCGACCGCTACCTGCTGCGGCACGAAACCGTCGATCCGACGCACTATCGGTCACTGCATCCCAGCGGCATGAGCTATGAACACCGGATCGGCACCTACATTCTGTTCCAGGAAACCTATCACAAGGCCAATTATGAAATTCTTCATCCGACAGGTCCCAAGCACGACTATGCCTATCACACCGAAGCCATGGACCGCGCTATGGAAGGCGGCATCGACGATGTGGGCATCGGCGTTCTGTTCGGACTGGACAATTATCAGTATGAATTCGCGGGACTGCTCATGCATGCCGAGCATCTGGAAGCCGTTCACGGCGTAGGCCCTCACACCATCAGCGTGCCGAGAATCAAACGGGCGGACGATATTGACCCCAATGCCTTTGACAATTCTCTCAGTGATGAGATGTTCTGCAAAATCGCCGCTTGTATCCGCATCGCCGTTCCCTATACGGGGATGATCATCTCCACCCGTGAAGCACCCGAGGTGCGCGAAAAAATCATCCGTTTAGGCGTGAGCCAGATCAGCGGCGGCTCCCGCACTTCCGTGGGCGGCTATTGCGAGGAAGAGCGTCCCCACGACACCGAACAGTTCGATGTGTCGGACAACCGCACGCTGGACGAGGTGGTCAACTGGCTCATGCGTTCGGGCTACATTCCCTCCTTCTGTACCGCCTGTTATCGGGAAGGACGCACCGGCGACCGGTTCATGTCCCTGTGCAAATCGGGACAGATTCAGAATTGCTGCCATCCCAACGCCCTGATGACGCTCAAGGAATTTCTTCTGGATTACGCCTCGGAGGATACCCGTGCCATTGGCGAGGCAATGATCGAGCGTGAAATCGGGAATATCCCCAAAGAAAAGGTGCAGCAGATTGTCCGTGAGCGTCTGGTGAAAATCGAAGCGGGCGATCGTGACTTCCGATTCTGATGAATCATTGACCCAAATGAGGTGAACCAAAACAAATGAGTCTGAACGATACACCGACCGCCGAGCGGGTGCATATCGGATTTTTCGGAATGAGAAATGCCGGAAAGAGCAGTCTTGTCAACCGTATCACGAATCAGGAGGTTTCCCTCGTCAGCGACGTCAAGGGTACCACTACCGATCCGGTGAAAAAGAGCATGGAACTGCTGCCGCTTGGCCCTGTCACCATTATTGACACGCCCGGGTATGACGACGAAGGCACCTTAGGCGAAATGCGCGTGCGAAGAACAAGAGAAGTGCTGGCAATCTGCGACATCGCGGTGCTTGTCACCGATCATACCGCCCTTTCCACCGCCGAACAGGAGATTTTGTCCGTGATACGGAAGCGGGAAATTCCCTGTCTGATCGTCCACAACAAATCCGATCTGCTGTCGGACGTACCTCCGAATACGTCCGAAGAGCTGTATGTCAGCGCCAAGTGTCAGACCGGTATTGAGGCACTCAAAAACGCGCTGGCAGCTTCCTGTAAAGGACGTACAAAGGAAGTGCGTTTTGTGGCGGACTTTGTTAAGGAAGGCGATACAGTGGTGCTTGTCACACCTATTGACGCCTCCGCACCCAAGGGCAGATTGATACTGCCGCAGCAGCAGGCGATACGCGATCTGCTTGACGCAAAAGCATTAGCATTGGTGACACAGGTGGAAACCCTGCCTGTCTGCCTGCAAAGTCTGAAAGAACCGCCTGCGATGGTGATAACGGATTCACAGGCGTTTGCCAAGGTGATGGGATTGGTGCCGGACAACATTCCGCTGACTTCCTTCTCCATCCTGATGGCACGGTACAAGGGCTTTCTGGATACAGCCGTCAACGGCGCGGCTGCCATTGATTCTCTGCCCGACGGCGCGAAGATTCTTGTCAGCGAGGGCTGTACGCATCATCGGCAGTGCGAGGACATCGGCACCGTCAAACTTCCCGCCTGGCTCAGGAAATATACAGGGAAGAATCTGGACATCGGTTTTACATCGGGTCACGGTTTTCCGGACGACCTCTCCGCTTACGATCTGGTCATTCACTGCGGCGGATGTATGCTCAATGACAATGAAATGCGCAACCGCATGAAGGCGGCAGTCACAGCCGGCATTCCTATTACCAACTACGGTACTGCAATAGCCCACATGAACGGGATTCTCCGGCGAAGCATTGCACCGATTTACGGCAACCGCTGCATGACTCCGTCAAATGAATAATGAAAAAACATCGCGCAGGTTCGTTTCCGGACTTGCACGATGTTTTTTATTGGTGAAGGCAATTATCTGAATTCAAATATGATGTTCAGCATGAAGCTCCCTGTCAGCCGTCATACTCATAATATTGAATGATTGACCTGAAAGCCTGGTCCCAGTCAATCAGATTGCAGCCGCTGAAATCGACGTTGCAGATATTCAATCCCGAAACAGACCGGAAAAGCGGCTTCGCCTCGTATTCTTCATGAATCTTTTTGCCTTGCTCCAGAGTTTCAGGGATAGTCAAGGCGCCGTTTCTTTTCGGAAAAAGAATTACGCGATATGCGTCCGGGAGATAGGGCGAGTTCCTGCTCTCTTCCATTCTTTTTGCTGTATGGCTTTTTGTCTATATGTTATTAAAAACATTTGGAAGTAATTTACAAATCTTTTTATCATGCCTTTCTTCGACTGAGCAAATCCACAGTTTTGCGGAGAAACACACTTGAAAGCACTGTTTTGTCCAGTTTTTGTCCATAGTGCTGTGATAACATTCCACTGATACAGTGAAGTTCACCAAATAACTGTATACGACTTATGAATTTCAAAAGGAGGAAATCAGTTGTGAAAAGCTGCAAATTCAAATTGACATTGACCGTCATCGTATTGCTGCTGGCTGTCATGCTGTGTGCTGTTCCGGTTGGGGCTGAGGGAAGCCGCTACGCGGTATCATTTCCTGTTACAATGAGCAACCCGAAAAGAAACATTCCCGATGATACGATGTTCACACTGGTCATCCCTATTCCCACAAATTCATCGCCCCTCAGATCAAAGACGGACAGATTCTCTCCGACAGCAAAATCGGCATCAACCTGCCCGGAAGGCGTTCCCATCAGTATTATACCGACATTCTGACGTGGGACTACACGTATTATTCCTTTGCGGGCATTCAAGCGGATATGGCAAGCGGCAGAATTGTTTCGGGTTACGGCAATGACACCTTCTATTTTGCCCAGATTGACGCTCCGGTGAAAACACTGACCAAGGTCAGCACCATTGACAACAATGCATACGGCATTACGATGAAGATGATCGATTACCCCGATTCATCTCTGCAGAATCAGCTGCTGGGCGACACGGATAACACCCGCCGTCTGCTCACGCCCTATCTGAATGACGACGGTTATCCCGTCGCGGTCGGAAGCGGTCAGTCGCTTTCCGCGCTGTTTGGCGGCGCGTCGCCTGTCAATCACCTCTTTCTGGAGAGCATCTACAAGGCAAGCGGCTATTTTGAATTTGACAGCTGCCAGAATTTCGCAACCCTGCTCAATGAATCGGGTGCCGTCACCGACACCTTTACCGTTTACAAAGAGCTTGGCACCGCAGACAATCTATGCAGACCAACGCTCAGACACGGGCAGTTTTTCCCCTATGATACCATCATTCCGGGCGTTTATTCCGTCCGGAATCCCGAAAACCTCTACGGCGCGCTGGCTTCCTTGCATGACGATTCCAAAGGTCGTCTGCCGGAAAGCGATCCGCGCAAGTATGAAAGGCTGCACACGGTGGGAAACAAGCCCAATTACTACAACGGCATGGAGATGAGTGCCCGGTTTGTGCAGACTCCCAACGGCAAGGACGCATGGGACCATGACATCATCTATGAATTTACAGGCGACGACGATTTCTGGCTCTATGTGGACAATGAACTGATCATTGACCTCGGGGGCATTCATCCCGCGTTGGGGGGAAGGGTCAATTTTGCAACCGGCGTTGTGGAGGTAGACGGAAAAACCACCAATCTCCGCTCCCTGTTTGCAACCAATTACAAGGCACGGCATCCCGATGCCACTTCTCAGAATGTCAACGACTTTCTGGCGGAGTATTTTCATGACGGCGAGACGATATTCAAGGATTATTCCACCCATACCATGAAGATTTTCTACATGGAACGAGGGGCCGGCGCATCCAATCTTCATATGCGCTTCAATCTCAGCAACATCACGCCGGGGCATGTCACGCTGAGCAAAAAAGTCACCGGTTCGGATGACGTGGATTTCAACCTGGTGGAATATCCCTATCAGATCTGGTATAAGGATGAAGCGGATGGGGCGGAACACCTTCTCAGTAACGACGATGGTAATGTCAGCGTTACCTACAAGAATTCGACACAGGCGGTCCATTATAAGGAAAGCTATACGCCGCCCGGCAGTGATCAGCCGTATTCATCGGTGTATTTTCTCAGCCCTGGCAGGAATGCCGAAATTCATTTTCCCTCCGATGCCATCCAATACAAGATTATCGAATGCGGCGTGAATACCGAGGTTTACGACCGTGTCGCCGTCAACGGAAGGGAATTGGCAGGCGAGACGGTGGGCAGCACCGGGCGTGAAATGTTTGATTCGGGATGGATCAGCGTCAGTGACAGACCCACGGTGGTGTTTGAAAACAGGGTGAATCCGGACGGTCTGCGAACCCTGCACATCCAAAAGAAGCTCTTCGACGAAGCGGGAAAGCCGCTTTACCGTGACCGGGACGCAACTGCTTTCAGCTTCCGTCTGTATTTGTCAAACGGTTCGGACGATACGCTGAAGCTGGCCAATATGTATCGCTATTATGTCCGTGACCCCAGCGGGGATCTGTGCCGGTGGGACGCGGACAGCCAGTCCTTTGTCTCTGTCGGCGAGTCGGAACTGTCCCTGCTTTCGCCCGATCAGAAGGCGTCTGTCACATTCGAGACGTCCATGAACGGCGCCATATCCATGATACCCGCGTGGTACACCGTCTGTGTGCCTTCGCTTCCGGTGGGAACGAAGTTCAGGGTGGAGGAAAGATCCTCGGAGATCCCCGTCGGATACAGACTTCTGGGATATGAGCCGGAGCCTGGCACCTGTATCGTGGATACGGACAGCGGTCTGAATACAGGCTGGGTCAGAGCCAATGAATCTCCTCAGATGTATATCTGCAATCAGCGGGGCTGGGAACTCAAGGTCAACAAAATCTGGAGCGATCAGGATTATATTTCCCTCCATTCGCCGATCTTTATGGCGGTATATGTCAACAACAGGCTGCTGGAAGGTACGGTTCGGGTCATGCGTTCTCCTGATACCTCGTTGCGGTATTTCTTCGACAAGCTGGAAAAGGGCAAGGAAATCGACGATTACGAAATCCGCGAGGTGGAAATCGTCGACCCGGTCATGGATGAAACCAGCAACGTCGTGACGGGATACCGGAGCATTCATTCCCTTGAAGAGAACGACGTGACTCTCATTGGAGCGGTTTCAAAGGATACACACACATCCTTCGGGCATTATTACACCGTAAGCTATCGCAAGGGTGTTGCATCCCAGACCGCTGAAGGCCTGTCCGGGGGAGAAAACGTGCGGACAGATACCGTTACCAACACCCCTTCGGACGGCATCGTGATCACGCTGTATGACATGAAGACCAAAAAAACTCTGCCAGGAGGCAAATTTACGTTGGAGCATAACGGCAGGACGCTGGGAGAATTCACTTCCGACGAGAACGGCCGTATTACGGTGATGTATGACTGCAAACGCGGTGAAACCTACACGTTGACGCAGACCGCGCCGCCTGACAGGTATATCGGACTGCCGCATCCCGCTGTGTTTTCCGTCGGTGAGGATCAATCCGTGACTGTCACCGGAAACGAGCCGCAATGGGCAGTTGGACGTGCAGCCGTCAAAGCCGATACCTCATTCATGGCTTATATTGACGTTTACAACAAGCCGTTCAGCCTTCAGGCGGTGAAAATCAGCACCAGAACACAGGCCCCCGTCGGAGGCGCCCATTTCGCACTGTATCGGAGTGTACCCGGCCTCGGTGGCGGGATGAAGGATTATTCGCCGATGGCAGGTTATGAAGACCTTCTGTGCGATGAAACCGGTGTGATTCCCAAAATCAACCGCTCTCTCGCTCCCGGCACTTACTATCTGACCGAGCTTGCTCCTCCGCCAGGCTATCAGCAAATGGCCGATGATGTTGTTTTCACCGTTTCACCGCAAGGAGGGGTGGCGTTAGTGGGCAACGGACACAGCGGCACTCTGAACGTAGAGGATAAGAAGGAAGAACGGATCTATACAATTATCGTTCCCAATACGTTAGCGAAGGCCGAAGCGTCTCTCACCGTGACCAAAACCGTGACCGGTACGTTTGGCAACAGGGAACAGGAATTCCGCTTCACACTCCATGCGGAAGGGGCACCGTCCACAGAAACCTATGAGTGGAGCAAAAACGGGGAGGTACAGGCGGACAGACTGTGTTCCGGAGGGAGCTTTTCTCTGAAACACGGTGAGTATGTCACCGTTACCTTGCCGCAATATGTCAGAATCACAGTTACCGAGGAAAATGAGGGGTATGAAACGACCTTCCGACTGGGAGACGATCCGGAGGAAAGAACCTTTTCCAAGACCTTTGTGCTGACGGAAGATGAGACGCTCCGGGTGGTCAATTCCCAGAATATCCTGATTCCCACAGGCGTAAAAACGAATGGTGTCTTTGCAGCCCTTTTCCTGGTGGTAGGACTGACGGGTTTGGGATGGATCTGGATGCGTCGCAAAAACCTCTGCTTTGGCAAAAACAAACAAAGTGACTGAATTGATATGACCATGCAGATCGGATCATAAATGAAATAGCCAGGGCTGTCGTACAAGGATTTTTCTTGTGTGACAGCCCGTTTTTTCTGAATCATACTGGACAAATGAAGGACATCACATGTAATAATGCCAATTGCCGCAACAAAATTATTGGATAATCAGTGACTTTTTTGAAAATTTGTAACATTTTTGTGCGAAATATGTGATATAATGAAACAATCCCAATAGCTGAGCGGAATGTCTCCCGTTGTTATCCCGCGCAGCTGCCTTCAAGGAGGAATATCATTGTGTTCAGCCGTATACAGCCAGCCATCCGTCGGCTGCATCACTACAGACAGCAGGTGTCCTATGCCGTGCTGGGAATCCTGACGTTGCTGCTGGTACTTCAGGTTATTCTTACCAACCATTTCTGGAACCGTATCCCTGTGATGAGTGTGCCGAATGTGACGATGGAATGTCTGGGCATCCTTGTCCTGCTGATCATCTTTCACAGCATCATCCGAAGCAAACTGAATAATCTGATGGATACCTTGTTTCTGACAGAAATTGCGCTGGAGGTGCTGTTTCTGTTTTCCGACGCGATTTTCTGGATGATCGACGGCATTCCCTCTTTGTGGTATGTGAATCTGATGATCAATGTCATTCAGAAAAACGGAAACAGTTACTATGCGGATATGTCGTTGATTCGTCTGAATGACACCAATCGGGACACAAAGCTCTATTTGGAGGAATACGGCTGGGCGTAATGTCCGTCGTCTGTTTCGAAAAATTCTGCGGTCGGTGCCCTTGCTCTTGTAAATGTCAGAATAATGCGTTCGATAAAGCCATTAAGCAAAAATTCATTTATTACGAGGCGGATCTCCCTTATGAAGAAGACGACGGAAATGTTCATATGAAGGCGATTATGAAAATCAGGCTTCAGAAGAAATACAAGCCGGACCGATTAACATTTCGGAGATGAAAGGCTCCATATGGAATCTATGCGGTCAGAGGTCCGCGAGATGTGCCGCATTCGTTGAGCGAGGATTTGAGAAGATGACCGTATGGCGGAAAAGCGGTGGTAATATGCGTGTTTTTGCGTTGGAATTCAACAATGACATCCAAGGCATTGAGCATAGAAAGGGATACATCGAGGCGTAAATCCGAAAACTGGCTTTTGAAACATCTGATGCTCCGGGCTGATAAAAAGCCTGTCAGACTCAATGAAAGAGGGTTTTTGTTCTGTTGCCCGTTTTCTACCTGCCTGTCTACGAAGCGTAGGTTGCAGCCGATGCCATCCTGCATTATAATGACAGTGCAAGGAGGGGGATTATCATGAACCAATATGTCACAGGCGCCATGATCAAGCGGATTCGGGAGAGCAGAAAGATGACGCAGCATCAGCTGGCGGAAAAATTATCGGTGAGCGATAAGGTGATCTCCAAATGGGAGACAGGACGGGGATATCCCGACATTTGCCTCATCGAACCGCTTTCTGCTGCGCTGGGCGTATCAGTCATCGAACTGTTTTCCGGCGTGAATATCGTCAACACGAACCGGGCATTCAATATGCTGCGGATGAAGCTGCACGTCTGTCCGATCTGCGGGAATGTGATTCAGAGTACCGGAGAGGCGGTTGTCAGCTGCTGCGGAATACTTCTTCCTGCCCTGGAGGCGGAATCCGAGGATGATGCACATCATCTTTGCGTGGAACGAATCGAGGATGAGTATTTTGTGACGGTTGCCCATGAAATGAGCAAAGAGCATTACATATCCTTTATTCTGGCAGTAAAGGATGACGGCTGCGAAATCAGAAAGCTCTATCCCGAAGGAAACGCGGAAGCGCGATTTAAGATCAACGGAACAAAAGGCTTCTTTTATTACTGCAACCGGCATGGGCTGTATGATTCAAAAGCCATACCGACAGATTCCCCGGCGAGAAGACGGGCGTGTCTGCCGGCAGACTGACACACTCCGGGAGCGTCCCGACCTGCATACTGTCTGTATGATCATCGTATTGAAATCCATTGGTTGCGTGCGTCCAATGAGCAGTTCATCGCAGAAATAATAAAAAAATCAGGAAAAATGCAGATTGAACAGCAGCCGTCCGTGAGACTGAATGCCTCACGGACGGCTGCTTTGACAGATTATTAGCGGATAATCTACGAAAGACTCCTTCCGGGTTGTCGAATGACATCTTCTACGGCGAGACGGTGGAACGGAAATACTACGCCTGTCTGAATTAATTACCTATATCGGATGGAGTGACGGATGCAAAATGCAGTTGATGACAAGTCATCATTCGCCTTCATCTATCTGGATAAAGTACATATCCGCTCCGGCGTTTTCCTTGTCGTCGGTCCAGCGAAGGGTTCCGCTCTTGATGATAAAGGAGCCGGTGCCGTCTTTGTAGATGATCTTTGATTTTTCATTCCCGCTTTCGGAATAGGACACATCCGCACGCATAGCCCCTTTCTTGCAGACCATGGAGGAGGAAGCCTTGTCAAAGGTGCAGGGGTATGTCCATTGGGTACTCTCGGACACGCTGCTGGACCAGCTTACGGAAGCGACATAGCCCTTCTTTTCCTTTGAAAAAGTGATATAGCATCTTCCGTTGCTCCAGACATGAAGCAGATAATCGTCGGCTGTCAGATGCTCGTCAATGCCGTCGCGCATGAAATGCATTTCGCCGTCCTGACCTGACCAGAGATCGTTCTGCACCTCGTTTTCCTCGTCCTTCGCGAAGGAAGCCCAGAATTCACCTTGATCTGTCGTGAAGGTGTACCATACGGATTTGGAACCGTCGGGGTGTTCTTCCAGATCGATCGTGACCTTGCCGTTGTGGTCGTCAAAGATGTAGGTGCCGTCCTCTTGGACGGTGAGCACTCTGGGGTAGATGGAAACTTCGTTCCACGTGCCGGCAATATCGGAAATATCAGCGGTGTCGGATTCGGAAGGTTCGTCTTTGCAGGCCGTCATCGCGACCAGCATGGCAAGCATCAGCATACAGGAAATGATCCCTTTAATTCTTCTTGTTATTTTCATCATCGTATTTCTCCTTTTGCTATTTTCATTTCAGAGTAACCGTGATCTTCAGGCTGGCCGGTGAAAACCGTCATTCCTCTGCCGGGCAGTGGAATGACCGCATACACAAAAACAAGGCAAGCGAAAGATGATGCAATGATTATTTCATTGCAGTGACACGGCTGTGTCTGTATTCCAGCCAATCATTCGGCGGAGGAGGTCTGTTCAAATTTGTTGAGCGTCCAATAATCCTTTCCATCGACGGTCTTTTGCTGCACTTCGGCGCTGTAGGTGCCGTTGAACGATCTTTCTTCTCCGTTGTTGAAATAGCAGCTGTAAGACACATAATACACGGTGCCGTCGGTCTTGGCGGAATCAAATATGTACTCTGTCATGGGATCGCCTACGCCGCCGATGGTTTTGTAATACTTGCCGCCCTTGAGATAGAACCACTTGTTCTCCTCGCCTTGGGCACGCATGGCTTCGATGTCCTTTTCGGTGACGTTGAAGAGATTGATGGCGAGCCAGTCGGCGTCCTTGCTGTTAAAAATCATATACGCGCCGCCGGATTCCTTCGCCCATTTTTTCGGGTCGAGCTTTTTCTCGTTGTAAACTTCCTTGGGTTGGGTGACGGGATACTTGCTCCAGTCGACGCAGCCTGCGTCGCCGAGAATGCTGCGGAGAATGTTGGTGGAACCGTCTCCTGCCTTCTTGCTGTCATAAGCCAGCTTCTGACCTTCATCTAAATAGTACCAGTCGGTAAACCGTGTAAGAAATTCCGTCATGTCCTTGTCGAGCTCGTCGATCTTCAGCTCGGTGAAGGTGTCATCGCTGCTGACTTCAGGTGTATCCTGGCTGCAGGCAACAGAGGAAAGCAGCATGACGGCAGCTGTCATAAATGCCGCGATGCGTAAGAATACGTTCTTTTTTCGGATGGATGAATTCTTTTTCATGGAAAATACCTCCTGAAAATAATAATTTAACACTCGCAAATGCAAGCATTGGTCACATGGAAGAATGGTGCTCCGGAAGAATGAAAGTCACTTTGTCGCTCTTGCTGTCTTTGGGCAGTTTCATCGGATGGCAACCGAAAGACTGCCTCCGAAGATCAAAGTGGCCTTTCATCGCCATTTGTTATGCTGCCGGAAAATATTATATCACGCATTTATAAAAAAAACAGTGTCCTTGAGGGACACACTTTCGGAATTTCGTTGATTTTTTTTTTTGAATTTGCTATGATTGTGTTGACCAAGGAAAGAGGTGTCCTGATGAAAGACAAACATATGACGGCGGCAATCGCAAAAGGGTTCAAGGGGTTAAGGAATTTTCTGATCACACCCGGCAACATCCGCCGTTCCATCTTCAATATAATGGCGTGTGTCGGCTGCATCGTGAGTTTTGCGGCATTGGGGGTGTCGTATTTCAACGGCGCAGACCTTCTCAATCTGACCGCGCTGCTGAGCTGCGGAATCTTCTCCGCGGGACTGCTTTCCTTTGCCAAAAGGACAGGACATTACCGGACGAGTTATCTGATTACGATCGTGTTTATTTTTATGGTGATGTTCCCCGTGATGTTCTTCACCGCCGGAGGGCTTTTCAGCGGAATGCCGGTGTATTTCGCACTGGCGGTTTCCTTCACGGTCTTCATGCTGGAGAATAAACTCGGACTGATTATCTCGGCCCTGGAAACAGTTGAATATGTCATCTGCGGGATATTCTCTGTCCGGTATCCTGAGGCAGTCATTCCTTTTGGGAGCGATGAGGCAGCGGCGTTCGACATTATTTCGGGGGTGGTGGTTTGTTCCACCGCGCTGGGAATAACGCTCTTCCTGCAAACGGGGCTCTACCGTTCGCAGCAGAAAAAGACAGAAGAAGCCCTTGCCGAGGTCAGTCGGCAGAGCCAGGCCAAGGATGTGTTCCTTGCCAATATGAGTCATGAAATCCGCACACCGATCGGCATGATTCTCGGAATGAGCGAGATGATCGACCGCACCGCAACCGACGAGCAGACGCTGGAATACAATGCCAAGATCACTCTTTTCGGCAGGAAGCTGCTTTCTATGATCAAGGATATTCTGGATATCACCCGGATCCGGACAGGACAGACGGAGCTTGTCAGCGCCCCGTACAGCCTGGAGGAAGTTGTCACCGAGCTGTCGCTGCTGGGCGGGGAACTGGCCGCGCAGAAAGGTCTTTCATTTTCCGTGGAGCGGAATTATCCCGAATCGCTGACACTGATGGGAGATAAAGAGCATCTTTTGCAGATCGTCAGCAATCTGGTCACAAACGCGGTCAAATATACGGAACACGGAGGCGTGATTCTCCGTGTGAAGGCAGACCCGACAGACAAGGATAAGCGGTATTCCCTCGTGATTCAGACGGAAGATACCGGCATCGGCATTCCGGACAAGGATCTGGCTCACATATACGAACACTTCTACCGTGTCGTGAATGTCCGCAACCGTCCGGTTGAAGGCACCGGAATAGGTCTGGCAATCGTCAAGGAACTTACCGGGAAGATGGGCGGCAGCATTTCAGTGAAAAGCAAGGTGAATGAGGGAACAATATTCACGCTTGAACTGGCGCAGGAGGTTTCAAAGCAGACCGTTCATGCCCAGAGCCGGGCGGACACCCACTTCATCGCGCCGGACAGCCGGATTCTGGTGGTGGACGACAATTCCGAAAATCTTGAACTGCTCAAAACCCTTCTCGGCAGAACCATGATCCGCATTGACACGGCGACAAACGGCATCGACGGCATTGAAATGGCGGAAAAAAGGAAATACGACGTTATCATCCTCGACTACATGATGCCTGAACCGGACGGAATCGAAACGCTTTCCCGCATGAAGCAGAAAGGCATACAGGCTGCTTTCATTGCCCTGACAGCCGATGCGATTGCAGGAACAGGGGCAAAGCTGGCGGCTGCCGGATTTCAGGAATATGTCACCAAGCCGGTCGATTGGAAGAAGTTTGAGCAGCTTCTGCTCCGGTATATACCAAAGGAGAAAGTGGCGTTTGAAAACCTCCGTCAGTCTCCCGTCACGCCGGGACAGCTTGCAGCGCTTACCGCGAGCATCGAGCACTGCGAACTGGATATTCCCTATGGACTGAAACGTGTGGACAACAGCCTTGATATGTACCGCAGGATCCTGATTCTTTTCTGCAGTCATTACGAAAAGACCAGAACAAAAGCCGAAGCCCTTTTTGCCCAGGGTGACTGGAACGGGCTGTGTCTGACCGTTCATTCGTTGAAAGCGCAGGCGCGTGGAATTGGCGGCCAGCTCCTGTTCCATATGGCCGAAACAATGGAGCAGAAGCTGCGTCAGGGCGATGTCGATTACACTTCCGCCGCGTTTCCTCTGCTGCTCATGCAGTGGGAACGGACGCAGCGTCATGCTTCACGGTTAGTCGATATGCTTCCCGAAGACCCCAAAGAACCCGATACGGAAAGTGTGCATTCCCTCACGGAAAAAGCTGTCTACGCGCTGAAAAACAATCTCTGGCTCAACGCACGGGAAGCGGTTGAGGCACTCCAGCGTACAGACAAGCAGCATGAGGATTATGATGAAATCCTGCAATTAATCGAACGTTTTGCCTTTAAAGAGGCTCTTCTAAAGCTGCAAAACAGAACGGAGACATTATGAACGAACCCAAAATCATGGCGATTGATGACGATGTGGAAATGCTCAAGCAGCTTGCCATCATGCTCAGGGATCAGTATGCCGTCAGCGTGATGACGGGCGCAGATCAGGCACTCGCCGCACTGTCGGAAGGGAATCTTCCCGACCTGATTCTTCTTGACGTGATGATGCCCGAAACAGACGGTTTTTCTTTGATGGAGCATCTGAAAAACGATCCTGAACTCAGAAAAATACCCGTTATCTTTCTTACCGGCATGACCGATACGGACGATGAAATTCGCGGACTCACCCTGGGAGGCGCGGATTATATCCGGAAGCCCTTTCACCGAGAAGTGCTGCTGGCGAGGATTGCCGTTCAGCTTGCAGCCCGTTCCCGTCAATCCCAACAGATTCCCGAAGACATCGCCTCCCTTCTGACGGAAAACGAGCGAAACGTCGCAGAGCTTCTGCGTCAGGGCTATTCCGGCAAGGAAATCGGGGAAAACCTATTCTTTTCCTACAGCTATATCAAAAGAATCATTGCTTCCGTCAAGGTGAAGCTGGAAGTCGACAGCACGACCGAACTCATCCGCAAACTGCGTGAGAGTCATTGATGACAGGAAGGGTTCAGCTGTTTCAGCTTTGATTCGCCATGATGGAGAACGGCAAGGTGTTCTTCTGATCTCGTGAAAGCCGTTTATACAATCTTCACATCAGATTCTGAATCTTAACAGAAATTTAATTTAATATCTTTTATAATATAGAGAGAAATTTGTACTCGATGTGAGGTGTACCATGTTCAATTTAACCAACATACAAAAACGTCTGAATTCATTTCAGATCATTATTCTCGGCTTTCTGGGAATGATCCTGTTAGGGACGCTGCTACTGATGCTTCCTTTTTCTTCACAGGAACGGGTCGTCACCCCCTTCTCCGATTGTATGTTTACGGCGGTTTCCGCCACCTGTGTGACGGGACTGGTTGTAAAGGATACGGCTACCCACTGGTCGTTATTCGGTCAGATTGTCATTCTGTGTATGATACAGGTAGGCGGCATGGGCGTTATTACGTTCGGACTTGCCATTATCAGTGCTTCCGGTAAAAAAATCGGCTTATGGCACCGGAGTACCATGCAGGAATCCATATCCGCCCCGCAGATGGGAGGCATTGTCCGGCTGACGGGATTCATCCTGAAAACCTCAGCGATGATCGAGCTGATCGGCGCCTTGCTGCTTGCACCTGTTTTTTGCAAGGACTTCGGGTTTTTTAAGGGAATGTGGTATTCTATATGGCATTCCGTTTCGGCATTCTGCAATGCGGGATTCGATCTCATGGGAACAAGAGAGAAATTTTCTTCTTTATGCTACTATCACGATCACATCTATCTCAACTGCGTCATCATGTTGCTGATCATTGTGGGCGGCATCGGATTTTTGGTGTGGCATGACATAAAGACGCAAAAGCTGGATTTCAAGAAATACACCCTTCAGAGCAAGATCGTTTTGCTGACTTCTCTTCTGCTGATTCTCCTTCCCTTCGTCTATTTCTTCTTTTATGAGTATAACCGGTTGCCGATGACGGATCGGACCATCAGCTCGCTGTTTCAATCCGTTACGACGAGAACGGCAGGGTTTAACACGCAGGATCTTTCCGCAATGGATGAATCCGGCACTTCCATCATGGTATTGCTGATGCTGATCGGAGGCTCACCCGGCTCGACGGCGGGCGGCATGAAAACCGTCACCTTTGCCGTGCTGTTCCTGGCTGCCATTACCGTATTCGGACGCCGGAACGACGTCGAGTGTTTCAGGAGAAGACTGCCGGAAACGGCGGTCAGAAACGCAGGCGCCATTCTCTTCATGTATCTTGTACTGTTCCTGACGAGCGGTATAATCATCAGCCGGGTGGAAAACCTTCCTCTGCTGACATGCATCTTTGAAACCGGTTCAGCCATCGGAACAGTTGGATTAACCCTGGGCATTACAAGCAAGCTCTCTATGATTTCAAGGGTTATTCTCATGATGCTGATGTTCTTTGGGCGAGTGGGAGGACTTACGCTGATTTACGCGGCTTTGCCTTCCTATGAGAACAACAATTCACGTTTACCGCTTGAAAAAATAACGGTAGGATAAGGAGATCGTTATGAAGACAATATTGATTATCGGTTTAGGGCAGTTCGGCACTCACATTGCCAAAAGAATGAGCGACCTTCGCTGTGAGGTCATGGCGGTGGATATTGACGAGGAACGTGTCAATGCCATACTGCCATACGTCACCAACGCAACAATCGGTGACAGTACCAATGAGGAATTCCTCCGGTCGCTCGGCGTTGCCAACTACGATATCTGTATCGTTGCGCTGGGCAGTCTGTTTCAGTCCTCGTTGGAAACCACTTCTCTGCTGAAGGAACTCGGCGCACCCAAGGTTATTTCCAGAGCCACCAATGATGTGCAGATGAAATTTCTCTTGAAGAACGGCGCTGACGAAGTGGTTTATCCTGAAAAGCAGATGGCGCTTCGCATTGCGACGAAATACGCGTCGGACAGCATTCTTGATTTTATTCAGCTCGATAACAACTATTCGATCTACGAGTTGAAAATCCCCAAGGATTGGTTCGGAAAAACACTCGCTCAGATTGATATCAGAAAAAAATACAACATCAACATTCTGACAATCAAACGAAGCAAAAGCGTTTTTATTCCTTCGCCGGATACACAGATGGCAGCAGGCGACGTCGCCTTTGTGATTGGCGAAAGCAAGGAAATTCAGAAGTGCTTCAGACTGTAGCGGATTATCGCAAAAGGCCGTCACTGTCCGGCAGGAAGGATGTTTACCTGCAATCCCCTGACGGATGGGGAAAATAATTCTGGTTTTCACGAGGGGATTCTGATAATGGAAGAATGTCTGATCTGTAAAGCACCGCTGGAATATCTGGAAAGCGACAAGATGATGGAATGTTCCTTCTGTCACAAACAGGAACCGAGCAAAACAAGATGTGTCAACGGACATTATGTCTGCAATGAATGTCATACTGCCGGAATGGATTCTGTCGTAGGCGCGTGCTTGGAAGAAAAGTCAAAAAATCCTGTGCAAATTATGGAAAAACTGATGGCGCTTCCGTTCTGCCACATGCACGGCCCGGAACATCACGTGATGGTGGGAGCCGCGTTGCTGACGGCTTACAGGAACGCCGGGGGCAGCGTTGACCTTCCTGCCGCACTGACCGAAATGATGAATCGCGGCAAGAACGTCCCCGGAGGCGCCTGCGGATTCTGGGGAGCCTGCGGCGCGGGAATCAGCTCGGGAATGTTCGTCTCCATCATCTCAAAATCCACGCCGCTGACGGTGGAACCGTTTGCGCTGTCCCACCGGATGACGGCCAGATCCCTGTCGGCGATCGGAGAAATCGGCGGCCCGCGATGCTGCAAGCGCGATTCGTTCCTGTCCATCCTCTCGGCTGTGGATTTTGTCAGGGAAAACTTCGGCATTGAGATGGAGAAGCCGGAGATTATCTGCCGTCATTCGGCCAGGAACAACCAGTGCATCGGAAAACGCTGCCCTTTTTCAAAGAAGTGAGGTCAACGCAATTGAATCCCATAGACGAATACATCAGCCGGCAGGAGAAATCCGTTCAGCCGCGGCGGAACGCAAAGGCAGGACACAACGGGAAGTCGACGAAGTGATCTTCTGGCTGGATAAGCTGATTGACGAACTCGCCAAGGGAAAGCCCTTGGACAAAATAAAGAGATGATGATTCCGGAGCGTGTGCAATGTACAATGTGATTTTTGATATGGACGGCGTGATTTTCGATTCTGAAAGAGCACTGTTGGGCTGCTGGTTGGAAGTATCGGAGAAATATGGCCTTGATAAAGAACTGGTGACAAAAACTTATATAAAATGCATCGGAACCAACCATAACCAGACAACGGCGATTTATAAAACCGCATTCGGTAATGTCATAGACGGGAATAGGTTGATGACGATCTGGGATGAAAGCGCAGCCTTGTTCCGGGAGAGATATTCTGACGGGAATCTTCCTGTCAAAACAGGGGTAACGGACATTCTGGAATATCTCAATGGCAACGGGATTTCAGTGGGAATTGCTTCCTCCACCAGAAAGCAGACGGTAGAACGTCAGATCAGAAATGCCGGATTGTATGATTACTTTGTGGGAATCATCGGCGGAGATGCGGTGAAGGTCAGCAAGCCGAATCCCGAGATCTATCTTCTGGCGTGCCATTCGTTCGGGTTTGAACCGGCCGTCACCTTTGCGATAGAGGATTCCTTCAACGGCATAAGGGCGGCCAGTGCAGCCGGAATGCGTCCTGTCATGGTGCCGGATATTGTTCCGGCTGATGCGGAAATGGAAAATCTTTCGGAAATCGTGTGCAAAGACCTGACCGCCGTGATGGATTATCTGAAAACCCAGTCCGTTGATCGCATTCACGGTGAATGCCCTTGCGTTGAACAGCGTAATAGAAACTGAATCTCATTTTGGAAGAAAACGGCATTGGATTTCCCTGCGACGGAAATCCAATGCCGTTTATTCTGAGGCGCAGGCGAATGACGTCCGCCGCATGGGCGGTGATGCATTGTCATTGAAAAACCGGCGCATTGCTGGGAACTTGAAATTGTCTGGAAGATAAACGCCTGTAATAAATCAGGTAGATTACCGAACTGATGCCCCATGTCAGGGGATAAACCCAGAACAGCAGCACAATGTTGTGGGAAAAGTGCATGGCCACGGTAATGACTGTGACCCGGAGCACGCACCACACCGAAAGCATGACAAACATTGGCACGAAGGCTTTCCCTGCTCCTCTGCAAACACCCGCGATACAGTGTGAAAACGCAAGCAGACAGAAGAAAAGCGATTCCGTGCGTGTTTGAAGCACGCCTGTGGCAATCGCTTCCGGATCGTCCACAAAGGCCGTGATCAGAGGCCTGGCAAACACAAATATGGTCAGCCCGATCAATTCCGCCAACAGCACAGATGTGATGATGCCGAAGCGGGCGCCCTTGCGTGTGCGGTCATACTGCCTGGCGCCGAGATTCTGGCTGATAAATGTGGTGATTGCCATCGAAAATGAGACGATCGGCAGAAACGCGAAGCCTTCAATGCGGGAATACGCACCGCATGCAGCCATTGCCACATCGCCGAATGTATTGATATTTGTCTGCACCAGCACATTGGCCAGACCAATCACGGAATTCTGCACACCCGATGGAATTCCCAACCGCAGTATTTCAGCAAGAATTGCCCTGTCGATCCGGAGCTTTTGCCATGAAAGTGCATACACCGTGTCCTTTTTGCAAAGCTGACGCAGGCAGAGCAGGGAAGACGCCGCCTGCGAAATAGCTGTGGCGATGGCGGCCCATCGGATGTCAAGCCCGCAGGGGCCCACGAATAACCAGTCCAGGAAAATATTCAACGCGGAAGAAAAAATCAGATAATAGAGCGGTCTGCGGCTGTCTCCGACCGCATTCATCACGCCTTTGAGCGCATTGTACATCACCATTGCGGGAGTGCCGAGAAAGAAGTACCGGAAATATCGGATGGACTGAGGCAGAACGTCCGGGTCTGTCTTCATCAACCGAAGGATAGACGGCGTTGCGGCGGCTCCGATCACCGCCAGAAGCAGTCCGGAGAGCAGAGAAACCAGCACATTGGTATGCACGGCGCGGGAAACGCTCTCGCGATCGCCTGCGCCAAAGTACCTGCTGATCACCACACCTGCTCCCATCGACACCCCGATGAAAAAACTGATGAAAAGAAATATCAGACTACCGGATGAAGCAACGGCAGCAAAAGCCCTGTCGCCCAGGTAATGACCTACTATCCAGGCGTCTGCGGTATTGTAGAGCTGCTGGAACAGCTGGCTTAAAAAAATCGGAAAAGCAAAGGACAGAATCATTCTGCGCGGATTTCCCTCGGTAAGCAGAACGGCTTCACTGTGGATTTTTGTTTTGTTATGCATGAAATCTTTTATTGTCGACTGACAGAGCATTGGATGTTTCCAGTCTCCTTTGATTTGGTTTAAGTGTTTGTCTGCATCAAATAAATGTATTATACTCTGTTTGCGTAATAAAATCAATCATTAATTCGTTGCATTTGATGCGGCTATCATACTTCATAGAGCGCGACAGGCTCAAGTCGGACAAAACAATTCATAAAGCAGAATCTTTTTGTTGAGATATTGAATTTCCCGTGTTATAATGTTATCGATAATGTCTGTAAATCCGTCAGCTTGATGAATGGATGCTCGTTTGAGGCCGGTTTTCAATATTATCGCGCAGCTACTGTCAGATTAGGAAGGAGATCGGGCGTTGCGAAAAAGATGATAGCCTGTATCCTGGTATCAGCAGAAAAAAACAAGGCAGAGTTTTAATATTTTGATCTGAAGACCAATCTGGAAACATCTCAGCACGAAAGCATCCGCCGACGGCTGGAAGTCATCAACCGTCCGGATGTGACACGGGAGGAACTGGATGCCGTGGCGGATCTTCTGCTTCGATCCATTATCTTATTGCAATGGAGGAATACGATACCACATGAAGAATCAGACCTTAGTTTTGAAACAGCGTCAGACATGGTGCGACATCTTTCGCGGAATATGTGCGCTGACAGTCATTCTGTCACATATTCCCGGGACGCCTGACGCGATTGTAATGTACGTCACACCGTTTACACTGCCGGGATTCTTTGTGCTGTCGGGGTATTTTACCAGGAATTACGGCGGTGATCTGCCGGAATACTTCTACAACAAGGTACTTCAAGCATTGATTCTCAGACTGATGTTCTGCTTCTTTATACTCACGATTTCTATGAAAGTGATTGTCAATCTGATACTTCATCCCACCACTGTTCCGTATTGGCTGTACGATATCCTGGCAACCTTTCTTTTCAAACCGACCGGCAATTTTTTCTCCATACTGGTGCTCTGCTCCGTTATTTTTATTGTCGTCGATACAGTCTGCCGTGATAAGCCCATTCCGATGATGCTGGCAGCGACGGCGATCGCCGCGGTGGGATTTGTCATCACCCGTGAGCGGATCATAAAGCCCTGGAACTGGGACACGTCGCTTGTCTGCTCGTTCTTTTACATTTTCGGTTACTGTGCAAGGCAGACCGGGCTGATCTCCAAATGGCACTTCAAGCCGAGGCATGCCGTTGTCTCGGGCGGCGTGTTTTTCACGCTTGTAACGGGTTCTGCTCTGACAATCGGTGTGGAAAAGTCAAGAATCATCGTGGCCAACAATACATTCCTTTCGCCGCTGGTATCAGTGCCGTTGTTTGTTACGGGCATTGCCTTTATCATCTGTCTTTCCCACCTGCTTCCGGATCAGTCAAAGCCAGTAAAACTGCTGATGTATATCGGCAGGCATTCCATGCTCTATTTTATGATAGGCGGACCGGTGCTTGCCTATGTCAACTATTTTCTCACACTGCTTTATGAGGCTGTCCACTGGGATATTCTGCTGAATAAATGGGTGAGAATTCCTTTCATCTTTATTACCGCCGTGACTGCCACGCTGCTTCCTGCCAAGTTTTCCGACCGGTTCTGTCCTGCGCTCAACGGACGGATCCGACTTCCGCAGGGAGTGGTCAAAAAGTATCCCAAAGCATGCGTTGCCGCTTGTGCGTCGGCTTTCTTCCTCGTGGCGGGATTCCTTGCCGCTTCCGCCGCCGGGCTGATTGTTCCCAATGACATCTACGCCGGCAGGTATCCCGTTCGCGGCGTCGACGTCTCTTCCTATCAGGGCAGAATTGACTGGAATGAGCTGGAAGCGCAGGATGTCAGATTCGCCTACATCAAGGCGACCGAGGGCAGCGGCCATGTGGATTCGTACTTTTACGACAACTGGCGCGCCGTTTCCGCAACCGACATCAGGGCAGGCGCCTATCATTTTTTCAGCTTTGAAAGTCCGGGAAAGACACAGGCGCAGAATTTCATTTCCACTGTCCCGGTTGTATCAGACGCCCTTCCGCCGGTGGTGGATCTGGAATACTACGGCAGCCATGAAAGAAACCCGCTTCCGGCCGGAAAAATCGTACCGGAATTGCGCGATTTGCTTGATGCGTTGGAACAGCATTACGGCAAACGCCCCATGATTTATGTGACCGAGCCGTCCTATCTCCAATATGTCTACACCTATTTTGACGATTACGATCTCTGGTTCCGCAACGTGATAACCAATCCGCCGGAAGGAGACTGGCTCTTCTGGCAATACACAGACAGAGAGCAGCTGCGTGGATATGACGGGAAGGAAAAATTCATCGACATGAACGTATTTCTTGGCACAGAAGAAGAATGGGAGGGCTTTGTCAGCGGCAGGTGATGCGTGAAAATGTTTGACGACAATGACAGGACGAATAAACCGGCTGCGAAATAGCTGTGATCAATATGGGTAATAATGTTAAAAAAATCAAATAAATAAACAAAAAAATCACGAAAACTATTGACTGTTTTCCGCAAATGTGATAAAATCTTAGTGATATTACACGTTGAGCAAAGCCTCAACGGAATGGAGGTTTTTTCGCATGAAGAAAATGAAATCATTGACGGCATTTGTGGTGGCGCTCCTGCTTGTGCTAGGCATGGCGGGTTGCGGAGCGGTGGAAGATGAAACCATCAGAAGTGTCAAAAACGGACATCCCACCGCCTATCCGGATATTTCCTACGATCAGGCATTCGGCGAGTTTTACAGCACTCCCCAGTGGACTCATTTCAAGGGTACCCGAAACGGCCCCGATGATGACAACGACGGAAAACCGGATTACGTGGAGGAGAATATCGAAATAGTTGAGTTTACCGGTAAATGTACATATATGGATAAAGAAGTGACAGCGTTGATACAGTTTCAGATCAATGATGACGACACATTTTCGGCTGAATTCTGTTCGCTGAATGACATTCCGCAGAGTACCCTTGTGCTCTATGCCCTGATTTCAAACCCCTTTGAGGAGTATCAGGAAAAACACTTCGGAAAAAAGAGTCAAAATTCCGACGATTTGGATGATTTATTCAAAGACCCCGACGATGACCAAGAGTCCGTTTCTGACCCGGATGACGATGCGGACGAAGAGGGAATCACGCCCGACCCCGATAATACCATCAAGGTGAAAAAGGCAACCTGCAGCAAGCACGCCGGCAACGGAAAGTACGGAAGAAAGTACGGCGCGAATATGGCGGTTGACGGCAAGGCGGAGACCTGCTGGATGGCAAACGGAAAAGCCGGCGGCGCAGGCAACTGGATCAAGCTCGATTTCGGGAAAAAAGTCACGGTTACAGGGATAAAGATCATCAACGGCAACACATGGGACGGCTACTACAAGGGTTCCTTCATTAAGGGCTACGATGAGCTCTTTGAAAAGAACGGAAGGCTCTGCGATTTTGAACTTGAATTCAGCGACGGAACCAAATATACCGGTACGGCGCAGGATTCAAACGAATCCTTCTTCATGGATAATATCTTCTATCTGGACGAGCCTGTTGTAACCTCCTATGTCAAGCTCAAGGTCAAGTCAGGTTATGAAGGGTATAAATACGCCAATAATGTCTGCATAGGTGAAATACAGGCGTTTTGCTGAGTGGGGAGGCGTTTGGAATGAAATCTGACCGCGTCAGAAAAAACAAAAAACGGACGACGGGGATCGCTGTCCTGTCTGTCGTTTTGGTTGCGGTTGTGATTGCCGCGGTGAGCATTCCGTTTTTCAAAGGCAAAGAAAGAGAAAAACGTGTCATAACTCCGTCCGACAATTCCCCCGTGGTTTCGTCCACGGATAAGACCCCGTCTGATGCGGCTTCCGTTGAACCGATGCGTGAAACCGACAAGGAACTGAGCAAGGCCTTAGACCGGATCGCTTCCGACCATCGGGCCTCCGCCGTTCAGGTCGCTGTAATAAAAAACGGCAAAGTCGTGGAAACCTACAATTACGGAAGCAAGGATAAATCAAAACAGGAACCTGTCACGACCGATACGGTGTTCCGTGCGGCGTCGCTTTCCAAGCTCGTTGACGCCATGGCGGTCATGAAGCTCTCTGAAGAAGGAAAAATGGATATTGATGCCGATGTGGGAAAGTATCTCGGATATAAGGTGAGAAGCAAAAAATATCCCGACACCAGAATCACCCCCCGCATGCTGATGTCACATACGTCCGGCATCGTTGATTCCGAAAGCTTTCTGAAATCGCGCAACAGCCATTCCTCTGTTCCCCTGAAAAAACTGCTTTCGCAGTCCTCGAGCTTTACGTCAAAGCAACCGGGCAAATCCCATAAATATTCCAATTTCGGCATAGCGGTTCTCGCTGCGGCGGCGGAGAAAAAAGCGGGGCAGCCCTTCTATGAATACACAGAAAACGAGCTGTTCAGACCGCTGGGAATTAAAGGTTCCTTCCTGGCCTCGCGGATAGAGGATTCAAAAAGCATCGCCTGCCTGTACAATACCAGAGGAAATCCTTCCTACACCGTGAAGCGTCAGCTCAGCGAAAAATGCGCAAAGGAATTGGGACAGACGCATCACATCTATCAGGGAAATATCACGATCAGCGCAGCCGATTACGCCAGATTGCTCTGCGTGCTGATGAACGGAGGAAAGGGCGAGGACGGGCAGCAGATTCTTTCTCCCGAAAGCGCGGATGAAATACTGAAAATCCAATTCCAGTCAGGCGGCACCAACTGCGGACTCTGCAATTATCTTTCCAAAACGATTGTGAAGGGCAGAACCATGCACTATCACACAGGCAGCAACTTCGGCATGTACTCCAGCTTTGCGTTTGATGCAGAGGATCAGACCGGCGTTGTCGTTTTCACCAGCGGTGCGGACGCCAAAAAAGAAAGCAGCGGCGTTTACAATGTGTGCGGTGAGATTATCAGGGCGGTCTACAAGGGCTCGATAATTCAAGACTAAATATCTGTCCTGACAAAACAATCATGCTTGTGAAATCAGACTGAAGCTATCTTCAATCCTTTCATATCAAAACAACCGGCAATTCGTGAGAACGGAGTTGCCGGTTGTTTTGATATGGTGATGAATCATGATTACCGGGCGTACATGACATCCCTTTTTATTGCTTGCTCCTAAAAATCACATAAATTACAGGCAATCGGATATGATTGCGTTGAAATGATTAAAATGATGTTAGCAAATTGTAAGTTATTGTAATAAAAGTATTTCAAAAATGTTCAGAAGCATTGACATTTTTTATAATAGGGTGTACAATAAATACTGATAATCTTACAAAATGCATAGCCAAAATAATTTGTATCGTGGTATCCACGAATTGATATACGCAGACATTGATCAGATTCTGTGTTTTTCAGAGGTGTAGAATATGGAATTCGATATTTCAATAGAAAAAAATGTGACGCTCACTTTCAAGGAAGCTGTTGCGATAGATGAAGTGTTATTTGAAATTGTAAACAAGAATCCCAACATCATGTTGTCCTGCTTCAGGAGCATGGATAATGATCGCAAGCTGTATTTTGACAATATCGGCACCAAGACGCTGCTTGAATACTTTAATGAAAATGTCTTTTCCTCGGTGGATCTGCAGCAAATGCTGCTGGATATGATACAGACCCTCAAAATACTGCTGGAGCACGGTTTTACGGAGGAGTCGATTCTGCTTGATCCCCAGTACGTATACATCAGCATCTATGATAAGAGACCGAAGTTTGTCTGCGTGCCGTGTTCCGCTCAGCAGCAGGGGAATGACGCAAAGGCTTCCAAAGCCGCAAACACCGGGTTGGCAGAATTCTTCAGAAAGATCATTTACAGCGTAAAAACGGTCAATTCATACTCTCTCATCGGTGTGGTGCTGGAAGAAACTTCAAAGAAGAAATTCAGCATTTCTCATTTTGAAACACAGATGGAGCACTTTGTCGATATTACTTTGAAGGATGTGGAAAAGGGATACAATAAAGCATTATGGCTCGGCGTGCTGCTTCCTGTTATGACCGGCATTGTGGCAGTCCTGCTGTTCTGTATTGGCTTCCCGATTGCTGTTACGGCATTTATTGACATTGAACTTGTTGCGTATCTTTGTGTCGCAATAGCCGCTGTATTGACGTCGGTTCTGGGATTTGTACTTGCAAGGAAGCCGAAAAACAAAAAAAGCATAGAACGAAAGGAAATTAAATATAATTTCACAAATTCCGAGCTGGAAAGCATGAATGAAGAACGGAAAGCGCAGGAGATTGCGGAACAACGTGTTCGTGAGAAAAAAGTAGAGCATCTGGACATGAATACTGCGATAGCCAACGCTGTCGTGAAATCCGGTGTGATTACCATCAATCTGCCGCAGTCCGCCGATGTTTCCGCGCAGAAAAGACCCCCTGTTTCCTCTGATTCGGTCAGCAGACCGGCTAATGACAAAGGCAGGGCTTATGTCAGTCCCGATAATGGCAGGATGAATGCACCGGTCGGTGAAATGGGAGCGGCAGGATTTTCCGCCGCTGCGAACGCCGCAAGAAATCCCCAGCCTGCCGCGATCCCTGCAAGAAATCCCCAGCCTGTCGGCAATGCCGCTGTCAGTCTTAACGCGGTAAGAAATGCCGCGCCTGCAGGGGATGGCACAGTGGGTGCGAATGAGGCAAGGAATCCTGTGCCCGCAGGAAACGGCACGGTCGGTCAAAATGCCGCGGATGCATCAGGCGATGCGATTGCTTATGTACCCCGTGCGGATATCAGAAGGATCGATGACGTCGAAAGAGCCGCTGCTTATTCCAATGATGGCGACCGCACCAGTCTTCTGAACTTTTCCGATACTCCTTTACCTCAGAAACGATATACCCAAGGCACTACGCCATATCTTGTTTCGCTCAAGTCACCGGACAAGAAGTGCCTGCTAAATAAAGAAAGAATAACCGTCGGTTCGTCGGATGACTGCGACCTGATCATTAAGGTGGATACAGTTTCGCGACACCATGCCGTGATAACTGTATCCAAGATCGGATGCACCATCGTGGATAATTCCACAAACGGCACCTATATCAATAATATGCGTATTCAAAAAGGTGTACCTGCGGCTGTCAAAAACGGAGATGTGATTTCTTTCAACAGGGAGTCCTTCAGATATATTGACAGATGATAAAGGGGGAGAAGCAATGCAATATAACGTCGGATGTGATACTGATGCAGGGCTTGTCAGAAAACAGAATCAGGACAGCTATATTGTAAGATACAACACAAGCTCGCAGGGAAACTCGTGTATTGCATTGCTCTGCGATGGAATGGGCGGATTGTCGGAAGGCGATCTGGCAAGCAATACCGTGGTAAAAGCATTTGAAAAATGGTACATCGAAAGATTTGAAAACAGATCGGACGGTTATCGCCAGTCCATTGATAATCTGGTTGATGAACTGAAGGTTGTCATCAAATACTGTCATGAAAAGCTGATCGAGTACGGAAGCAGAAAAAATATCAGACTGGGCACCACCCTGACGCTTTCTCTGATCCGTAATGATGAGTATATTGCCATGAACATCGGCGACAGCCGCATATATTCATTACAGGAGTATTATTTACAGATCACCAGAGATGATACGGTCGTAAACAGAATGCTGGAAGAAAAAACCCTTACGCCTGTTGAAGCGGAAAACAGCAATAAAAAACATGTTCTGACCCAATGCATAGGCGTCGGAAATTCTCCTGTTCCTCATATTTACATCGCAAAATGCCAGAAAGGTGATGTCCTGTTTCTTTGCTGCGACGGCATGTATCATAAACTCAGCGATGATGAAATCTGCGCCATGATGCAGAAACAGAGAATAGAATACGGCAAGAATTCCATGAATGACTTGAGAGAAATGATCAAGCAAGTCAAGTCAAGAGGAGAACGGGATAATATCACAGGCATATTTATTACGATGGCCTGATATGGAGGAAAACATATGAAAATCGAATTTGCATCCTACACCAATATCGGGGACTGCATGATCAATGAGGATACGGTGTCTGTCTGTGATATCGGCCCGGTCAAGTGCTTCCTGCTGGCGGACGGTCTGGGAGGACACGGAGGAGGAGATATTGCCTCGGCGCATGTGGCTTCCGCTGTGGAGGCGATTGTAAAGAAATCAGAGAAGCTGGACGAGAGCCTGATTAAAAACTGCTTTACTTACGCCCAGGCTTCACTGTTGGATCTGCAAAAGAAAATGAAAAAAGAACAGGCTCTCAAAACCACTCTGGTGATGCTTTTTACAGACGGCGTCAATTGGGCATGGGGACATATCGGCGATTCGCGTCTGTATTATTTCAGCAAGGGAAAGATCAGATATGTCACATCGGATCACAGCGTTCCCCAGATGATGCTGAAAATGGGTAAAATCAAGCCGGAAGACGTCAGACATCATCCTGAAAGAAATATTCTGCTGAAAGTCATGGGTACTCCTTGGACAGAACCGGCATATGAGATTGACAATTCCGGAGTGAAGCTTGAAGACGGGGATGCCTTTTTGCTTTGCTCAGACGGATTCTGGGAATGGGTGGAAGACAGCGATATCGAGAGAGCGTTCAATATGCGCGAATCGGCTCAGATCATTGTATCCAATCTGGGTACTTTGGCTTTAAAAAACGGCATGGAAAAGGATTCGGAACGGGATAATTTATCCGCGATCTTTGTCAGAGTGCTGAAATAAGGTGGGTTTGGCTTGAGCGATAATGATAATAATACGATTATTGATTTCGGTCGTCGTGAGAATTCTCCTGATCGCAGGAATGAAACCGTCATCGAGATTTCTTCTTCGTCGGACGGCACCCGTTTCAAGGCGGAATCCAGCAGTGATATGAGAACCATATTGGATATGGATGACAACTTCGGGTTGAATTTTTCCCATGACGAGGGAAATGTGGATTATCATCAGCGTTTTTTCCGCGATACTTTCCATCATTCAATCGAAGAGTTGCCGCAGCAGGAGTCAACAGACTCCCAAGAGCTGGATTTTGTCGATAAAAGCAATCAGTTGCCGGCAGGTACCATGATTGCGGGAAGGTATGAGATTCACAATACGTTAGGTGTCGGCGGATTCAGCATTGTGTATGGGGCCTATGACAAAAAGCTGGAAACAGAGGTTGCTGTCAAGGAATTGTTTCCCCCTTCTCTCGCTTTCCGGAAAACAGGAGAAGAGAGAGTGATCATCAACGGCAGAAAAAGCGATTTTGACTACCTTCTGGACCGTTTTGTACTGGAAGCCAGAACCATGGCCAAATACAATTCTGACCCCAATATCGTCAATATTTTCGATTGTGTGCTGGAAAACAACACGGCCTATATCATCATGGAATATCTGGACGGACAGAACCTGGAGGACTATACCCAATCCCGGCCGGGCGGAAAACTGAAGCTGGAGGAGGCCATCTCTATCATAGAAGGTGTGCTTGACGGGCTGGATCGGGTGCACAAAAAAGGAATTGTCCACCGTGACATCAAGCCCAAGAATATCGTTCTGACAAAAAAGGGCGAAGTAAAAATCATAGATTTCGGCGCGGCGCGTTTCTATGCCACCGAAGAAGAAGTGGTCAATAATTTTACAAAAGTGCTGACGCCGGGTTTTGCTCCTCCTGAGCAATATCAGAGGGACAAAAAGCAAGGCTCGTTTACCGACGTTTACGCGTCGGCGGCAACCTTTTACTATATGCTTACCGGTGAAGTGCCGGAGGTTTCGGTCGACCGGAAACTCTCCGATCATCTGAAGCCTCTGTCTGAATTGTTCCCTGACATTCCCGGCTATGTAGACAATGCCGTCAGGCGGGCAATGGTTCTGAATTCGGATCTGAGAGTGCAGAACGCGTCGGATTTCAAACTGGCTTTGCTCGGCAAGAAGGTTCTCCGTACGACGCTGGATGAAAAGAAAACCAGAATGAGAAACCGTCTTTTGCTGCTGGTGGCGACGATATTCCTTTTCACTGTCGGTTTGGTCGGGTTCTTTGTCTATCAGGCAAAATACGCCGGCGGCAGATCAATCTGTGCCGATATCCGAAGCGACGATACACTTTCCGTCTGGCTGCCTGTCAGCGAGTCAGATGAAAAGCGATCGAAACAGATAGAAATGTACACCAATACGATTGGTGATTATACGTCCTATGTACAGGAGGAATCTGAGCGCTCCATTGAGGTGAATGTGAAATATATTTCCGAAAGTGACTATTCCAAGGCACTTGCCACGGCGTATAAGACCAACAGCATGCCGGATGTTTACGATTCTTCCTCCGTTCAGTTCGATGATGCGAATGTACTGGATTGCCGCGGAATATTCCGGTATCTGAGTGAAGAAAACTATGCGCTGTATTCCTATTACGAAAATCAGCAGATACCCTACCGGAGATTTGCGGTCGGATTCAATACGTATGTCCTGTACATAAACAATAAACTGAAAAGCGAACTGGAACTGGATAAACTTGATTCTTTTGATTCTATGGTGACGTTCAGTTACGATGAAACAGAAGTCTATGGAATATGCTGCACGGCCGATCTGTTCGGGCTTGCGGAAGATCAGAACATCTACATCGGCGAGGATGCGGCTGACGTTTTCAAAGACGGCAGAGCACTCTGTTATATCGGCAGGGTCTCGGAATCAATCGGCATATCCGAATCCCTTCCCGGCTATTGGAGCGTTCTTCCGATGCCCGGAAAGGACAAGATTTCGATCAGACTGAAGACATGGAGCGTTTATAAAAATACGGACAACAAAGCCGCAGCGGCGATGGCTTTGTTGTATTATGTTACGGGTGAGGACAAACAGGACTATTTCTATCTGCAAAACAGAGATGTTCTTCCGGTCAATCAGCTGGTTCTGTCCAGTTATTCCAAGTATTATCCGGAATTCTCGTTCATCACTGACGACAACAGGCAATATACTGTTGAATCATCCGACTGAGAAAGGTGACTGCGGCGGAACACGATTTGTTCTGACATCGACCTTATGATCCGGGTAAATTCAACTTGTGTTTGCAAGGAGGCACTCCGATGGAAAAAAGATGCATCAGCTGCATGGAGGAATACGAGGAAGGTATTTCCACCTGCCCTCATTGCGGCTATCGTGAAGGAAGTTATGAGGAAGACCAGTACCACCTTCCTATCCGCACCGTTCTGAAAGGGCGGTATATCATCGGCAAGCCGCTTGGACACGGCGGATTCGGTGTGACCTATGTGGCGTGGGATTCGCTGCTCGAAAAGAAGGTGGCCATCAAGGAATACCTTCCCAGTGATTTTGCTACCAGAGCAGTCGGAAATGCCACCGTCAGGGTATACAACCGCGACAGTGCCGAAAAATTCAAAAAGGGCATGGAAAGCTTCCTCAATGAATCCCGGCGTCTTGCCAGATTCAATACGATTCCCGGCATCGTGAGTATTTTCGATTGCTTTACCGAGAACAGTACGGCCTATATCGTCATGGAGTATCTGGACGGAAGAACGCTGGGCGATCTGGTCAAGGAAAAGGGCAAGCTGCCCTATGATGAAGCGGTCTATATCATGATCCAGGTGCTCAACGCACTCGATGTGGTGCACCAGGAAGGCATCGTTCACAGAGATATTGCGCCCGACAATGTGTTTATCTGCAAGGACGGTCGCATCAAGCTGATTGACTTCGGAGCCGCGCGATTCGTCACAACGACGCACAGCCGCAGCCTTTCCATGATATTAAAACTGGGTTACGCTCCAGTGGAGCAGTATTCCACCCGCGGTCATCAGGGCACGTGGACTGACGTGTATGCCTGCGGCGCTACGCTGTATTATGCCATCACAGGCGTTGTCCCTCCGCATTCCTATGACCGGATAGATGAAACCAAGGACGACAAGATGATCAAGCCGTCCAGGATCGTTAAAAAGCTGCCGAAGAATGTCGAAACGGCCATCCTGAACGCCATGAATATTTTGCCGGAAAACCGCACTCAGACCGCAAAGGCGTTTGCGGAAGAATTGGAAAGCCTGATTGACGTGCAGCGCGTCAAGGAAAAGATCCAGCATGAGGATACCGGCAAAATTCCCCAGTGGCTCAAAATGAATGCCGCTGCTTCCGTCGCGATTGTGGCGGCGGTGGTGCTTCTGATCATCGTGGGAGTGACCACCATCGTCATCAGGAATGACCGTATGGTGATTCCGAACGGCATGACCAGAATTCCCAATGTCATCAATGATGAATTCGAGGACGCGGAAAAGAAGCTGGAAGACGCTGAACTGAAGATGGTCATTGGCGAAAGACTGTTTGACGACTACTATCAGAACTTTGCCGTTGTCATACAGAATCCGTATGCCGGCGGTGTCGCGTTTCAGAACAGCCTTGTCACTGTAACGCTGAGCGGCAATTCGGATATGGTGATCATTCCCAACCTGACTTTTGCAACGCGTGACCTGGCAAAGTCCACCCTGGAAAGCCTGGGACTGCTGGTGGAATTTGAAGAGCAGTTCAGCAGCAAAGTGGCAAAGGACTGCGTGATCAAACAGAGTAAAAAACCGGATTCAAGCGCTCGTCCCGGCGAAACCATTCTGCTTACCATCAGCAAAGGTTCAGAAGACGATCAGTATGACTATGATCATACGGTCGGTGTCCCTGATCTTGTGGGTATGGATATCAAGGAAGCAGACAAACTGCTTCGCAAAAAGAAACTGCTGATCGTTGTAGGCGGAACGCAGTACAACAATCAATATGCCAAAGACACCATCATCGATCAGAGCGTACTTCCTGAAACGCAGGTTTCAGAGGGTACGGTCATCACGGTAACCGTTTCTCTGGGCAAGAAGATGTCCGTTGTCCCCGATGTCATGTATATGTCGGAAGACAACGCCATCGCAAAGATCACGTCCAATTCTCTCAGATATTCGGTGTCCTATGCAGAGAGCCAGTCGGTTTCTGCAGGCTGCGTCATGTCCCAGAAACCGAAGCCCGGTTCCTCCGTCAATCAAGGCAGCACCGTAAAAATAGTGATCAGCAAAGGCTATACCATTCCTGTTCCTGATGTGACAGGCAAAAAAGCGCAGGACGCGAAAGAAATTCTGCAAAGCGCCGGACTGGCTTGCAACATTGTGTCGGAACCGAGCGATACAGTGGCACAGGGAAATGTCATCAGACAGTCTGTGAAAAGCGGGGAGAGAGTGGAACAGGGTACGATTATCGAAATCGTAGTGAGTTCAGGTCCTAAGACCATCAACGTGACAGGCGTCAGATTGAATAAGACGTCTGCAACGCTGGATTTCGGTGAAAAGCTGACGCTTTTTGCCACCATTTCTCCCAAGAACGCCACCAATACGGTGGTAAGCTGGTCGTCGTCTAACGCCGGTGTTGCGTCGGTTGACGGAAACGGCGTTGTCACGGCCAAGGCGGTGGGCGTTGCTGCCATTACGGTGACCACGGCGGATGGAAACTATAAGGCGACATGTTCTGTTGAAGTTATCAAGACCGTCAAGGGCATTACCGCAAGCGGATATAGGACAGCCTATTATCTGGATGAAAGCTTCTCGAAGAATATGACCGTGACCGCCACATACAGCGACAGCAGCACGAGCAATGTAGCGTCCGCCTGTACGTTCAGCGGATTCAGCTCGGACAATCCCGGCACATGCACCGTGAATGTTGCGTACAGCTACCGCAGCAAGGAAGTAAACACCTCCTTTAACGTGACCATCGTGAAGCCCACCGAACTGGTGCTGGATACGTCATCCTGCAAAACGTCTTATCTGGTGGGAGAATCATTCAGCAGTGCCGGGCTGAAAGTGACGGCAAAATACAGCAACGGCACTTCAAGAAGTATCGGCGTTGATAAATGCTCCTTCTCAGGCTTCTCGTCGAAGAACGGAGGAAACCGCACCGTTACCGTCAAGTATACCGAGGGCAATGTGGCCAAAATTACAGTGCAGAGCTCATATTCCTATAAGGTGAGCGACGGCATTTCCCTTAACAGCAAAGAGCTGAATCTTGCGGTGGACGGGCAGACCTATCCAACTTCCGGCAAGCTGACAGTGAAGTTTGCTTCTGGCAGTTCGGAAGGCAGAACGGTTACCTGGAGCTCCAGCAACACAGGCATCGCGACTGTTGACGGCAGCGGCAATGTGACAGCCAAAGGCGTAGGCAAATGCGTTGTGAAAGCCAAGACGGATCAGGGGCTGGAGGATTCCTGCAATGTGACGGTTTATAAAACAACCGACTGGACGGACAGCTTTACACTCAGCGGCATGACGGCGCAGGCCGTCAACAGCAAGACCCAGTATCGCGGCAGAAAGTATGAGTATAAAGAAAGTGAAGCGACCAGTCTTGACGGGTGGGAAAGATACGGCTCAGAGAACCGCCGGAGAGATAACTATGGCGAATGGGTCAGATACGGGACTTCGGAGCCTTCCAATGAATGGTACAGAGAGAAAAAAACCGTCCGTGAATGTACCAATACATCGGGATATAATCTGAAATATTATCATTACTTCAGGCATCATTATCCGAATGCCTCAAAGAGTTATTTTTGCACTCATGTCAGCGGCGGCTCCGGCGCAACAGAGGTAGAAACGCTGAATCTGCCGGAGGGAAGTCAGCTCACCAACCGATACAATGCCGGTCATACCTACAGGTGCAGCTATGGATGTCACGGAGAGTCCACGGGATACACCGACAGCGCAGGACATCTGTGGTTCCTGGAATACACATGGGATGAATGGGTCGATACGTCAACCTACGAGAACATCTGGTATTACCGTGACAAGCCGGAATACACGGTGTATTTCTACCGTCGTCTTGGCAGCTACTGCGATTGGACCGATACAGTCCTGAACAGTTCAAACGGGTACTATGAGGTTCAGACCCGCACGCTGTACAGATATCTATATACCACCAAATAGCGAGTGTTATCAGATTGTCAATGAGGGGCGGTCAGCACGCCGTGATCGCCTCACGCTGACATACAATAAATAGGGAGGGATACCTATTTTACTTACATTTATTACGCAGAAGAAGATCAATACGATTGTTCTGCCGGAGAAAGTAAACGGTCAGTTCTGGCTTGGCAGCTCAGAGGGAAGCAGGGATTCCATCGGCGTTGAAGGCATCAACGAACAGTGGATACTCAATTCCAACAACGATGTGAGACTGATTGACAACAACGGGGAAACGCTGCGTTCTGCCGTGGTGCAGCCTGACCGGGTCTACAATCTCTATGAAAAGACGACCGGGGAGAAGTTCTTTGTATATTCCGAGGCGTCAACCAAAGACCGGGCAAAATTCACCAAGATTCTGATTGCCGACGATACCGATGTCTCTATCGGACGCAGAGAGGATAACAGCATTGTATATCGCAACGGACTGGTGTCTTCCAGACATGCCACCCTCTCCTACAAGAACAAGCAGTGGTATATTGTGGACAACAACAGCGGAAACGGCGTTTTTGTCAACGGAATGCGTGTCGGTAAGGCAAATCTGGCGGTTGGCGACTGTATTTACATCATGGGTCTGAAGATTATTGTGGGAAACCTTTTTATCGCTTGCAATAATCCCGGAGGAAACGTGTTTGTCAATTCAGATAAGATTTCCAGATTTGTACCGCAGATGCCGGAACTGAGCGACGAATACGAAAAGGATATTCCTCAGGATTTCTTCTACCGTTCGCCCCGTTTCAAGCGAGAAATTGAAAAAGTTAAGTTCCGCATCGACGATCCGCCGCAGAATCAGATCGGTGATGAAATGCCTGTTGCGCTGGTGCTGGGTCCCTCCATCACCATGGGAGCCGCCTCTCTTGGAACCGCCGCCTTCTCCGTCAGTACGGCCATGAGCAACGGAAACATGGCAGGCGCCGTTCCGTCAATGATCATGGCGGGAAGTATGCTGCTCGGTTCCGTTATGTGGCCGGTTTTGTCAAAGAGATATGAAAAGAAGCACAGGCACGAAAAAGAAGAACTGCGGCAGACAAAATACACCAAGTACCTCAACGGCATGTCTGCGAAATTTGACAAGGAATGCCGACGTCAGGAGGGAATACTGCGGGAGAACATCATTACCGTCGATGAGTGCATCAGCCGTATCGAGAACGTAAAGAGAAATCTCTGGGAGCGTTCACCGGGTCAGGACGACTTTCTCAGACTCCGGCTTGGCGTGGGCAGCGGAGAGCTTGATGCAGAGATCGTTTTTTCCGAAGAAAAATTCTCCATGGAGGACGATAACCTCAAGGATGAAATGCGGAAGCTCTGTGAAAGCCCCAAGACTTTGAAAAACATACCTATTTCCACCTCGTTCTTTGAAAACTATGTGGCCGGTATTATCGGTCAGCACAAGATGGTAGTTGAATTTGCCAAAGGTCTGATTTTCCAGATCGCCGCATTGTACAGCTATGATGAAGTGAAAATGGTCTTTATTTATGCTCCTCCTGACGAAAAGGAGTATGGATTCTGCAAATGGCTGTCTCATGCATGGAATGACGATAAAACCTTCCGCTATATTGCCACCAATGTCAACGAACTGAAGGAAATTTCGGTCAGACTGGAAAGTGAGTTTGATTACCGTAAGGAGCTCAACGAAAATGATCTGGAGAATGTTTCCCCCTATTACGTAATATTCTCTCTGGACAGAAAACTGGGAGTTCAGTCGGAGCTTCTGAAAAAGATCAGCTCCACGAAGGAAAATCTCCGATTCAGCATCATCAACTGTTATGACGCCCTCAATTATCTCCCCAAGGAATGTTCGAGCGTCATTGAGCTGGATGTTGACAGCGGAAAGATCTCGGATATGGGAGATATTACCGGCAAGTATACCTGGTTCAAGCCGGATATCAGCGTGAGAGCCGATACCATGAAGCTGAGCAAGAAGCTTGCCAACATCAACCTGTATTCAAAGGACAATCTCAGCCTTCTGCCGGATATGATCACGTTCCTGGAGCTTTACGGCGTGGGCAAGGTGGAACACCTGAATGTTCTGAACAGATGGAAGGAAAACGATCCCACAAAGACATTGAGCGTGCCGGTCGGCGTGACAACCACCGGAGACAGATTTGTTCTGGACCTCCATCAGAAATTCCACGGCCCTCACGGTCTGATCGCAGGTATGACCGGATCGGGCAAGAGCGAATTTGTCATGACATACATTCTCTCACTTGCCGTCAATTATCATCCGGATGAGGTGGCCTTTATTCTCATCGACTACAAGGGCGGCGGAATGGCGGAATCCTTCAAAGATCTGCCGCATGTTGCCGGTATTATCACCAATCTGGACGGTGCTTCCATCAGGCGATCACTCACTTCCATACAGAGCGAGCTTATCAGACGTCAGGCGCTTTTCTCCGAGGCGGGCAAGAAGCTGAACGAAAGCAATATGGATATTTATAAATATCAGAAGCTGTACCGTGCCAAAAAGGTAAAAGAACCGCTGCCCCATCTCTTCATCATCAGCGATGAGTTTGCCGAACTGAAAACGCAGCAGCCCGAATTTATGACACAGCTGGTGAGTGCGGCGCGAATTGGCCGAAGCCTCGGTGTGCACCTGATTCTGGCGACTCAGAAGCCTTCCGGCGTGGTTGACGATCAGATCTGGAGCAACAGCCGTTTCAAGGTTTGTCTGAAGGTGCAGGAGCGAGCCGACAGTATGGATATGCTCAAGCGACCCGATGCAGCGGAATTGACCAAGACAGGACGTTTTTACCTTCAGGTCGGTTACAATGAGCTTTTTGAAATCGGTCAGTCCGCATGGTCCGGCGCTCCCTATTACCCGACAAACAGGCTGGAAAAGGAAGTCGACAACAGCGTGACGGTCATTGACCGCACCGGTACGCCGCTTGTAAGGTATAAAATAGATAAAAGGGCGCAGCAATTCAGCAATCCCCGCAAACAGCTGGACGCTGTCACCGATCACATCAAGGATATTGCCGACAGTGAAAAAATCTCGGTCAGAAAGCTGTGGCTCGATCCGATTGCCGAGAGAATCTATCTTGATGACATAAAGAAAAAATACGCTTACGCCGTTAAAAAGAGCACGGTTCTTAATCCTGTCATCGGTGAATACGATGATCCCGAGAATCAGAGACAGTGTCTGCTGACCGCGCCGATTACCACAGAAGGCAATATGGTGATCTACGGCATTGCCGGCAGCGGCAAGGCTTCGTTCCTTACAGTGATGATCTATTCACTGATACATGAGCATACGCCGGATGAAGTCAATCTGTATGTGCTTGATTTTTCTGCCGAAACGCTGAAGGCATTCGCCAAAGCACCTCACGTCGGCGATGTGATCCTTTCCAACGAAAACGAAAAGGTCGGGAATCTCTTCAAGCTGCTCAAGCAGATTCTGGATTCACGCAAACGCCTGTTCTCAAATTTTGGCGGAGACATAACAAGCTATATCGAGTCCAGCGGCAGAAAAGTGCCTGCGGTTGTGGTTGTGATCAATAACTTTGCGGCGTTTGCCGAGCTTTATGAGGAACGCATCGATGCGGTGTCTTATCTTTTGAGAGAAGGCGTGAAATACGGCATTTATTTCGTAGTGACAGCCGTTGGCACCAGCGACATCGGATTCAGAATGATGCAGAACTTCAAACAGCAGCTGGTGCTGCAACTCAATGACGATTCGGATTATTCGATTATTGTCGGCAAAACCGACGGATTATTCCCCCATCGCAATAAAGGCAGAGGTCTTATCAGAATCGACAAAAAGCTTTATGAATTCCAGACGGCCTTTGTCGTTCAGGATGAAAAGCAGCAGTACAGAACCATTGCCTCTGAATGCGAAAAACTTTCTTCGGGATGGAGCGGAAGCAGAGCCAAGAGGATTCCCATTCTTCCCGATGAGGTCGACATTGAATTCATGTCGTCGTATGTCACGCAGCACAGCCTGAAGCTTCCTGTGGGTGTGGACAAATCGTCGCTGCAGGTAAGTTTCTATCCGTTCGGTGACAGCTACGTGAATCTTATCATGGCAGACGACGACGGTCTGTGCGGCTCGTTCGGTGGAAGTCTTGCCAAGATGACCGCACAGTATGCCGGAATAAAGCCCACATTTGTCGATATGTCCGACAGTATGAGAAACTATTTCGGTGACAGCGTAAAGTATTACGGCAGCAAGGACAATCTGAACGTACTAGTGTCGCAATTGTTTGAGATGGTCAAAAACAGAAACAATGAGTACAAGACAGCCATTCAGAACGGAGAAACACCGCCGACTTACCAGGAAGAACTGATCTTTATCAACGGCATCAAGGCGTTTTCCTCTTATCTGACCGGCCAGAGCCCGGAGATGTTCGGCCTGGTGATGCTCAAGGGAGAAACGCAGTATAATATTCACTTTGTGGTGCTGGACGAGGTCAGAAATATCAAGAGCTTCCAGATGACTGACTGGTACAAGGAAAAGATCAGCGGATCAGACGGCATCTGGATAGGCGGAGGAATACGGAATCAGTATGTACTCAACTCCAATGCCAATGCGGATCTGCCGAATGACTTTGGCTATCTTATCATTAATGGCAAAGCGGTTTCCTGCGCCAAAATGCTTAACGAGCTAAAGGAGAGTGCCGGATATGAATAAGATACTTGTGGAGGTATTTGTTCCTGCAGCAGGCAAAAACTTTGATGTTTTCATCTCGTTGGAAAGCCACATGGAGGACGTAAGAAAAATGCTGTGCCAATCTGTCAACAATCTGACCAACGGCAATTATTTTGCCGATGACGACACGGTGATCTGTGACGCGGAAAGCGGTATTATCTTTAATGTTAACATGAGCATCTATGAGCTGGGTATAAAAAACGGCTCAAGACTTATGTTGATATAAATAATTATTTTTCTTGAAAGGAGAAAAAAACATGAGCACATTTACAGTCACGCCTGCGGAGTTAGGCAAAGCCGCCAATCAGTTGAGGGGAATTTCGGAGAACTACACCTCGTTGTACAAGAACCTGTTTGAAAAGGTTCAGGCAATGGGAGCTGCATGGGACTCTGACGACAATCTGGCTTTTGTTTCCCAGATCAACGGTTTTTGCGATGATCTGCAGAAAATGGCACTCAAGCTTCAGACAGCTGCATCCGCTCTGGATATGCAGAAGTCGAACTATGAGGACAGACTTAACTCTAACGTAAACGAAGTCAGAAAGCTTATGAACTGATCAATGCTGAAAATAACAAGGAGATGAATTTTTTATGGCATCCGGAACAATCAAAATCAATACTGAAGAAGTCAGAGCTATTGCCACAGAAATCGAAAGAATCAACGGTCAGCTGAAAGAACAGCTTGACCTGAGCAAGAAGCAGATCGACAACCTTGGCAACACATGGACTGGTAAAGCCGCTGACGATACAAGAAATGAATTCAACGGCTTTTCGGCAAAGTTCTTCCAGACCTACTACGATGTGATTCAGCAGTACGTCACATTCCTGAGAAGAAACGTCGCAGAGGGCTATGATCAGACTGAAACTGCAAATGCCAGCCTTTCTGAAGCATTCAAGTAATTCTTTCATAAGGCCCGGACTGTAGGGTCCGTAGCAAAATAGTCCGGAATCGGTATGACATATCCGTTTAGCTGAGGATGAGATGTATCAACATATGCATGCTCATTCTCGGCTTGCGGATGTGGATTCCATTCATACAGGAGATGAATACAAATGTCGAGAAACTCTGATTTATTATATTATGTGCGGAATGAACTCAAAAGCATCATCAATGAGCTTGATAGTATTTCAGATGGAGTCAGAAACGATTTTCAGGGCATAGGAAACGAAAAATGCGCGGATGTCATCAATAAGGTCAACAGCGAGTATCGCAAAGCGCTGAATAAACTGTATAACATAGATGCATCCAAGCTGTAAAAAACGGCTGGGGCAGGAGGTGAAACGGTCTTGGGTAATGTGGTAAAGGTCAACATAAACAGCCTCACATCATACGCGGACAGACTTGATAACGTAAACGGCAGATTGGCAAAGGTTGACAGAGCGCTTGATATGCTTCAATTCACTACAGATACCAGAAATCTTTCTCTGGTACTCTCTGCCGACTGGATCATAGGTTCAAGCAGATCGCTGAGCAGATGCAGCGAATATCTCAGAAAAACCGCCGCTGATTTTGAAAAGGTGGAAGGCTATCTTTCCTCAGCCGATCCCAGAACATTTGAGAAACCGTCTTATGACATTGTCACTTCGGATGACTGGCGCGACAAGATAGGGCATGCGGTGCAGGTTACGGTGGAAGAAGTAAGTAGCTATGTTTCCGAAACGGTAGAGGCTATAAAAACCGTTGCCAGCGAAACATGGAATCAGATCGTCTACAGTTACCAATCCGGCGGCATTGTCTATAAAGTGGCTAAGGTCGGGGGACAGGCGGTCAATTTAGGGCTGGGCATCCTGGAAATTGTTTCGGCTGTCGGCGAAGTGGCGGTTTCCGGAGGCGCACTCACTCCGCTTGCCATCGCGCAGATCGTGGACGGAGGCAACAAGATCATCAGTTCGTCCGCCAATATTACCAATATGGTGGTAAAAGGAAACTATGAGTCCGATATCAATCTGATAAAGGATACGGCGGGAGACGTGGGTCAGCTAATCGGCGGCGAGCTGGGCAGAAAAGTCGGAGAACTCGCTTATTTTGGCTTTTCGTTTGCAACCGATGCCGGCACGTTTGTCAAAAGCTCGGGTGAATTGATAGATTCGGCAGGTACCATGATCAAAGCGGTTCGGGAAACCTCTGTCAAAAGTGTGATTTCCTCCGGATACGAGACGGTGCAGGCAATCAAGTATACCAACGTCAATCTAGACACCGTAAAAGTGGTAAAGCAACTTGTAAAAGGCGACTCATTGGTCAACACGGCGAGTAACCTCGTCAATGCTGCGTTAGATGGCAAGAGTCTGTATGACTCCGCCAAGGATTTCAGAACCGGAGCTACCAATGTAGCGATTCAAACAGTCTTTTCAGGCGCAGAATATCTGCTCAGGCGCATGTCTCAAAATTAATAAAAGGTGGTTATTGTTATGAAAAATGTATTGCCGATTGGCAGCGTAGTCAAGCTCAGCGGAGGAGAAAAAAGACTGCTCATCGTCGGGTATTTTCCTCAGATGAAATCGGGCGGAAAGGTATATGACTTCATCGGATGCCTGTATCCGGAAGGATTTCTGAATGCCGAGAGCTTCTTTATGTTTGATATGGCGGATATCGCCAAGGTTGATTTTGTGGGGTTTGTTGATACGGAAAGCCAGATTTATATCGAAGTGCTCAAACAAAAGCATCCTGAATTATTCAAGGACTAAGGAGGAATTTCCATGTCTGACAGCTCCATAAAAATAGATACCGCAGTCGTCAGAACGGTTGCGGAAAATGTGAGCAGGCTGAATGGGAATATTAACCATTCGTTCGACGAGCTCACCAGACAGATCTCTGCTCTCAACAGAGATTGGGATGGAGCAGGAGCGGATCGGGCCATGTCTTCATTCAGCCGATTGCGTGCGGATTATTATCAGAACAGATACGCCCAGGTTCAGAACTTTGTGCAGTATCTTGTCAAGAATGTCGCCGGAGGCTATGAAGCAGCGGAGGAGAACAATCGTAAGCTTTCCGATGTATTTAAATAATTAGGAGGCGAAAAGATGGTCAAACCATATATTTATGCTGATATTACCTCGATCGAAAGGACTGCCAGTGCCATTGGCTGGTTCCTGAAGGATTATAGCAGATTATTCGGCGAAATGAACGATAGTTTGCATTCTATGAGTTCATCGTGGGTTTCAAATGATTACACCCGGTTTATGCAGCAATGGAAACTGTTTTACCGCGGAAACTCCATTGGAGTAGGTATGCGCAGGGATTTGTATCATTATAAAGCATATCTGGAATACGCGGCTTCTCAGTACAAAAAATGTCAGAACAACGCTTACGATAGAGCAAGTAAACTAAAATAGAAAATACCATCTGTTGACTGCCTTGAGGAAACCATGGCGGCAGCGGACTTTTAATAAACATTTCTAGTTGAAATGAGGCAGTGTTTATGAATATCAAACACAAGATGAAGCAAATCGGAGGATTGGTGATAGTTATGGCGGCATTGATGAGTTTTACGTCCTGCCTGAATGCATTGAATAAGACCAACGCAGGTGACATAGAAAAGCTCCTGCAGGAGAAATACGGAGCGGAATTCCAGGTTATTTCCATCGGAAACAGACTTGCTTCACCGGGAATGGATACGGTGACCGCCTATTGCAGACTCAAAAGCGACAGCCGAGTTGTATTCGAAGCGCAGATGAATGTCAGCAATCAGCTTGTTACGGATAACTTTGTCAAGCGGGTGGTTGAGGTTCAGGCGGAGAAAAAACTGGAGGAGTATTTCTCGAGAGAAGGCATTCAGGCAGCCGTATACGCGACGGTTTTTCCAGTACCGGAGGACGTCGATTATCGTAATGCCGATTATTATCAGATTCTGAAGGATACGCCGGAGGTTTCATTTACCTTTAAGACCGTCGTATCCGAAAGTAAAAACGACAATAAGTTGTACAACGCTATCACCAATGCCCTGACAAACTATTACCAGCTGAATAACAGCATCAAGTGCGGAACAACCGCGTGGAATATCAGCGCGGATCAATATGACGAATGCGTGGAGAAGATGAGAAAGGGATCATATCCCCCGAAAACATTCTTTGAGAAGTATTCGCCTATCGGAACTGCCACTGTCGCGATAGTCGATGGCAAGGTAAATCTTGAAAGCAGTGATTTCCGGCAGATGTTCTACAAATAAACAGTACGGAGGAATGCGCTATGAGTTATTCGGATGAGGAATTAAAATTTTCTTCAGAGATCGCATATAAGGATTTTTCAACGGAAATTGGAATTCTGACGGATCAGGGAAAAAAACCTCCGTTTTCAATCAGCGAGCTTTGCAAGGCTTCGGGGAAAGAGGTCAGCGAAGTATTTCCGGGAGCCGATTGCGACAAGATTTCAAAATGGACTATTGTGGATTACTATGACAACAACAGTGAAACGGGATTTTACGGTTGCCTGATCGAAACAGAACCGGGCAAAGCCGTTATCGCTTTTCGCGGAAGCGAAGGCATGGATAATCTGGATAATCTTCAGCACGATTGGATCGAGGCGGATTTCGGTCTGATGAACAGCACGCTGACCGAACAGCAGAAAGATGCTGAAATATTCCTGAAACAGATTTCAAAAAGCGATTATATCAAGGATTATGATTATCTGGCGACGACCGGGCATTCGCTTGGCGGAAACCTGGCTATGCATGCCGTGATCACGTCTTCCCTTTACGGTCTGTCAGATAAAATCCAGCAATGCGTCAGTCTGGACGGCCCCGGCGTCAGCAGTGAATATATAGAGAAATACAGGCCCTATATCGAATTGGAAAAGCACAAGATCACACATTACAGATGGAGTCCTGTCGGCGCCCTGCTGAACGATCTTCCCGGCGTGGAAAGAATCAAACTGGTTTTTAAGGCGGACGGCGTCGGCGACCTGCTGATCATGCGTCATGAATTAAAGAATCTCGTCTTTGACAGCAACGGGAATGCAATCAGAAGCGACGGTAATAACGGGTGGTATCGCTATGACGATATCCTCCACAAGATCAGCCAGGCCGTAGACCATCTGCCAAAGGCGATAGGCGACCGGATTATTTCAGTCACATGCCGATTGATGTATTTTGCGGTGTGGAATTACAAGGCCATGTTCGACAAGAACCACAATCTGACCCTTTTTGGCGAGATGGTCGTTTCTGCCGCGGTGTTTTTCATTGTGACACATCCTCTTTTGACTATCGAGATCGTGGGGGTCCTGCTCGTGGCTTTGACGGCATTTTTTGTGGGTCTGGTGGTCTACGAGCTGGTCTACGAACTGATCGAAAAGATTGTGACAAAGATCGCCGAAGCGGTTGCGTCCTTCTTCAAGTGGGTAGGCGAAACGCTGGAAAAATTCAAACAGTTTATTGCGGAAAATCTCAAATGGCTGAAAGCACTGTGCGATAAACTCTTCAATAAAGGATATCAATACGCGACAAGACAACCCTGCATTCAGATTAATACTGACAAGATGCTGGAATACGCGGCGGCTCTCAGAGAAGTCAACAAAAAGCTGATGGATATCGACCTTCGCATGGACAGACTCTACCGCAGTCTGAGACTTTGGGACAGAGCCAAACTGATGTGTGCCGACGTGTTGACCGGTTACAGCAATAAACTGGGACGTTGTGCGGGATATCTGGAGGACACAGCGTCAGAATTCAACGAACTGGAAGCCAAACTGATTAAAATTCTGTAAGGAGGCTGCTGAAATGACCGAAAGCCAGGCAAAAGCAGAAATCGCGGATATCAGAATACAATTGAACAGCCTGATCAGAACCATGCGGAATGTTGCCGATGGAGTGGAACATGATTTTTATGGCGTGGGCAATGAGATATGCGCCCGTTCTATACGTGATGTTGCAGGCAAATATGATACGGTGCTCCGTGTGCTCAACAGCATCAACGTGTCTGATGCCTTTGAAAGAATAAACGGAAAAAAGCGCTGAACCAGGCTCAGCAGAGAGGATAGTGATTGTCAGTGGAAAGAATACATGTCAATACCGATGCCATAAAGAATCTTGCCAATGATCTCAACGGCACAAATAACAGCATAAAAAACGGATATGACAACATGACCAGAGCCGTATTGGGTCCCTTGATGAATTCCTGGGAAAGCCCTGCTTCCGTTCACGCGGTGAATCGGTTCGATGATATCCGCAAGTGCTATTATGACAACCGGTTTATTGTGATGGAAAACTGCGCAAAATTCCTCCGGGATATTGTGGGCGAAGGATATGATTTTGCGGAAAACAACAATGCATCTCTTTCAGAGTTGTTTAAATAATCCAATCGGAGGAGGATGTTATCATGCCATACATCAGGGTCGATCACAGCCGTTTTGAGTCGGCTGCAAAGATTCTGGAGGAATATTTAGCGTTTACAAGGTCAAAGATGCTGTATGCGAATTCCTCCGTGAATACTCTTATGCAAACCGGATGGCAGGGAAACGATGCCAATTCTTTCAAAAACAAGTGGGCTGAGATTATCGGCACGGAATCAACATATGTGAAAATGATGAAGTCATTAAAAAGCTATGCTGATTACCTGCGATACGCGGCAAGCTGTTATAAACAGGCGCAGATTAACGCGGTCAACAGAGCGCAGAGGACTCGCTGACACGAATGCGGTCATCTCATGATCGGGGGAGGTTTTATTGTGATAACGGAAAATGTTAAAGATGAAATGGATTTATCATTACTGCTTGATATGTACGTTCATTTTGACATTCAGAAGCCCAGTTTTACAAACAAAACGCTGGGCGAATTATTACAGTGCATTGATAAGAATTCGCTGCAGGGCGATTCAGAAAAGCGTCTGTACGACTACCTGTCAAATGCGGTGCTCAAAAATGACAAGCTCAGAAACGCTGTCCTGATCAGTCAGAGCAATTGCGACGGCTACAGCACGAAGGAACTGGTCGCATGTACCTTCCGCACGGACGACGGATCGGTTTATGTCTGCTACAGAGGCACCGGAGACGGCAAATGGCCGGACAATGCTGAGGCGATGAACCGTGAGAATTCGTTGATGCAGGAAGCCGCAACCAGCTATTATGACAATGTGATGAATCACAATGATATTCCGGATGACGCGCGTGTAATTGTGACCGGACACAGCAAGGGCGGTAATCTTGCGCAATATGTGACCATGACATCCGATAACCGATACCGCATAGACGCGTGTTATTCCATGGACGGGCAGGGCATGTCCAGAAAGGGAATAGAGCATTTTAAACAGCTGAACGGGGAAGAGAATTACAATAAACAGCTTGACAAGATGTATTCCATTTGCGGAGAAAACGATTATGTCAATGTACTGGGAATCAGGATTATTCCGGCGGATCATAAATACTTTGTTCATACGGAGGAAGCGGATAATTTCGGTGCGTATCATGACATGTATTACCTTGGAAACAAGAATTACGACGGTTTTCAATGGGAATATAAAAACGATGAGATTGTGTCGGCCGAACCCGGAGAAGTGGCAATGCTGGCTGAAAAGCTGAATAATGAGATGCTCGAAAAGCTGAACGATGAAGAGTACGAGGACGCCACTGTATTTATTATGTGCGCGCTGGAAAGAATCATGCCGTATAAGGGCTACATAGGCGGCGTGTATCCGTTCGGCACGGGAAATACGGAAGGAACCACTGCGGAAGAATTTCTTGGATTTCTGTTCCACGGATTGCCCCTTGCAATCAAAACGCTGATTACCACCCCGGAAGGACAGAAGGCTCTGGGAAAATTTATTTATAAGGCACTCAAAAATGTTTACGACAATTACGGTCCCATCGGTGTAGTGGCCACCGTGTTCCTGACAAGCGTCGCTACGGTGGCGGTCGTCAAAGCAGTCATAAAGTACTTCGGCGGCGCGATTATTGTTCTCAGGATTGTGGACTATGTGCTTGAACAATTCCCCGAACTCAAGGAAGCGGTCCTGAATCTGCTGCACGAAATGGTGAGTATTGCCGTCGATGCGATTCAATGCCTGCAGGATTGGTATGACAAAAATCTGAATCAGGGTTTTATTCAGGCAACCGAAAATCCGTACCTGTTTGTGGATACGGATAAAATGGACGAATACGCGGTCAGACTCTCGAATGTCATCACAAGAGTCAAGAAACTGGACCGCGCGATGAACGGCCTGTATAACGCCGTCCGACTGGGAGATCTGGGCAATGCGCTTGCCGCCAATATCTCAGTCGGAGGGACAGGGTCTCTGGATCGATGCAGAAAATATCTGACTAACACCAAAACGGATTTTGAAGCGGTTGAAAAGTACATTTGTGACATCATGGGTTTCTGATAAGGGGTGATTAGTGTTGAGTAATAAGCTGAAAGTCGACACCGTATCAGTCGTTGAGCTGGCAAGGGAAATAGGCTCCGCCAACGATGATATTGAAAGAGAATACCAGGAGGCGCTCAAAGAATTTGCCTATATGTTTAACTGGTGGGATGGAAGGGCTTGTGAAGTCTCAAAGGAAACACTCCTGACGATAAAAAAGGCCTTCGCCAACGCACGGTATACGGTGATCAACAACTATGTGCAGTTTCTGAAAGTCAACGTCGGGGAAGGATACGAAGCCGTGGAAAACGCAAACATCGATCTTTCCAAAAGCTTTATGTGATTATTCTGAGAGGAGAGGCGGAATATATGGGCTATATCATTCGTGTCAATCACAGTTATCTGAGCAGAGCTGCGGAAAAAGCCAAGAAGTATGTGGCTTTTAACTCCGCGAAGATGAAGGCGCTTGATATAAAGATCGCCTTCATGCATTCCACCGGCTGGAAAGGAACAGATGCATCCGCTTTCGCAGACCAGTGGAAGGATGCGTCGTCAAAGTATTCGGTGAACGGCAGGCTCAATACTGCGATGAGAAATTACGCAAATTGCATTGCAGTTGCAGCCAATAAGTACAAGAGGGCGCAGGCGGACGCGATCAACAGATCGCGAAGACTGAGGTGAGAGCATACGAAAGGTAACGGATGGATGTTTTTCAAAACCAAGCGTATAATGCATTGACATTGTTTTAAAATATGATATAATATAATTAATAATTTATTCGTATTTTTGTGATTTGTACAATAATGATTATGTAAGTTTTCAGGATGTGATAGAATGCAGGCAGGAGATGTGCTGGAGAACCGATATCATCTGATTGAGTTGGTCGGAAGGGGGAGAAGCGAGGTCTTTCTGGCAAGAGATGAAAATCTCACCGGAAAGCTTCTGGCGGTCAAGGTCATTCAGAAGACGTCGAAGGACTTTGATTCTTTTCAGAGAGAAACGTTGCTTCTCGCGAAACTGAACCACCCGGGAATTCCCATCATTACACAGCAGATTGAAACCGAAACCGAGTGCTGTGTGATTATGAATTATTACAACGGCGAAACGCTGCACCATTATGTCGAAAGAATCGACAACGGTGTGTCGGCTGAGGAATCGCTGGATAGACAGCAGCGTGAAAACAAGGTCATTGAGATTTTCAAGAGCATATGTGAGATATTGATTTACATTCACTCGCTGTACAAAAACAACGATTCAGGCATAAAAGCGCCGGTCATTCACAGAGATATCAAGCCTGAAAACATTATGCTCGCCGATTCGGGCATCAAGCTGATCGACTGGGGCATAGCGGGTGAATTCAAACGCGGCGTCCCGGACGTCGGTCCTTCCTGGGGAACCCCATGGTATGCCGCCCCCGAGCAGTTTGCCTCCGGCGCGAAATATATCGACGAGCGTACGGATATTTTTTCTCTGGGAGCCACCATGTATTATGCCATCAGTTCCGTGGTTCCATCCAAGGATAAAAAGAACATACGCCCGATTTCATCGGTCATGCCCGATATTTCCGAGGGACTGGGCATTATCATTGACAAGTGTATGAAATACAACCCGGAAGAGAGATACCAGACGGCTTCCGAACTGCTTGAGGACCTCAACCATGTGGACTCTCTTTCCAGAAAAACGAGAAGCGAAAAGCAGAAAAGCCTTGTTTATTTCGGCTTATGCATAGGACTGTGTATCGTTGGCCTGGTCATTTCGCTGCTCTCCGATTACAAGATCAATCTTCACAATTCAGATAACTATCTCAGCAAGATCCAGCTTGCGGATGCAGAATACGACAACGCTTTTTACTATCAGAAAAACGGAAATCCCCAAAAATCGGAAGAATCCATCAACAAGGCTGCGGAGTATTACAAACAGGCCCTGGAATACGACAATACTCGGGTGGAAACATATGAGCGGCTGTTTGCTTGTATGCTTCCTCAGAACGGCTCGTCCTATGATGAGGCGTCCTACAATTCCAGACTCACCAACGCAATTGACGTCATGCGCAGGCAGTATGTGGATGAAAAACACAGCGGCGTCTATCATTCCAACAGGCTTATGTATCTGATTTCACAGCAATGCCTGTCTGTCAGTGATAACCCGTCATATGCAGGGTACGCCGTGCAGTATCTGGATCTTATCAAAGCAAGCCGCGACTACAGGAACAATCACTTCGACGATGGATTCAGCAAGATCGAAATCGACAGTATGTACCTGATTGCCGCCAGCGTTTCCAAGTCGATCAACACCAGCAATATGGATGATCTTGTCAAAGCGCTGGAAAACCTGGAGGAAGAAACAGATCGTTCGGCGAGAAGCTTTGATGAGAGACTGACAAATTATCTCAACATTATTAAGATTTACAACAGGTATTCCGCCTTTATCTCGCAGAATGGAGCCGACCCATATGCCGCGGTACTCCGGCTTGGGCAGAAATCCAAAGAAGCGATCGAGAGTCAGGCAAATTATTCTGAGAACCTGACATTTGGCGGCGTGATCCCGCTTTATCAGATGGTTGCCGAGAACCTGTATGAACAGGCGACGCTTGACAAAGACAGCAGTGAGAAACGCGCTCATTATGAACAGGCACTGGAATGGTTCAGTTATATAGAGCTGCTGAATTCTGATTTGTCCGCGAGGCTGTTGCTGAAATACGGAAACTGTTACAAAGGCATCTATGAATCCTTTGTCCAGGGAGGCAGAAGCGACAGCGAGATTTCCTCGTCAGTCGATGACGATTCTTACCTGGATTCTGCCAGAGAACTCTATTCCAGAGTACTTGCGATGGAAGATATCTCCTCTGATATCACAGGCACCAGATTCAGCGCACAGGTCGGTCTGACATTCTGCTACGCCTATGACCTGCTGTATCATGGCCAGAACAGAGCTGCCCTCCAAACGGAATTTTCCAAAACCAGTAATATGATGAAGGAATATCAGGATAAACTTGGTATATCTCAGTTATCACAGTACCAGTCGCTTAAATCGATGGTAAACAGATTGGGGGTACAGTAAGCAATGCTTGAATTCATGAGGATTTTCGGGTTTCTGTTAGCGTTGACAGGATTTGCTCTGGCGGTATTTGTCTTTTTCAGATTCAGGGTCGCCAGCGCGATCATGTACTTTACCGGCAGTGAAAACAGGCGGTTGAAGGAATACCAGAAAATCCAGAAGGAATACCAGAAGAATTCTTCAAAACACAGTCCTGCTATGAAGAAGAACAATGATTCAACAGGCACGCTGAACGAGTTGTCCGCAGCGTCTGCTTCCGCTACGGTGGTAGACATTGGTGACGCTCCTGAAAACGCCACAATGGTGGACGATGATTTTGTCAATGCTCTGTTCTATGCACAGAGCACAACGACACTTTTGGAAGATAACAGAATCAATTAATCTGTTTGAAATATTATTGTCAGGAGGATTAGTCATGAAGAACATTTACATCAAGTTGAAATTACTTGCTGCAAAACACCGGTCTTTCGCTATGGGTACTTTTGTTCTCATTGTTTTTGTAGCGATGATTGCTGTCTTCTCGGTTTTGGACAATCGCTATGCTTTGAGCATGATCACCAACGCATCATCCATAGGGAATAATTCTCATCAGATTGCATACGGTGAAGACGATGCCAACACGGTCACTGTTACAGCGACAATTCAAGAGGATTCCAATAAACCGACAGCGGAGATTGAAAATGGTGTGAAAGCCGAATTTGAATATCAGCACGATGGTCAGACCGTCACGGTGGAGGGTACTGTATCTGTTGAAAAGAAGGATTCCGGCGACAACGGAGGAAACGGGGACAATACCAATCCCACCACCGGCGACAACGGAGGAAACGGGGACAACACCAATCCCACCACCGGCGACAACGGAGGAAACGGGGACAACACCAATCCCACCACCGGTGACAACGGAGGAAACGGGGACAACACCAATCCCACCACCGGTGACAACGGAGGAA
>CAMHMN010000009.1 GCA_946186245.1 uncultured Clostridia bacterium
TATGGGTTCACGTCTGTCAATTATTTCGTACGATACGCCCTCGGTCACACCGATGAAAATATAATGCCCGATGATGGGATCTGTTTCTTCTGCTGTACGCTTGATAAGCTCCATGCGCTCCTTGTAGTGGAGTCTGGTGAGAGCAAGGTCTTCCGTCGGGTTGCTGACATCAGATTTTGCAACGGCAGATGAATCTGTTGCCACACTTCTGAGCGAAATATCATTTTCATTATACTTCGACTTCCAGAAATAGTATTGCAGACAGAAATGCTTCAGTTCGTAGTAGCGATGTCTGCTGATCCAGTAGGGGTTGTCCTGTGCAAGCTGTGGTCTTACATTAATCATAATAATTTGCTCCTTTCGATTTAAGCAAAAGTGAAAAAATATAGAGACCGTGAAAGGGAATCGAACCCTTATAGCTATCGTTTTACCGATAGTGCATTACCGTTATGCTACCATTGTCTCCATAATAGGTCTTGTAAATTTCGCGCAAAATTTGAATCTCGACATGTCGGATTCTATTCTAGCTTAAACCGAAAGGAATGTAAAGCAAAATATGTGAATTTTAATTCCATCCTTATAGGACCGCAAAGACCGTATGTCCATGTACAACGGGCTGGAAGTGCGGGTGCCCTTCTGCGATTACCGCATTGCAGAATACCTTTACAGCGTGCCGTGGGAATTCAAGGATTACCGCTCCTACGAAAAGGGATTGCTGCGGGAAGCCATGAAGGACTACTTGCCCGACGAGATTCTCTGGCGCAAGAAGAGTCCTTATCCCAAAACCCACAACCCGGCGTATCTCGCGGCGGTATCCCAACTGCTGGACGAATTGGTGTGGGATGCTTCCGCGCCGATCTGGCAGATCGTCCGCCGCGACAAGGCGGCAAGCCTGATCAACGCCCAGAACAATCCCCAGCCGTGGTACGGACAGCTCATGACCACCCCGCAGACAATTGCCTACCTGCTGCAGGTCAACTATTGGCTAAAGAAGTACAGCATCAGATTGGTTTAAAATTCATCTCATATGCAAAAACAGACCGGAGCATATTTCCGTCAAAAGGGTATGCTTCGGTCTGTTTAGCTCTTCCTGCCATTACCAAAGCTCATTTTATAGAGAATCCCAGATCATCCTGTGAAAATCCAAGTCTTTTCTTTATTGTAGGCGGGATGCTGCTCCTGAAAAGAATGGATGGCTGGTTTATGCTTTATTGTTTGACGATACGGCTATGAGGAAGGTTGTCAATCAAAACCCGATTTTACATATTATTCATAATTCAACCCGAAATAGCGAACAATTCTTATGAGAGAACGACAAACCGGGATTTGTCAAGCACGGATTTTGGGTCGATTCGACCGATTTTCCGTTATTGCCTTTTGGAAAACATCTGGTATAATGAGCATTGTACGGGGCGCTGCGGCATTCGCACTGCCGATTTCATTAAGTCAAGTGAATGACAGGATGAAAAACACATGAAGCGAACATTCTGGAAAAGAACGCTTGCCACGTTAATGGCGCTGCTGCTGTTGTCGGGCGCGGTACCGTTCAAGCCTATCACAGATTTGGTCGGCACTTTTTCGTTGACAGCGTTCGCAGACGGTTATCATTCGAATTGGATCAACGTTTCTACAGGCTATGCCACGGAATATTGGATCCAGGAAAACCATTTCTACAGGGTGGATTGGACTAATATCGATCCGGCAAAAGTAAAAAATTATGTACGGCTTAATATCTGGACGGCATACGGTAAAATAAATTTAAACACGAATGCGGAAGGAGATTACACTGATATTCCGTTGTATGCAGTCAATAGCTATGATCCATGGTCCTATTGGGATGTCTTAGGTCTTAAAGCCGGAGAGAGTTCTTCAGGCTCTTGTAATAAAACGTATGTGGTCTCCGGCGGTAAACCCAAAGTGTGCACCTTCACCTGTTTGGAAACAAAAGAGCCGACGTGGCGCTGGTCGGAAGAGATGAATTCCTGTAAGGTAACATTCACTTGCGTGGAGAAAAACAGTCTCACCACAACTCTCGACGCAACAGTGTCATTTTGGCCAGAGTATGCGGCAACCGTGACATTCAACAGCAAGGAATATAAGATCACCCCCACTTCCAAAATCACCTACGAGCTGAACGGCGGAACGATGGAAGCATCTAATCCCGCAACATACGATGCCTACGATGGCGTGGCTTCATTTGCCGATCCTTCACGCCCCGGCTATTCCTTCGGAGGCTGGTATGACAATGCCGAATTCACCGGTTCGCCTGTGACAAGCATTCCCAGGTTATCAGGCGGCGACAGAACGCTCTATGCAAAGTGGATTATCCACAGGCACACCGTTACCCTTCCCGAACACATGGAGTTTGTTCCTGATACTGAGACAGGCGAGTTTGACTATGACAGCACCGTTTCCTTCAAAGCGGAAACGGGCTGGGCTGCATCGGATTCAAGAGTCAACGTGGCCTTCGTTGCCCTTATGCCCGAAGGCAAGTGCGGCGATAACGCAGACTGGAAGCTGATTGATTCCAACAATGACGGTCTTACCGATAAACTGTTGATCAGCGGCACGGGAGATATGTATGATTACGATCAATCAGCCAACAAAGCGCCGTGGTATGACTTCCGGGACGAAATTCCGGCTGTAGAAATCGCGGAGGGCATTAACGATGAAGAACATACGGTGTACGGCACTTTGACAACACTGACTGCATAATAACGCAATATGCATTGCTATGGAAAGGGGTTGAAATACAATGTCCAAGGAATATATCAAGCCTGTCATGGAAATCACAGAATTTGAGACGGAAGATGTGATTACTACTTCGGGAGAAGAATTCATTGACGGTGACGAAGACTGATCTCTCTCATCCTTATTCCAACAAAAAAAGCGGCAGACTTCCGGAATGTTTATCAAATCCGGTTGTCTGCCGTTTTTTTATTGATGAATCAACGATAAGAAATTATGCCTGCAATGTGGTCAGGGTGCCTTAGACCGTGTGTTCAGTACCGTTCAGATTGTAAACCAGCCATGCCCTGACGTACCATACATCACCGGTATTAACGCTGCTCCTGGTCCATGTGTATGTAATCATGCTGCCATTGCACAGATTACAGTGCATTTAAGGTGAGAGAATTACCTCTGGAATGACAATTTACGCCTTGCGTCTGCGGCGTATCAGGATCACGGCAAAGGCTGCTGCCGAGAGAAGCAGAGCCGAGAACGCGATGGCAAGCGGCAGTCCGCTTTCACCTGTTCCGGGAGAATCGGTCGTGGCTCTGGCTTTCCACACAGCGTACAGGGTGACATTGGCGTTGCCCATGGAGAATTTCTTTCCGGGCTTGTAGGTTGTTCCCTTGCCGTCCGCCTGCGTGTTCCATCCCTCGAAGGTATAGCCTTTCTTTTCCAGATTGCCCTGCGGCAGTACCGTCACTTTCTTGCCCGGCAGATACTCGATTCGATCCTCGGGGACGTTGCCGCCTGTAGATCCGTTGCCGTCGTAGAATACGCGGTACTTCGTCTGCGGATCGTCAGGGGTGTCGCCGGAGGGCTTCCACTTTGCGTAGAGATGAACGTCCGCGTTCACCGTCAGAGTTTCGCCCTGATTGTAATGATCGCCGCCATCCGATTCCGTTGTCCATCCGTCAAACTCACAGCCCGTCTTTTGCAGGGTGGAGGGTCCCAGAACGGTTGCGGGGGTTCCGGCGGTGTACTGTCCGTCGTCTGTCGGGGGTTCGCCGGCGTCATTCCCGTTGCCGTGGTAGGTGACGGTGTAGGTCGGCGCTTCGTTCTGCTGCCATACAGCCGCCAGCGTAAGATCACCGTCGAGCGCATCCATGACCGCGCCTTCCGCGTAAACCGTGTCATCGCTATAGAAGAGCTTTGGCGCGACCGCACGCAGGAATGACTTCAGATATCCGGTGGGACTGGAATGACTGCCGGAAGCGGTAATCTTCCATCCGACAAACTCATAACCCGGACGCACATAATCGGTGAATCCTTCGTTGTGTCTGAGCGTGTAATCCTGTCCTTTGACGCAGGTGTCCGTTTTCACGGTTCTCAGCGATTCATCCGTGATTTCGTTGCCGGACAGACCGCTGGTATAGGTGATATTGACTTCGCTTTCCCTGGCCCAGACGCCGGTCAGGGTGACGGTGCGGAGCAGATCATTGCCTGCCACGGCAGAAACGGGCGTTGAAGCGTTGATGGTGAAGCCGGTGGTGTTGCTGCCGCCCAGCTTCCAGCCGTCAAACCGGTAGCCTGCCGGAGCGGTCGGAACCGGTTTCACAGTCACATCGCCGCCGAATCCGTACAACGTGCTGTCCGTCGGCAGCGCCGGCGCATCGGCGGGTTCGGTGCCGGTGTAGACATAAAGCACCTGATATTGCAGATTGTCGTAAACCGCCTTGTAGCGCACGGTTTCCGCCGGCATCGCGAAGGTGGTGCTCTCCCCTATCTCCGTACCGTCCGCGTCGGTCTGGCTGCTCTTCACAAGTGCCCACTGACGGAATTTCTTTCCGTCCAATTCAGGTGCCAGTGCGCCGACCGTGACGGATTGCCTGTACTCATAGACGTCGGTCTTGAGCGGCTGCTTACCTTCTGCATACCCGTCGATATCGTAGTATTCTACGTTGAAGGAGCAAATATTCCACTGCGCGTAGAGAACGGTGGTTGTACCCTCCGGTACTTCAATCGCCTGACCGTCTGTGTAAGAATCGCCGGAATCGTCCGCCGCGGTGTTCCAGTGATCGAATTCATAGCCCGTTCTCGTGCAGTCGGAAGGCATATCCTCAACCGTCGTCGAAAGCGCGCCGTAACCTGACTGCGACGCCGGCACCTTGTCAGCCGGCAAACCGCCGTTGGCGTTGTAAATCAGATTGGCCTGCCCGTTGACGTTGAAGGAGCCGTAGAAATACACGTCGTGTGCCGGCATGACAAAAGCGGTTCCGGCAGCGTTCATGTTCAGGTCGGTATCCGCGTTGTTCCAGCCGTCGAAGGTGTACTTTCCGGGGACGGTATAATTGGCGGGACCCGGTTTTTCCTGCACGGAAACATCCGCGCCGTAGGCAAATGGCAGATCGTCTTCATAGGTGTAATTCACATCGTCCGGCACTGTCAGACTGTAGTACACATAATAGGTTTCCACCTTCCAAACGGCGTAGAGTGTGGTATCACGGTCGATGGAAAACTTGTCGCCCTCGGAATAATCGACGGAATTGTCCGCGCCGGAGGTCAGGCTCCAGCCCTGGAAGGAGTAGCCCGTCTTTTGCAGATTGCCCTGTCCCAGCACGGTCACTTCGCTGCCGAGGGTATAAGGACTGTTCGCATCGACCGGAGCGCCTTCCACTCCGTTTCCGTCATAGGTCACGGTGTATTCCGGCGCCGTCCACACGGCATAGAGATCGGTGTCGTGATCAATGGTGAAGTAGCTGCCCGTCTGGGGGGAGTTGCTGTCATACGGCACATACACCACGGTATCGGCACTCGGATCGGTATCCCAGCCGCTGAAGGTGTATTCGCCTCTTGCCATCTCGCCCTTGCCCAGCACATGAACGGACTCTCCGTCATAATACGGGCTATTGGTATCTACCGGAACACTGCCGGTATGCCCTTCGCTGTGGTAGGTCACGGTGTAGGTTGCCTTGGGAAGCCAGATGGCGTAAAGGGTGATATCCTCATCGGCGAAGGTCACCGAAGTAACCTGCTCCGGTTCGGTCTTGCTGAGGGACCATCCACCGAAAGTATAGCCTGTGCGGGTAAGACCGTTGTCGCCCTTCAGATTTTCCTCGCTCTCATGGGGGGCGTAGGTCTTGCTTTCGGTCGGAGGCGTGCCGCCTGTATGGCTGTTGCCGTCATAAAGCAGACGGTAGCGCGGCGAGAAATAGACGTTGACGGTGATGGCTCTGTCCTTCTGCACATAGCTGAGGGGAACCGTGTAAATTTTCGAGCCTTCGGTGTGTTCCGGAGCAATGGCGTTCTGCGTATTGTCGTTCTTCTCCTGGTAGCTCGCTTCGAAGGGAGACGCCGCCAGTTCATAGCCGGCGGGCGCGTTCAGCGTGAATTCAAGCTTCGTTCCGGCAAGGACGTGAGCGGAAAGCGACTCCGCGTCTTTCAGCGTGAGGGTGTTCTCCTTGGTATCGCCGATCCGCAGCGGTTTCTCCCCGCCGCTGCCTGTGCCGATGATGACCACTTTGCCGTCCGTAATGGGAACGGGTTCATTGCTGCTGTTCATGAGGAACTGATTGACCGTCAGCTGCGCGAGATCCTCCTGGTCATCGTTGCTGAACTGAATCTGCACATAGATGTTGCGGGTCCAGGTTCCGAGATTGACGGTGGTGATGACTTTACCGTCGACGACTTCCTGGGAAATCTTATCGTTTCCTGTCACATACGCCATATCGCCGCTTCTCGAAGCGCCCGCGCGGATGTAGTCGAAACGGTATCCCTCGTTCGGCTCGATGACAAGAACGATCGGATCGCCGGCATGGAAGCTCATCGCCTGCATATAGTCGGTGTCCTTGATAACGGTCGCGCCGTTCATCCTGACGGAGCCTTTGGGAGCGTCGGTGTCGTTATTGGTACCCACTTCCAGAATCGGTCTGCCGAAATAGTAGCTGACTGTGACATTGCCGCCGTCCGCCGTCTCATAGTGATAGGCGCAGCTGTCGTTTCTGGTGGTGATGGTGCCGTTCTGGTTGATCTCCATCTTCTGCAGATTATAGGTTTCGGGAATTGTCGCGTCAAGAACCACATGAACCCGGTCAATATTGTTGTATTTGACCGCGTAGAGCGAATTCGCGGCGTTCACGGGTACGGTGGAGGATTTGACCGTGTGGTGGGTAGGATGCGACGTGCCGTCCATTTCATCGGCAACCAGCGCTTCTACCACGGTGTCGAACCGGTCTTCCTCCCAATTATACCGATAGAGCACCGGCAGGGCGTCGTGATGATAGATGATCGCTTCCTCCGGATTATCAGGCACATAATTGGCGTGATGATCCGCGTCGGATGTTTTGGCCGATTCGCTGGAGGATGGCTGACGGTAGCCCACACAGGTCTGCTCCACCTTGAGCGTGGCGGCGATCTCATTCAGCATGGAAGGATCGGTAATCGGCTCGTAGCCGTCCAATTCCTCATTGTAGCAGTACAGATTGACAGTCAATCGGGTATTCTTGACAACCGTGTCGGTAGAGGAATAGGTTTCTTCATGGACTTCCGGTACCTTGATGTCATCCGCGGTGGAGAGGACATAGATGACCGTCATATAACTGTCGTCCGTTATGGGATCAAGGGTGATGACTGGGCAGAAGCCTACCGGCAGGGGAGGCTGCTCGTCATCGAAGAGAATCCGCTGTTTCATCTGAGTGGATTCCGTCTGTCCGTAATACACCGCGCCGACGCGGTAGTATTCATAATGACTGGAGCCGCTGGAACGCTCCACTTTGAACTGGTAATTGACCGTGCAGGTCGGTGTGCTGCCCCGTCTGACGCCGATATCGTATTCCTCGTAGTTGGCAAGGTAGTTGCTGGAATAATACACGTCGTTCGTGCTGCCGTCAATCGAAGAAGCGCCTGCATTCACCACGCGCTTGGGACTGTGATACCCCAGTCCGCTGTACCTGCGCTGGTATTCGTAGAGACCGAGCTGATCCATAATCAGGAAGTCGTCCAGACTCATCTCGTATGCCTTGATATGGATGATATCGGCGGTAAAGGTTGCCTCCGCCGTGTAGTGTTTCCCACCTTGCAGCGAAGCGAAGGTTTCTTTGAGAAGCGCGAATTCCGCATCGGTAAGGGAGCCTTTTGTGATGGCGCTGAAATCCACCTGAATCACATTGTCTCCGGTAGGAGGCACCGCGACGGAGGTGATCTGATCGCGCGTCAGCGTCCATGTGCCGACGCCCTCACATTCCAGCTTCAGTGTTTCGAGGGTGTAGCCCGCAAGCTCCGTAATTTCAAGTTCGAGCGGTGTGCTTTCGCCCGTGAGAAGAACGGCGCTTGCCTCATAGCCGGTGGACATGGATTCGTGCGACAGATTCTCGTCGTCCTTCTTGGGCGTGCAGTAGAAGGCAACGGAGTCAAACGCGTGCCTGTTCCGGATGTCGGGACGCAATTGCGTCTGTTCGCTGGAGGAATCGGTGTAAAGCGCCGTTCCGGTCACCTCTGCCGCCTTGAGGTAGTAATTGACGATTTTTATCGTTCCGTCCTCCGTAATATTGAGGGACTTCTCGTAGTAATTGTTATCCTTTGAAACGGCTCTGGTCTGTATTTCGCCGTCGTCGATCTGCTCTGTGTAGCAGTAAAGCCTGTACAGCGCCTGCCCTTTGGAATACAGACTGGCGCGTGTGCCGGTGATGATGGCGTAGGAAGCGGTGCTGCCGTTCACGGCAGCGTTGTCGCCGACCGTTCCGCCGTCCGGCAGAACTCTCGCGGGCAATGTGTAGAGGGGGTTGGAGAGCCGCAGACTGACCATGCCGACATCTTCCAGAAGCTCTCCGGAAATGTAATCGCGGTTTTCCACGATCAAGGTGCCTTCCGTCCGCTTATCCGCGAAATACACCTCAAAGACAAGATTGCGGAACATCCGCGACTGCACGGGGGAACCGTTCTGCGTCACGGAATAAATCAGGTTGCCGTTCGCGTCGGTTTCGGTGTAGGTGCAGTCGTAGGTGTCGCCGTCCGGGTCAAATGCCTTGACTTCGTAGACTTCGTCATTGGAAACAGGCTTCACGGCAAGCGAGAACCCCGTATGACGCAGTACATAGCAGTTCACTTCCGGAGCGGAGGAGGTAACCTTCACGGACGCGGTGGGCGCGGCGCTGCCTCTGGAAGAAGAATGGAACGGGACATCGCTCTTGTAAACGTCTCCGCTGTAAAGACCGCTCTCGTCTCCGCGTGCGCCGCTGAGCGTCGCGTAACTGCCGGTCAGGGTGTTGGGGACAAACTCTCTCTGCTCGGTGCTGTGATACATTTTCAGCGTGACGCTCGTGATTTTTTCGATATAGACCGTGATCTCATAGGCGTAGCCGTTGTTGAGCTGCTGCGGCAGGGCGAATTTCGCCTGATAGACCGGCACGTCGTTCTCGGTCTTGTAAAGATAATTGCTGAGCTGCGGCGAGAGGGTCTCCGTCACGCCGTCCTTGGTGCGGGTCGCCACCACACTCGCGATGGTGTAATCTTCCGGCATGGAGATGGTTCCCGTCATCTTCACCCGGTCGATGGCGTACACATGACGCACGGAAGGATCGTTGGTTACGGTGTAGGCACCGGTATTGTACTTGCTTCCGCTGACGTTTTCCACGATGACGGGATAAATCGTGCCGCTGCCGTAGCAGGCGTTGTTATGTTCAAAGGTTGCGTAGGTGTTGGTCACCGCGTTGTCTTCAAAGACCGCGTCGTCCAGATCGGAGCGAGAACGGAACCGCACCGTCACTTCCGCTGTCTTGGCGAGGTAAACGCGGATATACAGATTGCGTTCCGCCGTGTTGACGGTACACTGGGAATAATCGTAGCAGATGCCGTAGCCTTCCAGATTCTGCGAGGAGGGCATCAGACCTTCGGCGTGCTGTCCCGGTGTGCCGCTGGATGTGATGAAGGAAGTTTCCACATTTGCCACCACATAACCGGCGGGAATATCCTTGATCCGGACGGACAGCTTGGTCTGTCCCGTGGTCAGATAATCCTCCACTGTATTCTGCACCGTGAAGCTGTCGCAGGTCACGGAACGGTTGGAAGATTTGATGAACTGATAACCGCGTTCCGTGGTCGCCGCGTTCGTGCCGGTCACTTCTGCGTAGGCGGTGGTGGTGTTGGTGAGCATCGAAGACTCCGTGGCGGGGTCTTTTTCCAGCACTTCCATCTTGATGTGGTGCGCGGTCATGTATTCCACTTCGATGGTGATGTCGTCGTTTTCCGCGAGCGTTTCGTTCAGTTTGTACTCCACATTGTCATAACCGGAGGAACTGAGCGTCATGTCCAGCGGCGTGTCGGAATTGGTGCGCCGCACAACGACTTTGGACAGCACTCTGGAACCGTTGGTATTGATTTTGACCTTCACGGTGAGCTTGTTGCCGGCGGAGGCGTAGACAAGGGAGGACTTGGCGAGATTGCCGTCGGTGTCGTCGCCTTCGAGCAGCTTGTTCGCGTAGGTCTTGGAAAGGTTGTTGTTGGAGGTGCTGGCGGGATCCAGGAAAGTGCCGTTGTTCTGGCTCGACAGCGTGACGGTGCCGACAACGGTGGAACTCAGAGGAGCCGGAGAGCCGTCCGCGCGCTGTTCCAGACGCACAATCGCCGCCTTGGTGTAGGAAACGGTGATCTCGTACATCGGACCTTTGTAGCTCGAATCGGTATCGCCGGTAAAGAGACTGTTGGGAATGGAGAAGGTATCGCCGCTTCTGGTAAGAGAGCTGCCGTAATCCTGATCGGTGTAAAGCAGCGGCATTACCTTGATATAGGACACGACATAGCCCGCCGCCGGCGCCGGCGTGAGCTGAATATTGGTGGTGCCTCTGTAAACGCCGCAGCCGAATTCCGCTCCGGAAGCGGTGAAGGAATCGGTCGACGCCTGATTATCCGCGGTCGTTCCGTAGATGAAGGCGGTGGTATCGTCGTCGCGCGGGGTGCCGTTGAAGGTCACGCTGAAGGAGCTGTCCGCCGGCGTGCTGCTGCCGTCGGAGGTGACGATCTGCTGCTTGATTTTCCACGCCCGGATGGTCTTGCCGTAGACGACTTCTACCCGCAGATTACATTTGGGCATGGTAAATTCCGCCTGTTCAAATACCGGCTTATTCTGTTTGAGCCCGATATTCTGATAATAATCCGCGTCAGTCGTGCCGTCAAAGGTCAGGCCCACGTCCACTTCCACATTGGTGTCGGCGTTGTAGAATTTCACCGACTCAACCATCGTGGCGTTATCGTAATGGGTGTAGTTGCCGTCCATCAGCTTATACTTGTAATTTGCTTCGGCCCGGAAATATCCCAGTGTCGTCACGCGTTCCGTTTCGCCTGACGGGAATCTCACCGGCGAACCGGTGTCAAGGGAAGTTTCAACTGACTTGCCCAGCAGATAAAGAGGAGACAGCAGGGAGGAATCCGCATAGAGTATTTCGTTTTCCCACGTGGTATCCTTGGTGGTGGGTCTGGTTTCTTTGATCGTAATGGTGTGCATATCGGACTTCATCTTCTGCGTGATCTTCACCGTCACGTCATAGGCAGGCGGCTGGAATTCCACATAGGGGCTGCCGCTCTTGTAATCCGTCCGGTTCAATATCTCGGAGGTAACGTCCGCGCCGTCGCTGTCCCTGATGAATTTCAGACTTGTCATCTCCGTTACCCTGGCGCTGTTATAATTGGAGCTGTAATAGGTATCCGGCTTGCGGTCATAGCAGATGAGCGACATGAAATAATTGACGACCTGATTCTGATGATAATTGGAGAAGGTAACGGTCTTGCCGTCGTCGGAAGTGTAAGCGTTACCCTGCACTCTCGGGTATTGGCTGCCGTTGGTCAGCGACTCCGTACAGTCCGCGTCGGAATAACGCGCCTTATAGATGATCTGGTAAAAGCTGTTGAAGTCATAGCTGTCCGTTACGGCAACCGCATTCAGGGTGAGATCGGGCGAAGTGGCTTCCACCGTCACCTTGTGGGGCGTAACATCGCTGGTAATCACGTCCACGATGGTGGAATACGTGGGGAACGTCACGACATACTTCCCGTCCTCCTGGGTGACATAATTGGCGGAATTCATCGCGTAGCCGTTGCCGTCATACAGTCTGACTTCGGTGATGCTGACCGTATCGCTGTCGGTGCTGAGGACAAATCTGCCGCCTTTCAGGGCGGTTACCGCAAAGGAGGTGGTTGTGTCATCGGAAAACGCCGCGGAAGACTTGCCGTTCAACACATTCCAATAGCCCGCAATGCCCCAGTTGCTGTATTGATCAAGCTCACGGCTATAGAAGTAGTCCCATGCGTTAGGCGCATAGGCTTCGATCCTGACAGGAACGCTGGAGTGCCGGTTGATGGTCAGAGTAGCGCCCCTGTTGAAGGCATTAATCTGGTTGACGGTGATGGACGTAACCGAGCGTTCGCCGATCGCGTCCGCGACAGAGGACCATTTAAAGTTTCCGTAATAACTGGGAACCGTCATGGAACTGCCATAGGAAGAAGCGGAAGAAACCGGCCAGTTGAGGTCGGTGCCGTCGCTCAGATGGAGGGTCACGCTTCCCTGGAAACTGTCGTTGTAGTTGGTCTGGAGCTTATAGAGATAGATTTGCATATCATGCCCGTAATAAAACACGCCCGGCTGTGAGGAAGCCACCGAACGGTCGAAGGAAACGTCCAGCTTGCTCTCGCCGTTCAGCATGCTCTTGACAGTGCCGAGAACATCGGTATAAGCGCCCGCGGGATAGGCGGAGGAAACGACGGTTCCGTCATTCATCGTGAGATCGTGCGTCACGTAAAGCGGAATTTCCTGCGGCGAAGGATCCGCCATCGGAATCAGTTTCGCGCCATGATTCGTGACCACGTTATAATTCTCGGCATCTGAGGGTGAAACGCTCTCAACGGCAGACGCTTCATCGGGCTGGGTGGGAGAGACATCCGCCGTCTCATCCGCTCTGACCGTAAGCAGTTCTGTCGCGTTCCGAAAAGCCAAAAAACCGCTGCAGATGCCAATCGCCAGCGACAGGATGATAACAACGGTCTTCATGGAGCCATTCTGGATTGATTTTCTGATTGAATTCATGGATAAGCCTCCTTATTGTGGGCTGTCGTTTCTTTCACGGTATCAGAATCATGTGATTGATGATTTCATCCATATTATCCGCATAGATTTCCCGGCTTTCTTTCCCTACCGAAAGATCTACCAGATAATCCCATCCGCCCCTGCGCAGCAGCACGACAGTGTGGCTGTATTCTTTGCCGTTCCCGTCCTTTACCGTAAAACTGCCGCGTTCGGAGTAGAATACGCCTTCCGGCACCTTTTCACGTGAATAGCCGACCAGATCGGGGTATTTCTCCTCTATATGCTCCCGGCATGGCAGCTTGGGACGCTCAAAATCCCGCCACAATCTGACGTCAATTGCTTTCTGCACAATGATATGCTCGCTGTATCTTCCGTCGGGCTGGGGTTTTTCGCTGACCACAGCGAATTCGCCTATCCGGTCCATATCATAGAGAAGCTGCACCGAACGGTCCGCCTCCGCGCCGGAATACTTCCGCATTTCCTCCCTGTTCCGCTTTATCAGAAACGGCACTGTCACAGCCAGTGCTGCCAACGTCATCACCGCCAGCGTCACAACGATCATCCACCTGCGCGTCATCCGGAACGGAAAATGAGAGCCCTGTCTTTCGCCTGAACGTGCCACACAAATCGCTCCTTTCTTTTTTATCAAATTACAGAAAAAAACACATCGTTGCTTATTGAAAGCTGATTTGTTTTAACCCAGATTTATGGAGATGATGGGGGATTCGAGTGTATTATTTAAATGAAATAAAAGATTTAAATAATACATCGAATTTTTCTCTATTATTTCCATAATCGTAGTATAGCATATAATGTTGCCAAGAGCAAGCGAAAACAAAAAAACGGCAGATTGAGCCGCAAAATTTTTCAATCAAATTCATTCATTTTGCCCAAAATCTGGTTCAGTCAGTTTTTTACTGATCCAAACTCCACGCAGTGAAAAGCTCCGGGAATATGTGATCAATCGGCATGTATTCAACAGGATCATTCATTGCCGCGAGAAGCCATGAAGCCTCTTTCCGTAACAGGGAATTGCTTGGGTCTGTTTGGCTTTCTCTTTCACGAATGACATTTTCCCTGATGAAATGAACCATTCTCCTGTTCGGTTTGCCGTACGATTCACTTAACCAACATCTGCTCTGCGTTTTTCTCAGAAAGAATGCCCGAAACCACGATGATTGGCGGTTCCGGGCATTCTGATGTTAGAGCCTGTTCAGTATCTCTCCACGCACGTCTGGCTTGCATCTTTTCCGCCATATTTTGCCAAAATCCTCGTTAATACACAAAGAATTGCCTGCGGTTTTGGCTTCATCTGGCGAAAAATCTGACTTCGCCATCCGCACACGTGGAGATACTGAACAGGCTCTTAGAGGATATTGGGTTGATGAAACAGGTTTATCCGACGGTAAGCCTGACGGATCTGGATTTGCCGCTTCCCGTTCTGACCGTGACCGTGACGGTACCCTTCTTGATTCCGGTGACAACAGCCGATCTGCCGTCGTCCGAAGGGGTGACCGTGGCGATCTTTGTGTTGGAAGACGACCATTTCACGGTGTCATTGCACCCTTCCGGAGAAAGGGTTGCGTGAATTGCGACCGTTTCACTGACGTCCATTTTTATTGAAGTCTGGTTTACGGAAATCGTCTTGGCCTTCGTGAGGACATTCACTACGACCGTTGCACGCTGGCCGCCGAAGGTCTCCGCATAGATTTCGGTCGTGCCCTGGGAGATTCCCTTGATCTTGCCCTGCGCGCTGACCGTCGCTATATTCGGGTCGGCGGAACGCCAGAAGATGACGTCATTGCAGCCCTTGGGGGCAACCTTTCCGCTCACCGTCAACGAAGCGCCGGCATAAAGCTGCACATTCTGCTTATTCAGCTTGAGGCTTTCCGCAGGACGGTTGACGGAAGTGACCTTCCAGGTGATCTTCTTGCCGCTGCCTGTTTTGGCAGTAATGGTGGCCGTACCCTTCGCGCCGGATTTCACCATGATCGACCTGCCGTCGTTTGACGTATTGGTGATCTCAATGACCTTCTTGTTGCTGGTGCTCCAAGTTACAGTGTCGTTGCAGTTTGCAGGAGCGGTGATATTCACAGCCAGACGACCCGTATCACCCTGCATATGAAGAGCCGAAACCGTTTCGGTAAATTCTATTGCCTTCGCTCTGCTGCGTACAGTAACCGATGTGCTGATCGTGGCACCGCTGAAGGTTCTGGCCGTGATAACGGCTGTTCCCTGTTCCAATCCTCTGACGACGCCTTTTCGGTTCACAGTGGCGACATGCTCATTGCTGGAACTCCAGAAAACCGGGTCGTTGGAGCCTTTAGTGAAAAATCCTGTTTTAAGTTGTTTTGTCTTGCCCGCATACACTGCCGGATTATATGACTTCATCCAAATATATTCGCACGGCTTGACGACAACCACCTTGACCGTATCCTTGTTCTTGTTGGAATCTGTGACGGTTATCGTGGCGGTTCCCTTCTTGACGCCCTGGAATCCGCCATCGGAATCAACCGTCACATTCTTGCTGCCGGATTTCCATGTAATACTTTCGCCGCTGTAATGCTTCTGACAGAGCGAAAGCTGACCCGACTCACCTTCCAGCACATATACGATTCCGTTGATCAGGTTGTCACTGTCAATGCGATAACAGCCTACGCTCACCTGGCAGGGTTCGGATGTGGTTCCGTCCTCCGTGCGGCAATAGACATTGGCAGTGCCGGGAGCAATGGCGGTAACCTTGCCGGATTTGTTGACAGTGACGACATTGATATCGTCAGAATACCACGTTTTTCCCTTGCTGCCGCCTTTTATCGAAGCTGAAAGCGACGCGGAGGGATTCATTTTGCTGCGCTTGATCAGCAGGTTTTGAGTCTTCTGCTTCAATGTGATGGATGTGGTGGGCTTGGTTGACGCAACAACAGTCACTTTGATGCCGGCGGAGCTGCCGCCTGCTGCCTTTGCTGTGACAATTGCCTTTCCTTTGCCGATCGCTGTGATATTGCCATTCACGTCCACTTTTGCGACGGATTCGTCAGATGTGCTCCAGGTCACTGTTTCGGCTGAAGAGGAAGGATAAAGGAAGGCTTTCGGGGTGAACGATGTCCCTTCAAGCATAGAAATAGTATTGAGGTTGAGTCTGACGTCGGCTGATACGATTTCAAAACTGCCCTGCAAAGTACCTCTGTAGGCGCCCATTCCTATCACGGTAAAGTCGTATGAACCCGGATTAACAGCCCTCTTGCAGCCCGATACATAATAATCCACTCCGTTGTAAAGCGGTTCACCGAAGTATGTGACCGAAATAGCCGGGCACTGGGGTTCTCCGTTGTAGACAAGCCTTTCCGCCTGCGCCGTCGCATAGCCAATATCAATGCGTGCCTCGCAGGAGCTGAGCAGCACTATCTCCGCGTTTTGATATTCTCCGCGTGTGACATAGGTGAATGTCAGCTTACCGGAATTTCCCGCTGTCTTCTGATCAATATAGAGCAGATTATCCGGGGCAAGCAGGACGTCGGCTTCCTCGTCCTTCACCACGGCCATCAGGTATTCCACATTTGGCAACAGATCTTCAAACGTCTGCGTCTGTATTCTGTCAAAATCACCCGAACCCGCCATAAAGGCTGCGCCGACAGGAGCCGACGAAGCACCGGAAGATGCGCCGGAAGATGATCCCGACGAAGAATAAGTATATCCGTAATGAATGGTTGCCTCTTTCAGGTCGGTGTTTTCATATTCAATTGAAATGTTGTTCCAATCGCTCTGAGAACCGGTATAGTAAACATCCGCGAGCTTGGAACAGCAGTAAAACGCGCCGTACTCAATGGATGTAACCGACTTGGGCATAATCAGGCCGGTCAGTCCGGTACAATAACTGAAAGCACTGACTCCAATTTTACTCAGATTCTTCGGAAGGGAAATGCCCGTCAATCCGGTACAGTAACTGAAAGCCCTACCCCCGATAGTACTCACTGAATCCGGAATGGAAATCTGTGTAAGGCCTGTGCAGCCTTCAAAAGCGCCGGTATATTCATTATTACCGTCTGTTCCGATAGAAGTAACGGTATCGGGAATGTCAATGTACGTCAGGGATCTGCACCTGTAGAACGTACCGTTTCCTATTTCAGTAATTCCGTCAGGAAGGGTAAAGCTCGCCAGACTTGTACAGCCAGAGAATGCGCAGTCACCGATTGATCGGACGCCGGAAGAAACCGTGACCTCTGTCAGACCGCTGCAGCCGGAAAATGCACTTTTGCCTATGGAGGTAACGCTGCCCGGCACAGAGATGCTCGTCAGACCGCTGCAATTCAGGAACGCGCCGCTTCCTATGGAGGTTACACTTCCCGGAATCGTGACCTCTGTCAGACCGCTGCAGCCATAAAATGCTTCGTCGCCTATGGCGGTAACGGAATGGATGATATTCACGCTGCCGGTCTTTGACGGCAGACACCTGAACAGGGTGCGATAGTTATTGCTGTAAAGGAACCCATTGCTTGACACGAAGGTCTGGTTGCCACTGTCAACTGAAATATCCGTCAATGCGGAGTTTTCAGGAATGGCCCAACCCGACAGCTCGCTTACAGTGGCGGGAATAGTCAGAGTGCCTGTCTTTTTGGCAGGACACAGCAGTAACGCCGTGCGTTCTTTGTTGTAAAGAACGCCGTCAAAGCTCCGATATTTCGGGTTTTCAGGATCCACATTGATTTCGGTCAGGCTGTCGCAACCGGAAAAAGCCTCTTCAAGGGATCCTGAAACCACCGACTCGGGAATGGTAACGGAACCCAGCTTTTTACAGTCAAAAAAAGCCAATTCATTAATGTCTTTGACCGAGGCAGGAATATTGATGGATACAAGCTTACTGCAGCCTTTGAATGCTTCTTCGCCAATCGTCTTTACCGATGAAGAAAGATACACATTCAGCAGCGGCAGATTCGCAAAGGCTCTGTAGGATATGCCTTCCGCGCCCATCACTTTCAGATATTTTATCTTGACTTCCTGTCCGTTGAAACGGAACGTATCATTCCAACCCGCATCGTTCCATAAATTATCCTGCATGTATCCCGAGCCGGTAATCTCCAGGAGACCGCTCTCGTAGAGCGTCCACTTCAGGTTGTCGGCAGGCGGAGCATCGACCGAGCCAGAGTCTCCGCAGTTGCCTGTCGCAACAATTTCCCCGTTTTCCTCAGGGAAAGACGGGTCAACGGGTTCATCCGGAATCACCGGTTCATCAGGAACTTCGGGATCATCCGGGGCGATTTCCATCACAATATCCAGCGAACACTTCTTCGCTTCCACTCTGAAACTGTCTGTAATCTCCTGATCGCCTTTGGACGCGACATATGTGTATTTTCCAAGATGCAGGTAGAAGGAGCAGTTTCCGTTTTCATCGGTGGACGCCTGTATGGCCGGATCGCTGTTGACCGTTATCAGAGCGTTGGTAACGGGATTGCCCTCCTCGTCACACACCTGCGTTTCAACAAGAAATTTCTTGTACGGGCAGGTGCCAATGCCTTTTTTGTTATGAGGAACCACCGAATGATACCAATCATACAGATGAATATCTTTGGCAATATCCCATTGTGCTCCTACTATTTTACAGTTCCAGGCGTCAACTTCAAATTCTATTTCAGCAGAAAAAGAAGTCTCGCCTTTTATACATAACGCGCAGTCATGTATCAGATAATCCATACCCGGAAGCGTAACCGTTTCCGGTTCACCAGAAAACTTGACTCCAAAACTCAGGGTAACAGGTACTTTTGCCACATGTTCCTCTATGACAACAGGGGTTAACTCAATCTCCAATCCGACGAACAGAGAGCCCTCTATTGACAACTCCGTATCAAAAGACGGAGGCGGTTCTTCCGATCTGGCACCGCTCAATGACGAATAGATAAAGAGGCTTGACTGCGTGAAGGAATATTCCACTTGAACGCTTCCTTCCATAGTTACCACAAACCTGGCCACAACATCCAAATTCAGACCCGGCTGAATCACAACCGATACCTTGCAGAAAGGAATCTTAAAGGAAACTTCACCGGTAATTCCTAACGAAAAAGCAAGCTTATATTCATTCTCCATTGAAAAATACTGTCTGCGGAGTGAAAAATAATAGTCAATCGTGGTTTTTAACTTCATTCCCACATCGACCTCAACCGAACAGTGTGGTTCTACTTCCACGCCACCTATTTCTACGTCATCTTCATGATCATCTTCATGATCATCTTCCTTATTACCACCTATCTCTGCGGAATAATGCACGCAATCCATCACATATTCGTAAGTTTCGGGAAGACCGTGCAGCTTAACCGAATGACCGTCGGTATTCGAGTTGCTTTCGGAATCCGCCAGCAAATGATACACAGGGCTTTCACGATAATCAACCGCCGTTGTATATTCGTCAAGCACACTGTCATCCAGCTCATAATCCTTGATTTTTCCGCCGCTTTCGATCTTGACATAATCAAACACGTCATCCATGCCAAGGTCATTGGAGCCCAAAATTGTCACCGTGTAGGAGTTATTCTCTTTCACCTGCTGAATATCCGCCACTTTGACAATCAGAACATCGTCGCCATGCAGACAGGAAAACACATCTCCTCTTTGGAGTGACCGCAATGTCTGATCGGCATTCTTAAAAACATATTTTTTTGCGGCCGTTGAAGAAGAGGTTTCATCATACACATTGACGCCGCCGGAACGGATCGAAAAAACACCGGCGCGAAAAACGGCAAAGTTGGTGTAGGCGCTGTCGTCAAAGTTGATGAATTCTCTATCCTCAAAATCATCGAGCGTCAGGCTCTTCAAATCCTGTATTTCTTTGGTGTAAAGCTCACAAACAAACGCTTTACCCAAAGGAATGTCGGTCACACTGTCAGTCAGAAAAGCCTTCACCAGAAAGTATTCCGGCATCTCGTCTATATCAATGGATACATCCGCCGTTTTGCCTGACGCCTGAATCAGCGAGCTTCCCGACCCAAGCATCTCTATTCCGTCCTCGGTGTAAATTCCCACTGTCAAACGGCAGTCGCTGAGCACGGAATACTTCACATGAGCCGTTTTATTCTGTATTTGCGTATCCGTAACCACATAGGTGGACTGTGCATCATCATTACTGAACGAGCCGTTGTTGTAGGTGTTTATCTGGTCAACAAGAAGCTCGCCAAAAGAATTGGTGCCGCTGAACTGTTGTTTATTGACCAGAGACGTCACCTGAGGCACATTGCCCGAACGGTCGCCGGAGTCGCCTGCGTTGGCCGACGCGGCAAATGCACTGAGCGGCAGCATCGCACACAGCATGGCCAAAGCCAGAAACGACGCATCCAGCCTGATAACGAATTTCCTGATCTTCCTTTTGAGCATAAATTGACTTCCTTTCCTTCTTTCACAAGACATGGAACGATAATAAATCATAAATTTTATACTATTATATCACTTTTATCGAACAAATCAATAAAAAAATTATTAATTATCCAGACTTCTCCAATAAAGAGCACCGATCTGCCCTCCCCGCAAATCCACATGCCTCCTATTACATCGGTCAGCTCCATAGCCTGCTCCTTCCCCTTGCTTTTACAAGACAATCAACGCAATATGTCGTATTCATGATCCGACGCAATAGAACGGCTGTTTTTATCCCGTAACCTGTTGATGATTCATGGAAAGAGCCATTGCTCGCCCGTAAAAAATCTCAAACGGCAGACAGCTTCAAGCCGCCTGCCGTTTGATGGATTTACACATTGTTTAATTGTCGATCAACGAATCCGATTCACGCTTCGTTCTGCGTCAGCCGATCACCGCTTCATTATCCTGGCTTTACAAGCCGGACCGCCAAACTATTGTTCCAGCCTGAAACCGTCCTTCTCATTGCCGCAGAGCAGTAAAGCCGTTTCCGCTCCGTCCTGAGATGGGACACGGATGCTATCCTTGACCGTGTAGTTATTTCCGTCAGGCATTTCAATGCCAAGCTCAATCATGACGTTTTTCCCGCTGCCGAGATCGCCGTGCTCAAAGAAGACGGTGAATATCTCACCCCGTTTGATGGAACTGTTGTCGGCGTTGCTCGCGCCTCCGCTGCTGATCAGATCTCCGTCTGAGTAAATCGAGTAGCTGATCGCCTGAATCTCACCTTCGGTAAAGTTGACAAGATTCAGCGTGACATTTCGGCTGAATGCCAGGTCCGGTTCATATCCCATGGCGTAGGTGTCCAGACCGGTCTTTTTGAGCAGTTCGCCGAGAATGCGGGGACTTCTGCCGCAGTCCTTGATATTCCTGCCGAGGAATTCCGTCGCGTCCTGTGCGGTGATGGATTTGGTGAAGCTCTCTCCGTCTATCGTGTAGGAATATTCCACCTCGTCGAGATTGCCGATCACGCCGAGCAGCACGTAGGCGAACCGCTCCATGTCGTCCTCCCGGATGGCTATTTCGTTCTTGGAAACTTCCTTGTCGAAAATGATCTTCCAGACATACGGCTCCTGCGCTGTTTTCAGTTCACTGGAAAAGCTGCCGAGATAACGGCTCATATTAAGCGCTTCGGCGGTGCGCTGGTTGTCGGGCATGGAACCCACGTAGTCGTGCCTTGTCTGGTAGACCTGCGACGTAAAGAATGACACCGGCGCTCCGTCTTCCCAGATAATCTGCCCGCCCAGCACGATACGGCAAATGCTTTGGCTGGCAGTGAATTCCCTGCGGAGATCGCCTCTGTGCAGGAAGCTCGTCATAACGGCTCTGGCCCGGACGGTGACAACGCCGTCTTCTTCTTCAAAAGTCAGACCGGAGATGGCGTGAACGCTGTCAATCGGCACCGCAGTCAGCGTGACGTCGCTGCCGCTCACTTCCACACGGCTGGCCACCAGCCCGCTGTAATTCGCCTCGCCGATGACAAACGCTTTCATCAGGAGAATCACGATGACAAGCGCAAGGGCTCCCGCAACGCTGCCGACGATGATTTTGAGATTGCGCCTTTTGTTCTTTTTGAGGAAATCAATGTCCTTTGTCTCCTTCTGCGCCGTTTCCACGGCCGCTGCTTCCGGCGCACGCATGGAATTGAGAATGTCGGAACAGGCCGCACATTCGGAAATGTGTTCCTCGATCAGTTGGTTGGTGGTGTCGCTTGTCAGTTTATCGATATAGGAAGGAAACAAATCCCTCACCGTATCGCATGGAATGTTGGTTTTGCTCATGATAATAACTCCTCCTTCAGTTTTTCCTTTCCGCGGTAGAATGTCACCCGCGCCCAGTTTTCGGTCTTGCTGTGTACTTCCCCGATCTCCCGGAAGGAGAGACCCCCGTATATCCGCAGGTACATCACTTCCCGGTAGGGTTCGGCCAGCTCATGCAGCCGGCGGAAGAGCCGCACTCTTTCATCCGAGGCCTCCGCTCCGCTTTCAGCGGAAGGGATGGAAAACGCTTCCTCCGGAACGTCGTCGATATTCTCCTGCGGCGGGTGCTTGCGGCGATAGGTACGCAGCACGTTCTTGGCAATGGCGCAGAGCCATGTCGGCATGGAACAGCTGCCGTCGTACTTCTCACAGGACTTGATGGCCTGGAAGAATGTTTCCTGCGTCAGTTCCTCCGCGATCTGTTCATCCCGCGTCAGCGACAGCAGGTATTTATAGACCGTCCGGGCGTATTCCTGATAATTCCGCTGAATGTCGGCGTCGCTTTCACTTCGATGCATCAGGCTCACCTCCTTTGCCCTTTCACTACGTTAATGCATCTTTTCTTCCATTCGTTACAAAGATGATGGAAGATTTTTTATTTTTTTCAATCGTTTATCCCCAATTCTTTGCCGAATCCGATCCTTGTTTTTTTGCCATACGGTAAGGGCAACCGGAAACCGTTGCGCGACCTGTTTCTCAGAAAGAAAAGCGTATGCGCTGCTCCTGACATCCATTCTCAGAACAGCACATACGCCTTCTTCACCTGGCTTTACCGCGGTATTTTCCATGAAGTCAATCCGACTTCGCGTTTTGATCACATTTCACCTGCATTCCTCTGCCGTTTCCCGTGATCGTCACAGAACCTTTTTCACTGGTACAGAAATAAAGGATGCCTTCGCTTTCGAGAAGACGGCGCAGCTTGCTGTCGGCTCTGTTTTCCTTATCGTCCGTGATAATCACGTACTTCGGCTTGACGCTGTTCAGCAAGGCCTTGGTATTCTTCTCCATTCTTCCGTGATGCGGCATTTTCAGAAGGTCATATGTCCGTCCCGTTTTGTTCAGCAGGCAGCGTATGCCTTCTTCCTCTATATCGCCGGTAAACAGGTACGAATCATTTGCATGTTCCACCGTCACCAGCAGCGACATATCGTTGTCGTTCTCGGTCTTGTCATCGTAGGCAACGCCGCTCGGCATCACGGTATATCTGACATGATCGGCCGAAAAGGTGATTTCCTCCGGCACGCATTCCACCGGTACATTGCTCTTATCCACTGCTTTTATCAGTTTTTTGTACTTCTTGCTGTCCTTTTGGTAATCAGGAATATACAGTTTTTTGACGGGATAATTTGAAAGCAGCTGCTTGGCGCCGCCGATGTGATCTTTATCATAGTGGGTGAGAATCAGCTCATCGATCACCCCTACCTCCGAAGCGTCAAGGTATTCGGCTACATCGTCGGCCGTTTCTTTATATCCGGTGTCGATGAGTACCGTGTGATTTTGGGAACGTATCAGAATGCAGTCGCCTTTCCCGACGTCTATAAAGTCCACTCTGAGAGTCCCGTTCTGGATGGAACCCCTGTCCCTTCTGTCATCGCCCTGTCCGGATTGGCTTTGAACCGCTAAAATCGCCCCGATCACAATCACAGACAAAATGATGAACACAGACAGGAGCACTGTCAGTTTATTGTCCATTTCCACACTTCCTTCCGTGAGAATTATAATACAATGTTATGAGAATTGTATTAACCGGATGTTAGCAGACTATTACATTTGTATGGAAATCCGTCAATGAAATAACAATTAATTTACAAATCTGTATACCTGAAGGATATTGTCTATTTGATCATGATGTGCTATAATAATCATGCCAATCATCGAAATTCTCTGCGAATGACCGCGGAGACAATCATTTCAGGAGGTATTCATTATGAAAAAGCTACTTTTCAGATTGACGGCATGTGCCATCGCACTGCTCGCAGCGGCAGCCATTACAGCCTGCGGGGACAGCAACAGGAAGAATGACAAGCCCACGGAATCCGCGACAGAATCACAGATGTCCGACGCGGCAGTGGATGAAGATCTGGCGAATGTCATCGAACACGCCGGAACCGTAGGCGAAGGGACAGCCGGTTCATCGCTGAAACAGGCCATCATTGCCCATGATCTGGCAGCACTCGCGGCTGAAAAAGGCTACACCGAGGAAGACATTGCCAAGCTGAAATCGACCTTTGAGGCAACCCTCGAATCGATGGACGAGAACGCAAAAAGCAGCGTTCACTCGGTATTTTCAAACGGCGTTTTTCCGATGCTCGACAAGACAATCGCTGACGGGAATCTGGACGAATATCAGGGACTGCTTGAAGACGCCGGTGTAAGCGGCGATTGGGATAAGATTCTGCAAACGCCCGGTCTGGCGGACAGCTATAACAGCATAAAATCCGCTTACCTCGCCCTTGATGATTCCAAGAACTGAACCCTGCCAAACAACAAAAAAAAGCAGACACTCGCGGGAGAATTCACCACTATTTCTATCGTAGTAATAAAGATTGGGCAAAGAAAGTCATTCACAAGCCAAATGACGATACAAAAATTTCCGAAAGTCTTTTTGATTAATTCACACCCGTATTCTTGACTTTTTCCGTTACGTGTGGTATAAAGAGTATATACAATCATGGCGTGCAGCTACGCATGACATCCATGTTGCTGCGCATGATGATTTCAACCCAAACCTAATTTATTTAGAAAGGAAAGGATTCCCAATGATTCCCTACATTACCCCCCAGATGGAGATTACCGAATTTGAAACCGAAGATGTGATTACGACTTCTGGTAATGGTGTTATTATGGGAGAAGAAGGTGACGATTGAGAGCTCATCAATCTGACCTCTTAGAGCCTGTTTAGAATCTCCACGTGTGCGGATGGCGCAGTCAGATTTTTCGCCAGATGCAGCCAAAACCGCAGGCAATACTTTGTGTATTAACGAGGATTTTGGCAAAATATGGCGGAAAATATGCAAGCCAGACGTGCGTGGAGAGATTCTAAACAGGCTCTTAAAGCAAAATAAACAAACGGCAGGCGGCTTCGGCTGTCCTGCCGTTTGATCATTATCAGAAAGAAAGGATCATGATATGAAACTGAATCCCCGTTTTCTCACTCACGAAACCAAAGGCGAGCATTATATGATCAGCACCGGCGATGCGACCTTCAAGGGCATCGTGAAGAACAACGAAACAGCCGCATTCATCGTCGAATGCCTGAAATCCGACACAACGGAAAGCACCATCGTGGACAGGCTCCTTGCGGAATATGAAGGAGCTGACCGCGCCACCGTTTCCCGTGATGTGGCGGATATCATCGGAAAACTCCGTTCCATTGGAGCGTTGGAAGAATGAACGATACACAAAAGAAACTGCTCTGTCTGCTGTCCTGCGCTGTAAACGGCATCACGCCCGACTCGGCAACGGTACAGGAGATGGATCCGGATGAACTCTATCGCCTGGCCAAGCTGCATTCTGTCAGGGGCACGGTCTGCATTGCCCTGAAACGGGCTGGCGTTGAGAACAAGCCTTTCGATCAGGCTTATAAGAAAGCCGTCCGCAATAACATCTATTTTGAATTGGAGCGTTCGGCTGTTCTTGCCGAATTTGAACAGCAGGGCATTTGGTATATGCCCCTGAAAGGCTCCGTGCTGAAAGACCTCTATCCAGAGAACGGGATGCGTGAAATGGCTGACAGCGATATTCTTTACGACGCCGGAAAAAGACAGCAGGTCAAAGAAATCATGCTTTCCCACGGTTATGAGGTGAAGAGCTTCGGAAGGTGGCATCATGATGTATACATGAAGCCGCCCGTGCTGAATTTTGAGCTGCACACGGCATTATTCAGCGAGAACCACGACCATCCGGTGAATCTGTATTATGCCGATGTGAAGCGATTGCTCCGTAAGGACGACGGCAACCGCTTCGGGTATCATTTTTCGGATGAAGATTTCTACATCTACATGACCGCCCATGAATGGGTTCACTACAGCAGAAACGGCACGGGCATACGGTCCCTGATGGACTGTTACGTCTATTGCAAAGCCAAGGGGAACACCCTTGACTGGGAGTATATCACCAAGCAGTGCGGGCAGCTTGCCATTGCCGATTTTGAACAGAAACGCAGAAAACTCGCGTTCAAGGTCTTTTCCGCGGACACCCTTCCCGATCTGACCGATGAAGAAACGGACATGCTGCGGTTTTATCTGTCGGCCGGCACATACGGTTCACTGGATCACGGCATCCGCAATGAACTGAAAAATCAATCAAAAGCAGGCTTCCTTTTGCGCCAGATATTTCCGGATATGAATTACATGAAACATTCCGTGGCTTTTGTCAACAAAGTTCCGCTGTTATATCCGGCTGGACTTGTTTTCCGCTGGGGACGTATTTTGATTTTTCACAGAGATCATATCAAAAAGACGCTGGGAATTGTGATAAAACAAAAAAAATAACCACCGCAAAGCAGTTGGCAATGCGGTGGAATCGATGGTCTGTATTTTGAAATTCCTCAGTGACCCTTTGTTTGTTTTCCGTAATTCCATAAGCTTTTCAGTTTATTCAGGATTCGATTGGGCTTGAAAACCAATCTCCTGATCAGGCGAGAAAGCCAGCAGACCGGCAACAGAAACGGCAGCTTTCTCAAAACCGGATATTGGATGGCCATCTGTGGATAGGGCAAAAACAGATTCGACCAGAAGTAACGCCAGCGTCCCTGCTTTATTATTTTATTCTGTACGGTTCCGTACACGCCGGAGATAATATAATACCGCAACCGTTCTTCCTCCTGCGGCGAGAGATTTTCTCCCGAAAACAGCCGCAGCGAAAGCTCTCTGTTCTGCTTCTCAAAATCCGCGAGGTCAAGCTTTTCCAGCTCCGCCTCCAGATAATCCCTGTCCAATTGATCACCGAATTTTCGCCAGAAGACATAAACATCCAGCAGCGAACGAAGCCCTGTGCCGGATTCGGAAAAATGCCTGTATTCATGCGCGATGAGGTAGACATAGAAGTCCTCCTCGCTGAAACGCCGCGCCGTTGTGCTCTCCTCGCTGATCAGCCGCAACGCAACGTCTTTGTAATAGTCATACATCTTACCGTTGGTGTGATTGAAAAGCGAACGGTGGATCTCAAAATAACTGACAGGCTTTTTGACATATTCGTCATGCATTTCTCCCCCATACTGCTCCAGGGAAAAACCGAGGGAGATCATGATTTTCCTGACATCTTTGGAACGGCTTGCGTCAATCAGAATGTCATTGTCCGACATCTGCCGCATGCCGTATTCCGGGTAATACCCGGCCAGCACGGCTCCTTTGAGCGGCATATACCAGATTTTTTCCGCTTCAAGCCGCTCTGTCAGGGCAGCTCTGTCGAGATCCAGCGCGGCATTTTTCCGTATAGCCTTTCCCTTGGCCTGCGTGAATGGCGCGGATCTGACTCCCGCCTTTTCGAGAGCCATCGCGGTAACGGCGGTCAGCTGATGCCCATTGGCCACGGTATACAGATTGTCCAGATTCATCCGCGCTATTCTTTCCCTGTCGGGTGTTTCCCCGTTCACGGCGCACGCAGCCAGATATGTCACTTCTTTGGCTGTCCTGATATAGACTTTTTCGGTCAGAGCTGCCATAAATCCTTCCCTCCATTTTTTGATCAATTGCATTCTCTCTCCACATCAGACAGACCGGCGATCAGGGAGCAGCCTCAGCTTTTTCTTCTTTTCCGCCTTTTCAGGCGTCTTAGTCCACGAAGAAAAATCAGCACCAAGGCTCGCAGCGGAAAGAAATCGCACCATACATGCACATAAACACGATATCGCCAATCGGTGACGGAAATCTCCCTGCCATCCCGCACAACGGCAGTCAGCACGCCGATAATGTGCCGGTCAGTAATGCCGTATTCCCTTCTCCAGCGGTTATCGCCGCAGATCACGTAATCCTCCTGCCGCACCTTCAGAATCCTGTGCAGCACATATTGTCCCGAATCCCGCTTATACAGCGGGACGTCGTATTTTTTCAGCCGACCGCTTGTTTTTTCGATGACCAGCAGATCCCTGCCCTGACGGATCAGCGGAAGCATGCTGTCCCCGACATTGGTGTAAACCAGCCTGCCTTCGCGCCGGATGATTTCTTCAAATGTGATGTTACTCATCAATCGCACCTATTTTCCGCAATTCGTCAAGCGCGTGCCTCACATCCCGTTCGATCAGTCCATCGGGAGCGTCGTAGCTTGCTTTCATGGCGGCGATGATATCCGCTTCCGTCACATCCTTCCGCAGCAGCTTTACGATGCTGCCGAGGGCCTGATTGCCTTTTACCACGCCGGAAAAGCCCGCGGAGGCGGTTGGCACAATAATGGTATCCTTGGCTGTCTGGTGCACGATAAATCGGGAGTTTAACTTCATGACCATCTATCCTTTCATTCCGTGATAAGCAACTTTCGCCGCCTCTATATCCATATTGCAGCGTAAACGGTAGAGCCCGACATGTTCCGTCATGCGGTCAAGCAGCGTGAGTGTCCTCGCAAGCATGACCGGATCCGACGGTCGGTAAGCCTGCTGCACCAAAAGCGGATAGACGTCCCTCTTCCCTGCCGGCTCAATATGATTTTCCGCCGCCTGCTCCAGCGTGCAGATGGCTTTGAGCGGAACAGACTGCGGGCAGCCGCGACGGTGCTTGCCGTTATAGGGCGTTCCGAATGCCGTGACCATGCCGTCCGCAATCCGGATCAGCGGCTTGTCGTCATTGATTATTATAGCACGTTCTCCGAAATAGTCCACCCATAATTGCGTATGGGTGGATTTTCCCGTTCCGCTTTTGGCGGTAAAAAGATACCCCTCGCCGTCTACTGCCACCACTGAACCGTGAAACAGAATGGTGTCGTATGTCGGCATTTTTTCGGCGATCCTGCGGTAGACCGCAAGCGATTCAAGATATTCCGCGGAAAACTCCCGGATGCAACGGCCGGCCACGATATCCTCACGGCGTGATTTTTCCCTCTCAAAGCCGATATCTTCCGCGGTGGTGATGACCGGGAAGTCCGGCGTCCCTGACGCTAGATAATCCGCGCAGTATTCATGAACATAAGGATAAATCGAGGAAATCTGAATGAGTTTGTCCGCAAACCGGTAAGTATCCGTTATCATGCGCCTTCTCCTTTACAGCATTTACATTGTTTACAACAAACGGCAGACAGCCAAGGCCGCCTGCCGTTTGTTTTATGATTCATCAATAGTCCGTCAAAAGAACCTATGCTGAAATGTCATTAGTCATCATGTTCTTCGCCGATGATTACGTCTCCGGGGTTGGGTTCACCCGACGTGGTGATCACATCTTCCACATCAAATGCAATGACTTCCATTTCAAGCTTTTCATATTTCTGAAACAATTCATTCACCTCTTTCAGCTTTATGAAGGATGGATTCTTATTTCGTCTTTAATACCACCAAATCGCTGTAAACGGTATGACGAACGCCATCAAGATCGTAGACCAGCCAGGCGCGAGCATACCAATCGTCTCCTTCAATGATATTATTCTTGTTCCAGGTGTAATTGACAGGCGCACTCTTGCCGACTGCCGCAGCCAATGACTTGACGTATTTGGCGTTGGAAGCGGTCAGGACATCGTTTTCAAAATCAAACTCTTTTGAAGAGGACGCCACCAGTCCCGCTTTGACGATCACGCCGTTCTCGGGAACAGCCAGATACGCAATAAAGGTTGCCCTGTTGGTCTCTGGAACGTATTTGTAATCTTTGATCTTCGCGGTTCCCTTTTCTGTGGAGTCATAATCTGTGCCTGCGGTAATGGTAATACGAGGTCCATAAACCGTGTGTTCAACACCGTTTTCGTCTTTGTAGCAAAGACGGGCACGAACGTACCATTCGTTACCGGGGAAGACGTTGCTCTTGTTCCATGTGTAATCCACAGGGGCGGACTTACCCTCGGCAGACTTCAGGAACTTGGCATAATCCGCATTTTCATCGGTCAGCTCATCATCAGGATTATAAGATCCATCGGCAGCCGCTGCCACCAATCCGGCCTTTACGATGGTGCATTGATCATTGGGAAGAGCCAGATAAGCATTAACGGTGAGCTTCTTTGTTTCGACATTGTATTTTACGAATTTGATGGTCGCTGTAGCGATTGCTTCTACTTGATCGGTTGAGTAAACAGCTCTCAGCTCTCCACCTTTGGTTGCAAAATAGGAAACAGTAGGATTGTAGGAGATAATATCGTTATCAAGCGTCCAATATGCAAAATGCTTGCCTTCCACTGCTGTGGCTTTTCTGGTAATGATTTTGCCTTCTGTACAATTGACTTCTTCGGGGGTTTCACTTTCGCCGTTGTAAATCGAAACGACAAAGGATTCCTTCACAGGTTCAAATAATGCTTCAACCGTGACATTGCCGTTCTGAAGGGCTTCATTGATCTGCTCCGGGGTCATGCTCCAGCCTTTAAACTCAAAACCGTAAGCTGCCGAAGGATCAGCAGGCATATCATCGGCTGTAAATGTTTCGTAGGTTTCAGACTTGTACACCTGACCGTTGGACATGAAGGTGACCACATTTCCGCTGATCTTCTGATAGCGGGCTTCGATCATGGGAACTGCGATAACAGTAAAGGTGTAAGTGGTGTTCTTTTCCAGCAGAACGCCGTTGGAACGATAGAAGCCGATGAATTCATAGCCTTCGTCCGGTTCGCCAGCGGTGATTTCAACCTCTGTGCCATAGGGGATTGCGTAAAGCGCGTAATCGCCGCAGATCACAGCAGGCGCAGCGCCGTTGTCATGCTTGATGTCTTCAAGTGAGAAATGCTTCATTTTGACGTTTGCCGAAATAGAAATATCATTATTAACGGTAACGGAAGTCACTTCCAGAAGATTGATTTCCTCGTCGCCCATCTGTGCTGATGCGGACTCAAGATCGTAGCCCGGTCTTGCTGTGACAGTCACGTCGATATCGGTGTTGTAATCCACAGCATCACCGTTGTGAAGGAGCTTGGTTTCACCCTGACTGTTTTCACCATCGCCATCTTCAACAGCAAGGACTTTGATATCACAACCCTCGTTTTCGACAATCGTGACGGTGTATTGGTTTATTTGCCAGTTGGCTTTGTAAGCTCTGTCGCCTTCGCTGCCCTTTTCAACGGTAACGACCATCGCGGTTCCGTCGATGCCTGTGCCGCTCCAGCCGATAAAGGTATAGCCTTCCCTGGTGGGGTTGTTGAGGGTGAAGGTTTCGGTTTCAACGGTGTACTCCGTGGGGTTGGCGTTCGCCACTTCACCGTCGTCGAGATCATAGGTGATCGAGTAGACGGTCAGAGGAGCAGGCTTGGGAACAATGGTCTTGCCGGCAATATTGGTAGGTGTAGCGTCTGTTTCCGTACCCTCGATAATAAAATCTTTTTCCAGCGTGGGGGCTTTGTAGTAGCTGGTTGCGTAGATCGAGTCGGTGGAATTGGTGTAGCTGAGTTTTATGGTTTTTGCGCCGATTCCATAACCGTTATTGCAGGTGGGTCCAGTGACTTTGACCTGACCGCCGTTAATGGTGACATTGGAATCTTTTCTGTTGCCACCGAAACCAAATCCAAGAGCGGAATAAGCAGAGAACAGATAATTGGACGTAGCGGTTACATTTACTTCACCGCCGTTAATCGTAATATTATCCACACCACCGGATTGCGCGCCACCGATGGCGGCAACATATTTTGAAGAGGCGGCGCTTGCTGTAATCTTGCCACCGTTGATAATAATGGTACCGGCCTGACGGGTTGAAGCTTTGCTTCCGTAACCGCCGATAGCGGCATAATTAGACTTGGCTTTTGCGCTGATAGCGCCTTTATTGCTACCTGTAGACTGGGCATAGATGGTAAGTTTTTTACCAGAGACTACACTGATGCCTCCGGTCGTGGTGAGTGTAGCGCCGTCGCAAAGGATCAGCTTAACATCTTCACCCACAACTATGTTGCTTGAAACAGAACAGCTGCTCTTAACGACATACCAGCCGGAATTGCTGAGATTATGGCTCTTTTTCGTCACTTCATTGTAATCCGTAACAGACTGCACACTTCCGTCAACGTCCAGATAAGTCACGGCCTCGGCTGCTTCGGGTTCTGTCGGCGCGGCTTTCAGATCGGCTTCGGGCGCGGAATCCTCGACTGCGTCTTCTGCTGCGGGCGTCTCGGTCTGAGGCTCGGAGGAAACAGTCTCCACCGCCTGCAGATCAGACGCGCTGACTGTTGCTGCTGTATCTTCTGCGGCAAACGCGGTCAGCGACGGTGATGCAATCATTTGCATGACCAGAGCTGCCGCAAGCGCAAACGTAAAACAGCGTTTCCAGATTGGCTTACACAATTGTTTTTTCAAAACAATCACTCCTTAGATTATGATGTTTTTTTGTACTTGTATTCTATCACATTATTTAAAATAAATCAAGATTATTTCAATAAAAAATCTAAATCTTAAAAAATCACCCTCAAGCATGTGAAAGAGAACCGAACAAACTAATCAGATTTTTCTGCCGCTTGTCTGGCTTTTATCTTGCCACTGATCAGCAGCCATTTCTTATAGAATTTTACAAGAAATTTTCTGATAAGAGCCGGATGATAATAGTGATTGAGCGCTTTATACAGACTTCCTGTTTTTATCTCGTACGCCTTCACTCTATCCCGGAGAATGCCCGGTCGGGACGGTTTCATAATGGACGGATTGCGCGAGATGGCGGCGTCAAGGTCTATTTCAATGCTATCCAGACAGGATGAGATTTTTTCGATCATAGCCTGTCCTCTGGCGGTATGAATCAGCACAAGCGAAACGCCGTTGTCGTCAAAGAACGCCGGCGAAAGCGTATCCGCGCCCCAATAGTCGCCCAGTGTGAGATCGGACACGCGTGTTTCGATTCCTTTATACTGGCAGCTATAGCAGCCTTCGCTCAGGATAGTATTATCAATAAAGGCCCGCATATACAGCTCGTTTTTATGATTGACGGAATAGCTTGTCCCATCCGCATATTCGATTGTGAGATGATAATTCAGCCAGCCCTCACGTTTGTCTCTGAATTGGATACTATCAATCTGCTTGCCCCTGCTGATTTCATTCAGATACTTTTTCCATGTGGCTGCGCTGGGTGCGCCGTGACACACAATATCCACCAGGAAGAGTTTTTCATAGGGCTTTTCCAATTTCCTGGTCAGTGCGGCAACCTGACAGGGGGAGCCGACAAAAAGAACCTGCCTGCCCTCTTTGAGATCTTTCTCACACTGACGGATGGCATTTCCAAACGAGCTGAAGGCATATTTGCTTTGACAGAGTCTGTCCAGATCAGCCGGCTCCGTCACGCGAACGTGAACCACTGAAAAATCCTCGTCAAAAGCAGCGCCATAGACAACGCCGCCGCTATTGACAATCTCCCTCGCAATCACAATAAATACACCGCCGGAAGATGCATTCATCCGATCATGGAGATTATTATTCTTACAAGCCAACGCATTTATCATTTCTTCATTACCGCCTTGTACATGGAAAGAATGATTCTACGATTGATCACACAAAAAACCACAACGGCCGGAATAAACAGACAGATATTGACTGCCACACCCGCGTTCATCGTCGCCCCGATCATCAATACCGAAAGAATCAATGTAGCGATTGCTTCTTTCCAATTAATGCGTATCGGGGTCACTTGATTCAGGTCCCGCATCCTTAACAGCCACATCACAAAGAAGCCTAAAAACGTCGACAAGGAAGCGGCGTGAAGCCCGATCAGTTGGATCGCCACAAGATCAACAACAAGATTGACAGCCGCGCCTATCATGCTTGATCTTGCTATTCTTTTGGTATGAGCGTTCTTTAACAGCCCCGCGCTGATAAATGATGTAAATCCCTGAAATACTGCTCCCAGATATAAGAAGCCTATATATTGGGCACTCTCCTGATACGTCGCACTGATCACGAATGAGAAAACGATGTTGGTTGCCGGGATAAGTATCCACGTAAAGGATATCGCAATTCTGTAAATATTCGAAAACAGTTCAGAGGAGTAATCCGATGTTTCTTTGTTGTCCTTCAGGTCAGATAATGCTAAGTCTGTCCATGCAAAATTTATGATCGTAAACACCATTGACACAACTGCGGGAAATTTGCTGGAAATAGCAAAAATGCCATTCGCTGAACTGCCTAAAGCCGCCCTGATCACGTATCTGTCAGACGCGCTCATGATCCACCAGCTCAGACCGGACGGAACTAAGGGGGCAGAATACTTTAAAAATTCCACTGTCAGCCTTCTGCTGTCCGGGATAATGTGAAAACCTGTTCTCAGCTCCCTGGAACAGAGCAGCAGCACGGCAATGGTGATCATCTGACTGATTACTGTACTTTGGAATAAAGCTTCAATGCCTTCCTTGAGAAAGATAATCTTTATGATGTTGAGCGAAACCAGAATGACGGTGTAAATGATTCCTGAAGCCGCGAAAAGGCTCTGTTTCTTTAAGCCTCTCACTAGCGTCTGCAGCGATTCCAGCCATCTTCCACAGACCAGAAGAAGAATAAAATACCCGTAATAGGCTATCGGCACAAACTGATTGACCAACAGAATGATAAAGGAGGCAGCAGCCGAACTGATAATCAGCACCCGGTAGGTGGCGGAAATGCAATCTACCTTATCCTTTATGCCATTCAGCATCCATCTGTACGCGGCGTCTGAAATCCGCAGCGTAATGATGGGCGTAAACAAGGCCACTGTCGTGACAAGCAGGTCATAATCGCCAAGATCATCCGGAGAAATATAATAGGTATAGAGAGGAACAATTAAAAATGTAATGATCTTTGTACCAAGATTGCCAATGGCATATATCAAGGTGCCCTTTAGTAAGCTTTTACTCCTTCGCTGTGCCATTAGCCTAAGCACTCCTCCAAATATTTTTCTAACTTCATTCTTTGTTCCGGTAATTCCCTGTTTGCAGACGTAAAATCACAGTCAAAATCAATTTGATCCACTAAACCTGTTATATATCTGTCCTCTAATCCACACATGCCTGTCAATGAAATAATCCTGCTGTTCATTTGATTGTTGGTTTCATTTTTTGAATCAAACCGATCGACAACATAGAAAGGAACATTGAAATTGATGGAAAAGGCAGTCAGGTGGAACGAATCGGTAATCACAAGTTTTGCATGATCTATCAGATACAGAAGCTCCTCCGGGGTAACGGCATGATAGGCAGATTTTTTATCGCCAACATCAATGACGGTACAGTCAGAATCCGCTTTTGCCAGAATATCCTTGACAACGTCGCTTTTTTCTCCCAAGAGGAATAACAAAATATATTTTTCAGGAACCTGTCTTTCTTGTTCGATCTTTCTCCATTCCTCCGCGGTCAGGGCTAACGTGGGGTCAATCAGCGTTTCGCATTCCCTGCCGGTGAGCTGCCGGATGAGTTGGCTGCCCTTTTCTTCCCGGCACGAAAGGTGTTCAAAGCCGGAAAGACCCTCGCGGAACAGTTCGATGTATTTCTCCGGAAGCGAGTCCAGTCCGATGCTCGGCGACAGACAAACGCGTTTGCTTTTATCGCAGAAACGGAGGAAGAACCGTTGGTAATTAAACTCTTTCAATTTCGGATTCCAGACCTGATCGCTGCCTACCACAAAATAGTCATACCGTTTTGTCAGTCTCGCAGGAATACCTCTGCCAAGCACATTGACATGGCTGATTCTTTTGCGGGTAAACCGCATCATACCTGTATTACGCCTTGATTCATAATCTCCGAAAAGAGCCGTGATGTATTTATAAAAAAAACGTATCAATCTTACCGGAACACGTTCAATATATATGATGGTATCTACATCAAAATTTTTTCTTTTTAATATCTCCTGAACAGCATAATTCTGAAATCTGTTGCCATAGTTGTAGTCGCCGCTTAGTGTAACGATTGCTATTTTTTTCATTGTATCATCTTTCTTTCAATTATGCAAAATCCACATTTTTAGTTCCATCGTTGGAGAACATGCGCAAGCAAACACCGAAAGCTTTGCATTCTTTGTCAGATACCTGCTCTTCAAACAGAGAAATACGTTTTCTCTCACTATCTTCAATAAACGCTTTTTTTTCTCATGATCATAGACATGATTGGCGGTCATGGTTCGGATAGTATTCACAGCGGCTTTTACAGTTCTTACATTCCATGCTCTTTCAATTTCTGCTTCATCAAGCAAATACGCTTGACTACGCTCGAGAGCAGTTATTTCTGTCAATTCGGTATTATTAAAATTTTCATGAGCAAGAAAGCGTTTCTTGACCGCACCATTTTGATTTGGTCGATAATAGTACAGCGAAGAATGATTCCAAACGACTGGCTCAGTCGCGTATCGCAAATATTGAATCACAAATAATAAATCCTCACAAATTGCAAGATCTTGCTCAAATCTTAACTTGTTCAATCTAATTATTTCCGTATCAAATAACTTTCCCCATGCAAATCCGCCCATTCCAAAAGCAGAAAAGCACGAAATCTGAGCCTCTTCGGGTCTCAATACATCTTTATCGGCACTTAGGGCAGTTTTCCCGGTATGATTCAATTGACAGGCAGTCATTCCGCCTTTATGCATATCCTGTGATAGAATTGACAGATAATTTTCATCAATGCAATCATCGGAATCCACAAAGCAGATATATTCGCCTTTTGCCATATCAAGACCGTTATTTCTTGCGGCGGATACGCCTTGGTTTGGCTTATGTAAAACTCTGATTCTTTGATCCATTTGAGCAAAATGATCGCAAATGTTGCCTGAATTGTCAGGGGAGCCGTCGTCTATCAGAATCAGCTCAAAATCAGTATACGTCTGAGCCAGAATCGATTTTATGCATTCTTCCAGGTATTTTTCTGTCTTATATACAGGGACAATTATACTGATTTTCATTAGGCGATTCTTCCTTTAATTATCTCATATTGAAGAAAAACTCATATGGCATCGTTTTTCCCACATTATTAATCATGACTCGGAGAATGTATAATGCCGTTCCATACCCGACCATTGCGAGCGTCGTCAGCTTCTTTCGGTTTTCATCGCTAATGTAACTGATCAGATTGGGAAGCAGTATGACAAAATAGGGAGTAAACAGAAACGCACCTCTTTGAAACATAGATGAATTCAGAGAAAGCAGATACAGCAGTATTTCGTAAATCAGCATCCAGACAATGAGATTGTTCTCCCTGACAACCGATTTCCTTTGCTTTTTTTCAATCTGAAGAAAGCAGAAAACAATGGCGAGAATCTGAACAACCAGAACCAGTATCTCGACGGTATTCCCGGTACGTTTGTGAGAATCATCTATATACGAACTGTACTTCTTTGGAAGAATGAAGGTAAGAATTTTTATAAAAAGTGGGAAGAAGGCAAGAATTAATCCGTAAACGCCACCTATAATTACCATGGTCTTTTTGTTGATATCAATTTTCGACAGAAAATACAGCGGCAGGAAGAAAATCGCAGACGTATGGAACAGCATCCCGATGCCGATAAAAATCAGGAATTTCATCAGCTTCTTGTCCTTGATAAACGGCAGCGTCAAAAACAGGAAATAAGAAACAAATGAACTCGGCGTGAGGTTCAACGCCGTCTGGTAGAAGCAGAAGGAGAAATACAGAAAAATGCTGAGCCATTTGTCTTTGGACTGCTTATAAATAACGATGGTGATTAATCCAACCTGCAAGACACTGTTGGCAATCGTGATGGTTTGCTGATGACCGAAAACAGAGAGCAGCTTATTGAACACTTTATAACCGAACTCCAGTTCGCCATACCAATTATAGGAATAATGTCCCAGATCCATCCAATTGGTTTTTGACAGCATTAAGAAGTGCCCTATATACTGTCTTGTGTCAGCGCCGACACGAATGCTTCTCATTGCCGCGAAGAAAAACAGAATCAATGCCGCGATTGCAACAATGAGTTCGTCAGATTTCTCATACTTTTCGCTTAGTTTTTTGATGACGCCCAGATACAGCAGATACACAAGAATCGAATAGTAAACAATCACTTTATTGATTCACCTTTTTGTTTCTTCACTTATGAATTTCATCACGGAATTCGCCATTTCTACCTCAGAAAACACTTTTTTGCCGAACTCATAGGCGCTCCGGGACATTTTCAGATATTGCCCGTGGCTTTTATACAGTGTTTCAATGTTGTCAGCCATTTTGGAGATGTCAAATGTCGGCGCAACAAGCGCTGTGTTGTCCCCGATAAATTCGGATATTCCCTCAATGTCAAAGCATATGATCGGGTGTCCGTGCCTGTAAGCATCAATAATGACGCCCGACTGACTGATAGACTTGTGCAGAATCAGACTTGCGTCAGCGGAATAAAAATACCCGTGCAGCTCGTTTTCCGGAATAAACTCATTGATGAGCTCCACATTGTCACATTTTGCAATGCCGTCCATCATCTGTTGCTGCACATCATCCAGAGCCTTTCCGGCTACAACGATACGGCAGTCAACGGCTCTTTTCGCTAGTTCGTGAGCCAGGGGGACAATGAATTCGCATCCTTTATAGGTGGATATTCTTCCGAAAATCAGCAGCTTTTTCTTAAAGCTGTCTGAGGCCTGATAGGGAAGCAAGGCAAAGACGATATAAATGGGGAGCGTGAGATCCAGCGTCTGGATAAAGGATAACGAAACAAGGTAATTTGTCGCGCAAAGGAGCTCATAAAAAAGAAATCCCATTTTGCTGTTGAAATAAAGCAGAACCAGATACACTACAAGACAGACAGGAATCACCATTTTGTCATACATCCTTCCTAAGAGCCACTTCAGCCATTAATTATCTCCTTAAAACGGTCAACGTGATTACTAAAATAAAAATTGGACATAAATGCATTCCTTGCCCCGTCAGACAAAGCGCATAAATTGTTTCTTATGCTCTCATAGGCGTTGTCGATATCGTCAAGCGAATAGGAGCCGTAGAGAATTACACCGTTTTCAGGTGTTACTATCTCTTTGAAGCTGCCGATCTCAGAGGCAATCACGGGTGCTCCGAACATAAAGGATTTGCAAATCACGCCGCTTTGTGTGGAACGGTTGTAGAGCATCCATGTGCAGTTGCTGATGGAATAAGCGAGATTGATTTCCTGATTAGTAAGCGAATGTCCGTGATTGACAATCAGCCTTCTCTGATCTATCAGCTCCTGCAATTCATCATCCAGATATTCCGAAACATCCGTTCTGGTAGCAATCTGGAATTTGGCAGTCTTATCTGTTTTGGCCTTGTATTTGAGGTATTCGATAAACAGTCTGAAATTCCTCGATTTAGAGGCAGTCGCTATGAAAGAAAAATACTGTTTGTCATTCACAGTAAGGCTTTCTCCGCACTCGTCGGTAAAGATCAGCGGAAATACGTCGTAGTCAACATTTTTAAATCGACAATACTTTTCATAATTATACAGGGCGGCATTGGACGGAAGGATCACTTTCGTGCATCGCTTGACCAGCCGCTTTACAAAGAAATACCGTCCTACAGCCTTAACGGTTTCTCTGGCGGATTCTGTCCCCGTCCTGAAATTCCGAAACCATTCTCTGAAACCGTACCACGGTTCGTGATAGACGAAATACACCTTCATGGCAGGGTTGATCTTTTGGAATCGCTTGGTAATGGAGGTATCATCCGGAGAAAGGTTGTAGATGAACAGAATATCCGGTGCTTCTGATTCGCCCGAAATATATTGAAACTCATACTGCGGATATTCCTTGACAAACGAATCATACTGCTTGTCAAGATACAGCACCGGAACACAGTCAATCTCCCTGAAAAGCTCGTAATAGGCAAGCATATGGGAAAAATGCCCCGGAGCATATTTGGCAGACATAATATATACTTTTTTCATTCTATCACTCACCCAATCCGCATAATGCAAATCCATTCCAGATGTCGTTCCACTGGTATTCAGACTTCACAAGCCGCTGTGCTTCACCGGCAATTCTGTCACATTCAGCGGAATCCATGAGCAGTCGGTCTATTTCTTTCGCCAAAAACTTCATATCATCAGAAACAATGGCATTCACTCCGGAAGTTATCTTAATTCCCTCCGCACCGACTGAGTTGGTCAGGACAGGAAGACCCATCGCCATGGCCTCAAGTATCTTTGTCTTGATGCCGCTGCCGTATGCAATCGGGGAAAGGAATATTATTGTTGCCTTGACATGAGGTCTCATATCATCTACCATACCCAAAAACTCAACCTGTTCGCCGAATTGAGAGCGCACTTCATCAGGAGCCTTTCCCACTACGTATAATTTCACCGGAGCCTTCACATAGGGAAGGACGTCATTTACAATCATTTTGAGCGAATCGACATTAGGCGGATATTCAAGATTTCCGATGAAAGACAGCGAATGATCGGTTTTGGCAACGGGCATATCCTCGCTGAAATAATCATAATCAACCCCGGTCGTGACCGTGACGCATTTATCCTGACGCAGCATGGAATTCAGCTCTTTTGTTTCCTTGTCGGAAACGAATATCACATGATCATAAAGCCGCGCGTAATACTGTTCCGCATGGCGCAGGCGCTTTATCTCAAATGTGAGAACGGCGCTTTTGAGCAGGGGCATGACCCTGTTTGCCAGTCCCGACATTTTTTTGCTGTACTGCCCGATAAAATTCGGGTCGGAATCCGCTGCAAGCTCTCTTTCATACCGCTTGGAAAGCAGATCGTCCATATCGAGTATTTTTACCGGAACGCCCTCCAGACCATCAATATAGGGAGCAGTCCTTATCATATCCGTGATGACAACGTCAAAATGATGCTCGCCGCATAATTGCCTGATTCGCTTTACATTTGACCTGCTGAAATACAACGAACACTGCAACGGCCATTTTTTTGAGAACAGGGACTTAAAAAACAAATTGCCTATTTTGGTTATCGCCCCGATTTCCGAAGCACGGTACACTTCCTTTATGAAATAGGGCTTGTTTTTGAGTTCATCTTCAAAAACCTGGTCGCCTTCCAGGAAGGTGAATAAATATATATCATATCCGTATTTCTCGTATAAACCTCTGCAATAGTGATAAAGCGACAGCTTTCTCCCGCTGTTGGTGGTGAAGAATAATCTTGTTGTAATAAATAACAGTTTTTTACCCAAAAAATCTCTCCTCCAGCATTAAGCACAGGCAATGATAAACCGGCAGGTGCAGCTCCTGAATCATATAGGTTTCGGTTTCGGGAACCTTGATGCAGACATCGGCGAGTTCCTCCAGCTTATTCCGCTTCGAACCGGTCAGGCCGATGACCTTCATGTCCTTTGCTTTGGCGGTCACGGCAGCGTACAGGATATTCTGGCTGTTGCCGGAGGTGGATATGCCGAGGAATACGTCGTTTTCATTGCCGTAGCCGTTCACCTGCTGCGCAAAGCAGAGCAGCGGCTCGCAGTCATTCATATAAGCGGTGGTCAGCGCAGGATGTCCGTCCAGCGCAATCGCCGGCAAAGCACCCTGCAGATTTTCGGCCAGAACCTTGCCCAATTCCTCGTTGACTTCCGTGAGCTTTTCGCCCTGCTTGGCACTCAGCCTTCTGGGCTTCTTGAACCCCTTCATCAGCTCCCCGACAATATGCTCGGAATCGGCAGCGGATCCGCCGTTTCCCGCGACAAGCAGCTTGCCGCCTGACGAATAGCTCTGTTCCATTATTTCATACGTTTTGCGTATTTCTTCCTTTACAACGACCAGCTGCGGATAACGCTCGATCAGAATATCGAGCTGCTTTATGACTTTTTCATTTGTTTCCATTAATATCTACCTCAAGTATTCTGTTGATTGCCGCCAGAAGCGAAGGTTCGGTAGCATTCTGGCCGAAATCTTCACCGCTCTCCCCTATCAGGATTGTCCGGCAGCCGGCATTGATGCCGCACTGAATGTCGTTTTTGCTGTCGCCTATCATCCACGACGATGACAGGTCAATATTGAAATCCTTTGCCGCCTGATACAGCATTCCCGGCTTGGGTTTGCGGCAGTCACAGTCGAATTTCAGCTCGGGAATTTCGCCCTCGAAACCCTTGTCCGGATGATGCGGACAGTAGTACAGCCCGTCGAGATAAGCGCCGGAATTGCCGAGCAGCGTTTCCATTTTGTTGTGAATCTCTTCAAGCTGCTCTGTCGTCACTTCTCCACGGGCGATGACAGGCTGATTCGTCACCACAATGGCAAGATAGCATGAAGCGTTGATCTTTTTTATTGCTTCCTCCACGCCGGGAAGCAGTTCAAATTCATTGATTTCTCTGAGAAAACCGACATACCGGTTCATTGTCCCGTCACGGTCAAGAAAAACGGCCCGCTGGGGATTGCCGAGATTGCGGCTGGTTACAAGGCCTTTTTCAAAATCCCGGCTGACCGCTTCGTATCGGTCGGGCGTTCCCATATCCTTGACATATTCCGGGCTGCTGTAGCTGAACATCTTCCCTGTTCCCGCCAGCGGCTTCAGAATCTGACGGTCGAGGTCTACCTTTTCCGTGCCCGGATTCTTCTCAAGCAGCACAGGCGAAAGCACATGAAGGCCTGCATTGACGCAATTCCTGTAATACGCCGGCCTTGCGTCCTCCTTCGTCAGCCAATCGGTAACACAGCCATTGTGATCCGTCACAATAAGCCCGCTGTCATACGGATGGCTGTTGGGATGGGTGAACAGCGTCGCCAGACCGCCGTGCTGGCTGTGATACGCGACAAATCTCCCGAAATCAATGTCAAAGACGGCGTCTGCATTGAGCAGCAGAAAATCCTCTGTCAGCCTGTCTTTGATCTTGAACAGTGCGCCGGCATTGCCGAGCGGGGTTTTCTCCACGTAATATTCGATCTTCACACCGAAGCGGCTGCCGTCGCCAAAATAATCCATGATGATATGGCCGAGGTGACTCACCGTGATGATCAGATCGGTAAAGCCCTGCTCCCGCAGACATTCGATCTCATGTTCCAGCACAGGCTTGCCGCCTATTCTGATCATAGGCTTCGGAATATCGCTCGCTACGGAGGAAATACGCGTTCCTCTGCCGCCTGCCATAATGACTGTCTTCAAATAAAACGCTCCTTAAACCGGTTCATATTGTTCGGGCGAATAGTAAATCACCTTCGTGCCGCCGTTTTCGAACTGGAAAGGAATATACAGCAGATTGTTCATGGCCTGCATAACCGAATCCCTGTACTCCGGCTGCACATAAAAGACCAGGAAGCCGCCTCCGCCGGCACCCAGCAGCTTGCCGCCAAGTGCGCCGGCTTTGATGCCCTTGCTGTAAAGGCCGTCGATACTGTCGGTTGATACGGCAGCGCCGGTCTGACGCTTGAGCTTCCAGGTGTGGTCGAGCAGCCTGCCGAATTCGTCCAGATCGGAGGTTTTATCAGTCAGCAGTTTTTCCGCTTCGTCCACGAGAGAATACATCTCGCGCAGCTGCGCCTTTTTACTGCGGTCATCGAGCTTGTTGGCCTTCTGGACATCGGAGGAAAAACGTGTAAATCCTGTGAAGAACATCAGCAGATTGTCATTAAGCCGCTTCTTACGCTCGGGAGAAATAATGACGGGATTTACTTCGTAACCGTCCGCAGTGAAATCAATCCGGTTAAATCCTCCGAAAGAAGCGGCAATCTGATCCTGCCAGCCGCCTGACTCATTGCAAAGCACTCTTTCAAGGTAGATTGCTTCATCGGCCAGACGCTTTTTGTCGGCGTATTTGCCTTTCAGGGCGTAAAACGCGTTGAGCATTCCCACCGCGAAGGAGCTGCTGGTTCCGAGCCCCGATCTTGCGGGAAGGTCTGCTTCATAGGTCAGTCTGATCTCGTGCATATCCAGCATTTTCATCGCGTTTCTGATGAGCGGATGCTGAATCTCCTCCACGTCTGTCACCCGCTCGGTTCTGGCGTAGGAAAGCTCCGTGCTGTAATCGAAAAAACGCGGAAGATGACGCACGTTGACATAGCAGTATTTATCAAAGGTAGAGGACAGCACAGCGCCTCCGTTATCTTTAAAAAACGATTCCATATCCGTTCCGCCGCCGAAAAACGACATACGGAAGGGAGTTTTCGTGATGATCAATTACTTCGCACCTCTCCTGTGAAAAACGGCCTCTACGGTCTTAAAAAGTATCTTTATATCCAACAGAAGGGACTGATGCCGGACATAATACAGTTCCATATCCTGACGCTCGTGATTCTCATATCCCACATCATTGCGGGCGTAAGCCTGCCAGTATCCGGTAAGGCCGGGCTTGACCGAAAGAAGCAGCTTCTGTTCCTCGGGGGAATAGTTTTTCTCCAGCTCTTCTTCGAGAATAGGCCGAGGGCCGACAACCGACATATTGCCCAGAAGACAGATGTTGAATATGATCTGGGGAAGTTCATCGACGGAACTGCTTCTGAGCCGTGCGCCAAAGCATTTTTCTCCGTCGCCTTCCTTTTTGTAACCGATCTGGCGGGGATCGTCGTCCAGCTTGTATTCCTTTTTGTAAAGCTCGAGCTGCTCGGGAGTCAGCATTTCCTCAAGGTTGTCCGCGCCCTTCCTCATGCTTCTGAATTTATAGACATAGAGCGTTTTTCCGTTCTGCCCTACCCGCTTGTGTTTGTAAAAGGGGTTGCCGAAATCCTTACAGAGGATGATCACTGCAATAACCAATACAGGAATCAGAATAACAATTCCCAACAGAAGGGATGATACAAAATCAAACAATCTTTTTACTATGTAATACGCCAAAGGCTGGTTCGCAACGGCTTCCAGTTTGGCCTCTTCGTTCAATCTATAAGGCGTACTTTCCATATTTCTAACCTCCGGGCAGACAACAGCTTACCATGATTTACCAATTCTCAGTCGATAATCCCTTCGGACTTTTCGGATTCAGGTCTGTATCCGTAGCCGTAGCCGTAACCATACCCGTATCCGTCTTTGCCGTAATACTTGCTGTAGTAATAGCGGGATCTGTGGCTGTAATCCACTTCATTCATGACAAATCCAAGGACATTGGCCTTGACAAGATCAATCTGCTTCATCGCGCCGGACAAAGCCTCATATGTCGTAGAAGCATACTTCATCACCAAAAGAACGCCGCTGATATAGTTATTCATCACCATGGCGTCGCTCACCACATTCACAGGAGGCGTATCAATGATCACATAATCATATTCCCCGGCGAATTCCTCCATGAGCTGTTTGAAACGGTCGGACGCCAGCAGCTCCGAAGGATTGGGCGGTATGGGGCCGGAAGTAAGCAGGTCAAGACCATGCACCACATCTTTTTTAACGGCGTTTTCCTTTTCCGATCTCATGATGATGAGCGTAGAGAGTCCGTCAGCATTTCTGGCCTTGAACAGCTTATGCTGCACCGGCTTTCTCATGTCCGCGTCAATCAGAAGCACCGAGCTGCCTGTCTGGGCAAGCGCTATGGCAATATTCGCGGCGGTGGTCGATTTGCCTTCGCCGGGATTTGAGCTGGAAACGGCAATCACCCTGTTATCAGTCGTTCCAAGGGTAAACATCAGATTGGAACGAATCGTCTTGTAGCTTTCGAGAACATTAAAGGGAATATTGGCTTCGGTGAGCAAAGTGGCTGTACGGGAGTTGTTCTTGCTTCCTTTTTTGTTTTTGGGTTTTCCCATATCCATTGTCTGGATCTCACCGAGAATAGCCTTTTTGTATTTTTCAGAGAGTGTCTCTGTCTCCTTGATTGTATCGTCAAAAAAGTCGAGCAGCAGTACGAGAAATACAGAAAAGCTCAAACCTATGATGGTGCCGATCAAAGAATAGAGCGGAATATCCGGCGAAACAGGTTCCGATGAAGGTTTGGCAACATCGATGATCTCAACCGAACCGGCTCCGACAACCCTGATCAGAAAATCAGGGGCAATTTCCGCGAGAATATTGCACATATCGGCGGAAATTTCCGGGTTGAGCGTATTGGCGGTTATCATGATAACCTCTGTCTGATCAACCGCCGTCATGGAAAAGCATCTCTTGATGGAAGAAACCGCGATCTTGTTTTTTCTCACCTTGAAGACAAGGGACAGATCGTCAATATCGTACAGTTCGGTCAGTCTTGTGCCTATCTGTTCCATCACCGCGTTGCTCTTGAGAACGGTAATATAGGTGCTTGCCAGAGATTTGGATGCGTATAAATCGTACAGATCAACATTGGCTTCCTGTTTTTCACTAGGTACCGCGTTGTTCTTGACATACATTGTTGTGAAGGATTCATATCTGGGACTGATCAGAAACTTTGACCCCAAAAAAGATCCCAAGCCAAAAACCAAGGTAATCATCACAATCAGCCATATCTTGCTCAACAATAACGCAATCAGATTTCGGATGGAATAGGTGTTCTTCATTACAACATTTCCTTTCAGCTCATGTATGTGAAAAAGCGTACGGATACAAAAGGAAATTCAATACAGGAGAATGTTAATCACAATCGGCTGTATTGAATTAACCAATGAGAATTTTAATTTAATATATTATAGAACGAATCCCTACATAATTCAAGTGGTAATATTTACTTTCAGATAACCATATAAAAAAATGGAGAATTCATATAAACTTTTTGAAATTGTGATCAAATTATGGCGTGACCATTCATCCTTCTTGACAAATCACACCGTTCTCTGTAAATTCAAATACCCTGTCGCAGATTTCCAGCGCGGCGGGTCGATGGGTCACAATGATGACCGTTTTTTCGGTCATGCTCCGCAGATTCTTCAGAAGCTGCCTTTCAGTGGCGGCGTCCAGTGCGCTGGTGGCTTCGTCCAGCAGCAGAATCGGACTCTGCGAGAATACGGCTCTTGCAACCGCCAGACGCTGCATCTGTCCCTCGGAAAGTCCGGCGCCTCTTTCTCCCAGCAGCGTATCGACGCCGTGTTCCAGCCCCTCGACAAATTCACTTGCGCAGGCAATCTCAAGCGCCTGCCGGAGTTTCTCGTCATCGTCGGCGCAATCAGGAGCGGCAAAGCTGATCAGCTCCCGCACGGTTCCGCTCATGAGGCAGTTTCCCTGAGGCACATAGGCAAATAATCTCCGGAATCCGGCGGATAATTCCGAAACCGTTCCGTTTTTGTCCGTGTAATAACGGCATCCGCTGTCCGGATGGAAGACGCACATCAGCAGCTTCAGAACGGTGGACTTGCCGCATCCGCTGTGACCGGTGAAGGCAACGTATTCGCCCTTTTGCATCTGAATGGTGAGATCCCGCAGCACCACCGGCATGTTTTCTTTGGATGCGTTTTCCGGATTTTCCGAAACGGAAAAGTAGGTGAAGGAGGCGTCCCGCAGCCCGATGGCTTCCAATTCCTCCCGGTAAAACCGTATCATATCCTCCACCGGAGCGGCTCTGGAAGCATCGTCTTCAAAGCATTCCGCTTCCATCAGCCTTTCGGCGCTGGCAATCATCGCGTAATACTGCGGAAGATACCCCGTGATATTGGCAAAGGGGGCCTGAATCTGGGTTATCAGCTGGATAACGGCGGTAAGCGTTCCGAAGCTGATGCTGCCCTTCAGAATGCCCCAGCCGCACCAGCCGACCCCGAAGAGGAACATTCCGTTCATCGCCGCGCCAAAACCAATGTTGCAGATCACCGAGAAGAAGATTTTCTTCATCCTGGCTGCCCGGTGAAGATTCATCTTTTCTTCCGCCGTTTTCCGGGTCTGACCTTCGGCAGCAAAGGAACGGATCATCAGCAGACTGCCTAACCGTTCCTGCAGAAAAACCCGGAGCTGGCCGTCGGATTCCTGCACCTTTCTGTGAAGCAATTTCAGCTTCCGGCGAAAAACCCATGTAAACAGCAGCATGACCGCACCGCCGGGAAGGAGTACCACCCCGAAAGACGGCTCAAGCACAATGAGCATGATCAGAGCGCCGAACAGCTTCACCGCCATGCCGAATACGCCCGGAAGGATGACTGTACAGCCGTTTGCCACCACAACGGTGTCATTGGTCAGTCGGTTGAGCCATTCTCCCGAATGCACCGCGCTGACTCTGAGATAATCCTTGTGCAGGAGGGTATCCGTGATCCGTGCCTTGAAGATATTCTCAAAGCCCGATTTGGCATACTCATTCAGCCATCGGATCAAGGCTCGCAGGAGAAGCTGCGCGACAACCAGCAGTATCGCAAAAAGCAGATACTTCAGAAAGCCGCTTTGTGAGCCTGAAGCCGCGGAATCGACCACTCCCCGCAGAAGCAGCGCATAAAGGACGCCCAGACCGCTGCTGATTCCCTGCACCGCGACAAGTGCAACGATAAGCAGCTTTTTCCGCCCTGGCACATCATACAGCCATTTCAGCGCGGTGTTTCTCATTCGTTTCCCCTCTTTCAGAATTATCTTATCATTATAGCAATTTTCTCAGGGAAAGTCAACCGGAAACGCGTTACATTATTGTCATTATATTTACATTATTGTTACTGTTATGGGCATCAGGTGAGGAGCATGCCATCAGAGATGCTGCACCATCCGGGCAGAATGAAAGAAGCCCCCTATGCATTCGGAGTGCATGGATGACGTCCTGATTCGGCAGTCTCGTAGGATTGCTCTCACCAAGCGGGACGATCATTAAGACTGTTGCAAGACAAACGAGTAGGAATCAAAATCCATATACCATAGATCGAGGTGCATATTATTGACGTTAAACAGATAATCGCAAAACACTTCACCGTCCAGATAGAATGACTTCTCATCATATGTCAGGTCATACATTTCTTCCTCATGGTCATTCTCCTCTCCCTCATTGATTACACACCAGAATACCATAAAAAGCCAATTGTTTACAGCTATCGTAACATCATGTCACATTTTTGTCTATAGATTGATGACAGAATTATGAATAACGCCTCACAAAAGCGCAACTTACCACACAAAAAGAAGGTGCCGCCTGCCATCCGCAGCAGACTGCACCTTCCGTCGGTTCTGTCTCGTTCAGAATCCTCGCCATTACACTTCCAGCGGAAGCTCGTGAAGGCTTTTGTTGTCCGTCAGGACTTCCGGCTTGCGTTCCGCATCATCGGCTTTCTTTCCGGGGGTGAGCTGGGCGATGACAATGCCGGCAAAGATCAGGGCGCAGCCGGCATAAGCCTGCCACGCCATATGCGCGTGGAGAATCAGAACGCCTCCGATCACGCTGAAAACCGATTCCATGGAAAAAACAATGGCCGCCACCGTCGGATCGGAATCCTTCTGCCCCAATGCCTGACAGGTATAGGCGACGCCGACCGACATGATTCCGCCGTAGAACAGCGGAACCGCAGCCGCCTGTACGGCGGGAAGCGATATTTCCTCCCACAGCAGCGCGCAAAACAGGCTCTCCGCACCGCAGACGATGAACTGACCCATTGAGAACTTCAAAGGGCTGACGGAGGCGACAAATCTGTCTATCACCAGAATATGCGCCGCCCACATGACCGAACCCGCTATCAGGCAGCATTCGCCCGCGCCGATCCTGAGATTGAAGTTTTCATCGAGATTGAGCAGCAGCAGACCTGCCACCGCGAGAACCGCGCCTGCCCAGACAAGGACATGCGTTCTCCTGCGGAACAGAATCAGTGACAGAATCGGAACGATCACGGTATAAAGCCCCGTAATGAATCCCGCCTTGCCCGCGGGCGTTCCCAGCTGCACGCCGTACTGCTGAAGGGCGGAAGCGAGAAACAGCACCGTTCCGGCAATCAGTGAACTGCCGAGCTGCTTTTTCCACCGCCCCCTGTCTATCCGCTCACGCTCAAAGAAAAAGATCACCGGCGTCAGCGACAACGCGCCCAGCATGAAGCGGATGCCGTTGAAGGAGAAGGTCCCGAGATATTCCGCGCCCACCTCCTGTGCCACGAACGCCAGTCCCCAGATGACGGCGGTCAGCAGGAGCAGGAATGTCGCGCGGATCTGTTTGGATGATTTCATTTTGTCCTCCGTTTTCTGAAAAAACGCCGCGTATTTCGCTCGGCTCCGAGCCAAACCGCGGCGCTGTGGAATCCATCAATTATAATATACTCTGCAGGAATTGCTTGGTTCTTGCGTTCTGCGGGTTGATGAAGATTTCTTCCGGCTTGCCTTCCTCCATGATGATGCCGTCCGCCATGAATACCACCTTGTCGGCGACTTCACGGGCAAAGCCCATTTCATGCGTGACGCAAAGCATGGTCATGCCTTCCTCGGCGAGCTTCTTCATGACATTCAGCACTTCGCCCACCAGTTCAGGGTCAAGCGCCGAAGTCGGCTCGTCAAAGAGCATGATTTTGGGCTGCATGGCAAGTGCGCGGGCTATGGCAACACGCTGCTTCTGTCCGCCGGAGAGCTTGGAAGGATATTCGTCGGCTTTGTCCGAAAGACCTACTTCTTCCAGCAGCTTGCGGGCAAGCGGCTCGATTTCTTCCTGACTCATGCCCTTGACGGTCATCGGCGCGAGCATGAGGTTTTCCAGCACAGTCTTGTGCGGGAAGAGGTTGAAATGCTGAAAGACCATCCCCATTTCCAGCATGAGCGCCTTGTGCTTCTCCTTGTCGATGCTCTCCACGGTGCGGTCGTGTTCGCGGTGGAGAAAGAGCTCGTCCTCAATGAAGATTTTGCCGCCCGTGATCATCTCAAGCTGATTGAGCGAACGCAGAAAGGTGGATTTTCCTGCGCCGGAAGGCCCGATAATGCAGATCACTTCGCCGTTTTCCACCGTGAGGTTCACGTCCTTGAGAACCTCCA
>CAMHMN010000010.1 GCA_946186245.1 uncultured Clostridia bacterium
GTATGTCCGATAACGCCGATGAATTCGCCCTGTTCAATGGAAATGCTCACGCCGTCCAGCGCGACCTTCTCAAAGGGAGTGCCCTTCCCGTAAACAAAGCGTAAATCGTGTGTTTCTATGATTCCCATGGCAAAGCCACCTTTCTACATCGCTTGTTTCGCTCTCAGAATGGCTCTGGCGCATTCTTCGGGAGTGAGAACGTCTTCGGGAATATCGTAGCCCATGGAACGCAGATACTGCGCAAGCTCGGTTGCCTGGGGAACATCCAGATGATGCTCCCGCAAAAGTTCGATATGGCTGAACACCTGATTCGGCTTGCCTTCCATGAGCAGCTTGCCGTCATTGATGATGATCACGCGGTCGGCTTTGGCGGCTTCATCCATGTAATGGGTGATCAGTACTACCGTGATTCCCAGATTCTTCACAAGACTGTCAATGGCGTCCATGACCTCCTGACGTCCCCTCGGATCGAGCATGGCGGTCGGCTCGTCAAAGACGATGCACTTGGGACGCATGGCGATGATGCCCGCAATGGCAACGCGCTGCTTCTGTCCGCCCGATAGCTTATGGGGTGCGTGAAGGCGGTATTCGTACATTCCTACCGCTTTGAGGGCGTCGTCCACCAGCTTGCGCATTTCGGCTGACGGAACGCCGAGATTCTCAGGGCCGAAGGCAACGTCCTCTTCCACGATGGTTGCGACAAGCTGGTTGTCGGGATTCTGGAATACCATTCCCACCGTGCGACGGATGTCAGTGAGCAGCGCTTCGTCCGCCGTGTCCATTCCGGCGACATACACCTTTCCCCCGCTCGGCAGGAGAATGGCATTCATGTGCTTGGCAATGGTGGATTTGCCGGAACCGTTGTGTCCCAGCAACGCGACGAATTCGCCCCTTCTGATATCCATCGAAATGCCGTGAAGCACCTCCTTCGGCGGGGTTTCATCCAGGCTTTCGTATTCAAAATATACGTCCTGCACCGAGATCTGCACCTCGGTGCCTTCGTCGGACGGTTCGTATGCAATGCTGATGTTTTCCATAGTACAATCCTTTTCAGCCGGTTTCGTTTTTCTGTTAGATATGCTCTTCTTTCCGCGCACAGCGTTCAGAAATGCTTCATGCTTCATGATCCACTATTCAGCAGCTGGCTTGCAAGCACTCCTGCGCCATGAGGCTGTTGCGCCGCAGGGCAAGACAAGACCCGTTTCGGTGACGGGGAGCCCGATTTCATCAGCGGTAATGATGCCGCCGAACTTCGGCTTCAGAATCGCGCCGTTTAGGTAATTCATCACGGACGGGCTGAGTCCGGTGGTATAGCTGTTGATGTTGAAAAACAGCGGAGCATCCGTGAGTACCTGCGCACATAATTCCACGAGGGAATAGACCTGCTCTTCCAGCTTCCAGACCTCGCCGCCGGGACCTCTGCCGTAGCTGGGCGGATCCATGATCACCGCGTCGTAGCGGTTGCCGCGACGGATCTCACGCTGGACGAATTTGATGCAGTCGTCCACGATCCAGCGCTGCGGCAGCTTGTCAAGCCCCGAAGAAGCCGCGTTTTCCCGCGCCCACTGGGTCATTCCCTTGGAGGCATCCACGTGGCAGACGTTGGCTCCCGCAGAAAGGCAGGCAAGCGTCGCGCCGCCTGTGTAGGCGAAGAGATTGAGCACCTTCACAGGACGGTCGGCAGTGCGGATCATTTCCGCCATGTCATCCCAATTGACCGCCTGCTCCGGAAAGAGTCCCGTGTGCTTGAAGCCCATGGGCTTGATGTTGAAGGTGAGCGATTTATAACGCACCTGCCAGACATCGGGTATTTTCTTCATGACCTCCCACTGACCGCCGCCCGACGACGAACGGTGATAGCGTGCATGCGCCTTGCGCCAGAGAGGATTCTTCTTGGGCGTATTCCAGATGATCTGGGGATCGGGACGGATCAGAATGATGTCGCCCCAGCGTTCCAGCCTTTCGCCGCATGACGCGTCGATCAGCTCATAATCCTTCCATTCGGTTGAATATCTCATTTTTCAATACTGCTTTCTTTTAATTTATTCCCGCTGAGGCAGGCGTCAGCTGATTCACCCTTCACTCAGCGAATTCTTCCGGGCGCTCTCATTCTCCTGCGGCGGACTGTTCGGCCGGCGTGGGTTCGTCGGGTGTCGGGACAGGGCGACGGAATACGGTGGTACCGTCAGGTATGCGGAGATTCTTGCGCACGAGGGCTTCTACTTCCTCAATGACTTTGTTGACCTGCTGCGCCTTGATGCCTTCCACAATGATCTCGACCTTATTGACTTCCGGACGGGTCATCAGTACGCGTCCGTCACCGGAAAGATAGGAACGCTTCACGCGGATTTCTTCCTCCAGATCGGTGGTACGCAGCACCGGAATGAACGCGCCGGAGGGAATGATGACGGTGGATGCGCTGCGAATCAGCTTGGGGACTTCGGAGGAAAGCTCGCCGATGGTCATTCCCATGCGCTTCATGCAGCTGAGCAGCATGACGGCGGTCATCAGACCGTCGGGGACATTGGAACGGCGTGGAAATACGATTCCGTTGAAGCGGTCAACCGCCATGATCACTGATTTGTCGGCCTCATATTCCTCAGCGAGATAGCTGTAGTCGCCGGTGACGGTCTTTGTCTCGGCTCCCATCGACTTGATGTAAGGCGCAAGGGCTATGTGGCAGTTGTCGCTCACCATTATGACCGGAGTGGTATCTTCGCTGCTGAAGCCCTTCCCGTAGACCCTGCCGAACACTTCAGCAAGTCTCTCGGATTCCAGCAGCCTGCCGTCGGGCAGGGCAACCTTGCAGATTTCGCCGTCGGCACTGAAGGCAAAACCGATGTCGCTCTCGGTATCGCGCACATAATTGATGAGCGCGGAAGGATTTTCGTAAGCGGAAACGCCCGGCTTGTCGCTGTCAATGGCAGTGTCCATGACCGAAACATCCGCGCCGAGCTGTTCAAAGACGGTCTTGGCAAAGGGCATGGAGGCTGTTCCTTCGCAGTCCACCGCAATTCTGATTTTTTCAAACACGGTCAATCCCGCGGCTTCTGTCAGCGTGGACCGGTAGGCAGAAAGCAGGGACGAATCGGCCTTCAGGATTTTTCCGAGCTGCTTTGCTGCGCCGGATGATCCGTTGTCGGTCGCATCGTGTATGGACTGCAGCAGCTCGCCGGTTACCTGTCTTCCGTCCTCCCGGTAAAATTTCAGACCGCTGACATCGCTGTCGAAGCTTCCGCCTGTGATCATGACGCCCATAATCGCCTTGCAGAAACCGGTAAGGGTGGAAACCGCGCCGGAAGGAACCAGTCCCAGCGTAATCACGTCCGCACCCGATGCGCAGAGAGCAGCGCAGACCGCCGAAGTCATCATATCGGCTGCCGGGCTTGCGTCGTGTCCCACAACCACCTTGCAGCGATCGCGGGTAGAGGAGGAATAGCCGCCCAGCTTCGCAAATGCCGCGGAGACGGCATGCTCCGCCTGGTAAATGTCAATTGTCTCACCGATTATGCCGTAAAAGGCCGATCTGTCATTTTTGATTTTCATTTTGTATATACATTCCCTTCGAATATTGAAAGCATTCAATCTATAAAATTTTCAGTCAAAAAGAGTCTGCTGCTCGGGAATTCCCACCTGTTCCGGCGGAGTCATTCCCAAGTGGAGATAGGCGGCGCGGGTAACGCAGCGTCCACGGGGAGTACGGGCCAGGAAGCCGATCTGCATAAGGTACGGCTCGTAAACGTCCTCGATGGTAACCGCTTCTTCGCCGATGGCTGCGGCAATGGTTTCTAATCCCACCGGGCCGCCGCCGTAGAATTTGATGATGCCGGTCAGAAGAAGGCGGTCGATCTTGTCCAGCCCCAGTTCGTCGATTTCCTGCCGGTCGAGTGCCATGCGCGCCACATCGCAGGTAATGACACCGTTCCCTATCACCTGCGCAAAGTCACGCACTCTTCTCAGAAGGCGGTTGGCGATACGCGGCGTTCCCCTGGAACGGGAAGCCAATTCCAGAGCCCCTTCGCGGTCGATGGCAATGCCGAGAATGCCCGCGGAGCGTTCCACGATATCCGCCAGCTGTTCGGTGGAATACAGTTCCAGCCGCAGCACCACGCCGAATCGGTCGCGCAGGGGCGCGGAAAGCTGCCCGGCGCGGGTGGTGGCACCCACCAGGGTGAATTTCGGCAGCGGCAGGTGGTAGCTCATGGCTCCCTGTCCCTTGCCCGTGATGATGTCAATGGCAAAATCCTCCATCGCGGGGTAGAGAATTTCCTCCACCGTACGGGAAAGACGGTGAATTTCGTCGATGAAAAGCACGTCCCCCGGATTGAGAGAGCTGAGCAGCGCGGCGAGGTCGCCTGGGCGTTCAATAGCGGGACCGGAGGTGATGCGCAGACCTACCCCCATTTCATGCGCAATGATGCCGGCGAGGGTGGTCTTTCCCAGACCCGGAGGGCCGTAGAGCAGGCAGTGGTCAAGGCATTCCCGGCGGGCAAGCGCCGCACTGATGTAGACCGAGAGATTCTGCTTGACGGTGTCCTGGCCGATGTAGGAGTCTAGTGTCTGAGGGCGGAGAGGGTTTTCGGTATCCGCGTCCTCTGGGTTGTATTCCGGCGCGACTATACGGTTCTCAAAATCCGTGTCGTCAGAATCGGTATACTCCATTGCCATATCTTCAAACGATACGGATTTGATTTCACTGTCGGAATGGTTGTGATTGTGGTTGTTTTTTTTCATATTTATCATTCCAGCGCTTTTTCTCCAGGCGCTCCTTTTCTATTCATTATTCGTTATTCTCTTAGCGAGCGCTTATAATCCTTTGGCCATTTCGATGAGGGCAAGCCGGATGATTTCTTCCGTGGGGAGGGTCGCATCCAGCCTGGCCACCAGCTTGGATGCTTCGGAAGACTGGCAGCCCAGCACCATCAGGGCATTGATGGCGGCAGCCGCGTTGTTGGAAGCGGATCCCGCGCCGGTCTGCGCGGCTTTGGAAAGGTCCGCGGGCGCGCCCATGCTCTTGAACTTGTCCTTCAGTTCCAGCACAACGCGCTGGGCAATTTTGGGACCCACGCCATTCGCACGGGTGATCGCCTTATAATCGCCGGAGCCAACGGCGAGCGCAACATCCTCCGGCGAGAGGGTGGACAGAATGGAGATGGCCGCTTTTGGACCGATGCCCGACACCGAAATGAGCATCCTGAAACAACTCAGCTCGGTTTTCTCGGAAAAGCCGAATAGGGTGATGGCATTCTCGGTGACGCTCATGTAGGTGTACAGCGTCACGGTGGAACCCTGCTGCGGAAGGCGGGTCACCGTCGACATGGAAGTAAAGCACTGAAAGCCCACTCCGCCGCATTCAATTACGACGAATCCCGGTTCGGCGGCCACGTATTTGCCTGTCAGACTGTAAATCATGCGGTCATTCCTCAGTTCTTCTGATAGTGATAGGTCTTGGACAGACGGCGCTTCACCGTACAGTTCTGCCCGTGACAGATGGCAATCGCCAGTGCGTCGGCGGTGTCATCCGGCTTGGGGATTTCCTTCAGGCAAAGCAGACGGCGGGTCATTTCCTGCATCTGGGGTTTGAGTGCCTGTCCGTAGCCAGTGACCGCCTGCTTGACCTGCAGAGGTGTGTATTCAAAAATCGGAACGCCCTTGATCTTTGCCGCCAGCAGGATCACCCCGCGCGCTTCCGCCACGCCGATGACCGTCTTGGCGTTGTTGGTATAATACAGGCGCTCAATGGCGATGGCATCGGGCTTGCGCTTGTCGATCAGCTCCAGCGTGCGCTTGAAGATGATTTCCAGCCGCGACTCAAAAGGCATTTCCGCCTTGGTGGTAATGGAGCCGTATTCCACCGGCACAAAGTGCGGAGGCGTGTATCTGACGAACCCGAAGCCGACAAGCGCATATCCGGGGTCGATTCCCATGATGATCATGATTGGTTCCCTCTTTGCATTAAGAATTCTATAATTCATATTATTATAACACAGACAAAGGGGTAATTCAATATATTTTTATCAAATTAATGAGGCAAATGAAAAATTCAGCGAGTATAGAAGGGGAAAAGTGAAGTGTGAAATATCGCAGATCAAAGGAACAGAAAGGATTAATCCGCCCGGCATAAAGAATAATGCCGGAAACGCAGCCATTCCTTCGTCACTTCGCATTTCACACTTCACATGAACAACGCTTGGTATTTAATTGCATTGGTCCAGACCGCGCGCATTGGTTATTTCCTTAACCGCCTGTACGAACGTGTCGATTTCCTCCGTGGAGGTGAACACCGAGGGACAGATTCGGACGGTGCCGCCGGACTGCGTCCCCATCGCCCGGTGAGCTTCCCCGGCACAGTGAAGTCCCGCGCGCACGGCGATCTCACGTTCTCCCAGAAGCCTTCCGGCTTCGTCGGAGGGAATGTCTCCGATATTGAAGGACAGCAGCGGAACGTGGCTTTCGCAATCGGGACGCGCCGTGTACAGCCTGCATTCCGGGATGGAAGCAAGCGCGTCGTAGGCGCGGCAGACCAGGCTCATTTCGTGAGCTTCCAGACGTTCCCTTCCTACCGAGGCGATGAAATTCAATCCCACGTCCAGAGCCGCAATCGCCGGAACGTTCATCGTCCCGCTTTCAAAGCGGTCGGGAAGGAATTCCGGCTGGATATTCACACCCGAAAGGCTTCCCGTGCCGCCTTCGATGACGGTGGACAGCTTCCGGTCGCAGTGGATGATGAGCAATCCCAGTCCCATGATTCCGTAGAGTCCCTTGTGCGCCGGCATACAGAGGAAATCCGCTTCCAGCGTGCTGAGATCAAGCTCCGCCGTTCCGGCACTCTGCGCACAGTCAATTCCGAAGAGGATGCCGTTGCGGTGGGCAAGCTGTCCTATTTCACGTATCGGCAGCTTGATGCCGAATACGTTGGAGGCGTGCGTGCAGAAGATCAGCCTGGTATTCACCCGCAATTTCCTTCGGAATTCCGCAAGTGTTGCCTCCGGGTCACATTCATGCACATGGGCGATGCTGAATTGAACACCCTTCTTGGTCAGCTGCATGATCGGGCGCGTGACAGCGTTGTGTTCCAGGTCAGAAATAACGACGTGATCTCCTGCCGACAGCACACCCTTCAGGACATAATTGACGGAATGTGTGCAGGACGGGGTGAAGATCACGTTTTCGGGAGCCTTTGCCCCGAAGAATGCCGCCGCACGGCAGCGACATTGATAGACGGTTTCTGAGGAAAGCTCCGCCATGCGGTAGCTTCCACGCCCGGGATTGGCTCCCCGTGAGGAAAGCACTTCGGCAATGGCAGCCGCCGTGCCCCTCGGCTTCGGCCACGTCGTCGCGGCATTGTCAAGATATATCATTTATTCATATACACCCCTTCTACCTCCTACCTTCAACCTACTGCCTCCCGGCGTGTTTACGGCAGCACCATGATGCCGGAGCTGCGGAGAATTTTTTCGGCTGTCCAGAGGTGTCCGGCGTCAATGGTAACGGCATAAAGGCAGCCGTATTTCCCGTCGGAATCGGAAATCTTGCGGAGTGCGCAGGTGATTCCGTTTTTTCTGAGCAGTTCGCATCCTCGCATGGCAAGGGTGTAGGAGCCGATTTTGATGGATGATTTTTGTCCGTTCAATGTGATTCACTTCCTTGTATTTTGATAGCAAAAGAAAAAGCCGGTCGGCGATTATGCTCTTTCACATAATATGCCCTTGACCGGCTGTGTGTTATATTGAATTTTGAATTCTGTAACAGATTCCGTCACACCAGAAGCGCAACGGCGTGAGCCGCCATTCCTTCGCCGCTGCCTGTGAAGCCGAGTTTTTCCTCCGTGGTTGCCTTGACGCTGACCTGTGAAACGTCCACACCGCACGCCTTGGCGATATTCCCCCGCATGGCGGTGATATGCGGCGCCAGCTTAGGCGCCTGCGCCAGCACGGTGGAATCGATATTGGCGATTTCATATCCCGACTGCCGTACAACGCGACAGACTTCGGCAAGCAGCACCATGCTGTCCGCTCCCAGAAAGCGGTCGTCATTGTCGGGGAAAAGATGGCCGATATCGCCCAGCGCCGCCGCGCCCAGCAGTGCATCCGAAATGGCGTGCGCCAGCACATCCGCGTCCGAATGCCCGAGAAGCCCTTTCTCATAGGGAATGTCCACTCCGCCGAGAATCAGCTTTCTGCCTTCCACCAGCCTGTGAACGTCGTATCCGTGTCCGATTCTTGGAATATTCATTTCACTGATCCTCCGGCTCAAAGCCGATATTTTCTACATAATCCCTGACCATATGACGGTATCTGTGATAAATTGCCTCGCCGACCTGAATCAGATCCTCGCTTTCCTCGTCGCCGCAGAGCATGGCAAAGGCCTGTGCCACACGGCGTTTCGGGTCGCCGTCACGGCGGTAGGCAAGATAATAGAAGGTCAGTGAACCGGTGGCGCTCATGTCGTCATAGAGCTTGGGATCTTCCTTCTTGAGGGTATCGTAGAATACATTGAGCGCGGTGCCTTCCAGCGCCTTGCCGGGGATATACTGTTCCATGCCGATAATGATGGAAAAGACCATCAGCATGCTCCGGTTGAGCAGCATGGGGTCATAATCGTCCGACAGATAGAACATCCCGGCATTCAGGTCGGGCATGCTGCGGTCAATCTCCATGACCAGCGAAGCGCCGAGCTGCATGGCGCGCCGAATGTTGCGGCTGCCCTTCTTTTCGTTGATCAGTTTGACGTATTCACTGTCCTCCGGCGGTTGATTCGCGTTGCTGTCGCCGCTGAATATCTTTACGTCTCTGTCGTCGTTGTATTCGGTCGTCATTGTATTTCCTCCTCTGAATATGATCACCTTAACGATGCGCTGACTTCGTCAAATCGCGCCAGCATTTCGTCGGTGGCAGTAAATGAACCCAGTGGGTGACGCTGGATTTCTTCCGAAAAATAGCCGTGGAAATCGGTGCCTCCTGTCAGCAGCAGTCCGTTGTCGGCGGCCGCCTGACGGATGACCGCCATGTGCTCCTGCGTGTTGCGCGGGTGATACAGCTCAATGCCGTGAATGCCGGCGCGGATCAGATCTCCCATTGTGGTGATGCTGTTGTAGACTGACGGATGCGCCATCACGATCACACCGCCAGACTCCCGCAGATACCGCATGGCTTCCAGCGAATCCACCTGCTTGACCGGTACAAAGCAGGTACCCGTCCGCCGGTTGAAAAGCTTGCGGTACAGATCTCCGTACATTTCGGTGGTGTAGCCCGCTTTCATCAGCGCCAGACAAATGTGCTGCTTGCCCAGAAATCCCGAATCGCTCTCCCCTTCTCTCACCATTTCCTCTGTGATCGGGTAGAGCTTCGACACCTTCTCCAACATGGCAAGCGTCGCCTCGGCGCGGTTTCTGGTGATGCGGGAGAGTAATTCTCTGACTGCGTCGGGGTGCTTGATGTTATAGCACAGAATATGCACCTTGTGTCCCCTCTGCGTATCAAAGGTGGAACATTCGACCCCGTTGATGACCCTCATTCCGAGGCTTTTTCCCATACCCTCCGCGTCAAAATCCGCCGCATAGGTGTCGTGGTCCGTAATGGCGAGAGCAGAAAGCCCCATCTGCTTTGCAAGTCTTATCACAAATTCCGGAGAATCGGAACCATCTGAGCGGTTTGTGTGACAATGCATTTCTGCCGGCAAAACAATCACATCCCGTTAATGAGTTGAAATAACAGAAGCGCCGTATGGAAAACTCCATCGACGCTTACCATTATACACTAACTGTACAGCAAAAACAAGAACAAAATGAAAAAATATATCAAAAGTCACAATAATTTTATCGAAAAGCGATTAATCGTTCACATTGTTTTCACCGATTGGCGGTTCTTTGGGCAGGGTGAAGCGGAACACCACGCCTTCCTCTGTATTTTCTGCGCCGTAACTCCCTCCGTGGAGATTCACGATGGAGCTGACGATCTTCAGGCCAAGCCCGGAGCCTCCGTATTTGCGGGTTCTCGCCTTGTCCACCTTATAGAAGCTTTCCCATATCCTGTCCAGGCTGTCCTCCGGAATATGGCTGCCGGAATTGAAGACGGTGCAGCTCACATTCTCCCCTTCCTCAAACACACGAACCGCAATTCTTCCGCCGTCCGGGGTGTGGTGCTGGGCGTTGGCAAGCAGATTGTTCACGACCTCCTCGATTCTGCTGTAATCCCCCTTGACCTCACATGCTCCCTCGCTCCCGAATTCGGTGGCAATGCCGTGCTCGGAGAAAATGTAGGACATCGTTTTCAGTCGTTCCTCCGCAAGCTCCGAAAGGCTGAAGTCCGTATACTCCTTGATTACGCCGGATTCCAGCTCGGCAAGGTTGAGCAGACGGGAGGAAAGGTTATTCAGCTTGACCGCCTCATCGGAAATCACGCTGCAGTAGTAGTCCTTTTCTTCGCTGTTGATATTGAGCTGCAAGCCCTCGCTGTAGCCCATGATGATGGCTAGAGGAGTCTTGAATTCGTGCGAGACATTGGAAATCATCTCCTGACGCATGAGGTCGATTCTTTCTTTTTCTTCTATGTCCTTTTTGAGCTGCGTATTGGCAATGCTAAGCTGATTGATCTTGGTTTCCAGCTGTGAGGACAGGTAATTGATGCTTTCGGCAAGCTGCCCCAGCTCGTCCCTGGAATGAACGTCCAGCTTGACGCTGAAATCCAGATTGGCCATGCGTTTGGTCACGTCGTTCAACCTGAGTATGGGCTTGGCAAAATTGGATGAAAGCACCAGCGACACCAGACCGCACACAATCATGGCGAATACCCCCAGCAGCAGCGCGTAATCGTTGAAGGCGGCCACCGCATCCTCTATCGCCGAAACCGACGTATTCAACAGCACATAGTGATAGCAGATTTCACCGTTCACATTGGCGGGAATGACTGCAAAAAGGCTCAGGTAGGTGGTGTTGGTCTTGGGATTGCGCCTTTTGCTGATCGCGGGGGAGTCAAGGGTGCCGTTTCCGCGCAGTTCCTCCCCTGACATTTCAAACAGGCTGTTGAATATCTGCTTTGCACCGTCGTATTTGTCCACAGGGCTGATTCCCACCCAGTTATCCATGGAGTTGTAAAAGAAATCCAGTTTATTATTGAGAATGATGATATAGATATTGTCGGCTTCCTCCATGGATTTGAGCTGTGTACCGAGCGAATAGGAGACTTGGCCGTTTTCGTCGGTATCGGAAAAATCCAGCGCGGATAATTTTTGCAGCGTGGAAACCAGCTGTTTCTCCTTCATGTGGTTGTAATAGGGTTTCAGCAGCAGCGTGTTGGTGACAAAGATGATGCCGAGAAAAAACAAAATCAATCCGAAGGTAATGAGAAAAAGGCGTACCCGGATGGGAAAGATTCCGGTACGCCTGTTGTAATTCATTACTTTTTCACGCAGTGAAAAGAGAAAGTGCAATTACTTCACCTCAAGTCTGTATCCCACGCCGCGAACAGTAACGATCATGCTGCCGGATTCGCCCAGCTTGGAACGGAGCTGCTTGACATGGGTGTCAACGGTGCGGAGATCGCCGAAATAATCGTAATTCCACACGCCGTTGAGGATTTTTTCACGTGAAAGGGCTACGCCTTTGTTCTCCAGAAAATAGAGAAGCAGATTGTATTCCTTGGGAGTCAGCTCGATAGGCTGATCCTTGACATATGCCACATGTGCCATATCGTCTATGCTGACGTCGCCGCAGACCCGACGGCTGTCGACAATCTTGCCTCCCCGCTTGAGCAACGCCTCCACCCTGGCTACCAGAAGGCTCGGTGAGAAGGGCTTGGTAATGTAGTCGTCCGCACCCAGGCGGAATCCGCCCAGCTGGTCGCTCTCCGTGCTCTTGGCCGTGAGCAGGATCACCGGTACATTGCTTCTGCGCCGGATCTCGGAAAGCACTGTCCATCCGTCAAGCACCGGCATCATGACATCCAGTATCATAAGGTCGGGCTCCGGCTCTTCGCACGCGATACGGAGAGCCTCGCCTCCGTCGGCGGCTTCAATGATTTCATAGCCTTTGCGGTTTAAAAAATCTCCGACAAGCTTTCTGATCCTGTCTTCATCATCGGCTACAAGAATTCTCAGTGTGCCGCTTGTCGAACTGGGATTGCTCATAAATAACACCTCATAATGTATGTACAATAAAATAATAAAACCGGACGAAATATCGCATCGGATTACAAGTGGGCGTAACACGCCAAAATGCCATATTTCCGCTTTTATTATACATCGAACTAATGTGTTAAAGTTATTGTACTCATGATTTTTTGTTAAGGATTCAGTGATGATTTTGTGATGGAACTTGCCCAATCCGAAAAATAATCCGCTTCAAACTTGATTTTCGATTCCAGATCATCCGCGAAAGCGGAATCATCCGCGTCGTCCGTACCGTTCACTACCACACAGCACAACAGCTCGCAATTTGTCACAGTGAAAATCTGTTCAAGCTGACGGGCACAGATTTCGCCGTCTTCCTCCGGAGAACCGGCCGAAAGCAGCAGTGCCACAGGTCGGCGTCTGGCGATGACAGGGCGCTTATTCAGATAGAAACGGGCGCTGTAGTAACGCTGCATGCGGTCGATGATTGCCTTCATCGGCGAGGGAAAAGACAGATTATAGACCGGGGAGGCGATGATGATGCCGTCACAGGCTTCAAAATCATCAAAGAAGCCGTCCATGTCGTCATTCGAGCAGCCCTCCTGCTCCCGGCAGTAGCGACAGTCAGTGCAGGGGGCATAATTGCGCTCATACGCATCGTAATGCACGAATTCCGCATTGATTTTCCCGGTGAACCGGCGCAGCAATTCCTCGGAACATCCGTCCCGTCGCGGACCGCCGCTGATGGTCATGATTTTTTTATTCATTGCGATCACTCCGACTGAAAAACCCTGCCTTAGAGCCTGTTTAGAATCTCTCCACGCACGTCTGGCTTGCATCTTCTCCGCCATATTTTGCCAAAATCCTCGTTAATACACAAAGTATTGCCTGCGGTTTTGGCTGCATCTGGCGAAAAATCTGACTGCGCCATCCGCACACGTGGAGATTCTAAACAGGCTCTTAACTCTGATGCTCGCAGTAGGCACAGACCTTCCCCTTCGGAGTGTCAATGGACAGCGGAGGAAGATAACCCTCCAGGTGAGTGATGCATCTGGGATTGCGGCAGACAAAGCCGGGATCAGCGGCGGGCTTTTCCGGCGGCAGGCTGCCGTGCTCGGAAATAAGCCGGATGATGAGCGCCATTCTGCCGTACATACCGTAGAGCGTCTGCTTGAAGTAATAGGCTCTCGGATCGTCATCCACTTCGTAGGAGATTTCGTCCACTCTGGGCAGGGGATGAAGCACGCAGAGCTCCGGCTTGCCCAGAGCCATCTTTCTGCCGTCGAGGACATACACGCCCTTCTGTGCTTCGTATTCCTCCGGATCGGCAAAGCGTTCGCGCTGGATCCGGGTCATGTAGAGCACGTCGAGGTAGGGCATGGCTTCCTCAATGGTGCGGACTTCGGAATACTTACAGCCGCAGGCCGTGACATAATCCTTTATGTATTGCGGCATGGCAAGCTCCTTGGTGGAGATGAATACGAAGGAATTGCCGCCGAACCGTGCCATGCATTTGCAGAGAGAATGAACCGTTCTGCCGTTGGCGAGGTCGCCGCACATGCCGATCACGAGATTGTCCATCCTGGAGGCGACGTTGCGGAGGGTAACGACATCGGTAAGGGTCTGTGTCGGATGGAGATGCCCGCCGTCCCCCGCATTGATGACCGGCACGCTGGAATAAAGCGACGCCGCCATCGCAGCTCCTTCCACGGGGTGACGGATGGTGAGAATGTCAGTGTAGCCGCTCAGCACCGTGACGGTGTCCTTCAGGCTTTCCCCTTTTGCCACCGACGTCACGCCGGGATTGTCAAAACCGATGATCTTGCCGCCCAGCCGCAGCATTGCCGACTGGAACGACATCTGTGTGCGTGTGGAAGGCTCATAGAAAAGAGTAGCCATCAGCTTGTCCCGGCATGCGCTGCTGTAATGGGACGGATGCAGGCTGATGCGGCAGGCCATATCCGTTATATCGTCCAACTCTTCCAGAGAAAGCTGGTTCAGGTCAATCAGGTTCCTAACAAACATCTTTTCATTACCTCCGGCAATGTATATAGGATATTTAGATTATAACATAATACTTCACGGATGGCAATATGTTTTTTCATAGCAAAATTACGATTACTTCGGAAAATCGAAGAAAAAATATGTTGCATTTTTCGGGAGGATATGCGAAAATATTTTTATAGAGAAAAACCAACCGTATTGCCGGGCGCAAGGTTATATCAACAGGCGGGAAGTGATGCATGATGTCAGGGGGAAGGCTTGACGGGCAGGCGGCCGATTTGCTTATTCTGAAAATTGCGGCGGGCGACATGTCCGCGCTGGAGGAGCTTTATAACGCCATGTACGGCGAAATTCTGGGCTATCTCTGCTCCATGCTCGGAGGCGACAGGCAGAATGCCGAAGACCTGGCGCAGGACACCTTTGTCAGGGTGTATAAATACGCCCCCAGATTTGCTGCCAGCGGTCAGGGCAGGGCCTGGGTCTACCGCATTGCCGGGAGACTGGCGCTCAATCACTTCGGCAGGAATCACAATGCCGACGCCGAGCTGGACGAACGCATTCCCGACAGCCGTAATGTGGAGGACAGGGCGGTGAATTCCGCCGCCGTCGCACAGGCATTGGCTGCCATTTCCCCCGAAGAACGGCAGGTCGTCTCGCTGCATGCGGTTTCCGGGCTGACACTCAGAGAAATCGCCGGGCTGCTCGGACAGCCCCTCGGCACCGTCAAATGGCGCCATGCCGAAGCCATCAGAAAGCTGCGGGCAATTCTGGATGAATCCTGAATTGGCTCGTACTCCACACCGCATGATGGCTTCATCTGGCAATCATTCTGTAATTTGAAAGGCAGGCGGACAGGATGCAGGACAATGACGTATTGTATGAGATTGAAAAAACAATAGGCGGCTCGGTGAGAGAAATCGCCGGACAGTCAGCGCCCCCGCCTTTTGCGGATATTACCGGCAGGATCGCGGCTGGTCAGCCTCCCGAGAGCTTTGAGGAATTCTTCGCGGAGGATCTTCCCGCTGCTCCGACAAGCCATGCCGGCAGTCGTCAAGCAAAATTCAAAATCATTGCCGGCGCAGCTGCGGCCGCATTGGTGCTCTTCGTGGGCGGCGGAACGCTTCTCGGAGCGATCTTCGACGGCTCCCTGGCCGGAACCAGAACCGCTGCGGATTCGGCTGATTGCACGGATTATGCAAATTACGCCTGTATCAACGAAACGGGCGCCTGTGAGGAAGACGAAGAAAAATGCGTCTCGGATTCGGATTTAATTGATTCGGACGCTTCCGACCCTTCCGATACATCACAATAATCAGATCACAATTCCGGAGGAATAAAGAAAAATGAAACTCATGATAGCTTCCGATCTGCACGGTTCGGCTTATTACTGCGACCTGATGCTCAAAATATTCCATGAAGAAAAAGCCGACAGGCTTCTTCTGCTGGGCGACATTCTCTATCACGGACCGAGAAACGACCTGCCGGTCGACTATCAGCCCAAAAAGGTGATCGAACAACTCAGGGAGGTCAGTGAAAAAATCTTCTGCGTAAGGGGAAACTGCGACGCGGAGATTGATCTGACAGTGCTTCCCTTTCCTGTGACGGCGGATTTTGCGGTGATTCCCATTGGCAGCAAGCTCGTCTACGCCACCCACGGACACATTCACAATCCTGACAACATGCCGCAGCTGCCTGAAGGAGATATTCTGCTTTTCGGACACACGCACCAGCCGCTGCTCCGTGACGTCAATGGATGCATGTGCATCAATCCCGGCTCGGTGTCCCTTCCGAAGGGAGGCAGCAAGCACAGCTGCATTCTGCTGAAGGATGGCATTTTCGGCTGGAAGGACATCGAAACCGGCAATTATTACCGCCATTACGATTCTCTCTCCGACTCCAAACCCATGTGACAGGTATTTTTTTCTTGCTCCGATAATAAATATGTACAAGGAGCTGCGGCTCCTGTCTGTATTTTTTTCTGTTGTCGGAGGTTGTTTGACATGACTCAAATCATTCATATCCGGGCAAGGCATTGGTTTCTGGTATTCACTGCCTTTTTGCTTGTCGGGGCTATCGCATTGAACGACGGTGTTTTGTCGGCGTCTGCCGGGCAGCCCTTCACCGTTGCGGAAAGCGACAGGGTGATTCTTCTCGACCCGGGACACGGGGGATTTGACGGGGGAGCCGTCGGAATCAACGGCACTGTGGAAAAGGACGTGAATCTCGCCATTTCCCTCAAGCTGCGGGATATGCTCACCGACGCCGGATTTTCCGTGGTAATGACACGCGACACCGACCGCGCACTCAATGACAGCGACGACACCACCGTCAGGCGAAAAAAGATCAGCGATATGCGCAACCGCCTGAATCTGACCAGGCTCTATCCCGGTTCGGTGCTGATCAGCATTCACCAGAACAAACTGGCCAACAGCAGCAAGGTCCATGGCGGGCAGATCTTCTATTCGCCCAACCATCCCGACAGCAAGGAACTGGCGGGGTGGATCCAGAATGAATTCAACACCGTCATTCAGCCAGAAAAACCCCGCGAAACAGTCAAAACGGGCAAGAACCTCTATCTCTTTTATCACGCCGAAAATACCGCCGTGCTGTGTGAATGCGGATTTCTTTCCAACCCCGATGAAGAAGCCCTGCTCGGCACCGACGACTATCAGTACAAGGTGGCTTTCTGCATTTACAGCGGTCTTCTGCGCTGGTGCGACAGCGGTAACAACGGCCCGAATCCCCAAAATTAACAGTATTATCATAATTATTCCGGCTTAATTATGGTATAATTTAATCAATTCGTTAAAATCATTAAAAGGAACGGAAAATTCATGCTCACCGGAAAAGAATGGACTTATGACGATATTATGAGCGGCAATGTGACGGTCATGCTGACATCCTGCGGTGTGGCAACGGATATGACGGAGAAGCACGAGCTTGTGGTCGAGAACAGCAGCGTCGTGCGCAGGCTGACTTTATCCGAGAGTGTCATGTGGCACGGGCTTGTGTTTGACGCCCTTGAATTAGGCCAGTGTTTAGAGAGGTATTACCGATCGGGCCGCAATCTCGGTGTGACGCTGGATTATGCCGTTTCTGTGATTTCCGTGCTGGCGAGGGACGATTTCATATGCTTAGGCATGGAAACCGACCGTTCGGACGCCCTCTTCACCATGTTCTGCAACGGCTTTCTTTCCCTGGCACTGGAACAGAGTCAGGTCATCAGGAAGGGAATGCGCTGCACCATGTATTACGAGCGGTTTCTGCACTGGGATCAGGTGGAACAGAGTCCCTGCCGGGATGATCCTCTGACGCCTGAGGAACAGCAGGCTCTCGATATGCTGACGGCTGAATACTGGAGTCCGGCCGAGCTGGCACGTAATCTTGAAAAAGGTTACGACAGCTCGCTGAACCGATTCATGATTCCCCACGAGAAATACGGAATTCTTTCCCTGGATCCTTATGCGGATCTGGTTCGCATGAATTACGAGCGACGCCCCATTGCGCGGAAAACAGCTGATATTCTGCTGAAGCTTCTGAGAGGCCGAAGGGTAATTCTATATTGAGAAAAAACAAAGGATTGATAAAAAATGACGGCTGATTTTTTGTTTGTATCCGATGACAAATATGTAAAAAATCTTGGAATCTGCACCTATTCCGTCATGCACAATATGTGTCCAGCAGTGGACAAAGTCAGACTATTTGTCATGGATTGCGGCATTACCGAGCAGAACAAGCAGAAGCTGCGCCATCAGGCGGCGCGATTTGACAATGCCGAGATGATATTTTACGATATTGACGAGAAGCTCAACGCAGTCGTGCCAAAGGTGAAGACGCGATGGCACAGAGCTATATACGGCAGGCTTTTTCTCAACGAACTTCCGGCACTTTACAGCGATATGGACAGGCTCATCTATCTTGACTGCGACCTTCTGATGGACCGACCTGTGACGGATCTCTTCACGGTGGATCTGAGCGGCAAATGCCTTGCCGCCGTCACCGACGCGGACAATTCCCCCCGCAAGCAGGCTCTGGGCATGGATCCGGACTGCAACTATATCAATTCCGGCGTGCTGGTGATAGACACGGCCCGGTGGATTCAGCTCGACGCGTCACGCAGGATTATCGAATACATCAACAGCTTTCCCGAAGCGCTGCTGTATCCCGATCAGGACGCGATCAATTACGTGCTGGGGCACGAAATTGTGATATTGCCGCCGGAATTCAATATGATGTGGATGATCTGCAAAAGGGATATTCCCAAAATGCTCCGCAGAATTCCAGACTTCTACTATTCTGCCGAGGAGCTTGAATACGCCCTTTACAACCCTTCTATCGTGCATTTCGCCGGACATAATATGTGGTCATTCGACGGAATCACCCCTGTTGCGGCAGGCGTTTTCAAAAAATACCGCAAACTGTGCGACTGGAACGACTGCAAACGACAATTCGGTTCTGCCGGTGAATTCGGCAGATGGCTCCTGATGTCTGTCAAGCGTACATTATACGGAGATTACAAAAAGGCAAATATATAAAAAATTGGGATGAGGAGTATGACGGCTGACTTTCTGTTGGTTTCCAACGATAATTATGTAAAGAATCTCGGCATTTGCTGCTTTTCGATTCTTTACAATATGTGTTCTGAAGTAAACAAGGTCAGACTCTTTGTCATGGACTGCGGCATTTCAGAGCCCAACAAAGAACGACTGCGCAGGCAGACCCAACGGTTTGAAAACGCGGAAATCATCTTCTGCGATATTTTGTCGCGCCTTGACGAGATTGCCAGAAGCGGTGATTTTTCTTGGCACCCGTCAATTTTCGGCCGGCTTCTCGCGGGAGAAATCCTCAAAACAACCCCCGATGTGCCACGGCTGGTCTATCTGGACTGCGATGCCCTGATGGACAAGCCCGTTACGGAGCTTTTCAGCATGGATATGCAGGGAAAGTGCCTTGCCGCAGTGGCCGACGCGGATGAGGATTGCCGTAAGAAGGCTTTGGGCATGCCGGACGAGAGTGTCTATATCAATTCCGGAGTGCTTGTGATAGATATGGACGCCTGGTGCCGGAGAAACGCTGAACAAAGAATCATTGAATTCCTCCGACAGAGCAGAATTGAACTTTCCTTTCCCGATCAGGACGCAATCAGCTTTGTCATGAGCGACGACATGAAAATTATTCCTCTCGAATACAACATGATGTGGATGATCTGCGACAGCGACATTCCCAAGCTGGTGCGCAATATCAGGCATATCCCCTACTCCGCCGATGAGATCAGACATGCACTCCACCATATGAAGATTTGTCATTATTCCGGCCACGACATGTGGACATTCTACGGCATCACGCCAATTCAGGCAAGAATTTTCAAGAAGTACCGCAAGCTCTGCGACTGGCGGGACGAAAAGCGCTCTTTTGAGACACCACTGAAATTCATTCTGTGGGTGATGAAGTCAGTCAAGCGCATTCTTCTTGGAGATATGCGCCGGGACGGTTGAGTTGATTTACATAAAGCGCCTGTACGCGAACGATTTTCCCGTACAGGCGCTTTCTTTTTGTTTTTCGTGTCTGGCAGATTGACGCTTACAGTATCTTGCGGTAGAGCTCCACGAGTGTATCGGCACGGAGTGGAACGGGGCTGTTGCCCAGACGCTGGGTATTGACAGAGGCGGCAAGGCTTCTGATTTTTTCCTCATCCGTACATTCCACATGCTTCAAGCCAAGCTCGTCGAAGAATCCGACAAACTTATCCGCAGCTTCCTCCGTCGTTTGGCAGTCGAAACGGTCGGCCAGTATCTTCAGCACCTGAATCAGGTGGGCTTCGCCTCTGGGATCTGTGCAATCCGACGTATGCGCGGCGATGTATTTCCACACTTCCGGCAGACAAAGCGCCGCAGCATGGCCGTGGGCAATGCCGAATTCCGACGTCAGCTTATAGCACATGGCATGTGCAGCCGTGGTCTGGGAAATATTGATCGCCTGACCGGCAAGATTGGCCGCCCGGAGTATCTGAAACGCCGCTTCCCCGTCACCGCTCAGATAGGCGCGGTAGTTGTCAAGGATTTTGGCAAGGGCCAGCTCCGAGCATTTGCGGCTCTTTACGCTGGAATTGATCGACCAGATGGATTCCACCGCGTGACAGGTCGCGTCGAGCAGGGTAGCTTTCTTGTGGGACTCCGGCAGTCCTTTCAGAAGGGACGCGTCGTGTACCGCCACATCGGGCAGAATACAGTCGTCGGTGACAGACTGCTTCTTTCCGTTATAATAGATGACCGCAAACCGCGTGGATTCGCTGCCCGTGCCGGCAGTCGTCGGAATGGCGATATGCTTCGTCGCGGAGAACACATGCGGCTGATCAATATACGGCCGGTCGCTGTCCATCACGGAATAGAGCTTAATGCACTTGGCAACGTCGATGGTGCTGCCGCCGCCGATGGAAACAATGCAGTCGCTGCCGCTGGCGAGGTATTTTGCGACACCCTCGCACACTTCTTCATAACGGGGATTGGGAGTGAATTTGTCAAAAACCTCATAGGCAAAGTCGAATTTGCCTTCATACAGCGCCGTTGGAACACCGCTGACCACAAATGCCTTTTTCAGGTCGTATTTTTCCATGACGCCGCTCACGCGCTCGATTCCGCATTCCATCTCCTGTTCGTCAAAATCGAAAAGGCGGATTTCAGAGGAAACGCGCGCAAGGTCGTCCGGCGTGTCCACTTCGTCGATGTAATAGTCCTGGTAACCGAATTCGCTCACCGAAAGCTGCGGAAATATCTCATTCATCGCGTTCTCAGCATAGCACTGATCCTTGCCTTCCGCGATGAATTTCTCCACCTGGCTGACCCATGCCGCCGCGTCGGCTGCACTCAGCTTGTAGAAGGGTTGGAACGCATAGCAATTCTCATCAAAAATTTTGACCGAAACCTCTCTGATGCAGCCCTCGGTTATTCTCGCCTTGAAGTCCTTTTCCGGAAGGGGCTTTCTGCGGTTGACACAGCCCAAAGACGGAACGCTTGAGAAGAGTATCGACTTCACCAGATTCTTGTCAAAAACCAGGTCGCCATGCAAAAGCAATAGATCGCCGATGATGTATTCTCTGGCGAGATACATGGAATAAATGTAATTTGTCTTGTCATAGATCGGGTTTTCCACAAATGTGAATTTGCACCCCGCCAGGTGCGGCGCCTTGCTGGCTTCAATCAGCTGTTCCTTGAAGGGACCGACCGTCACCACAAATTCATTGATGCCGCACTCATGCAGCAATCTGAGCTGACGCTCGAATATCGCCTCGTGATTCTGCAGACGCACCATGGATTTGTGGTTGTGCGCGGTCAGCTCGCCCATTCGCTTGCCCAGACCGGAATTGAATATTACTGCTTTCATTGATCGATATCAGTTCCTTTCGCACTCAAAGAAATCTCTCCATCATGGCCTTTTTGTTTTCCGCAGGAGAGACTGTGGGTCTGCCGAGGTCATCCCTCGATCCCTGGTGGGTGTAGATGATCAGCGCGCCAAGCCGGACTTTTGCCAGCTGTTCCATCGCCGCGGTGATCTCTTCCGGTGTTTCGGCTGTCATGACATGCTGAAATCCTACCGCTTTCAGAATGGCGGGAATGTCGATCTTGAATCCCACCGTCGGCTGGCCTCCCACCGATTCGTGGGCACCGTTATTGTTCAGAATGTACTTGAAATTGGCGCCCGCTTTATCTGCGTTGATGGCAAAAGCTCCCATGTGCATGATGAAAGAGCCATCGCCGTCGATACAGTAGACATTTTTCTTCGTTCCAAGCGACATGCCCAGCGCAATCGAGGAGGTATGCCCCATTCCGCCCACCGTGAGGAAATCGCCGGAATGACTTTGTCCGCGCGCTTCCCTGATTTCGAATATCTCACGGGATGTCTTGCCGGTGGTGGATACTATGAAATCCTCTTCCGGAATGCTGTCCAGCACGAATTTCAGCGCGTCCTCGCGGGACAGCGGATAATCGGACTTCGCCTTGTCCGTTTTATAGGGGGAGAAGGTTCCCTTGCGCACGACAATGGCAAAGGGCTTGCTGCACGCCTGCATGTATCTTACTGCCCGATCGATCTGGGGAACATAGTCGTCCTCCAGAATTTCATATTCAATGCCCATTGCCTCCAGCAGCGCCAGTGTCACCTTTCCCTGCTTCTTGTGCTGCGGTTCGTCCTTGGTACCGGGTTCGCCCCGCCAGCCGATCAGCAGCAGCAGCGGAATGGAATAAACTTCCTCATCCGCGATGGAGAGCAGGGGATTGACCGCGTTTCCTTCCCCGCTGTTCTGCATATAGACCACGCCGTAACGTCCGGTGGCGATGTGGTAGCCGCAGGCGATTCCCACGGCATTGCCCTCGTTGGCGGCGATGATGTTGCGGTCGTCAGGGGCATTCTGCTTGATGCAGGCACAGATGTTCGCCAGAAGCGAATCGGGAACGCCGGTGAAGAAATCCATGTTTTTTTCTATAAGTGTATCATAGAATGCTTTTGTATCTATCATAATCTAAAAGACCTTTCAGTTTTTGTTCGGAATAAGTGACAGCACTTCCTTGATGGAAAGACAGACATCGTCCACTTCTTTGCTGCGGGAACACTCGAGTATTCTTTTCGCGGTGCTGGCCATGGCCGGATAGGCGCTCCGGAGCAGATGGTTGGCGTAGATGATAATATTGGCTCCGGCCATATGGAGTTCTTCCTCCGTGAACTGGTTGTAGGATGTCGGCACCAGTATCACGGGCACCTCCGGATAGTCCTCCCTGAATCTGCGCAGGAATTCAAATATCTCCGCACCGTCCTTCTGGCGGCTGTGGATCATGATGCCGTCGGCGCCGCCTTCTTCCAGATAAATCCTGGCGCGTTCCAGTGCGTCCTCTATGCCCATGCCGGCGATGAGGCTTTCCAGACGGGCGAATATCATGAAATCCCGGGTCTGCTGCGCTTGTTTCCCGGCACGCAGCTTGGCGGCAAATTCATGAGGATCGTCCAGAATCTGCCTGGCGTCGGTTCCGAAGAGGGAATTCTGTTTCAGTCCCGTCTTATCCTCGATAATAATGGCGGAAACGCCCAGACGCTCCAGCGTCCGCACGTTGAAATAGAAATGTTCCAGCTTGCCGCCTGTATCTCCATCCAGAATGATAGGCTTGGTGGTGACTTCCATTATTTCGTTGATGGTGTTGATGCGGCTGGTAAGGTCGACCAGTTCGATGTCCGGTTTGCCCTTAAAGGTGGAATCGCACAGACTGCTTACCCACATGGCATCGTATTCCTTCACCGAAGCAGTGGCTGCATCCTCGACGCGTGTGTTTTCCACTATCAGGCCGGAAAGGCCGTTGGAGGCCTCCATGACGCGAAGCCACGGCTTTATGTTGAGCATTCTGCGCAGTTTTGCACGCCGGACGTCGGGCGTATTGTAGATGGAGCCCAGGCTCTGTTCCAGCTGTGAAGTGCTGACGCCTGTGGTGTACGGTACTTCCACCAGCTTGCCGCCGTATTCGTTGAGAAGCTCTATGACCTCGTGGCGGATGTTGCTTTGTACGCCGTTTGCCCAGTCGTCACCGTGCACAACATAATCCGGACGCAGCCGGCGGATATTGTCGGCGTAGGAAAGCGTGTCCTGCCTGACTGTGCTGACAACGCCCTTGAGACTGCTGAGGAGAGCAGCACGCGTGTCATAATCAAGCAGCGGCAGGCGCTTGTAGGTGGCCACTGCTTCATCCGTAAGCACTCCGATGATCACGTCCCCCAACTTTGCTCCCTCGTTGATAATGTTAATGTGTCCGCGGTGAATAATATCAGCGGACATGGCAATGTAAACCGTTTTTCTTGTATCCATTTTTCCAGCTCCCTGTGGTGTTTCGTAAATTGTAAATCATATTATACCATAGCAATTCCGCAAAAGCTATACAAATTTAAAAAATAACAGAAAAATCCGCCGAATATTTCTGCTAAATACCCGGCGGATATTTTAATCCTATTGATTGCTTGCAAAGAACTCATCAGCCGTCAATCCGGCGGTAAGTACTTCCACCTTTTTGATCTCGATGATCGTTCGTCCGTATTCGTCTGTTTTCAGTCCGGTTGTCGATGTCATTTTCACCTTTGAACCGATCGTAATGTCAAGGGCTTCACAGGAATTGCCGTCGACATCGTAGAATTCGCATCCGTTGGGAAGGAATTTGATGTAGAGCTTGTCGGGATCGCCGGTGTACGCGCCGTCGTTTTTATCGAAATTAATCAGCTTGGCAGTATATGAATCGATAAAGTCCACTTCGCCGATGATATACTGCTCAGGTTTCCACCGTCTGAAAGCAATTACTCCGATGACAATCAACGCTACAATGCCCATGATGACAAACGCCTGCATTCTTCCGGTTAAGTGTTTCTTCAAATCATTTAAAATAACGATCGCTTCCTTTCGGCTTGATAAGCTAATTAATTAATTTTAGCTTTTGATTATATTATATCATCAATTTTCAGAAAATCAACACAAAAATTAAAGTTTTTTTCTTTTTTTTTACAAATCAAACATTTTATGACAGAAAAGCTTGCCTGTTTCGGTGACAAAAATGCTTTCGCAGGCATACCGGATTTCTTCCTCCGAAGCGCCGTCTTCATACAGATTGACCAGAAGATCCGATTCAATGAGTATCTGATGATCCCAGCCGCCTATCTGCCGATAGGTGTGGTGATGTCCCACCAGCCAGCAAACGCGGCTGATCACCTTTTCATCAAATCCAAGAGCCGTAAGCATGTCTTTTGCCAGCCCCGGTCCTTCCTCCTCCTGCAGCTTCCCGTCGCACTTGCCGTATTTCAGCTCACAGATACGGATGCCAATGTCATGCACTGCGGCGGCTGCTTCGAGGATATAGAGCGTTTCCTCATCCAGTCCTTCCAGCCTGCCGATGGTCCGGGCAAGGTCGTGTACCTTGATAAAATGATGTATCCTGCGCGCGTCCCCCCTGTAATAGGAGATCATGGCTCCCAGGAGCTGTGATATGTCGGACATTTTACAAGCAACCCTTTCCTTGGTTGATGATTTACGGTAATTATACCACATCGCCGCGCGGATTTATACAACAATAATGTTAAGATTGTATGTGATTCTGATCGTTCAGATCCCCTGCCATACGGCGGTATTTTTCACGGGTTGCGTTTCCGCCCCTGATGTGGCGTTCGGATTTGTTCACTTCCAGAATTTCTCTGACCTTCCTGTACAGCGCCATGTCGGTTTCCCGCAGTCTCTGCGTCACTTCCTTGTGTACGGTGGATTTGGAGATTCCCGTCGCTGCTGCCGCTGCCCTGACGGTTGTTCTGTGTTCCACAATGTATTCTCCCAGCATCACGGCTCTCCGTTTGCTGTCAAGCATCGTCACATTCATACCTTTTCCCCTCCGGAATCAATACATACTGATAAATAGTATTCATTCCGTCAGAAAAATATGAAGGGTTCCGGAACGCAGCAAAACCGGCTTCACAAGAAAAGCCGGTTTTGTCCAAAGGCTGAAACACTGCCGTTTTCAGCACATTCCTGTATGAATTACTGTTTTTCGTATATCTCGCAGAAGTTGCTCAGGCGCTTGAATACCCTTTCGTTACGTTCTACGCTGCAACCCGAAATAATAAATATCAGGGCCAGCGCCGACTGGACGCCCATGATCGGAACATCGGTCACACCGTGAATCAGAGTGGCAAGAGACGCCACCATGATCAGGCTGCGTATCTGACTGTATATCACGCAGAACTGGGGCTTATTGAGAACCTTGACAATTCTGCCTATCATCGCGCTGAAATAGGCCAGCCCTACCACGCCGAAGTCAAGCATGGAATTGAGAATAATATTGTGCGAATGCCAGCGGACTTTCAGATGTGTGTCATGGCATATCTTGTAATACGCGTTCATTCCGTAGCCGAAGACCGGCTGATGTCTGATCCAGTGGATCGCGTCACCCCAGATCTTGGAGCGTTTATCCACGTCGTAATTGAGTATGTTGGACGCGAGCCTGCCGGAAAACATCGGCACCAGCAGGATGATAATCACCACGATCACTGTCAGAAGCATCGTGACGATAACCCATTTGACATTATGCTTGTAATGCACGACGTAAAACAGAAGCGCCGCGCCGAGAGCAGCCCATGCCGTTCTGCAGTCGCAGAGCAGAATGCTTCCCAAATTGACAAAAAGTATCCAAAGATACCAGGGAGAATGTCTTTTTTCAAATCTGTATAGAGCCAGAATCACAAAAAGCTCTATCATGTATCCGTAATAATTCGGGTTCCAGAACACCGACGAAGTGCGGTTTGTGTCTAACAGAATACCCCAGGCCGGTCCGACGCCGGATCCGGTGGAATGCAGCAGCGCTCCGGCGGAATTGAACATGAAATGATACATCGCTATTCCGAAGCAGCTGTACAGAATCTTGCTGACGATCGCAATCATCACCGCAAAGACGCTCAAAATCAGCATGAGATCAATGAGGTTATTGTAAAAGCGAACCCGCATTACCGTAAAGAGATACAGCATGAATACCAGCATCAGCCACAGGACGACGCCTCCGAACACACCGAACCAGTTCCGGAATACCAGCGCAGGAAACAGGAAAATCGGCAGGGAAGCATAGATATATCCCGATGAAGACACAGCGGTCATTCTGCGTCGTACTGCAGGAGATAACAATGCGCGAAACACAGCGAAAAGTCCCGGCACAGCCACCAAAAAATACGGCAGAAAGAGAGAAATCACACATACCGTGATGATTCTTTCATCCGCAGTGAATTCCGACCAGCGCTGCAATGCTCTCCCGAATTTATATTTGATTTTTGCAGTCAAGCCGAGATCTACTCCTTTGAAGAAAATTTCAGGCCGCTTTTATTATAGCATACATTTGGCCGACTATCAACTATAATTTTTCCAAAACCGCTTTTTCAGGGAGTTTTTTCAAATTTTAAATAAAAGATCAGCCGTATCTGTCTTTGATACGGCTGATCGGTTTGAATCGCTGTTTTTTCGGATGAAGCTCACGGCACCCGGTTACTTTCCTTAACCCACCGCTGCCTGCGTAGCTTCTGTTGTCTTGCCTGTCGTTTTATTTTCGGCTGTGGTGTTATTTGCCGTGGTAGCCTGCGTAGTGGTGCGGTAGAAGGAACTCGAATCCGCCATCAGCGCGGTGAATGCCTTGGTCATGGAGCCTCCTCCGTGGATCGGACAAATCGGCATCGCGGAATTGCGGGAGTAGTATCCGGTGGCAGTGGAACCGCAGTTGCCGCTTGCAAAGCCTCCTGTCACTGTACAGTACGACCTTGACACCACATTCTTGCTCAGATTGAATCGCTTGGACGGAAGTCCTTTATGTGCCGCCTTCATGACAAATGTCCACGCCTGCAGCGCATAGTTGGAGGTATACTCCAGACGTTTGTTGTCAGCATAACCGAACCAGGCTGCGCCGACATAGTAGGGCGTGCCTCCGCAGAAGTAACGGTCCTTGACGTCACTGGTGGTACCTGTCTTGCCGAAGGTGTCGAATCCGCTGATCTTTGCCTTGCGTCCGGTACCGCTCACGCCGTTCACAGGGGCAAGCAGCATACGGTTCATGATGGAAGCAGCTTCCTCGCTCATGACTCTTACGCCGCGGGCCGTGGTGTTTTCCAGCACTGTGTTGCCTTGCTGGTCCGTGACAAGCGAGTAGGTCGCAGGGGAATAATAGATGCCTCCGCTGCCGAACATAACGTAGGCAGACGCCATTTCAAGCACCGTGACGCCGTCGGTCAGAGCGCCGACTGACATGGGAGCAAGGTTGTTGTCTTTTTCGTTCAGCTTGATGCTGAGTCGTTCCGTCAGGAATTTGTAGCTTTGCTGCGGTGTGAGATAACGGACGATTCTGGCGGCGACGCAGTTGGCGGAAATCTCCAGTCCTTTAACCACAGGAATATTGCCCCTGTAGCGACGGCTGTCGTTTCTCGGCCATTTTCTGGTCACACCGTTGTCCCTTATGGTCATCTGCTCGTCCGTAACCGGCGTGGAGAATTCAATGACGCCCATTTCGACAGCCAGTCCGTAGGCGCTGAGCGGCTTGATGGCCGAACCCGGCTGACGGCGTGACTGGGAGGCGTGGTTCTGTATGCGGTTGGCGTTCTTTTCGCCGCGAGCACCCACTATCGCCTTGACCTCGCCGTTATAGTTAAGTAGGACAATCGCGCATTGCGGCTGCACCGAACGGGGGAATTTTCTCCAGTATTCGGTGTTATTGCCGGTTTTGTTCTTGAAGATCGCTTCCGCTTTGTTCTGCAGGCTGATATCGACATTGGCATAGATGTTGAAACCGCCGTTGTACATCTGGAAACGCGCTTCGCTCTCTGTCAGGCCGTTGCGCTTTTGCAGATCCTTGACCACGTCGGTGAATATCTGCTCTGTATACCAGCTCCAGTATTTGGTGGTGGCGTTCTGGTTCTTGGCAGAAATATTCAGACGGGAAATGTAATCGTCATTTTTGGCATCTTCATACTCTTGTTTGGTGATGAATCCGTTTTCGTACATTTTCTTGAGCACATAGCGCTGACGCTTCTGGTTTTCGTCCGGATGATAAAACGGATTATATTTGGAAGGATATTTTGTGATGCCCACTATTGCGGCAGATTCGGCAAGTGTAAGATCCTTTGCGTTTTTGCCGAAATAGGTCTGGGATGCCGTCTGTATGCCGTTACAGCCGTTTCCGAGGGCGATGACGTTCAGATATGCCTCCAGAATCTGCGGCTTGGTGTATTTCTTTTCCAGTTCAAGCGCTTTGAATATTTCTTTGAGCTTACGGTTGACGCTGTGGGCGTCCTCCTGGGTGACATTCTTGATCAGCTGCTGGGTGATGGTAGAGCCGCCGCGGTCGTTCTTGGATAATCCGAGGAACATATTGGCAAAAGCAAAGGTCGTACTCTTCCAGTCCACGCCGTGATGCTTCCAGAATCGCTCATCCTCGACCGAGACAACAGCGTCCTTGGTGTACTGGGTCATATCGTCGTAATCCACCCATTCACGGTTTTCAGTGCCGTGCATGGTTTCGTACTTGATCAGTTCCTGGTCGCTGTTATAGGCGTAAATGGTGGTTGTATAATTCAGCTTTAACTGAGTCAGGTCAATATCGCTCACGCTCTTGTCCAGGAACGCCAGCACATAGACCATGGCCGTCGCACCCACAATGCAGGTGGTTATCACCATGATCAGCAGCAGGGTGGCGAAGGTCTTGGCAAGATAGCCTCCGGCACGCAGCAGGATGCTCAGCCATTGGGGCCTGTCTGCATTATTCCCCGACCTGGCATGGCCCGATGATGCGCCGCCGCTACGGCCGGACTTCCCGGTTGCGTAGTCCCGGCGCGCACTGCCTGACGACGTCGTCCGGTCGGCAGAGGATTTGCTTGTTATCCCGTCTATGCCGCCTTTGACCTTTCTCGAAAAATTGTCAAACGAGTCCTTAAATCCCATTGAAAATATCGCCTCCAGATTTTTCGGAATAGATGATCTTTAATCTTAATGATTATAACACAAAAATCCCGCAGTTGCACTACTTTAAAAAATAATTAATAATTTTTTAACCATATTATCCTTCTGTCAGTAAAGCGGAGGGTAAGACCATCAAAGATTTTACCCTCCGCCGTGTATTAGCGAGATATTGATTTGTCAGAAACGGTTACTTCACGCTGTTTTCATAGGATTCGATCATCTTTTTCACCATCTGGCCGCCGATGCTGCCTGCCTCACGGGAAGTGAGATGACCGTTATAACCCTGCTTGAGGTTGACGCCGACTTCGTTCGCGGCTTCCATCTTGAATCTGTCAAGCGCTTCTCTGGCCTCAGGGACAACGATTCTGTTACTCGATTTGTTTGACATGATTGATAACTCTCCTTTAATCTATCCTTTTTGATCTCCGTGCGCCGCAGTAATAGTGTGTGCCTGTTCATCAAAATATATGATTGGAAAATAAAGAGAGCGTCATTTGCAAAAAAATCAGAATTTGACGGCGGCGTAGAGTTTCGGGTATTCCCATACGATAAGCTGTATCAGGAGCAGTCCGCCCACCGAGTACCATTCCACCGCGTTCAGCGGGTGGAAGCCCATCAGCACCGCAATCTGCGGCACCACGACCATCATTACCACCGCGGCTGCCGTCATGATCACACTCAGCAGCATTTTTATGTTGCGGAACAGTCCTGCGGCAAGGATCACCCTGTCCGACCTGGTGCAGAAGGCATGCAGCGTCAGCCCCAGCGCCATGGTGACAAAAGCCATTGTCACGCTTTCTTCCCCGCCCCTGACGGGATTGACCGCAAACGCGCCTTTGCCGATCAGAAAGGCAATCACCGAGCTGAATACTATGTAGGCTCCCGCCATGCAGGAACGGTAATTTTCAAACTTGCCTGTGAGCTTGCCGTCGTTGGAATCGGGCATTTTGCGCATGGCATTCTTGTCCGCCGGTTCATCCGCAAAGCAGGGCTGCACAAGCAGGAAGAACAGCAGATTGAGTACCGTGAGAGGCAGCAGATGCAGCAGCCTGGTGCCGAAGAAGAATCCGCCCACCATCAGCAGCATTGTCTGGGCAATGGTACAGGTGAGGCTGAATTCCGTCAGGTTTCTGATATTTTTCCGGATACGTCTGCCCTGCCTGATCATGGCACTGATATTGGCAAAGCTGCTGTCGGAGAAGGTAATGTCGGCGGCGTCCACCGCCACGTCGGCAGCTTTTCCCTCCACCGAACAGCTGATGTCCGCCTTGTGAAGGGCAGGCGCATCGTTCATTCCGCCCGCTGTCATCAGCACGGTGGCTCCTTTAGAACGCCAGGTTTTGATAATGCGCACCTTGTCTTCGGGTGTGACCCGCGCAAATACGGAGTATCTGTCAATGCAGGATTTCAGCTGGCTGTCCGGCATGACCGCCAGCTCCTCTCCGGTCATCACAAGCTGGCCTTCTTCCAGAATATGCAGCTTCCGCGCAAGTGCGGAGGCAGTTTCGTAATGGTCGCCTGTGATCATCACCGTGCGTATGCCGGCCTGGGAACAGACTTCTATCTCCTCACACGCATCCTCACGGAAGGGATCGTCGAGTCCCAGAAGTCCGATGAAGGTAAGATCGTGTTCGACGGAATCGGGAGTGAGATTGTCGGGCAGCTGATTGAGACTCTGAACGGCCACCGCAATCACCTTCAGCCCTTCGTCAAACATTATCTGCGCCTGTCTGTTGATTTCGTCATTGTCCACATTCACACATCTCGGAATAAGAGAGTCGGGAGCACCTTTGGTGACAGTCATGTAGACCCCGTTTACATCATAGATGACGGTCATGAGCCTGCGGGACGCGTCAAAGGGAATTTCTCCGCTGCGGGGATATTTGTCAAGAAGTTCATTGATGTCCCCGCCGTTGCTGACGTATGCCCTGATAATCGCCGCATCTGTCTGATCTCCGACAAAAGACTCGGCAACGCTGTCGGCATTATAGATCAGCTTTCTGTCGCAGCAGAGCGTACAGCAGCGCATCAGGTATTTCATGTCGTCCGACCAGAATCCTTCTTCCACATTGGCCGCGGTGTCTCCCGCGGGCCATGCGCTGCGGACACTGAGCCGGTCATGGGTCAGCGTTCCGGATTTATCGGTACAGATCACCGAGGTGCTGCCTATGATTTCAGTCTTTTTAAAGCGGTGAAGCATGACGCCCTTCTTGCTGAGCGAGGAGATTCCCTTGGCGATGGAACGCATGACATTCTGCGGCAGACCAAGCGGAACTATGCAGATCGCCAGCGTGAGGAAGAAGAGCATTCCGTCAAAAAGCCTGTTGGAGGCGGCATGCCCCTGCAATGCCTTCAGATAATCTGGGATCACGTCGATATTTGATCTGACAAAACGGTTTATTTCGCTCCAGCCGATGGTAAGGGAAGCCAGATCCAGTCCCAGCGTGTAAATCATCAGAACCGATATCGTGGTGCACAGCGCAAGCCATGCGCCGAAGGAACGCATGATGATGGAATGACGGACCAGTGGGGTGCGATTGCTGATCAGACGGGGACGTTTGCCGTGCTTGAGCGCCAGCAGCGTGCGTTTGCCTGTCTCCGTCACAAGCATGACGGCTCGCCCGGTGACGGCGACCGTACCGCAGTAGGCCATATTGCTGCGCTGTCCCAGCGGCGTTTCCTCCGGCAGCACGGCGTTGGCATCCTTCAGCGCGGGTGTATCGTCGCCTGTCAGGACACGTTCATCGCACATGAAAGAACGGGTGATGAGCAGTCTGCCGTCGGCAGGAATGATATCGCCCACTTCGATCTGGATGATATCTCCCGGAACCAGTTCTTCAGCAAGTATTTCCTTGATTATTCCGTTTCGTCTGACGCGGACAAATGTCAGGGCGCTGCGCTTGATGTCGACGATTGTGCTGTTGGCAGACACCTCTCTTGCCGCACGCACCACATCCGAAACCAGCGCGGCGAGCAGCAGCGTTCCGGCGTACGAGAGATTGAAAACCAGGTCCTCTGTTTTGGTTGCGCCTGCCTGGAAATTCATTATGTTTACCGCCGCGGAAAAACCGGACAGCGTTATCAGCAGAAGGCTGAGGGGGGAGAGCAGCTTGCTCATAAATACCGTAAAGCCTGCTCTTTTGCGGGGAGTGATCTTGGTGTTGGTGCCGAAAGCAGATCTCCGCATGCCCGCATTGAGATCGGTCAGACCTTTTTTGGGCTGCGAATCTAGCTCCTTGGCCACCTCTTCCTTGCTGGCATTGTGCCAAATCATGATGAGAGATTCCTCCTGAGATTCTTTATTATTAGATGGTGTTGTTTATTTATATGTAAAACAATACATTATATTCTATCAAATTCTTTGCCATATTTCAAGTACTATCTCAAATTCATCGGAATAATTCTCAAAAAAATACACCGCTTGCAGCCCGCAAAGGGAATCGGCAAATTGCTGTAAAAACGTGGCAATTGTTGTGCATTATTATTGTAACATTTGTTTGACTAAAGATTACAAATATGTTATAATTACTTCGTCAGTCTGTAATAATTCGTAATTGTTTCGGAGGATGATAAAAATGAAAAAAAGAATTGCCTGTTTTGTGCTGCTGTTTGCCATGATACTGTGCGCCGTTCCTTCCGTCAGATTCATGAGAACGGAAGCAGCCGCCATGAGCAATGCCGACGTCCTGACTCCGTTTGTCTACAAGAAAGGTGAGTACACTGTTCTTCGCAAGCTGACGATTTACACCACGTCCGACGGTTCCAAATCCACCGGAAAAAGCATCCCAAAGGATGCCAAGGTCAATGTGACGTCGGTCAGCGGCGAATTCGGCAAGATTACCTACGACGGAACAGCCGGATGGATCAAGCTCGGCTATGCCCTTAATCCGCTCAATAAAGCCGATATCCAGGTCAGGCTTGAGATGCTCCGCAAGAAATTCCCTGCCGGTATGTACTGGAACAAGGAAACGACGGATGTCAACAACGCCGAAGGATATACCGATCAGCCCTGTCTCAGCGGACATACCGACAAACGCTGCAATTATTTCGACGGCACCTGCCAGTGCCACGGCTTTGCCTTCAAGCTGGGCTATGACGTTTTCGGAATGCACGCTGTTTGCTGGGAACGGCACTATGACATTGACAAGATTATGGTGGGCGATCTGGTCCGCTATCGTTCCAGACACACCGTAATGATCACGGGTGTGTATGATACCTACTTCACCGTTGCCGACTGCAACTGGAATTGCTGCTGCAATATCGACTGGGATCGGAAAATGAAGAAAAGCTATATCTCCTTCTATGAAGATAATGCCAACGACGGGATTTATCACTGCCCGACCAACGGAGGAAGTCTTTTGACTTCGGAAGGGACAACCACCACCACCAAAGCAACCACCACCACCAAAGCAACCACCACCACCAAAGCGACCACCACCACCAAAGCAACCACCACTACCAAAGCAACCACCACCACCAAAGCAACCACCACTACCAAAGCAACCACCACTACCAAAGCAACCACCACTACCAAAGCAGCCACCACTACCAAAGCAACCACCACCACCAAAGCAACCACCACTACCAAAGCAACCACCACTACCCCAAAAACAACAACCACGACAAAAGCCGTGCAGTCAGTCGCAACGTCCGTGACGCCACTCAAAATCACCTCACAACCCAAAAACGTGTCCGTGAAGGCGGGAGCTAAGGCAACATTCAGCCTCAAAACCAACAAAAGCAGTCTGAAATACCAGTGGTATTACAAGAAGAAGGGAACAACTTCATGGTCGCTGTGGAAGGGAAAAACCGCCAGATCTATCACCGTCACCGCCGAAAACAGCTGGAACAGCATGCTGGTGCGCTGCAAGGTGACCGACAACAGCGGCACATCCGTTACTTCGGCTTCGGCGAAGGTCACCATCATTCCCAAACTGAAAATCACCTCCCAGCCGAAGAACGTCACCGTCAAAAAGGGAGCGAAGGCCACCTTCAGCATCAAGGCCAGCGGATTGGGTCTGAAGTACCAGTGGTATTATAAAAAGAAAGGCAAGACAAGCTGGTCCCTCTGGAAGGGAAAAACCACAAATTCGTTCTCTTCCAAATCCGGTTCCGACTGGAACGGAATGCAGGTGCGCTGTGTCGTCACTGACAGAAGCGGCGACAAACTGACGTCTTACGCCGTAACGGTAAAGCTGAAGTAACCAACTCCTTCCAACATCTGACGGAAACAGCTTCACGCTTTACGATTAAAGGAGGATTTTCATAAAATGGAATGGAGAGATCGCAGCGGTCATCACGTCAGTGACGGGGACGAGCAGGACAGTTCCCTTCGCTTTTTGTACGAAACCCGTGTCGGACGGCTGCTATTAAAAATTCTGATCAGGAAACCGGTGTCTGATTTCGTGGGATGGTTCATGGAACGCAGGATTTCCGCGCTCTGGATTAAGGGCTTTCTGAAAAAAAGCCATATCGACATGAGCGAATACGAAAGCAGGAAATTCCGCTCCTTCAACGACTTCTTCACCCGGAAGATCCGGCCGGAACGCCGTCCGATTGACTGTGAGCCGGGGCATTTCATTTCACCCTGCGACTGCAAGCTGACCGTTTTTCCTATCCGGGAGGATTCGGTTTTCCGCATCAAGGGCGGAACGTACACCGTCCGGCAGCTTCTTCGCAGCGATGAACTCGCGGATGAATTTTCCGGGGGAACGCTGCTGATCTTCCGCCTGACGGTGGACGATTACCACAGATACTGCTATCCTGACAGCGGTTTGAAAGAGGACAATGTGCACATTCGTGGCGTCTATCATACCGTCAATCCCATCGCCTATAAGAGATACGCCGTGCTCAAAGAAAACACCCGGGAATACACCCTGCTGCACAGCGACCATTTCGACGACCTGATTATGATGGAAGTAGGCGCGACGCTGGTGGGAAGAATATCCAACCTCCACGGCGCCTGCCGGGTAGAAAAAGGGCAGGAAAAGGGGCACTTCGATTTCGGCGGCAGCACGATTGTTGTCATTGTCAAGAAGGATGTACTGAAAGTGGATGATGATATTCTGCGCAATAATGCCGACGGATGTGAAACCGTCGTGAAATACGGCGAACGCATAGGAACAAGGATTATCCGAGAAAACATCGGATAAGACAAAAAGCCTGTCTTGCAAATGCAAAACAGGCTTTTTTGATTGGAGCGGAAGATGGGAATCGAACCCACACCATCAGCTTGGGAAGCTGAGGTTCTGCCACTAAACTACTCCCGCAAAGGTATATATTATTATATGCCATCCGCAAAGAGATGTCAAGTCTTTTTTTTACAAAAAACTCCCTGCCCCCGGGGTAACCCAAGGACAGGGAAATAATGGATTCATCAGAACGCGATTTTCTCTGCGATGTAGCTTCTGAGCTGGTCGATCGGAATACGCACCTGCTCCATGGTATCGCGGTCGCGGACGGTGACGCAGTGGTCGGCAGGGGTCTTATCGTCGCCGACGGTCTGGAAGTCAACCGTAATGCAGAAGGGAGTACCGATTTCGTCCTCGCGGCGGTATCTCTTGCCAATGGAGCCGGTGTCGTCGAAGTCCACCATGAAGTCCTTGGCCAGCTCAGCATAAATCTCTTCCGCGGCGGGAGTGAGCTTCTTGGAGAGAGGAAGCACTGCCGCCTTGAAGGGAGCCAGCGCCGGGTGGAGCCGGAGCACTACGCGCACGTCGTTCTTTGCCTCATCCACCACTTCTTCGTCATATGCTTCTGTGATGAGGGCGAGGAAGAGACGTTCCACACCCAGAGAGGGCTCAATGACATAGGGAATGTACTTCTCATTGGTAGTCGGGTCGAAATATTCCAGGCTCTTGCCGCTCGTGTTGATGTGCTGGGTGAGATCGTAGTCGGTTCTATCTGCAACGCCCCAGAGTTCGCCCCATCCGAAGGGGAAAAGATATTCGAAGTCGGTGGTTGCCTTGGAATAGAAGCAGAGCTCCTCCTGCGAATGATCGCGCAGACGCAGGTTTTCTTCCTTAATATTGAGGGAATAGAGCCAGTCGCGGCAGAAGGCGCGCCAGTACTCGAACCATTCCAGGTCGGTGCCGGGCTTGCAGAAGAATTCCAGCTCCATTTGCTCAAATTCACGCACGCGGAAGATGAAGTTCTTGGGTGTGATCTCGTTGCGGAAGGACTTGCCGATCTGTGCCACGCCGAAGGGAACCTTGCGGCGGGTGGTGCGCTGAATGTTGGCGAAGTTGACGAAAATACCCTGTGCCGTTTCGGGACGGAGGTAAAGCTCGCTCTTGGTGTCCTCGGTGACGCCCTGGAAGGTCTTGAACATCAGGTTGAACTGTCTGATGTCGGAGAAATTGTGCTTGCCGCAGTTGGGACAGGGAATCTGCTTTTCATTGATGTAGTCTACCAGCTGTTCGTTTGTCCAGCCCGCGACGTTGGTGCCGTCGAAATCCTCGATGAGGTTGTCGGCGCGGTGACGGGTCTTGCATTCCTTGCAGTCCATCAGAGGGTCGGAAAAGCCGCCGAGATGTCCGGATGCCACCCATGTCTGGGGATTCATCAGAATGGCGGAGTCAAGACCGACGTTGTACTTGTTCTGCTGGACAAATTTTTTCAGCCATGCGCTCTTGATGTTGTTCTTGAGCTGCATACCGAGCGGACCGTAATCCCATGTATTGGAAAGTCCGCCGTATATCTCCGAACCGGGATATACAAAGCCTCTGCCCTTACAGAGCGCTACGATTTTGTCCATAATCTTTTCGGTGTTTTTCATCTGAAATCAATCCTTTTGTGGGGTATTTCTTTATTTGGATAATAACGTGAATTATCTCACGCTTATGAGAAAGACGTAATAATCAGCGCCTTCATCGCTTTCGGCTTTGACTGTGACGGTGTATTCGCCGTTGTTGAGTGAGCCGGGAATCTCCAGCTCATTGAGAATTCCTGAGGAAGACAGATAAACCGTCTCACCCGTTTCAACCGACACGGCCGAAGCCGTCACACTCACGGGCTGCTTGGCAAATGCAAGCGTCAGTATTCCGTTGCCGTCGGTGATCAGGTATGAGCCGTAGAGAAGCGGTTTTACATCGGTAGAGGTGACCTCTCCGGCTGTGGGGGAAGCCATGATGACGCTCTCGCCGTGACGTACCGTCATCAGCAGATCGTCAATCACGGAAGTCACGCGCAAACCCTGCGCAACTGCGTATTCCGGCGTGGTGCCGGTGGTACCGCCTTTGAACCACACTGAAACGGTGTCTCCCGGCGCGATCTCCCGATAGCTTTCACACCGCACCTTATCCTTGTTTTCCACAACGGTCTTTGCGGTCACTGTCACATAATACCGGTTGTCGGAATAAGCGTTTTTCGCGTCGGGGATTTCCACCAGCACGGAAATGCCGTCGCGCACTTCGGAAATGCTGGTGATCACGCCGGTGATGTTGGGCGAAATACCTTCCGGAATGGAATCGTCCGCCACAATCACCGAATTGCTGGCCAGCGGCGGCTGATTGGGGTCTTTTCCGCCGTTTCCGCACGAACAGACAAGCGTCAGGGACATCAGCGCCGCCACCGCGAGCATCCATATTCTTTTCATTTTCACTTTCATGATCACATACCTCCTTTTTTTCATTGAGATACCTGTTTTTCATATCACATTAATAATAAAAACATAGTTACTTAATATATTACAACAGAGTTCACAATTTGTCTATAGGAAATTTACATATAAAAGAATCAATAATTCCCATAAATTTAGTTTGTAGTGTGGAGTTTCAAAAAGTTCACAATTGACCACTTGACATAACGGATGGAAGGTATTATGATATTGAATAACAATTAGCACTCAACGATCGAGAGTGCTAATTCATCATTTTGAAAAGGATGAAGAAAAATGGAAAAGAAAGAATTCAAAGCCGAATCCAAGCGACTGCTTGATATGATGATCAACTCGATCTATACCCATAAGGAAATTTTCCTGCGCGAGCTTATCTCCAATGCAAGCGACGCCACTGACAAACTCTATTACAACGCGATGCAGACAGGCAATGCCGGACTCAGCCGTGATGATCTCGCCATTCACATTACCCCCGACAAAGAAGCCCGCACCCTTACCATCAGCGACAAGGGCTGCGGTATGACCCGCGAAGAGCTGGAGGACAATCTCGGCACCATCGCCAAGAGCGGTTCCCTTGCTTTCAAGCAGGAACACGACCTCGGTGAGGACGTGGACATCATCGGACAGTTCGGCGTGGGATTCTATTCCGCTTTCATGGTGGCAAAGAAGATCGTCGTGCTTTCCAGATCGGTACAGAGCGATGCCGCTTTCCGCTGGGAATCGGACGGCGCGGAGGGCTACACCGTGGAAGACGCTCAGAAGGACGAACACGGCACCGAAATCACCCTCTACATCAAGGACAATACGGATGATGAGAATTACGATGAATTCCTGGAAACCTACAGCATCCGCAACCTCGTCAGGAAGTATTCCGACTATATCCGCTACCCCATCACCATGGACGTGGAGAAATCCCGCGACTGGGAGGAAGGCGAGGAAAAGGACGACAAGGAATACGCCACCACCATCGAAACCGAAACCCTCAACAGCATGATTCCCGTCTGGAAAAAGACCAAGGCGGAGCTTGCCGAGCGTGAATATGAAGATTTTTACAAGAACAAATTCAACGACTTCGAAGATCCCGCGCGCTGCATTCATCAGAACGTCGAAGGCGTAACCACCTACACCGCCCTGATGTTCATTCCGTCACGCACACCTTTCAATTATTACAGCAAGGATTACGAGAAGGGTCTGCAGCTTTACAGCAACGGCGTGATGATCATGGAGAAGTGTGCTGACCTGCTGCCCGATTACTTCAGCTTTGTCAAGGGTCTTGTCGATTCTCCTGACCTTTCGCTCAACATCAGCCGCGAAATGCTCCAGCACGACCGCCAGCTCAAATCCATTGCCCAGAGCCTTGAAAAGAAGATCAAGTCCGAGCTTCTCAATATGCAGAAGAACGACCGCGAGAAGTATGAGCAGTTCTTCAAGAATTTCGGCATGCAGATCAAGTTCGGCATTTACAGCTCCTACGGCATGAAGAAAGACCTGCTGCAAGACCTGCTGGTCTATTATTCCTCCTCCGAGAAGAAACCGGTTACGCTTGAGGAATATGTCGGCAGAATGCGTGAGAGCCAGAAGTATATCTACTATGCCTGCGGTGAATCCACTGCCAAGCTCGACATGCTTCCCCAGACCGAAATGCTTCGCGACAAGGGCTATGAAATCCTCTATCTCACCGATGAAATAGACGAATTCGCACTCAAGGCCATGCGCGACTACAAGGAAAAGGAATTCCGTTCCGTTTCCGACGCGGAGCTTGACATCGAGGACGAGGGCGAGAAGGAAGAAATCAAAAAGACCGCCGAGGACAACAAGAGCCTTTTTGAATTCATGAAGGAGCATCTCGGCGACAACGTCAAGGAAGTCCGTCTTTCCACCCGACTCAAGACCCATCCCGTCTGCCTGACATCCGACGGAGGCCTTTCGCTCGAAATGGAGAAGGTGCTCAACGCCATGCCCACCAACACTGAAAAGGTCAAGGCCGCCAGAGTATTGGAAATCAACGCCAATCATCCGATATTCGCCGCTCTCACCAAGGCTTACGCCGAGGATAAGGAGAAGGCAGCCAAGCTGACCGACGTGCTCTTCGCACAGGCATCCCTCATCGAAGGCATCGGCGTAGACGACCCCGTGGCATATGCCAACGCTGTCTGCTCGCTCATAACCGAGTAAATACCATCAATTTGAATCATCAAATCGCCTGTCTGTCGCTGTCCGGTCGAACGGATTGCCTCAGACAGGCGTATTACTGTTTTTATTAGGGATGTGCCTTCAATTTGAATCATACTAACAGCAATCGTTTATCTGACATCAGCAAATATCGTGGTGCGATATTCGGACTATCTATTCTCGGAATCATACTGTTTCATTTTTTCAACGACGTTCTGGATTGGAGACGGCAGGACGCGGTTTACCGTGTCGCTGAACTGTACTATAATCTGTTCGGAAGCATCGGCGTCGAGCTCTTCGTCTTTCTGTCGGGCGTCGGATTGTATTTCTCACTGAGCAAGAATCCCGACATATTCAGTTTTTACAGGAGACGGTTCAGGCGTGTCCTGATTCCGTATCTTATCTGGGGCGTTTTTTACTGGTTTGTAAGGGATATTCTGGTGACCAGGGAAGGCTTCGTCCGGTTTATTTTGGATTTGTCTACCCTTTCCTTCTGGCTGGAAGGAAAACGGTCTGTCTGGTTCATTGCGTTTATCATCGCTGTCTACGCGGTGTTTCCGCTACTATTCAGAATATTGAACTGTTCAGTCAAAGGAAAACAGCACGCAGGCGCTGCGTGTCTGATGCTATGTGTTGCGTGGGTTGCTTTTTGCTGCCTTCTGAGCGCCGCAGCACCGGAATTCTATCAAAACACGGAGGTTGCGTTGTCACGCGTTCCGATTTTTGTCATCGGCACATGGTACGGCAAACGGATCAGGAACGGCGAGGATTTCAGCCTGGCTGATCATATTCTCGCGGTGGCGGGACTGATACCGATCACGGTCCATCTGATGTCGCAATACGGAATTTTCGGCATTGATGCGGATGTGCACAACCGTTTTCTTGCCTGTCTCTTTACGATTCCCCTGGTGTTTCTGCTTTGCGGCATGATGAATCTGATTCATTCCGCAAAGTTTGAAAAAGCGTTGTCTTTTGTCGGGATGTATTCATTGGAACTTTACATCACCAATGTCGGGATCCGGGGATTGTTGATTACACTGGACATCCACACCCACCGGTTTATAATCCTGGCAGCCTATCTGATGCTGTCTGTCGTCTTCAGCTATGCCATCTCTCTGATCAACAAAAAATTACAATCTTCATAATTTGCAGGTTGTTATTGTCCGTGCTCTTTGCTATAATAATCAGAAAAGACTTGCGATAAAGGAAGAGCTTAAGAATGCGCAACGACAACGATTACAGGAACCACGATTACCGGGGGACTGATTACCGGGATACTGATTACCGGGATACTGATTACCGGGATACTGATTACCGGGATACTGATTACAGGGAAACTGCTTTCCGGGATACTGATTACCGGGACACTGATTATCGGGAAACTGATTATCGGGATACTGATTACAGGGAAACCGATTCTCTGGAAAAGGAACGCGGCAGAACGAATGAACGGAAAAGGGAATACAACGGAAAGGGCGTAAAAGCCGAGCTTGGCGCTTTCTGCCTGCGTTGGTGGAGAAAATATCTGAAATTCTACCGGCGCAACCGCATTCGCGGCATCGGCACGGTGGGGCTTTGTCTGATTGTTCCCGTCAGCATGGTGCTTGCCTTCAAATGCTCCCGCATCAATTACATAGAAGTCATTTCCTCGTGGTTCAAAAAGAACGACACCAGCGAGACGGATGCCGCCAATGTTTCTTCTGAAGAACCCGAAAGCGGCTTCAATATCATTGTGAAATTCACCTACGGCACCATCTGTTCCGAGCCCAACTTCAAAAAGAAGGTGCAGAACACCGTCACCAAAGGCCAGAAATTTGAGGTGCTGGAAACCAGCGGCGATTTCTACCGCATAGAATACCTGCAGAACCGCTTCGGCTGGATTGACAAGTATTTTGTGGAGAAGGAAGGTCAGGAAGAGCCCAAGGTCATAGATCCCCACCATCCCGAGGAAATCAAAGGAGAAACCGCGGCGGCGTTGAAGAGAATCTGTCAGGATTACAGCGCAATGGGGGTCGGGCTAGCGGTCATCAAGGACGGAAAGGTTTCGTACAACTACAGCTACGGCTATGCCAATAAATCCCAGAACAAAAAAATCAATTCCGACACCAAATTCCGTCCCGCTTCCCTCTCCAAGATTATTTCCACACTCGCCACCATGACGCTTGTGGACGCAGGCAGAATCGACCTTGACCGCAATGTGGAGGATTATTTCGGATTCCGGTTCCGCAATCCCCTTTTTGCCGAAACGGAAATTACGCCCCGCATGCTGCTCGACCATTCTTCCTCTCTCGCCGACGAATACATCATTTACACCGGAAGCAACGCCGGCACCAGACTCAAAGATCTGGTCGTTGATCTCAAAAGCTACAACAACCAGAAGCCGGGCAAGGAATTTGCCTACAGCAATTCCGGTTTCGGCATTGTCGGCTCGCTCGATGAGAAGGTCACCAATCTTCACTATATCTACTTCACCGACTCGGTGCTGTTCGACAGGCTGGGACTCGACGCGGCTTTCGGCGGTCAGAGCCTGAACGACAAGAACAACGTCGCCGAATGCTACAAGGTGGGCAAAATTGCCCGTTCCCGCGGCGTTCTTGTCAAGGACCGACAGATCAGGGCGCCGGGCGATACCTACATTCTGGCGCAGGGAAGTCTGCTCATCAGCCCCAAGGATTACGCCAAGCTGGTGACGATATTCATCAACGACGGAATGTACGGAAATATCCGGGTGCTCTCTAAAGAGGCCGTCAAAGAGGTCGAGAAGGAATATCTCAAGGATGACAAATTCCGGTATTGCCTCGGCTTCAAAAAAAGCGCCGCTTACGTTCCCGGACACGACATGTATTACCACGGCGGCAACGCCTACGGCGTTTATGCCAGCGTCTGCTACGATGAAAAACAGAAAAGCGGCGTGGTTGTCATGACCAGCGGCGCATGGGGTACCTTTGACGACAACCATTTCTACACCGTCTGCCAGAAGCTCACCCAGCAGTGCTACGCCGATCTGATTGATAATCCCCTGAGCAAATAGCCAATCGATTCTTCTGATTCAGCAGCATAAAATTACCGCTTATATTCTCTTCGATGGATGGAGTATAAGCGGTTGTTTGTTTATTTTTCAGTCTGAAATGAAGAATTCTGCGGCAGAGTGACTCTGATCGACAGGATGTTCCCGTTCAGTTCCGCATTGGCTTGGCCATTCATCTGTTCCGCCAGCAGCCGGACAATGGAAAGCCCTAGCCCGGTTGATTTGCGGCGGGATTTCTCGGCGGTGTAAAATCGCTCGAACAGCCTATCCGGATCAATGGCGGAGGGATCTTTGACGGCATTGGATATGGTCAGGCGCGCACATCCTTCCGATCCGGTCACGTCAACCGAAATATCGCCTGCCGAATGGTGAATGCAGTTGCGCACCAGATTCTGGATAATGCGGGTGGTCTTTTCGCGGTCGGCGGTCACAAGCACCCTGTCGAATTGCCCGATATGTACTTCAATGCCCTTCTCTTCCAGCTGGGGCACAGAGGCGGCAATGCATTCCGCCGTCTCGTCCGTCAGGCAGAAGCATTCGTAATGCAGCTCGGCGTCATTGCTCAGGAGATAGGAATATTCAAAGAAATGTTCGATCAGGTCGCCTAATTCCTCCGTGTGTTTCCTGATTACCGCGAGACGCTTCCGTTGCCGTTCGGTTGGGTTTTCTCGTTCCAGAAGCTGCAGAAAGCCTTTGACGGAAGTAAGCGGCGTGCGAAGGTCGTGGGAGATATTGGCGATTGTTTCGCGGAACTGTTTTTCCTCGCGCTCGAGGGTCTGCTTGGCCTGATCATCCTGTACAAAGCACTTGTTGATTTCAGAGGCAAGACGTGAAACCGAGTGGTCGAGCAGCGAGACATGCAGATAATTGCGGGAACCGTCCTTCAGACGCTTTTTCAATTGTGCCGACAGCGAATGAAGCTGCCATTTGACGTGAATGAGCAGTCCGATTGTAATCAAAAGCAGCAGACACAGCGCCGCTATCAGATACTTCATGAATGATCCCGCCTTAAAGAAATAATCGATAACGCAAATCGCAGAAGCCCGAAGTAAGATGCTCCGCTGCTTCTGCTTTTTGCATGGTGAGATGAAATGAGGTAGTTGTTTACTTGATTTCGGTCTTTCTGAATGTCAGGTATGTGATGTACGTAAAGGCCGCAATGAACGCGAGAGCAATTCCGACCACCTTGATCATGGTGCCGATCTCAGTGTCGTTGCCCATGTTGTAGGCATCCGGGCTGAAAGGCGTCCAGGAAATCATCGTTTTGGCTGTATCGCTGATGCCCGCAATCATCGAACTTGTCATGCCGAAAAATACACAGGCAATGAAGCCGATCGTCGTGACGATCAGGGACTTGTTCTTTACCAGGAATGCCAGCGTGAAGACAAACACAGTCTGTGAAGCGTAACCCAATGCCATTATAGCAGTGATGACAATGTATTTCAAGAGTGCATTGACGGAAAAATCAACCGTGGTGGATTCAAAGAGTATCTTGAGGTATACCGAAGCGGAGTAGGGCACGCAGAATCCGGAATCCATTACATAGCCGATAATGGCGGAAAGCGCATAGGGAAGCGTCATGACGCTGACCAGCAGAATGTAGGTGATCATCTTGCCGCAGACGACCGTAAATCTGCCGCTCGTTCCGGTGAGCGCCGACTGGATGAGTTTATTCTCGAAGTCACCGCAGATAAGCTGACCGGCGACAATGCAGCTTGCGAGGTTCATCATGACCACGTCACTGAGCAGAGCCGCTGTGCCGGCGGTTTCAAAACTCATGTCTCCTGTGCTGACAAAGTGGGAAACCAGTGTGGTGGTAACGGCGCAGGCCGTCAGGATAATGAAAAGTACCTTATAAATGGCGGATCTGTGAATCTTGTAAAAATCAGCCTTGATGAGATTGATCATTTTTTTGTCCTCCCGGTTATGTGAATTGATAATGAAACTTATATATATAAGGAATTACTTGCGGCCGACTGCGGAAATAAAATAATTTTCCAGTGTTTCACCCATGAGGGAGAAGCCGGTCGTCTTGACGCCGTTTTCAAAGAGAACGTCGGTGACCTTTTCCTTTTCGTCCGTGAAATCGTAGAGCTGCAAGCTGCCGTCGGGCATTACCTTGAAGTTGGTGGTGCCGAGCCTGGATTCCAGCACTTCGGCGAGCTTCTCGGTGTCGGGCGTCTCGATACGGAGGTAATGCTTGCATTTTTCCTCCAGCTCCTCCAGGGTGATCTGCTCCTTGATCTCGCCGTGGTCGATAATGATGTAATCGGTAGCACACTGGTAAAGCTCCGGGAGGTTGTGGCTGGAAATAAGAATCGTCATGCCCTTTTCGTCGCAGAGCCTTTTGATCAGTTCTCTGATTTCCACCACGCCGATGGGATCCAGTCCGTTGATCGGCTCGTCCAGAATCACCAGCTGGGGATTGGTGAGCAGGGCAATGGCTATGCCGAGACGCTGCTTCATGCCCAGCGAGAAGTCCTTCGCCTTTTTTTTGCCGGTGTTGGCCAGTCCCACGGTTTCCAGCAGCTTATCCTCAATATCCGCGTCGGCAATACCGTGCATGATGCGGTGGAGATGGAGATTCTGCTTGGCGGTGAGGTTGAGCACCAGACCGGGGGATTCAATCAGACAGCCCAGCCGGCTGCGTTCCTTGGAAATCGCCTTGCCGCGCTTGCCGAAGAGTTCGATCTCGCCGGAATTGGGGATCGACAGGCCGAGAATCTGACGCATGAAGGTGGTTTTACCGGCGCCGTTGACGCCGATGAGTCCGTATATTCTGCCGCTTTCCAGCGTCACGCTTACATTGCTGAGTACCTGCGTCTCTCCGTATTTCTTTGTGATGTTTTCTGTCCTGAGAATTGTGTTTGCCATGTGGCTCACCGTTCCTTTCGTTTATCATGGCTATAGGATACCCCTCAAAGGTTTAGAAAAGGTTAAGACAAGGGGGTTTATTTGTAAAGATTCTTTTCTATTCCGCCCGATTGAACTTTTTTTGAAGCGGATGTTTTTCGGATTCATAAAATTTAATGGGAAATGACTAACCCTATACGCCATTTCCATTAAATAAATATGAAAAAAATATAAAAATTCGCATTATTTGAAAAAAAAATAGTGACATTTTTAAAAAGGTGTGTTATAATACATTAGTAAATGTGATGATTATAATTTGCCGAAGGTAAATATTTTGCCGTCTTTTCGCTCGTTCGGCACAGTTTGCCTGTCGGCGGAATATGATCTTATCACATGACACGTTTTTGTTTCTTTGAGAGGAGTCTTTTGGTATTGTACGAGGAAAGCGTGCAGATCGACAGTCTGGATTATGCGGTGAATCTGTTCGGCAGCTATGATGAAAATGCCCGTCTGCTGGAGAATGCGTTTGGCGTTAAGCTGGTCACCCGCAGCTCGGAAATCAAGGTTTCGGGTCAAGAGGGCAATGTGAAAAAGGCGGTACGCGCAATCAATTCTCTGCTGGCGCTGATCAGGCGGGGAGACACCCTCAGCGAACAGTCTGTCAGATATTGCATCTCGCTTGTGGAAGGCGATATTGACGGACATTGGGAAAATATGCCCGACGAGTGCGTCTGCGTCACCTACAGGGGCAAGCCGATCAAACCCAAAACCATCGGGCAAAGCAATTATGTCAATGCCATTTCGGGTCATTCCATCACCTTCGGAGTCGGTCCCGCCGGTACCGGCAAGACCTATCTCGCCGTGGCAATGGCGGTAGCTGCCTTCCGCCGGGGAGAAGTGGAAAGGATCATTCTGACCCGACCGGCTGTGGAAGCCGGGGAAAAGCTGGGCTTTCTGCCGGGAGATTTGCAGTCCAAAATCGACCCCTACCTTCGTCCGCTTTATGATGCGCTCTTTGACATGCTCGGTCCGGAAAGCTACCAGCGCTATCTCGAAAGAGGCTCCATCGAGGTGGCTCCGCTCGCCTATATGCGAGGACGCACGCTCGACGACAGCTTTATCATTCTGGATGAAGCGCAGAACACATCCTGTGAGCAGATGAAGATGTTTCTCACCCGTCTTGGTTTCCGCTCAAAGATGGTCATCAACGGCGACGTCACCCAGATTGACCTGCCGGAGGGAAAAAAATCGGGGCTTTCACAGGTCATCCGCATCCTCAACAATATTGACGACATCGCCATTGTCCGGTTCGACGGACGGGATGTGGTGCGTCACAAGCTGGTGCAGGATATCATCAAGGCATATGAAAAAAGCGAGAACCAGAAAAAACAGAAATCAAGTGATAACAAATAAATAATTATTTAAAGTCAGGAGGCAATCTATACAATGGACAGAACAAAGGTTATTATCGAGGACAGGCAAAAGGCCGTCAAGATTCCCACCGGCATCCGACTGCTTATCAGAAGATGCTGCAACGCCGTTCTTCAGATGGAGAAGATACCCGGCTCCTGCGAGGTATGCGTTTCCTTCGTTGACGTGGACGAGATACAGCAGCTCAACGCGAAGTTCCGCAATCACGACACTCCCACCGACGTGCTTTCCTTCCCGCTGGGAATAGACGGCAATTACGACGTGAATCCCGCCACCGGCGCAAAACAGCTCGGCGATATCGTGCTCTGCGTGCCGATTGCCGTGGATCAGGCAAAGAAATACGGTCATTCATTTCAGCGTGAGATCGGTTATCTCACAGCCCATTCCATGCTTCACCTGCTGGGCTACGACCACGAGCAGGGCGGCATTGAAGCTGTCCGCATGAGGGAAAAGGAAGAGGAAGTCATGCAGTCGCTGGGGCTTCCCCGCGATTCCAGCTATGTCACTTCCCCCGGCGATTTTCCCGGCTGATGTTGACGGGCTGAATGTATGAGAAAATTCATCAGGGGATTTGTTTTCGCCTTTCGCGGACTGATCGCCTGTGCAAAGGAGGAACGCAACTTCCGGTTTCATCTGGTCGTTGCGTTTCACCTTTTTGTTTATCTGCCCTTCTTTACGCTCAACCGCGCCGAGCTGTGTGTGATTATCATTCTATGCGGAATGGTAATCGCGCTGGAAGCGGTCAACAGCGCCATTGAAAGGGCGGTGGACTGCACACGGGAGATCAGCCCGATGGCAGGTGCGGCAAAGGATATGGCCGCCGGCGCTGTATTGGTGGCGGCGGTCGTGTCGGTAATCGCCGGCATTGTCCTGCTGTGGCAGCCGGCTGCGTTTGCCGCGATTCTGCATTTTTACCTGCGTTATCCGGCAGCTGTTCCCGCGCAGCTTCTGCTTGCTGCCGCGGGCGTGTGGTTCGTGTTTTTTGCACGAGAAAAGAATCAATGACAAAATCGCTCCCGCAGCTGTATTTGGCCGGAGAGCGATTTTATTCTTTATAATTCAGGTTGGAATCAGCCTTTGGCAAGATACCAGTTTTCGCCGGTGTGCGCGTCCACCGTCAAAGGAACCGAAAGACTGACCGCCTTTTCCATTTCTTCCTTCAGGAGAGCTGCGGCTTGGTCGGCTTCGTCGGCGGGACATTCCAGAATCAGTTCGTCGTGTATCTGGAGAATCAGGCGCGACTTCATGCCTTCCCTGGCGAGGCGGTTGTGTACCGCGATCATCGCAATCTTGATGATGTCGGCGGCCGTACCCTGAATCGGCATATTCCGCGCGACGCGTTCGCCGAAGGAACGGGTCTGGAAATTCGACGCGGTGAGTTCCGGAAGGTATCTGCGCCTGCCGTAGAGCGTTTCCGCATAGCCCATCGCTTTTGCCTGCTCCACCACCTTCTTCATGTAATCGGCAATGGCGGCGTATTTGCGCATGTAGCTGTTGATGTAGGCGGAAGCCTCCGCGTTGCTGACGCCGATATCCTTGGCCAGTGAGAAGGCGGAAATGCCATAGACAATGCCGAAATTGACTGCCTTGGCGTTGCTTCTCATGAGGGGGGTGACTTCTTCCAACGGTATGCCAAACACCTGAGAGGCGGTCACGGCGTGAATGTCCGTGCCGTTTCTGAAAGCCTCGGTCATGGTTTCATCGCCCGCGATGTGGGCGAGAACCCGCAGCTCAATCTGGCTGTAATCCGCGTCGACCAGCGTCATTCCCTCCCCCGCGCGGAAGAATTTGCGCAGCTCACTGCCCAGCTCGGTGCGGACGGGAATATTTTGCAGGTTGGGCTCGACCGAGCTGATTCTGCCGGTTCGCGTCTCGGTCTGGCGGAATTTCGTGTGAATCCTTCCGTCGGCGGCGATTGCCTT
>CAMHMN010000011.1 GCA_946186245.1 uncultured Clostridia bacterium
AAATGCAATAGTTTTGAAGCAAATTATGAAAATGATTTTGATTATCAAAATCTGGACTTTGACAAGGAATATGTTGACACAATCACGATGAACGAGCTGTATAATTCCGTTTACGGATTGAAACCGCCGATTGTGGAAGGATTGCTCAATTCCGGCGTGTATCTGTTCGTCGGAGCGCCGAAGCTGGGAAAGAGCTTTCTGATGGCGCAGCTTGCCTACCACGTCAGCACGGGCATTCCGCTCTGGAAGCAGTTTCCCGTCAGACAAAGCACCGTCCTGTACTTCGCGCTGGAAGACGATTATTGCCGCCTACAAAGGCGAATGTACAAGATGTTCGGCACGGAAACGACGGACAATCTTCACTTCGCGGTGAACTCTCACCACTTGGGCGATGGACTGTGCGAACAGATTCAGGGCTTCATCAACCGACACCGAGACACACGCCTGATCATCATTGACACGCTGCAAAAGGTTCGTGACGTCGGCTCGGATTACAGCTACCAGAGAGATTACGAATTCATCGCGGCGATGAAAGAAATAGCCGAGAAAACAGGCGTGTGCATTATCCCCGTTCACCACACGCGAAAGCAAAAGTCAGACGATTCCTTTGATATGATCTCCGGCACCAACGGATTGCTCGGTGCGGCGGACGGAGCGTTTATCCTCCAAAAAGAAAAACGCACGTCAAACAAAGCAACGCTGGATATTTCCGGCAGAGATCAGCAAGACCAGAGGCTGGAGCTTGTCCGAAATGCGGAAAACCTGACATGGGAACTGGTGAAAGCCGAAGTGGAATTATGGAAGGAACCGCCCGAACCGCTCCTTGTGGAGATTGCCAAGCACATCACGCCAGACTGCCCGAAATGGCAGGGAACTGCAACAGATTTGGCAGCACTTCTCCATTCCGACCTTTCGCCCAATGCCTTGACTAAGAAACTGAATGTCATCGCGGGAAGGCTGCTGAATGAATTTGGAGTAAGGTATGAAACCTTCCGAAAACGCGACGGCAGATTCATTACACTGACATTGAATCAGGCGTGACGATAATGAGATGGATGAAAATGACAAATTTACTAAAATTTTTAAAAAATATTGACAGTTTAAGGCTGATACTATATACTATAGATAAACTGGTAGAAGTGTTTTCAACCTGATAATCTGATAAACTGTAATACTTTTTTCAGTCACAATTCAGAAGGAGGTAATTATTTTGTCACCTGCAACCCCAAACGGAAAAGTTCCGAAATTTGATCCTAAAAGCGCTGACAACCTTGAATTCTGGAAGAAAATGAACAAGCTTGCTAAGGATATGGATCAAAAACCAGAGCTGAGGGCGCGATTCCAGAGCGATCCTGCCTCTGTATTAAGTGAGCGCGGTATGAATATTACTGTGTTCATAGACAAAGAGGGCAACACCTTGAAGCTGTGCGAGAGCTTTAAGGGACTCGACCATGAAACGATGAAAGGCGCTGCCAATTTCATCTACAATCAGGCAATGCTTCCGCCCGGATCACAGAATTTCTGTGGTATTATCGGTCTGACGGATATTGCGTTTGTCGCTGAAGCCATCACGGAAGTAGTGCTCGGCGCGAACGAAGCGGCTGTGGTGAATTCCACCGTATTATGGAATGTCGAGTGGGTGTGGAACGCGGTAGACGTCAAGGATTCATCAGGCTCCGGAGACGATGGACCCAAGAGACCGAAGGGAGGCACCGGCGGCAACGGCGGCGGCGAGCCGGGCAGCGATCCCGAAGGCGGCGGAGACGGCGGCGGAGGAGGTTTCACCGGAGATAACGACGGCGCAGGTTTCACCGGCGGCGGCGGAGGCGAGCCGGGAAGTGACCCCGAAGGCGGCGGAGACGGCAGCGGCGGATACACCGGCAACGACGGTGAAGGCGGCTATTCCGGCTGGAACGGCGGCGGCACCTGCGGCGGAGACAACAGCGGCGGCTCGTCAGGCGGCTCCGGCGGCAACGACGGCGGCGGTGACGGCGGCTATTCCGGCGACGGAGGATATTCCGGCTGGAGCGGCGGCGGTGGGGACACCGGCGGCGGCGATGACGGCGGCGGAGGTTATTCCGGCGGGGATGGCGATGGCGGCTATTCCGGCTGGAATGACGGAAGCAGCTCCGTCGATCCCGATTACACATCCGGTTCCGGCACCCAGTCATACGGTTCCGGCGGACCCAGCAGGGAAGTCAGAGGCACCGGCACGCCTGCAAGAGGATCAGGCACAAACAATCCGTCATACGGCACGGGCGGACCCAGCAGGGAAGTCAGAGGTACCGGCACTCCTACGAGAGGATCAGGCACAAACAACCCGTCATACGGCACGGGCGGTCCCGGCAGAGAAACCAGAGGTACCGGCACTCCTGTTCAGGGCTCCGGCGACAGGGTTTACGGCACGGGTATGCCGATTCAGGGCTCCGGCAAACCTGTTGAAGGCTCTGGCTCCCAGATTCACGGCTCCGGCACCCCGATTCACGGCTCCGGCGATCCGATCTACGGCGCCGGCATGCCGATTCAAGGCTCCGGCGACCCGGTCTACGGCTCCGGCATGCCGATTCAAGGCTCCGGCGACCAGATTCACGGCACCGGCACACCCATTGAGGGCAGCGGCAAGCCGATGGAAGGCTCCGGCACCCCGATTCACGGCACCGGAACGCCCATTGAGGGCAGCGGCAAGCCGATGGAAGGCTCCGGCACCCCGATTTACGGCACCGGAGAACCCATTCAAGGCTCCGGAAAGCCGGTCCGCGGCTCTGGCAGCGACCTGGTAAATGGCGCCGGAATTGAGGATATCAGAGGATCAGGCATTGATGTAACGGTAGGCTCGGGGCATTTGGATCCCGGCAATCCGGCTCATACCCCATCAGAACGCCCATTGCCCAAATGGCCGTCCGAAGAAAATACCGGCTCAATCAAAGCCCCCGCCAATAACACGCCTACGTCTACGCAAAAGCCCAAGGGAGGTTGTCTCACAGCCGTTATATCCACAATTGTGGCTGTTCTCGCCGCAATCGGATACCTTGCCTGGTGCAATGCGGAATTCGATAAGTCAGACGACATTCAGCTTATCGTGCCGAATGTGATTGACGTCGGCATCACCGAAACAAGAGAAATACCGATAAAGGTTTCGCCTTCCGACAGCAAGATTGATGTGGAGCTTTCCTCCGGCAAGGAATATATAACGCTGAACGGACGAAATGTTACCGGCATCAAGGAAGGCGGCGCGGTGGTAACAGTTTCCGCAAGCTATAACAGGTTGACCAGGCTTGGCGCCATGGTAATGGGTAGAAAGCCTCAACACAGCGACGTGGTTGTAATGGTAAATCCCGGATATACAATCCGGTATGCGGATAATCTGGTTACCCTGAACGTTGGTGACAATTATGTCATAGATACCGCGAAGATTAAACTTTATCCGTCTGCGAATATTGAAAAGGATCAGTATTCCTTTGCCGCGCACGGCAGCGCTATTACTGTTTACAGGGATACTATCAAAGCTGTAGAAGCAGGCGAATCGCAGGTTATCATCAGCGTTACCATCAATGATACGGTATACAACGGAATCTTTACGGTCAATGTTGAAAGCAACGGGGAGGAACCCACCGAGGAGCCTGATGAACCGGTTAAAACGCATTTTCATAAATGGACTTTTGCCCGAAAGACCGAACCCGACTGCACCACACCTGGTTACAACTATTTCAAGTGCACATGCGGTAAGACCAAACGCGAGCGTTACGCAGACGCGTTGGGACATGATCTTGAGGAAGTGAAGGACTTCAGCACGGATGGCGAAATGATTATTCACCATTTCTGCCTCAGATGTCGCAAACAAATCGACTGATCCTTTACATCCGGTCTGCATTACTGAATTAAAATGCTCACACCTCGCACTCTGATGTGTGGGGTGTGAGTTTTTACAAGAAATCATTACGGAGGAATAAAAAAATGAGTCTCCAGCCGTTTATAGGGAATTCCATTGCCTTTATAACCACCAACAACTGCACAGCGAAATGCGCCCACTGTGTCATGTGCTGCACGCCGGGACAAAAATACATGCTCACATTTGATCAGATGCGTGACACCATCGATCAGATGCGTGCCAAGGAAGAACTTGCGCTGGTTGTCTTCACGGGCGGGGAACCGACCCTTCTGAAGGACGATCTTCTCAGATCAATACGGTACTGCAACGATCTGGGAATCCTCACGCGAATCGTTACCAATGCGCACTGGGCAACGGATATGGACAGGGCCAAGGAAATTCTTCACGCGCTCAGAGAGGCGGGACTTGATGAGATCAATTTCAGCCTGGACGATTATCACGCGCCGTATGTTCCCATCGAATATGTAAGAAACGCGTGGAAAGCTGCAAGAGGTATGGGATTCCTCTCGCTGGTCATCGCCAACAGCCACGGCAAAAACGACACCATCACACCGGAATTCATCAAGGAATTTCTCGGGGAGGACATTCAGACACGCGATTTTGATCACCGCCATGGCTATTCTGACGGAAGGGAAAAACGCGATGAGGATGGCACCCTGTATATAATCACCGAGGGACGACTGCAAAAAACAGGCAGAGCCAACGGATCGGTGGAGGAAGACAATTTCCACGACGTCATCAATCAGTCTGACCTGAACTGCGGTTGTCGCAATCTGCTCGAAATGCCCTCTGTTTCCTATCTGAATGAACTCTGGGCGTGCTGCGGATCCAACAGCGACCACAACGAAATTCTAAACCTCGGCAATCTCGAGGAAGATTTTTATGAAGATCTCATGCTTCGGGCCTCCAACAGCGTTCTCTTAAACGCGATACGGTATGTCGGTCCCCTTGCACTGACGAAATACGTCACTCAAAAGGATCCAAGTATTACGTTCAGCGACAATTTTCATTCTATTTGCGAAATCTGTGAGGCGCTTACGACCAACGCCAGGGCGGTCGAGGTCCTTCGCGACAACATGATGGAGCTGACGTCATTGATCATGATGCGGGAAGACGTGGAAAAGCGCGATGTCCTGCTCAGGGAAAAAACTCAGGTCAAGCCTCCGCTACGGAAGCTGGTCTCACGTCTCACTTCTCTGGGGTACGCTTCGTTTTACAACAGCCTCTATCCTATGCAAAATTCGCCGGCAAAATGGCTGGCGCTTCGCGACAAAGCCCTTCCCGGGATTCAACCCTATATAGATCTGTTCCTTCTCTGCAAAACCGTAAGGCTTTCGGCGCTTGACCCTGAGATTGCGGAGGCAGTCAGAGCGCTGGTCTGCCTTAATCTTTTCACCATTGATGATGAGGATGACGATCTCGTCCATTCCAACAACGTTGTTCTTCATCCGGTCTTTGGCATATGGCTGTTTTATGAGGTACCCAACGATAACGTTTCGCTTTACTTTGGTCAGGACTCCGTCGCGCTGCTTTCCAGGCAGGTTCCCGTTGTGGGAGGCAGAAGCCTTGATCTCTGCTCCGGTCCCGGAATTCAGGCTCTCTACGCTGCAAAACAGGGTGAATACGTAACCTCGGTGGAGGTCAACCTGATTGCGGCCGATCTTGCCCGCATCAACGCGCTGATGAATGATCTGGACGAACAGATTGATGTACGGTGCGGCGACCTTTATAATGTGTTGAGAAGTGACGAATGCTTCGACCGCATTACCGCCAACCCCCCTCTGCTGCCCTTCCCGGAGGAAATCCCCTATGTCTTTATCGGTCACGGCGGCAACGATGGATTCAAGGTGACATGGAGAATTCTGAAGGGCCTCTCCACGCACCTTTCCGAGAACGGCACGGCGCAGATTATCGGATTCGGACTCGGCCATTCAGGACAGCCGCTCTTCGTGGATAAGCTGAAGGAGATTGCTGAAAAGACCCATCTTGACGTCACTGTCAATATCGTCAATCATATTTCCATGAACCGCGGCGATGCGTTCTTCAACAATCTGTCCAAAACGTCTCAGAATTATTGCCACTTGAACATAGAGGAGATAGAGGACGCGCTGGAGGCGTGTTTACAGCGTCAGAATGCCGACGGATACGTTGTGTTTGAGCTTTTCTGCCGCCTAGGGGATGGCTGTGTATCCGTGCAGGATCTTTCAGACGGCAGCGAAAAAAATCTATGGTATGTCTGAGCAGCACGAAGCCTTTCGCTGCGTCTGATACTTCTAATTACGGAGTTGAGGGTAAATAGATAATTGGGGAAACAGTAGGCAAGCCATGAACATGGATGCCTACTTAGAAAAAACAGCAGCCAGCAGCCGGCGATTGACCTGCAGCGAGGAAGCAATTATCATGTACCGCTGAGGGATATTCTGCGGGGACAGCTCCGCAGTCTCAACCACTGCCGTTATGTCGGCGTGGAAAACGAGTTTTCCGCCGTCAACATCCAACACGCGATGGACGACCTTGACGAACCGATGACGGAAGGTCTTACCCGCACAAGTGAGATAATCTATGACGCCCTTATGATGGGCAGGAGCTATCCCGAAACGGTAGGGGAGGGCAAGTCGCTGATTTTCAATCCGAATTCATCGACTGGGACACCCCGAAAACAATCTCTTCCTTAAAGCAGAAGAAAAGGCAGATAAATGCAGCAACGGAAGACTGATGCTGTAAACTCTTCTGATTGGTCTGGGAGGCGTTGGGGTGGTAGGCACGGCAAGCGGTTTGTCCTTGTTCCTGAATGAAATGACCGACGAATGGTTTGACTGGTCGCATAAGTTGAGTGCAACACTTGTTTTCTGGACTGCTATCTACGGATATTGTCTTGTCGCTTTGTGGCAGCTTGGCAGTATTCACACGCTTCGGGTTTACGGTGGTTTTGCCGTGTGCGTGACGGTTTTCACACTACTTTTATCCTGCAAAAGCAACAAAGAGCCATTGCCTGTGCGGTAATGGCTCTTCTCATTCGGTTTGCTTTTTTTCTTGAGGCAGCACTGAACCTATGCAAACAGGCAATGTGAGAAGTAGTTTGCTTACAGACTTGTATTTTATGGAATTAAATGCTATACTGAACTAAATAACGATCACTTTTCAAGACCATAATATGTTGGGAGTGAGACAATGTTCAAAGATACATACAAGTTAGGGAAGAAGGACGAATTCAACCTTATTGTTTACTATGATCCTGACGCTGCCAACCCCTGGACAAAAATCAAAATCGGGAAGTCGGTTGACGGAAAAGAAAGCAATCAGTATTTAAAGGAGAATAATGCCGCCATTCTGAAGCTTGTACTGGATCATGCACAAATCAACAGCAGTTTAATAGGAAAATATGACCTGCCTGACGACTGGCCGGAAACTGATTATAATCTCGGATATTCCTTTTACTGTGCGATCAGAAAATTTCTGGGAGATTACAGCTATCGTCTAATAACCCAGAAGGCAAGATACGGCGGCGTTGGCTTTGATCTTGAAAACGTCACTATCATAAAAGAGGAAAGGGTACTGCCGCCTGCCGAAACAACCATTAAAAAAGATGTAGAAATCATCCCCACGACAAAATCCAAATCCGACACATCAGACGATAACCGCCCGGTAACACCGCAAAAGCTGTGGAATGCCGGACGCAACACATACAAGCAGAGCAAAGCAGGCGGCAGACGTTTTCATCTGCTGCATGTAGACGAACAGATCATGCCGTTCTACAGCAAGGATGACAAACGAGCCAATGTCAAAGGCGCGGAACTGCCGGTCAATGTGAGAATCGGTGACAGTGAAGATGAATTGTCTCTCAGGGAGGTTCTCGACAAGGAACACGGAAATTATTACCTGATCGGAGAAGGCGGCATCGGCAAAACAACTGCTTTGTTCCATATCATGGAACAGCATTATGAAAGAAAGACCTATCAGCTATCCGAAGAAATTCCGCTGTTTGTCGGGCTTAATCGCGCTCCGGGTGTATTCGGGCGTTGGTATAAAGGTTCAGAGGGAATGCAATCCTGCTTTATCCGCATGGAAATTGGCCGCCAGCTGCTTCACCGACCGGAACTGGCGGATGTTCCGGATGAAATCCTGAAAGGTATTTCCGAAGAGTTTTCAATGACGCCGGCTGACGGTGTTCCAAGATATATGCTGCTGCTTGACGGGCTGAATGAAATCAGCATAGATGATGTGACGGACAGCGACACGCTCGTCAACGGACGACCCATCAATGGCAATATCCGCTGGCTCCTTGTGGAGGAAATCAATTATCTGCTCACCGAATGTCCGAACGTGAGAGTGATACTGACCAGCCGCACGGAAGAGGCAAAGGTTAATTGTACGCAGTACGGCATTGAAAAGATTTACCTCACTGGCCTGAAGGAGAAAAACATCAGGGAATATCTCGCGCGGAAGCATTTTACCCCCGAAGAAACAGACGCGGCGCTGTCCGATGAAAGACTGCTGGAATGCCTGGTCATTCCGCTTTTTCTTACTATGTACGCCAATCTGCGCGATGTCAACGGCGTATCGAGCCGGGGCGAGATTCTGCGAACTTTTTTTCATGAACGCAGTCAGAATATCGGATTGTATACCCAGCAGGACGCTTTGCGGAATCTGAAATTCAACACCTATCACCTTTGGTTTATCCTTGACTTTCTTCTTCCAGCCATCGCTCATGAGATGGAGCGGAGAGAAATCTTTGAAACATCGGCAAAGGAAATTGTCAGAATAATCGAACCGATTCTCAAAGGCTGGCAACCTCTTCCTGACGGTGCTGTTCCTGCAGAGAACGGCGAAACTTACGACGCTTCCGTGATAGGCGAATACGGCATTGCCTGTTTTGAGAAGTACACATCAGGCAAGTGTACAGTGGAAACTGTTGCCGAGGAGATACTCGACAACGGTAAGAATATGGCGAAGGTCGAAAAATACGTGACGAATTACGCGGTGGATGTGCTGAAAATCATGTGCCGTAACAAAGGCAAATACAGCTTTCTCCATCACCATCTCCGCGATTTCTTCGCCGCCATGCACGACGTCAATATGCTGAGAATCGCAGTCTGCGCATGGGAAGACGACCCGGAATTGGCGGTAGAGAGTCTTGCGTCTTTTACGGCACACAAAAATCACCCTGAAAAATCCATTTTTATCGGAGAGATTCTCGGAGAGTACCGCAACAAGCCTTCTCAAACGGAAAACACCTGGCTGTCTCATGTGCCTGACGGAGAGGAGGACAGGAACCTTCTCAGACGATCGCTGGAGCTTTTCCGTAACAAATTCGGTGATGCGATTAGCCGCGGCGTTTACAACCTTCTGGAGCCGATCAGGAATGTCCGTCAGGATTTGTCGGGGGAGGACTTATCCTGTCTTGATCTGTCAAAAACAAACTTCAACGGCATCATCCTCGGTCATCCGGATGCAAGCGGAGCAAATTTTCAGGGATCGAAGCTGTCTATGGATAATCTGTTGTACTCCGGACACAACGGTTCGGTTAAATGCTTTGTTTTTTCCCCGAACAATGATGAGCCGACATTTTTGTCTTGTTCCACAGACGGTACCATCAAAGAGTGGAACAGAAACACAAAGCAATGTATCTGCACCTATAGGGGTCATAACAATTCCGTCAATGCCATTGCATATGCTCCGGACGGCAGGTCGTTCATTTCGGCGTCCGATGACTGTACGGTAAAGGAATGGCAGGTCGGAAATCCCAATCCAATTCATTCCTATCAGAATCATGACGATTGCGTTTATTCTGTAGCATTTGTGACCGATAATGTATTTCTGTCGGGGTCTCATGACGGAACTGTCAAGGAATGGAACATCTCATTGAATAAGTGCATCTGTATCTACCGGGATGCAGGTCATTGGGTAACCGCTCTTGCCTGTTCACCTGACGGAAAGACTTTTCTTTCAGGATCAATTGACGGATCTATCACTGAATGGCAAATAGGAAACCCCGTTCCCATAAGGGTATATCAAAGGCACAGCGAGTGGGTACGCTGCATTGTCTTTGACGAAACAGGAAAAAGCTTTTTATCGGGCGCCAATGACGGAACTGTCAAAGAATGGCAGATGGGAATCACAAAAGCAATCCGCACATATGAAGGTCACTGCGGATGGGTTCGTTCGGTGGCTTATGTGCCTGGGAAAGAGTCTTTTATTTCCTGTTCGACCGATGGCACTGTCAGAGAATGGCGCATCGGAACCACATATCCCTTCCGGACATACTGTGTGCAGAATGTCTGGGTGAATTTTGTGGCATGTGCTCCTGACGGAAATACATTTTTTTCCGCATCCTATGACGGTTCCATCAGCGAATGGCGATTCGGCGAACAGAAAGCCATGCAGATTTTCCAAGGGTGTGACCGCAGAATCAAGTGTGTCAATTATACTCCTGACGGCAAATCCTTTCTCATCGGAACATTTGACGGCTATGCAATTGAATGGAACCTTGACAGTGCAAAGATAACCCATTCCTATCAAAGCAACGGAGGTTCGGTGACTTCTATCGCTCCAGTGAAGGAAAACGACACGTTCCTGATGGGGTTATTTGATGGAACAATCAAAGAATGGCGCATAGGAGATAAACGCGAGATAAGAACTTATGAAGGTCATCTGAAACCGGTATACAGCATTGCATACAACCCAAAAATGAATACGTTTATTTCCGGTTCTGGCGACTGCACCGTCAGGGAATGGCGCATAGGAAATACAAAACCTATTCTGACATACCAAGGACATACTGATTGGGTGCGCAGTGTTGCATTGTCTCCCGACGGCCAGTCTTTTCTTTCCGCTTCCAGTGACGGCACCGTTAAGGAATGGCGTGTCGGCAAACCTGAAGCGATCCGCACATACGCAGGGCATACTGCATGGGTGCGTTGGGTTGCTTATGCACCCGACGGCAAGACATTTCTATCAGTTGCGTTTGACGGCACCATTAAGGAATGGCATGTAGGTAATTCCGAGGCCATCCGTACTTATGATTTGAATGGAGAATGGGTGCGTTGCGTCGCCTATGCTCATGACGGATTGTCTTTCCTTACCGCGTCACATGACGGCTTCATCAATGAATGGAGCGTCGGTCATCCGATCCCTGTCTGGCAATATCACGCTCATCAGCTTCCTGTGACGTTTTTGGATTATTCTCCGGTCGGAGACGGATTTCTATCATCCTCTTATGATGGCACTGTCAAAGAATGGAAAACAGGACAGTCGGTAAAGGTTTTTAAGTATTATCCCGGACTGTTCATTTCCTGCTGCGATATGCGTCATTTGCATTCCGACAGCGCGTTTTCTGACGAAGAAAAAGAAATCCTGCGGCAGTACGGCGCTATTGTGGAGTAATGCAGTTTGATAAGCAGTGATAATCAAGCCAATAACATAAAATGACTTCCGGCACCCTGCGAGCAAATCGCAGCGGCATCCGGAAGCCATTTTTTCGAGGTGATAGTTCCGTGATGTAGTTTCCCTCTCCGTTCCCTCATTGACACTTTTTGCTTATCAGCTCATTGGGATCACCTTCTTTCCGTTGGAACGGTGAATGTTTCATGTGCCTGCTTTTTGCGGCTTCGGATAGAAACCGAGAACGAAAGCGACGATACCGAACACAGCGGCAAACCGTACTCCCCAGACGACGGCCAGCGCAATATAAAAGGAGTATCTGTATATGGCGAAGCTGACGGCAACAGAGGTGCAGGTGGTCATAAATCCCGTAAACACACTCTTGCACTGTATGAGCAGCCAGATAAAGAAGCCTTCCGCCAGCAGTTCGCAGGCAATGACAAAAATCGTTGTAAATTCTTTCATGTTCCGTCTTCCTTTCGTGTCAGATATTGTATCGGTGAGAATCAATCACGTACTGGTTGAAATCGCTCCATTCGCAGCAGAGTTCCTTCGCTTGCTCAACGCTGTGGATTTTTCGATTGGATAATATGTAGCATCTGCCGCATTGCTTGTCGTAGCCGTAGTCGATGGTATAGCGTGAAAACCTTTTTCCGAAGAGAAACGGAGCGCGGTCGATGTAGCATCTGTAGCAGCTGTTTTTCATCATCTGAATGTCGAATCGGTAGGTGTGATCCTGCTCTTTGAATTTTGTATGTGCGATACATTTGTAACAAAATTGTTTGGGACGGCACATCACCGGCATTCTGACAAGGAAAACCAGAACGGACAGTGCGATCGGGCAGCAAATAATGAAATGTTCTTCAAAGAAATTCATGATTGTGGCTCCTTTCTTAATTGACGGTTTCTGTTTCCTGCGTTGGTCATACCGTTGATTCAATTATAATTGATGAAAGAAAAATCTTCTACAGAAGGATAACCGAAAAATAACCGTCAATTAACAGCAAAATAGCCGCAGGCAAAAAAATGCACCCCGTTTGCAGTGGGGAATGGAATGGATTGAAAATACCAACAAGTGGCTCACAGGCGAAATTCACGAGGATATCGCAATCGTCGTTACAGGCGTTGTGATTTTCATTCTGAGTATTCTCGCATGGCGTTTCGGTACATCAGAATCAGCACGCGCCATGATCATTCCCCTTCTTGTGGCTGCGATACTGCTGATCAGATTGGGAGTCGGGCTGGCTGTCAACAACTACAACCGGAAAGAACAGTTTGAACAGCAGTACAGTAAATCGCAGCAGGAGTTCCTGGAAAGCGAAATAGCGCGGGTGGATGAGTTCATGATGATTTATCCCCAGACGATCATAGTCTCTTCTGTGATGATGGTGATCGGTGTAGGTATGTTTGCTTTCTGTTCCAGACCGTCTTTCAGGGCATCTGCGTTGGTGGTGATATTCATTGCCCTCACGGCTCTGACCATTGACTATTTTTCAAAAGAGCGCGGAATCATTTACCAGAACGAACTCAACAGCATTCAAATCCAAACAAATACCGGAACGGAATAAACCAGGATTCTTATATATGGGTTATTCGTCCCAGTCATTCACCCAATACCGCACACGCTTAGATAAACACCGCCCGTGAGAGGATCATTTCGTCCCATCTCACGGGCGGCAATTTTCATTATCCGCTATTTTCCTTCTACAAGAGGTATGCCGATGGCTGGAAGCACCGGTAGCTATAAGGATAACAACGAAACAGCCACGTCTAAACCGATTGAGAAAAAAACTGCTGTCTTACGAGGATTCAACCTCTTGCAGGACAGCAGGCTTATTATTTGTATGGAGCGATGAACTCCTGTTTTATTGGACGGGATTATTAACAATGCCGACAAACAGCGGAAGTCCTGTTTCGCTCATGATCTCAAAGATAAACGGCCTGTCGAGGGTGAATTCCACATGATCAATGGATGCGCCCATTCCCTCAAAGCTCAGGACTGTGACCGAAGCCGCCTTACAGCCTTCCTAGTCAATCAGTACTCTCGTATTCTGTTCCGCCTGACTGAGGTAAATTTCGTCTGTGCTGTCGGTCAGGGGAGTGAAGTCCGATTTTTCAGCGTCAAAAATATCTGTGATGCCAAGCGCGTTCAGTCCGTCGCTCAGATTAATTGTCGATGAAACGTCAAATTTGGGTATGGACAGAGTTACCATCGGCAACTTGCTATTTGTGTAGTTTCCGTTGCTGACCAAAAGTTTGCTTACCTGCTTGTCGCTCAGCAGATCAGCGGGAGTATAGCCTTCGCGGGGAAGTATCAGCTTCATGTGACCGTTGTTCTGGAGCAGTAAGCTGACGGAGGAAAAATGATCTCCCCAGCTATAATTAGCCATTTGATAAGCGTTCATGAAATCGCACTTCATATCTCCCGATTTCGCGAGAACCATCGCTTTATCGCTGACAATGTACGAGGGCTTGTGTTTTCCGGCTTTCGGGAAAACAATCACGCAGGCAATGACCGCCGCCGCGCAGACGCTTCCGACAGCCGCCCATTTCAAAAATCGGTTCGGTTTCCTTTTGGGTGACAGTTCGGGGATGAGCTTCTCATCTGTATCACCGATGACATCGAGAAGAATTTCTCTGTTTTTCATTTTTTTCATATAACTACGCCTTCCTTTTCCAGATAGTCTTTCAATTTGTTTCTAACCCGCTGCAAGAGCATCTTGACAGCGCCTTCAGAGAGATCATACCGCTTTGCAATTTCACTCACAGGCATCATGTACCAGTAACGCAGGAGAAATACGGTTCTGTTTTTATCGGGCAGCTCCCGCAGAAAACGGTTTAGAGCCTGTTTAGAATCTCCACGTGTGCGGATGGCGCAGTCAGATTTTTCGCCAGATGCAGCCAAAACCGCAGGCAATACTTTGTGTATTAACGAGGATTTTGGCAAAATATGGCGGAGAAGATGCAAGCCAGACGTGCGTGGAGAGATTCTAAACAGGCTCTTAAACCTTCCCGCAGCGCAAGCCTGTCCTCTATCGGCCTGTCTTCTCCGATACACTCTGCCAACTCATCAAGGCACAGAGATATCTGACCTCCGCCGCGTTTTTTCGACATATCGCTGCGGAATCTGTCGATAGCAAGATTGCGTGTGATCCTGCCGAAGAATACAGCCAGTCGGTTCGGCTTTTCAGGAGGCATGGTATTCCAAGCACGAAACCATGTGTCATTGACACATTCCTCTGTATCTTCCGCCGAATGCAGAATATTGATTATTACACGATTATTGGTTCTCAATAAAAGCTATAACGTCACCGACTGTCTTAAAGCCCTTAATGGCGCGGTCGGGAATTTCAATGTCAAACTCATCCTCTACTGAAAAAACAAGGTTGACCAAATCGAGTGAACTAAGACCAAGATCGGAGATCAGCACGGTGTTTTCATTGATAGAAATGCTATCGTCTCCGGTGTATTCTCGGATGATGTTCGTTAATTTCTCAATCATGTTTTTTCTCTCCATTCTTTCTTATGATTTTTTTGGTAGTTGTTTTGGGAAATTCGGTGTCACGGATGATGATCTTTCCGATATTCTGGTTTTGTGGAAGCTGCCGGTTGATATTTTTTATATCTTCGTCGATGCGTTCTCCGGCATCGGAAACGCACTCGTCAGGAAAGACTTCCGCTACAATCAGATTATCCATACCGTAGACGATCACTTCTTTGAGATAGGGGATGGAATACAGCTTTTGTTCGATCAATTCCGCGGAGATATTTTCTCCGTTTCCAAGAATAATCAGGTTTTTTATGCGTCCTGTAATATGAAGTGCTCCATATCTGTCTATTTCGCCAATATCACCGGTGTGGAACCATCCGTCCGTCAAAGCCTGCGAAGTCATTTTTTCATCGTGATAATATCCGAGCATGACATTCTCTCCTCTGACAAGGAGTTCTCCGTTTTCAGCAATCATCACTTCATTACAGCAAATCGGCATTCCGACACTACCCGGTACAATGAATTGATTTCTGTTTACTGCCACAACCGGTCCGCATTCAGTGATTCCGTAGCCATTGAGCACGGTTATGCCCAAAGAACGGAAACCGTCAATATACTTTTCATTAATTGGAGCGCCTCCCGAGATTATGAGATTCAGATTGCCTCCAAAAGCATCCATAACAGACCTAAAGAATACTTTTCTTAGATCAACTTTAATTTTAAGCAGAAGGTTGCTGACGCTTATCAGCTTTCTCAAAAGCCTGTCTTTCCCTTGCTTAGCGGCACTGTTCCAGATGTTCTTATAGAGTGTTTCCACTACCAGCGGAACGGCAAACAGGTTTTGCGGCTTGTATTTCTGAAAATCTGACGAAAGCCGCTTTAAGCTCCTGTTAATGCATACCGGATAGCCATACAGCATAATCATAAGTACGCCTGCCACCAATCCGAAGGTATGATGTAACGGTAAAATCAAAAGAGAAGCTCCGTCAAGCCATACATTGCAGCAACTTCCATACATACTTGAGCATAGATTGTTATGTGAGAGCATTACTCCTTTAGGCTTGCCGGTTGTGCCGGATGTATAAACGATTGACGCTAAATCATCCTTTCCGGGTGCGATGGCAGAATACTCCAGATGACCTTCTTTCATCAGACGCATTCCCTCTTTCAGCAGATCGGGAAGATCCTTCATATTGATTGTATCAATGGAAGTGTGCAGCTGGGCGGCTATATCCGCGTATTGGTCTGAACAGATTAACAATTTGCACTCGCTGTCCCGCAATAGATAATCCACCTGATCAGGGGACAGATCTTTATCAATCGGCACAGCGACAGATTTTCCGTTGGTCACAGCGAAATAACTTAACAACCAAAAATAGCTGTTTTCTCCTAAAATGGCTATATGGCATTCCCTATAACCTTTATCAAATAAATAAGTGCCAAACGCCAAACCATCTGAACGGAATTGAGAATAGCTCACTGAAACAATATCTTTCCCTTTTTCGTAGCTGAATGCCGTTTTTTCCGCGTATTCAGCCGCACAGAAATCTGTCAATTCCTTCAACGAGTACACACGGGTATGCTGATACAGGTTATAATGCTTCAAATATTTCTGCCTCCTTAGAATTAAATACGGTAGGCGATTGTATAATAGCAAGAATGTCGGAAAACGGAGGATTGGCAGATTTGAAAACGCAGCGTTTTCTCCGCTTTTAGCAAGAGAAATTTTGATTATTCCTTGTTTCTGGTGCGCCCGGGTGCCTCTTTATCTCAGCGTGATGCAGCGAAGGGCTCTGCCCCTCTTTGTCAGCTTCGCTGCCATAGTACCCCGCAAGGGCGCTGCCCTTGACCCGCGAGGAGGTCCAGCCCCCCTCGACTCCCACGCTCGCAAGCTCGCTTGTTATGGCGCTGCGCGCTTTCCTATTTTTTTACAATCCCCTAATTAAATACGGATTTTTTCTCAATTGAAATACCCTATCTTCCGGAAATACGCAACATATTTTCTGATATACTCCGCATCTGTTTCTTTCCACTCAAACCCGAGACGCTTTAAATACTCGACGGAAAAATCACTGTTTATCTGAATATTGCTTCCGTAATTCAGATGGTAGTTTTCATCCAGATCATTGATAAATGTCTCGAAAATATATTCTTTTCCGCTCTGGGTCGCTGTAGTGCGAAGGGCGTCTATGAAATCATTTTCACTGACTATTTGAACGTTATAATCAAGTGAATTAAACAGAGATATCATACTTCTGATAGTCAACGTCTTAGAAGAACAGATATAAAATAAAGTCTGTTCGCTGCTGAAATGACGCGCGATTGTCATTACAGCTTTCGCGGCTTCATCAATAGGCGTAAATTCAAACAGGCTGTCAGTCAAATATCGGGGAATTACACCAAGCTCCAGTATAGCTTTCAGTCGCTTGATATTGGCGTTGCTTTCGTAGTTCTTTTGAAATACGCCGTCACTGTACCTGTTAGAAAGATTCCCCATACGCATGATGTTCGCCTGCAGACCATCACACATGGCTTCAAGAACTGCCTTTTCAGCCTCGAATTTACTGTGAACATATACGTTTTCCAGTGCCTGACCCATATACAAATCGTGTTCATACATTGTTCCCTTTACACCGTCGGGGTCATTTCTGAATCCGTTTCCGGAAACACTGGATGTAGAAATATGGATCAGTCTTGCGTTGGCAGCCTTGCAGAAATCAATTAATCTGACAGCGGTAGCAACATTGACCTCGTAGAAGAACTGATAGGAGCCGAAGTGCTTCACCGATGCGGCGGAATTAAACACGGTGCTGACATGGGGAAGCAGATCGTTGTATTCTTCCTCTGATAATCCGAGTCTGTCCTTCTGCAAGTCTGCGCAGACGATTTTTATGCGAGAGGTATTATTATACTTCTCTCCAAAATAAAAGTGCAACAGAGAATGCAGTCTCTTTTTACAAGCATCTGCGTTCTTTCCGCGAACCAGACAGAAAGCTGTGCCGCTGTCGTTGTCAAGATAATCGGCAAGAAGATGAATGCCTAAGAATCCCGTTGCTCCCGCAATCAAGATATTTCCTAAGTCACTTTTTTCAGGCGTCTTTATCTGACGGATTGTGTTTTTGGCAAGAATCCTGTTGATAGTGCTGAAATCATAGTCAGCATAAGTCACACTCTGGCTGTCCTCGTTTTCGATGCAGTCGGCAAGAGCCCGGACAGTGGGATGATCGAACATATTCTGCAAATTAAAGTAAATGCCGGCATAATGAGCGTTTGACACAAATTCGATTGCTGTCAGACTGTCACCGCCGAGATCGAAGAAATCATCATCAATACCGACAGGAGAGGTTTGCAGCACTTTCTCCATCAATCCGCAAAGTGCCTTTTGCAGCTCAGTGTGAGGGGCAACGTAGTCTGTATCGGTCGAAATATTGTACAAGTCCACCTCCGGCAGAGCCTTGCGGCTGACCTTGCCGCTGGAGGTCAAAGGAAACGCGTCAAGATGGGTGAAGATATGGGGTATCATGTATTTTGGCAGTATTCTGCCGATGACCGCGCGTATTTCCTTGGGATCGATCTCCTGTCCCGTGTAGAACGCGCAGATCAACTGCCTGCCCTCGTCATTTTTACGCACAACGACCACTGCCTGAGAGATTCCTTCGATGGATGAAATGGCGTTTTCTATCTCGCCAAGCTCTATGCGCATTCCTCTGATCTTGACCTGAAAATCATTCCTGCCGACATAGACAATATTGCCATCCTCACGCCAGTAGGCAAGATCGCCTGTCTTATACAGCTTGCCTTTACCAAAGGGATTATCAACAAAACGCTCAGCGGTCAGTTCCGGACGGTTGAGGTACCCCGCTCCAACTCCGTCACCGGCTATACACAGTTCGCCTGTTACGCCTATAGGAACCGGATTCATGTATTTGTCAACAATATATATCTGCGTGTTGGCTATCGGTCTGCCTATGGTGATGTCGCTACTGCTAATCGGCGCAAAGCATACCCCTATGGTAGTTTCAGTCGGACCATATCCATTGAATATGGCAGCGTCCGTAATGGACTTGATTCGATTTAATAGCCGTTCAGGAAATACTTCTGCGCCAATCATGATGACTTTGATTTGTTTTAGTGCTTTTTGAAATGTCGCGTCATCAAGATACATTGAAAACTTTGTCGGTGTGCAGTGTATCGCATCAACCTGATTATTGGCAATCAGTCTTCCGATCTGCTCTCCGGACATGAGTTGTGTTTCATTAGCAAGTGTGAGCGTTAAACCGTTAAGCAAAGTATTGAATATTTCTAAGACGGAAATGTCAAAAGTAACGGCAGCTAATGCTAAAACATTCCCGCTAATGTTTATCAATGCGTGCTGATAGAAATTTCTGTTGTTTCCATTTGTGAAGTTTGCGACATTATAATGCTGAATGACGGTTGCCTTGGGTTTGCCGGTTGTCCCTGATGTGAAAAGGCAATAGCAAAAATCATTGCTGTTCATTTCGATCTTATCAAAATTCGGAGTGAACGCAATTAAGTCATTGATATTATCTTCTGTGAGATAGTATTTAGCTCCGCTGTCGCTCAGCATAAACTCAACACGATCCTGCGGATAGTCAGGATCAATGGGCAGATAACCCGCTCCTGCTTTGAGAATACCCAGTATAGCGGAAATAAGGAAACTCCTTCGCGGCAGGCAGAAGGCCACAATATCCCCCCGTTTGACGCCCTGTTCGATCAATCCGTGAGCAATTCTGTTGGCTTCTTCGTTAAGCTCGGCATAGGACATGGTTCTGTCGCAAGCGATGACGGCAATCTTCTCAGGCGTTTTGCTGACCTGTTCCTCGAAAAGCTGATGGACACACTTGTCCTTCGGATAGTCAATAGCGGTGTCATTGAAATGATAAAGCAGCCTTTGACGCTCTTCGGGAGACAATAATGTAAGCTCACCAATCTTTCTGGAAGGTTCCTCAATGGAACCAAAAAGAAGATTCATCAGATGACAGTGCAGCGTTTCGATTTCTTTTTCAGTGAAACGGTCAAGAAGATAGTCGTAATGAATGCGGAATATTCCCTCATTATCGCGGTCATCGATATGAATTTGCAGACTTTCCGTCTGCATGCCGCTGTGATACCATGCCGTTTCACATTCGCCGTTTACGGTGGCATTCTGATAGCTTATCATCACATCATAGAGCTTATCCTCAAAGTGACGCTCGCTTCTCAGTGCAGCCAGCAAGTCACCATAGTTGAATTTCTGATGCCTGAACACAGAAAGGACACTGTCAGTGATTCTCGACAGATTATCATGAAAGGACAACTCATTGGCAAGCTCTATCAATACAGGCACTGTGTTGATAAACATTCCGGCTGTATTCTTTTCCGTTGCGGAAGAACGGTTTAATACCGCTGTGCCTATATAAAAGCACTCGGCATTCATTTTTGTCCGGTTGATATATGCGGCAAGCGATGCGGTAAACAGCATGAACGGCGAAGAATGGATGCTTGCTGCGTAATCTATTATTTTCCTTGCTTTCTCATGATCAATGACAAAAGTTTTTCTCAGAGAAGAATAGGATGCCGATGTTTTTTCAGAAAGGAATGTGACTTCATCACATTTTCCGAATTGCTCCATGAAGAACTTTTTGTCTTTTTCATACCGTTTGCCGGAAAGATAAGCGGATTCATTCTGAATGTACTTTGCGTAAGAATATGCCGTTGGCGTTCTGCCGCTGAGCAAATCATATAACTGATTACAGAGCAGAGAGAGCGTCCATGCGTCCCCGATGATATGGTGCAGCCTGATGAGCACACCCGACTGGTCGGGAAGCGATATGATTTTAAATTCACACAGATCGCCGAATAAATCAAGCGGGATTTTGGCGAATTCCTCTGCATAGGCAGATAAATCTGATTTGCTGTCAAAGGCAAGGACTTCCGTATCCTTCTCCCGATAATCCATAAACTCCTGATTGACAGTTCCGTCGATTTCAGTCACTTTGATCCGCAGAGCATCATTCAGCCTGATAAGCTCGTTCACAGCCCGTTTGAGTTTTCCCATCTCGTATTTGGTGGTAAACAGTATACTGCCGCATATCACTGCAATGGATCCACCTACATATTTTTCCATATCATAAATCAGCTTTTGCGGTTTTGTTATTTGCATCTTATAACTTCCTTTGCTGAGAAATTGAGAAACCCACTGTAATTGCTATACTGTATAATAATGCATGTCATTTCGCCTAAAATAAACCATTTAGAACTTATCAAAAGTATTATACACCTTGGGAAGATTTGTGTCAATTTATTCTTGTTGAAATTGCATAAAATATTATCACAAAAATATGATGTCATTTACACATCAAATTTCTGAAAAATGGATATGCACTTTGTTTGTTCCAAATGGGCGAGCATCTGGTCTTGGGCTTTTTGCCGGGTGTCGGTGACACGGTAAGCCCGTCATTGCAGCAATCGGAACGAAAGCCATAGGGCAGGCGGTCACAGCCTTTTACATCGACGGTGTTCCGAAGGATAAGGTGAAAAGCATTATCAAAAGAACGTGGAATATTTTCCGGAACAAACTCTGGAACGGAATAAAAATATGTATGGGTTATTCTGTACACACATACAAAAATGCCGTCCGTGAGAGGTTTTTGTCCCATCTCACAGGCGGAATATTTTATTTCCAATTGCTTTGCCATGCTATTTTCCGTTGACAAGCGGTATGATGTATTTTTCAATAAAGGCGATCCGGTTGAATATTCTCGGCATCAATTGAAACACATCTGTTTTATCAGATTAATCAAAATCCCGGTAAATGTGCTTGAATTTGCCGCTTGTCTGATTCGCTTGCGGTGGGGTATCGGATAGACGGACTTCCACCCCGGTCAGCCCTTTGCTTTCGAAGAAAGCCCTCAGCCCGCGTTTTGCCTCGTCAAAGGCCTGATCTCTGTCCTCCGCCATCATCCGCAGCTCCAGCCTGTCGACAGATCTCTGAACGAGCTGGAATCTGCGAATTGACTTCACTTCCTCGAGAATCTTATAGAGGGACATAGGTGCGATCTGAACCCCGTGTTCAAAGGTCAGAATGTCATCTGTCCTGCCCTCGATTTCAATCCAGGGTGTGACCTTCCCGCAGCGGCAAGGTTCGTCATGTACGATGACACGATCCGTCAGCTCGTAGCGTATAAAAGGCTGGATGTAGTTGGCAAGATTGGTAATCAGGACTTTGTCTGAACGTTCGCCGAAACCGACAGGCCGGTTGTCTTTGTCAACCGGTTCCACGATGACCCAGTCTTCATTGATGTGGAGATGCCCTTCCGGACACTCGCAGGCGATTTCTCCCGCCTCAGTGCAGGAGTAATGCGTCTGCACATAACAGCCGAACTTCGCTGTGAGCTTTCTCCGAATTTCGTCGGTCAGTATTTCACCGCCCGTGATGACCACATCCGGGTGGATGCTGAGTTCATCATATCCCGCAAGCAATGCCAGATTGGACGGATAGCCACTCAGCATGGCCGGCTGGAATTCGTTCAGCTGGCGGATGATTTCTTCCTCCGGCGCATTGACGTCAACTGTAATCTTCGTCTTTCTTCGCGGCATTTTTAATGAAAGATACCGCGACATACCGCAGGCCAGATAAAAACCGTAATTGGCAAAAACGCCCGCCGTCTTTTTGCCGTGTTTCATAAAGGCCCATGGCTCAAGCTCCTTTCATACAAATTCAGTTTGTCAATCACACATCATGACGGTTTCTTCGGCATTCGCATTTCTTAACCTGCGACATCAGAACGACCTCCACATGCCTTGGGACAACAGGGTGAAGTAAATGGCATATATTCACGCTGCCCACACGACCCGGCTCGTCAGGGATTTCGCAACAGTAAAGCCTCTTTTACCAGCGCTTTTTTGTGCAGGTAAGAGAGGCCATATTTTCTGAGGGCAAATAATATGCAGGAGAATTACCAGGAAACCGCTGATTAATCAGCTTATCCCTTGATTTCGGTCATCCACAGACCGTGCAGGTTGCAGTAGGCGTAAACGGCTACGGGCTTGTCGTCACCGATACAGAAAGTCGCCTCGGGCTCCTCTCCGGGTTTGAGGATTCTGCGCTGACCGCCGTGCTCTGTTTCCAGATAAATCCATTCGATATAGTGTTCGTCGAGCATAGGATGGTTGATTTCCCCGACATTGACATGAACGGCGCCGTCTTCCACCGTGATCACAGGAAGATGCTTTTCTCCTGCGGCATCCGTGGTGTTGGGGACAAGCGCTTCCATTTTCTCACCGCAGCACATCATGGGAACATCGGATTTATGGAGTATGCCGATCAGATTGCCGCAGCGCCGGCAGATATAGAACTTCTCTTTCATGATGATCACCTCACATTTTAATAATTTTCTTTTCTCACTTCAAAGTAGGACTGCGGGTGGTGACAGACGGGGCAGACTTCCGGGGCGGCAACGCCGACCACAATGTGTCCGCAGTTGCGGCATTCCCAGATGGTAATGCCCGCTTTTTCAAACACCGTTCCGCTCTCGATATTTTTCAGAAGTGCACGGAACCTTTCCTCATGTGCCTTTTCTATGGCCGCAACGCCCCGGAATTGCGCAGCAAGCTCATTGAATCCTTCTTCCTCCGCTTCACGGGCCATTCTTTCGTACATATCCGTCCACTCTGCGTTTTCACCCTCGGCAGCATGAAGCAGGTTTTCCGCGGTATCCCCGAGTTCTCCCAGCGCTTTGAACCACAGCTTGGCATGTTCCGTCTCGTTCTCAGCAGTCTGGAGGAAAAGGGCAGCGATCTGTTCAAAGCCGGCCTTTTTGGCTACGCTTGCAAAGTAGGTGTACTTGTTTCTCGCCTGTGATTCGCCCGCGAATGCCTCGAGAAGATTCTTTTCCGTTTTGGTGCCGGCGTAGGGGCTTTTAGGCGTTTCTTCTACCCGGACGAACTGTTCCGCTGGAACGCCGCAGAGAGGACAGCTATCGGGCGCATCCTCTCCTTCGTGAATATAGCCGCATACGGTGCATTTCCATTTTGCCATGGCGTTTACCTCTTTTCATTTTGAATTCTGTTGTTGACAGCGAACTTTGAAAACAAAGCACAAAAACTTTGCTCACTGTCAGTTTTTATTATACCATATATCAACAGAAAATCAAGCTCATAAAGGTAAACAGTTGGCAATTTCATATATTTTTCATCTTCGTCAAAACCGTCAACAGCCGTTCATTTTCTTCGGGAAGGAGGTGACGCAGACTTCCTTTGAAATAAATTGCTTTGCACAAACGATAGGATACTAAAATCCTTTTGCTTTATTGCATACCGCCTACAAAAAGCAGCTCATGTTTTGGAATTATCCCTGCATGAGCTTCTTTTCTCTTTTTGGTCCATATCGGTGTTCTCACCCTTCCACTGCTTCATAAATCCACCCGGGCGGTCCAGTTCCTTCGTTTCCCGACTGTCAGCGCAACCAAGGTAGATTCGCCTGCGGGATAATATTAAGAAGCAGACACGATGTATCGGGAAATGCATCCTGAAATATTTCGTCGGCGTGAGAATAACTTACGCGCGGCCTTGCCGTGTTCAATACCAATGTAGAACCCTGTCGATGTTCTCTTCGGGCATTATCATGTCGAATGAACCCTTCTTATATAGAAAAAACGCTTCAGACCAGCAAATAGTATGAATAATTTGTAAATCATCGTGATTTTGCTTTACTCTATTCTCCCACACATGTTTCAAAAACGAATATGAATATGTTGTAAATTATATAAATACTGCATAGCAATAATAGTATGATATTATTGACATTAATTAAAAGCAAGTGTATAATAAACCAGAAATATATGTATTTTCCCAGATAAAGTACTTTTGTTAGTATTTTACTCTGTTTATTTTTTTATATATACTGATCTATCGTTTTCTCTGTAGCTGATTGAATGAGTATGTCTGTTGATGACTATTATTTCAATTGTATAAAGATAAGCAAACTGGTTAAGGAGCGGGCAATAAAATGATAAGTTTTAATATACCTCCCCATGTCGGAGGCGAAGAAGATTTTATCTCTGATGCAATAAAATCTCACAAACTCAGCGGCGACGGAAAATATACCAAATTATGCAACCAATGGATTGAAGAATACACCGGAGCCAAAAAGGCGCTCTTGACCACATCTTGTACTCACGCACTTGAAATGGCTGCACTTCTTCTTGACATCAACGAAGGCGACGAAATCATCATGCCTTCGTTTACCTTTGTCTCCACTGCTGACGCTTTTATTATGCGAGGCGCTAAGGCCGTGTTTGTGGACATAAGACCTGATACCATGAATATAGATGAAAAGCTGATCGAATCGGCAATTACGGAAAGGACAAAAGCCATTGCGCCTGTTCACTACGCCGGCGTTTCCTGCGAGATGGATACGATCAATGAAATCGCACACAGATACGGGCTAAAAGTGGTTGAAGACGCAGCTCAGGGAATCATGAGCACATACAAAGGAAGAGCACTTGGCACCATCGGTGATTACGGGTGCTTTAGTTTCCATGAGACAAAAAATCTCTCGATGGGCGAAGGCGGAGCACTGCTCCTTAACAATGAACACGATATTGAACGAGCGGAGATCATCCGTGAAAAGGGAACCAATCGCAGCAAGTTTTTCAGAGGAGAAATTGACAAGTACACCTGGGTATCGCTTGGCTCCTCCTATCTTCCCAGCGAACTCAACGCGGCGTATCTTTACGCCCAGCTGCTCAAGTCCCAAGAAGTATATAACGACAGAATGAACAGCTGGAACTTGTATTATCGTATGCTGGAGCCACTGCGTGATAAGGGTTATATCGAACTTCCGACGATTCCGGCAGACTGTGTTCATAACGCGCATATGTTCTACATCAAGACGAAGGATTTGACCGAGCGGACAAGACTGATCCAACATCTGAAAGCAAACGGAATCGGCGCAGTTTTTCATTATGTACCGCTTCATTCAGCTCCGGCGGGCATAAAGTACGGCCGTTTTGTCGGGGAAGATCGCTATACCACCAAGGAAAGCGAAAGATTGGTCAGACTGCCCATGTACTACGGATTGCAGAATAGTCAGATTGCCTTTATATGTGAAGAAATCAGGAAGTTTTATAAGTGAAAGAAACCCCGGAGCGGGAGTCAACAAGTTCAGAGATGCCATGTGAACCGACAGGGATGATATGGTCACGAAGGCTGCTTACAGGCCGTGCAATACTGACAACTGACAATCATATTCATAAAGTATGTCCGCGTATTTTTGGAACTGACTGCGCGAGCATTTTTATGTTTCAGAAGCCGGATTCAGGACGTTTGGGTTTCATGGTCGGTGCATTGCAATCTCTTTGAAATAACAAGGAAGGATGATCAGCGATTTTGTATTCTGTTGTAGTACCTGTTTACAATTCTGCCAAAACCATGGATGAGCTTTACAATCGCATTAAAGCGGAGTTTGAAAATGTCATTCATGAGGACTTTGAACTGATTCTGGTGAATGACGCTTCCAAGGATAATTCATTGGACGTCATGAAGCGCCTCAGCCGTATGGATGAAAGGGTCAGGTATATCCATCTGGCCAAAAATCACGGGCAGCAAAAAGCGGTGCTTTGCGGCATAGAGTATTCCAGAGGCGATTACGTCATTACCATGGACGATGACCTCCAGCACCCTCCGGAGGAAATTCCCAAGCTGATTGAAAAAATGAATTCGGATCCCAACATTGATGTTGTGATCGGGCTGTACGATTCCAAGAAACATAACGGTATCCGAAAACTGGGTACCAAGATGCTTGACGCGCTGTCCAATATTGTATTTAAAAAAGCAAAAAATCTGAAGCTGACAAGTTTCCGGCTGATGAAATCATTCGTGGCGGACAACCTGTCTGAAGTCAACCTGAAGTCTCCCACGGTGGGGCACTGTCTTCTGATGGTAAACGGCAACATCGTCAATACGGTAGTCCGGCATGACGCCAGAAAAGTGGGCAGGAGCGGATACAGCTTCTTTAAGCTCGTGAATACATTTATGAATAATGTCTATGTCAATTCCGACCTTCCGCTGCGAGTGTTAGGACACATCGGGACCTTGAGCTTCATAGTGGGAATCATTCTGTCGGTCTTCTACTTAATACGTTATCTCACAGGCCATATTCACGTATCCGGCTGGACAACGCTGGTCATCGCAGTTCTTGTGATGAATGGGCTTTCCCTGTTTTCAGTCGGCATTATGGGCAAATACCTCATGGTGAATATTATCGAAACCAAACGACTTCCCAAATATACGATCAAAGAAAAAAACGTGGAAAAAAAGAGGGGTACAAATTGAAAAAAATACTGATTCTGGGTACAGGCAGTGCACAGAGAGATATTATGGAACAATGCAGGGAAAGAGGCTGCTTTGTCATTGCGACAAGTTATGCCTCCGGGTATCCAGCGCAAAAGCTGGCGGATGAATTTTATCAGGTGGATATTACCGACGCAGAAGCCACCGGTGAGCTTGCAAAGAGTACGGATGTCGATTGTGTGTACTCCATCGGTTCTGACGTCGCTATGCCGACAGTGGCAGCCGTATCTGAAAATCTGGGGCTTCCTTGCTTTATCAGCCGTGAAACGGCTGTCATCTGCAACCACAAGAATGCACTCAGAAAGACGCTGGCGGATAAAAAAGTCGAGGGAAACATCCCTTTTCAGATCATGAAAAGCGCAGACGATGAAATAACCATTCCCTTCCCGGCGATGATGAAGCCGTCGGATTCACAGGGACAACGAGGCGTGCGAAAAGTCGCAGACGCAGGAGAAGTCAGGGAGCACTTTGAAGAAACCGTCGGTTTTTCGAGAGAAGGAAAGGTCATTCTCGAACCGTATATTGATGGCAATGAAATCTCGGTCAATGTTTTTCTGGAAAACGGAGAAATGAAATTCTATCTGATTTCCGACCGACGGGTCTGGGACGAATATCCGGGAGGAATCATCAGAGAGCACATTATTCCTTCTCAGTACGAGGGGGACAAGTCCGTTTGTGCCAAGATCAGGAAGCTCGTCGAAGATGTTCTCGAAGCCATCGGATTGAAAAACGGTCCGGCTTATTTCCAGATCAAGGTGACGCCGGACGGGGTTCCCTTCCTGATTGAAGTGACGCCCAGACTGGACGGATGCCATATGTGGCGTCTTATCCGATACTCCACCGGCGTGGATCTGTTGCAGGCGTCTCTGGATATGCTGGAGGGACTGCCGTATTCTCAGCCTGAAACCTATGAAGCAGCGGCGTATTCTCTTGAATTCCTTTGCGGCAAGCCGGGAACGGTTTTCAGCAAAAGCAACTACATTGTGCCGGAGCATGAATTCCTGCGCTGGTACTATGATGACGGTGAAACAGTAAAGCACATGAACGGCTATTTCGAGAAGTGCGGTTATGTCATCAAAAAGGGGATGAATGAATGAAAATAGCTGTCGTCGGCGGAGACGGATTTATCGGAAGAGAATTCGTCCGCTATGCCGGTCAGAACGGTCATGAAACGGTCGTTATCGAAAAGGACTGTAACGCCTTTTCAGAAGATGGTGCAAAGACAATTCAATCCATTCTGAAAAACTGCGAGGCAATGGTATTTCTTGCGGCGAAAAAGCCAGCGGGTGACTTTACGATTCAGGAATATATCTACAATGTGGAGCTTGCCGAAAAATACTTGCAGCTCGCATGTGAATCGCAGATGAAAAACATCGTGTTGACCTCATCCAGGAGCGTTTACTCCGGAACCCATCTTCCCTGGAAGGAAGATGAATTCCATACGCCGCTGTCTCTGTACGGCGCCTCCAAGCTGGCAATGGATTCGATAGCTCTTCTTTACAACGAACAATACGGAATGAAGATAAAAAGCCTGCGTCTTGCCCAGGTCATTGGCATGGGCGAAAGAAAAGGTTTTCTGCTCAACACGCTGATCGATAACGCGATCGCAGGCAAGAAGCAGGTTATCTACGGCAAAGGAATCGGACGAAGACAGTATGTTTATGTAAAAGATGTGTGCGACGCTATGCTGCACAGCGCTGTTTGTGAAAAAGATACCGCTGGTATTTTCAACATCGGCATGGACTGCAATGTTTCCATTGTGGATCTCGCCAGAATAATAAACGGTGTTTTTGAAAATGACGCTGCAATAGAATTGTTGGAGGATAAACCAGAGGATACCAATGAATATCTGATGGATGTATCCAAGGCGGAAAGGGAACTCCACTGGAAGTCTCGCTTTGGTCTGGAAGAGACTTTTGTGGATATTAAAGAGCATTGGTAAAAAAATTAATTCAAAAATACAAAAGTATGGATCTGCCCATGAAGGCGTCCATATGGTTCGTCGCCTGCGGTGTGCTGAAGGATGCTATTGATGTTTTGGTCACACCGATTTTCACCAGAATACTTACAACTGAGCAGTACGGAGTTTTCAATGTCTACAACTCCTGGTTTCAAATCGTAAAGATCATCTTTACACTCTATCTTTTCAGTGAGGTATTTAATGTTGGACTGGTAAAATTTGAAAAAGACAGAGACCGATTTGTATCATCCACGTTAGGATTCGTGACGGCATTAATCGGTTTTTTTCTGGCCTTCTATCTTTTTTTGCATGATAAGATAGATCGGATTATCGGACTGCCCTGGTATCTGGTCATTCTGATGTTTGCCCATGTCCTGGTATATGTTCCTTATTACTGCTGGATCAGAAGAGAGCGTTATGACTACCACTACAAAAATGTGGCGGTCGTCTCCCTGCTCTATATTGTCTTGCAGCCGGTTACCGCGATTGCTGCGATACTGTGGTGCAGACTGCCTGTCAATCCTGGTCACACAAGAATCATTGCTGCGGTAGGAATACAGATCTTCATTGGTCTGTTTCTTTACGCAGGTATGATGTGGAGAGGCAAAACCTTCTTTTCCGGCAATTATTGGAAGTATTCATTAAAAACCGGAATAGAGCTTGTCCCGTTTAACTTGTCCAGGGTAGTACTGAATCAGTCAGACCGGATCATGATCAATTACTTTTCCGGACCGGGCGATACAGCCATTTATTCTGTCGCGCACTCGGCAGCGTTTGTCCTTCAGGCTGTTACGGAAGCGCTCAACGGTGCGTTAGTTCCGTGGCTTTACCGCAGACTGAAGGTCAGAGAGTGGGCAGGAATCAAGAGTGTGATAAACGGGCTTTTCATTATGGTGGCGATATGCGTATTTGGTATCGATATCATAGCGCCTGAGATCATGCGCGTCCTTGGAAGCGAGGAATATTATGTAGGGGTGTATTGTATTCCGGCTCTGGTATACAGTGTGTTCCTGATTTTTGTTTACACTGTTTTTACCAATATTGAGCTTTTTTACGGAAAAAACATCTACGTTACGCTCGCGTCTACCGGCGGAATGATCGTTAATATCGTGCTGAACGCGATCTTTATTCCCAAGTACGGAATCGTTGCGGCAGGATATACCACACTTGTCGGATATCTTGTGATCTGCGTGGGGCATTATGTTCTCATGAAGAAATGCCTGGCCGCGGAAGACATAAAGGTAAGCGACCTCATGGATATGAAAATCGTCCTGGCCATATCAACGCTGATGTTCGGCTTTACGATTGCGTGCGGTTTCCTCTACCAGCTGAATGTGATCCGATGGATCTTTACAATAGCGCTGATCATCATTATGATTGTTACAAAAGACAAATGGCTTAAACTGATAATCAATTTGAAGGGCGAGAAAAAGTAATTCATTCAACCTTAGCCCACAAATCATTCGACGGAGAGATTGAGAATCAAATGAAGAAAAAAGGACTTGTGGTCATTCATGACCCGCATAATCTGTACCAGTTTATCTGGTATTACTGCAATAAAGGCAAGAACAAAGAATGGGACGCACTGTGTCTTCCCAACGGATATAAAGGAGAATACATGCACCCATACTGTGAAACAGCCGGTATTTTTTCAACTGTTTTTCACTATGATACCGATTTTTCCACAATGAAAACGGCAGAAAAGCTGAAACATCTTCTGTCTATGACCGGACATCTTCTGATTGGCCGACGCAAGGCGTATTGCAGGAAATTGCTTAACCAATATGTCGCTTTGGACGATTATGATGAATTGGTCGTTGTGGCAAGTGTCGGTGTGGTGACCGGAGCATGTGTGGCTTTAGGACAGGAAAAAGAAGTCGTCATTCTGGAAAGCGGAGTATGCGACTACTACGTCAGGCCCAAGTGGCTTCCGTTGGGCAAGATCAAATCGGCTTACAATTGGCAGGGCTTTATTCTCTCCAAGATGGGATATTGCAGTCCGGGATGGTTTTACTTTAAACCGGATCAATTTTGCGTTAAGTATTCCAGCCGCCCCGACAAAATGATTTATCGCAATTACAGGGAACTGCGGCAGCTGTATACAGAAGACGGAACAGATATGCCCCTGTTTGACAGCATTATCAAGCGCCTGTATCCCAGCCTTTCCGGACTTGATCTGAATAAAATCGACGCGGTTCTGTTGACCAGGCCGATCAATGATTATGTAGAGGACGCCGGAAAATATGCTGCTCGTTTCGAGGCCTATGTAAATGAGCATTTTAAGAATGTCCTGGTAAAAAAGCATCCACGGGAGGAGTACCGTTATCAATTTGCGGACAGTGTAAAATGGACGGAGGTTGATAATTCCATTCCTGCGGAGGTAATGCTGCCGTATCTGAAAAACAAGGCGATTATTGTCGTGGGCAACAGTGCGCTCTCACTCTATATGAAGGCTTTTGGACTGCAATATTTTGTGGTGTGCTTCAAAGGAATGTATGAGGAAAGCATGGCAGGCGGTTCCAACTTCCGACCGCTCACTGTGAAAGAAACATGCGAATTCTGCGATGAATTTTCAGAAGGCTGCTATGAAATACTGGAGCTTTAAATGTCGCTGATGAAGGCAAAATAATGATTGTTTAGGAGATGGATTCACTTGAAAATAATCGGAGTTATTCCTGCGCGTTTTCAATCGACAAGGCTGCCTGGCAAACCGCTGGCAGATATCTGTGGAAAGCCAATGATCTGGTGGGTTTACCAGCAGGCTATCAAAGCGAAGGGCTTTGATAAAATATATGTCGCGACAGACGATGAGCGCATTGCAAAAGTATGCGAATCATATCATATTGATTATGTGATGACCGGAACGGATACCCCCAATCATATTCACAGAATCTGGGAAGTCACCGAGAAAATTGATTCAGATTATTACGTCAGCATTAACGGCGATGAACCGCTGATCAGTCCGGAAAACATTGAAAGCGTTATGAAAACGCTCACATTCGCATCTCCCGGCTTGCCCTTCTTCGGCAGTGTTTATCGGGAGCTTACCGATCCCGCCGAAACGATTGATACGGCCAATGTGAAGATTGTTTTGGATAAAGACGGCAGATGCCTCTATCAATCCAGACTTCCGATCCCCAGTACCAAAGGCTCATTGAATTTCAGATATAAAAAAGCCATCGGAATCGAATGCTTCAATAAGCTTGCTCTGGATTTTTTTGTGAAAACACCTATGGGACAGTTGGAAACCATCGAGGATATTGACCATCTGAGGTTTATTGAGAACGGGGTGCCGATTTATTATCAGAAAATCGAATCGGAATCCTTATCGGTGGATACAAAAAATGATCTGGAAAAAGTGAGAAGCATTTTGGGAGGGAAACTGAATAATGAATAATGTCAAGATTCTGGATTGTACTCTCCGCGACGGAGGCAGAATCATCAACTGTGAATTTAAGGATAATGAGATTACTGACATCTCCAGCCGTCTGGCTGCCGCCAATATAGATATTATAGAGGTAGGTTTCCTGCGTGATTGGAGAAATGTCCACTATCAGGGAAACAGCACCTTCTTCACGCATGTGGAACAAATCCGTCCGTTTATTAAAAAAACCGAAAACCATACCATGTATGTTGCCTTTATTGACTATGGCATGTTTGATTTTGACAGCTTGTCGCCTTATGACGGAACATCTGTAGAAGGACTCCGCGTGGGATTTACCAAAAAAAACCTGGCGGCCAGCCGTGATGATATCATAAAATGCTTGAAATCGGTCAAAGAAAAGGGCTACAAACTGTTTATCCAAGGCGTCAACACTCCGGGATATACAGACGCTGAATTGCTTGAAATCATCAAGATCGTAAATGATGTAAAGCCTTTTGGCTTTGGCATAGTTGATACATACGGTTCAATGTATGTTGAAGATATCCGGCGGATTTTTGATTTGGTCAATCATAATCTTAATGAAGACATCACCATTGATTTTCATTCTCACAATAATTTCCAGTTATCTTTTTCGTTCGCTCAGGAGATCATCAATCTTTCCGGAGGAGTCCGTCCCATCATCATTGACGCAACCCTGAACGGTATGGGAAAATGTGCCGGCAATTTAAATACGGAATTGATCGTAGACTACATGGTCAGAAAAAAGCACTACAATTATGATCTGGACAGCATTCTTGATATTATTGACGATTACATGTACGCCATCAAACAGAACCATTCATGGGGATATTCCGTCCCTGCATTAATGGCCGGCATTTATCAGGCACACCCCAATAATATCATTTACCTGACGGAGAAGATGAGATTAGCTACCAAGGATATCAAGTATATTCTGTCGATGATCGAACCAGGTATCAGACAAAGATATGATTATGACAACATTCAGCGTTTGTATGCCGAGTATAATCATACCAAGGTCAACGACAGAAGCACACTTGATTTCATCAAAGCTCTGCTGGAAAACAGAACGATTGTTGTGATGCTCCCGGGTGCTTCCATCAAAGAATACGAACAGGAAATCCGCTCGTATATACAGGATCACGACGCCTTTGTCATTTCTGTCAATTTCATCTCAGATATTACGACCCCTCAGAACAGCCTTGCTTTCTTCGGAAGCGAAAAACGCTATATTAAGATGAATGATAAACGTGAGGGTTCCTATGTTGCGGTGGTGTCAAATATTCTCAGGCATGATGAAAATGACCTTGTCATTAATTATGAGAGCGTTATTTCCAGAAACAATGAAGACTTCGACAATACCATGATTATGCTGCTGAATTTCCTTCATCGTATCAATATCACTCAGTTTGCCATCGCCGGATTTGACGGATATGACGCCAATCAGACCAATAATTACTATCAGGATAATCTGTTTGATGAGCAGAAATTTGCAAACAGATACGAAGAACTGAACGCTAACATTAGAAAGATGTTAAGGGAATATGCCAAAGGATTACCCAATAAAGCTGATATCCATTTCTTGACACCCAGTATCTATAAAAATATTTTTGAACAGGAATGAACAAAATGAGCCGGATTCGTTATTTGATTCTTGATGTTGACGGAACAATGACAGATGGACACATATATATATCCCCTCAGGGAGAAATAATGAAAGCCTTTCATGTCAGGGACGGTTATGGCATCCATTCGATGCTCCCTCTCATGGGCATTGAACCGGTTATTATCACCGGAAGGAACAATGAAATTGTCGCCAAAAGAGCCGCGGAATTAAGTATCAAGTATGTTTTTCAGAATGTTTCCGATAAGGTAGCCGTGATGAATGATTTTCTTGCGGAGCAAAACAAAAAGCACAATCAGAATGCCGGCTATTCGGAGTGTGCTTACATGGGAGACGATATTCCTGATCTGAAATGCATGAAATTGATTGCCGAAAATGGCGGTATAGCAGCCTGCCCTGCCGACGCGGTGGAACAAGTGAAAAAGATTTCCGGATTTGTTTCACATTACGACGGAGGAAACGGCGCTGTCCGTGAATTGATCGATTGGTTGTATCTGAATTCCCAATGCGATGATTAATGCCTGTTGCGCTAAACAGCTTCTGTCCCGATTCTTCGAAACGGTTGCGGTAAGTGTCATGATCTGCTCACTTGCCGCGGTCTGAAAAAAGAACAGGAAAGCCGCCGTGAATCGGCGGCTTTTTTGTTCTTTTTCTTCATTTGCTGATCAACTGTCGAAAGAGATGGAGGCACTACGGCTTCGTTTTTGCCGAGTGATAAGCCATATTGGAATGCATTGAAGGAATGAATGCGAAAAACAAAATCGCATTCAGGGAATCACGGTTCCTTATCTGGGTGTATGACACTTGCCTTCGGATGACGGTTTCTGCTGTCAGGTATGCAGCCGGCTTTCAACACCGAGTCGTGTTCATGCCTGGGCACGCAAAAAAATCACCAAGACCTTCTTATTCCGAAGTCTGGTGATTTTTTTCTTGATCAAAGAAGATGAAGGTCAGAGGAGGCGCGGACGAAATGCACGGTCATTGCAGCACAAAACGCCAGACAAGAACAACGATCAGCATTAACAGCACTAATCCGACCTTGATAGCCGTATGCAGCCAAAATCGTTCAGGTAGATTTTTCATGCTTATTCTCCTTTGCAAAGTATTATTAGCCGATGGTAAAAGTTGAAAAACAGCGTAAATCGGGAAACCAGCGAGTTGGAATTGGCAAGTTTTTTCTCGATCAAGGGCAAGGGAAATCGTAAGCCTTTACCATATGGGTGGTGTCCAAGGCCGTTTTTTCCAGGCGCGTTGCAGCGAAGGGCGCTGCCCGCTTGCTTTTTTGCTTTTACAATCGTCTGAAATTACTATGGGATGACAGATGCCGAATTTCTTTCCATTTTTATCATACCATATCAGAAAAATACAGTCAATAAAAAACTAAGCTGACCTAATAAATTTGTGCAAATCTATCTACAATGAATCCTTATTATTGTATTAAATACATAATGATTATCGAGCAAATGTCTGATAAAATTGATTGCAACAGAATGCAGCTTTTGGCAATCGGTTGTCGTGGATAGCCGCGGAACTCGTTTATTTTCTTCAAAACAGAAATTGTCTGAGGCAAAATAAGTTATTATGTTCAAAAAAGCAGCTTGAATAGAGTGTGCCTGTAAATTGTCAACAAATTATCACACAGGAGTTTGGAACATCATTGTTCATTTCTTGTGATATAATAATAAAATTTTTTGAAGATGGGATTGATTGCTATACTTTTGGGAAAGAAAAATGCCATAAGCGCTACTCGAAGGAAAAATGTTTTCTTTATTGCAATGGCGGCAGTACTGCTGGCAATCGGACTGATTTTTCTGACGCTTTTTCTGATACATCGCTACGAAACGAGAAAGCAAAGCTATTCCGGCGCGCCGGTTAATTATTCGGAGCAGCTTCTGTTCGACACGGAGGACTCATTCGGATGAAGGGGGTCAAATCCGACAAAAAAAACGACGGCACTTATGTCGAGGAAATCATGTCGGATGACGGAGCGATTACGATCTTCATCTGCCGCGACCTTGAACGTCCGCATATCAATGCCATAATCCAATATCTTCTCCGCACCTTCTCCGAGGGAACCGGAAAGTCCGATACATGGAATTCCGCATTTCTTCGCGTGCATACCAGCGCCCTGCATCACCTTGCCGCATACGCTCTGAATGTCGGTGCAGCCCTCGCCTGTGATGACCAGATCGGCGTCCTGCAGTTTTTCGTCGAAGTGAATCAGATGTAGGACTGTTTCTATTCCTGACTGCATATCGGCGTGTAAAAATACTTTCAGAGCCGCACCGAGTCCGCCTGCTGCTCCGGCTCCGGGAATGCTGTCGCAGTCAATACCGTAGAGGGAATGGATCAGATCACGGAAATGCTTCATCCCGGATTCAAGCTGCCCGATGTCCCGGTCGGAAGCTCCCTTTTGCCTTGCAAATATGCGAGCCGCCCCGTTTTCACCGCAAAGGGGATTCTTCACATCACACATCACCGTGAAATGACAGTCTTTGATTCGCCTGTCAAGACCGTTAGTGTCAATGGCGTTGACCCATGCAAGATCGCTTCCAATGCCTGACAGCTCTTTGCCGTCTGCGGAAAGAAACCTGACGCCTAACGCTTTCATGCACCCCATGCCGCCGTCGTTGGTCGCGGAACCGCCTATGGCGACCGTTATATCCCTGCATCCCTGATCCAGTGCGTGAAGGATCAGCTCGCCTGTTCCGAAGGTGGTGGTCCATAATGGATTTCTTCTGTTTTCCGGTACGAGCGTCAGTCCCGACGCAGCCGACATTTCAATGATCGCCTTCTTGCAGTCAATGATTCCGTAGGCGGCTTTGATGGGATTCATCAGAGGATCATGCACATCGGCCAAACACAAACTTCCGTCAGTTGCGGCAATCACGGCATTCACCGTGCCTTCTCCTCCGTCGGCAACAGGAATGCCGCAGCATTCGCAGCCCGGGAAGACCTCATCGGCGGCTTTCGTCAGCAGCTGTATGATTTCACCGCTTGTCAGACTCCCTTTAAATGAGTCAGATGCAAATATCAATTTCATGGCTTTCTCCTGCGTTTGTTTTATGATTTAATTAAAGATTGTCAGAGGAGGATTTTCAATAGGCTTCAAAAAACTGTGCGAAAAAATCTCAATGAAAAAAACGGATTCAGATTTACATTACCCCGCAATTATGCTACAATGTCAGCAGGTAGGACGGTGGTAATTAACTGTCAGATAAAAAAATCAGACAATCAAGCAGCTATCTGCGAGAACTACTTCTCACGGATGGCTGCTTTTTTGTATTATTGTGATCATTGTGTGAAAAAAATAAATTTATCATGACCACTTGACAAGAAAGCGCGGTCATGATATAATTGCCTATAATTCTTATGTATTTAGTATGCAATAATGAGAGAGGAGAAAGCATCATGTGCGAATTGTTCGGATTTTCATCCAGCAAAGGAAAGCACCTGCAGCCCTATCTGCAAGAATTTTTCAGTCACAGCGTCCGACATCCGAACGGCTGGGGACTGGCGACATTTGAAAACGGCATTCCGAAGGTACGCACGGAAATGGTCTCCGCCGAGAAAAGCAAAGTGCTGCCTGCTATTGTGAATTCTCTTCCGGACAGCCAGAATCTGCTTGCCCACATCCGCAGAGCCACTGTCGGCGGCGTCAGGCCGGAAAACTGTCATCCGTTTGTCCGGAGTGACAACAGCGGACGTATCTGGACACTCATGCACAACGGAACAATTTTCAGCGGCAACGAGCTGAACCGTTACAAGGAACGCCAGAACGGTGACACCGACAGCGAACGGATTCTGCTTTACCTGATTGACCTTGTCAATCAGCAGATGAAGGAACGCGGGAGCGAACTCTGTGTTTCCGACAGGATTCACGCTGTGGAGCATACGGTCAGGGAACTTTCTTACCGCAACAAGCTGAACCTGCTGATTTATGACGGCAGCCGACTGTATGTCCACGTCAATATGCGCGATACGCTTTTTGTCAGGCAGCAGGACGGCGGCGCAATGTTTTCCACCGTTCCGCTCGGACCGGAGGGCTGGGAGCCGCTGCCGCTCAATTCGCTGCTGGTGTATGATGAGGGAAAGCTGGTCTATCAGGGCGAGAACCACCGCAACGAATACATCGATGTGATGGGACGAATTACGCTTGAATATAATCTGTGATAAAGAAGGAGCGATCGCATTGGAAACAAAGACAAAGAAAACAAACGAAACGCTTGATGAAGCCATCTATGAAAAATATATCAAGCCGACTCAGCGAGTGTGCAAACCATGCGTCGGATCGGAATTTGAACTTCCCATCGTCAATCTCAGCGGCCAAGCGGTGGATTTTGACGCGGTTCACAGGCTGACGGATGAATTTGTCAGACATTTTTCCTTCGACCTTGCGAGCCGTGACGAGGAAGGTCAGATCTACGCGGCGCAGTCGATGCTGAACGGCGACACGCTCTCCTACGATTGCAGCTACAACACGCTGGAACTGTCCTTCGCGGCGGAATCAGACATTCACAGGATTGACAGCCGTTTCCGTCAGTACTACACCTTCCTTCAGGAGCATCTTGCCGAGTGCGGACATACGCTCACCGGAATGGGAGTCAATCCTCACTATGCCGTCAACCGCAGCGAACCTATTCACAGCGGTCGCTACAGAATGCTGCTGCATCATCTGCAATCCTACGGAAAATACGGCGATGCCATTCCGTTTCACCACAATCCCAATTTCGGCCTGTTCTCCTGCGCAGCGCAGGTGCAGCTCGACGTGGAGGAGCAGGAGATCCCGGAGGTATTCAATACCTTCAACAAACTGGAACCGCTGAAATCGATTCTCTTTGCGAATTCCCTCTGGGGGAAGGATCACGAGCTGCTCTGCGGGCGAGACAGATTCTGGAAGAACAGCCTGCACGGTCTCAACCGTCATAATGTCGATATGTATAACGTCACATTTTCATCCTCCGCAGATGTCCTGTCTTATATTAAATCCATGAGTATTTACTGTGTGGAACGCGACGGAAAGTACATCAATTTCACCCCGACGCATCTGGAGGATTATTTTTCGGCAGGCAGCATAGAAGGAGAATATTTCTCCCAAGACGGCTATCGCTCCATTCGTTTTGCACCGGATATCGAAGATTTGCATTACCTGCGCTCCTTCAAGTTTGAAGACCTTACCTATCGCGGGACAGTGGAATTCCGCAGCGTCTGCACGCAGCCTGTGCGGGATCTGATGACCGTTGCCGCCTTCCACACCGGGTTGAAGGAACGGCTTCCCGCGCTGACCGACCGGCTGAATGCCGACACATCCCTTTATCACAAGGGCTACAACGCTTCGGAACTGCGGGAACTGCTCAACCGGAGAGCCTTCCCTTCTTTCCTCGACAGGAAGGAAATCTCCGGTCTGCTCACCGATGTGCTGGATATTGCGGCGGAAGGGCTTCGCGGAAGAAATCTCGGAGAGGAAAGCTATCTTTCCCCTTTGTATGAAAGGGCAAAGACGCTGGTTTCTCCAGCACGCCGGATGGCGGAAGGGCTGGAAAACGGCATTTCTCTTGATGCTTTCATTAAAGATTACGCTGCGCTATGATTGTTAGTTTTATAGATAGCTGAAAGGATTTTACCATGACATTCAATTTCTCAAATCCCCTGCTAAGGGAGTATCTTTACAGCGGCGGATTCGGTCTGGAGCGTGAAACCCTTCGTGTGGATGCCGAAGGAAGGCTGTCGCAGACGCCTCATCCTTTTGGTGACGATCCCCACATATCAAGGGATTTCTGCGAGAATCAGGTGGAGATCATCACGCCGCCTACAGCAAGCGCAAAGCAAGCGGTTGATTCTCTCTACGGACTTCACAGAAGAGTGGCTGACAGGCTGCTGACGCTTCCGTTCGGCAGGGAATATCTGTGGCCTTTTTCCAATCCTCCCCGTATCAGCGGAGAGGAGGAAATTCCCGTCGCTCAGTTCGACGGAAGTCAGAGCGCCAAGACCAATTACCGCCACTATTTAGCCCGCAAATACGGCAAACGGAAAATGCTCTTCTGCGGAATTCACTGCAATTTTTCCTTTCACAGCGATCTGCTGAAAGCGGGATTGGCAGAGAGTGACGCGAAGTCTTTGCGCGAATATAAGGACGGCGTTTATCTGACACTGGCGGAAAGGCTGGTGCAATACGGCTGGCTGATCGTCTGGCTGACCGCGGCAAGTTCTGTGAGCGATTCTTCGCTCTTTGATCAAGGAGTAGAGAGCAGCCTCTACGCTTCGCCACGGTGCGGTGATCTAGGTTACTGGAATGACTTTGTGCCGGTGCTGCAATACGGCAGCATCGAAGACTACACCGAAAGCATCTGGCGGTACATCAAAGATGAATCCATTGTATCTCCCTCGGAATTGTACTATCCCATCCGGCTCAAGCCAAGGGGAGAAAACCGCCTCGACCACCTGCGCACAAACGGTATCAACCACATCGAATTGCGTATGCTGGACGTGAATCCCCTGACCCCTGTCGGCATTTTTGAAGAGGATATTGCGTTTATTCAGCTCTTTGTTCTCTTCCTGATGTCGCGTGAGGAAAATGAATTCAATGAAGCGGCGCAGAGAATCGCTGTCAACAATATCAAAAATGCCGCATTGTACGATAGTGAGAAGGTTTTTATCCGTCATCTCGGAAGAAGCAGACCTGTCCGCGAATCGGCGGCAGAGATATTGAATGAAATGCGGGAATTCTTCCGTTCGGTGGATGCGCCGGAGGAAGTGTTTGACCTGCTGGATTATCAGCAGAAGAAAATTGACGATCCGCAGAACCGTTATGCGGTGAAGATCAGGGAACAATTCGGCGACGGCTTTACCGCCAAAGGGCTTGCGCTTGCCGAACGATACGCATTGGAAAACTGACCCATCTAGACAAAGGGAGCGTGATCGCATGGCACAAAGGGTCATAGTCGGAATGTCCGGCGGCGTGGACAGCGCCGTCACGGCATTGCTGCTGCAACAGGCGGGATATGAGGTCATCGGCGTGACGCTCCGCACATGGGAGAGCGACGACGGTACAGAAAGCCGATGCTGTGAGATAGACGACGCTCGTGACACGGCGCGGCAACTGGGAATCCAATATTACGCCTTCAACTGCCTGTCGGATTTTCGCCGTCATGTGGTTTCTCCCTTTGTGGATGCCTACCTTCACGGACGCACGCCGAATCCCTGCGTCAACTGCAACCGGTTCGTCAAATGGGAGCGAATGATCTATTATGCCAACATTCTGAAAGCCGAATTAATCGCAACGGGGCATTACGCTTTTGTTGTCCGGCTGAACAACGGAAGATACACGCTGCGAAAAGCGGCTTATGCGCAGAAGGATCAGAGCTATATGCTGTGGCAGCTCACGCAGGAACAGCTTTCACGCACGCTCATGCCGCTGGGAAGCCTGAGCAAGCAGGAGGTTCGGCGCATCGCGGAGAAAGAGGGAATTTCCGTGGCGGAGAAGCCGGATTCGCAGGAAATCTGCTTTGTCCCTGAAGGCAGTTACGCGGATTTTGTGCAGTCAGCGGCAGGAATTGACCTGCCTCAGACGGGAAATTTCGTAGATGAACAGGGGAAAATCCTCGGCAGACACAAGGGGATTATTCATTACACCGTGGGTCAGCGGAAAGGGCTAGGCATTGCGCTGGGAGAGCCGGTCTTTGTCAGGGAAATCCGGGCGGGTTCCAATGAAGTGGTGCTTGGAAGAGCGGATTCACTTCTCCGCGGCGAAATCTTTTGTCGAAGGCTGAATTTTCTGGGCGTTGACGATCTGCCCATAGGGCACTCCCTTCGGGCGAATGTCAAAATCCGCTACCACGACGGCGGCACATGGGGAATAATGACCAGAACCGCTTCGGATGCCCTCCGCATTGCGTTTGAAAGTCCGGTCAGAGCGCCGGCGCCCGGACAGTCAGCGGTCTTTTACGATGAGGAGGGCTGTGTCCTGGGCGGCGGAGAAATATGTTGATCATATCATTTCATTTCATCACGCGGGAGCTGAAAAACCTGCGTGATTTTTTTTGCAAAGGGCAGCTTCGATTATTCTGTACTAAATTATCTATTTTCTATTCACAAACCAGCAACTGTTTATTCAAAAAGCGGAACTTGATCTAATTCCTACATTTCCTATTGACAAAATAGGTTTTAAGCGTTATGATATTGGCACAAACAAAAACACAAGGCAATTTGCCAATGTGGTTTTGTAATTCCAACAAACCGTCAGGTTGAAAGGCGTTGATGCTTATGAAGCAAACCTTTGAGAAGCTATTACGAGCCAATTTCCGATTTGGTCGAATGTGTTTGTGTCGTTGTCGATGATTTCTGTTTTCCGTTATCAACCATTATCAAAAAACACACAACAATTTATTTACCAAAAGGAGATATCTACATTATGAAAAAGAAAATTATTGCACTCGCATTGACAGCAGCACTTGTCTTCGGCTCGGTATTCTCCCTGACTGCCTGCGGAGATAACGCTTCCGGTTCTTCCGACGGCGCGGATACAAAGCCTTCGTCCGTCACAATCGCTATTCCCAACGACGCGACAAACGGCGGCAGAGCCCTGCTCCTGCTGGAAAGTCTTGGTTACATCAAGGTAAAAGACAGCGCCGGCATTACTGCCACGGTGCTGGACATTGAAGAAAATCCCAAGAACATCCAATTCAAAGAGGTGGAAGCGGCACAGGTTCCCAACGTCCTTCCCGATGTGGATTACGCGGTTATCAACACCAACTACGCGCTGGAAGCAAAGCTCAGTCCCGCCAAGGACGCGCTTGCTCTGGAAGGCGCTGATTCACCCTACGTCAACGTGCTTGTCGTAAAAGAGGGCAACGAGAAGACCGACAAGATCAAGGCGCTTGCCGCCGCACTGGAAAGCCAGAAGGTTGTGGACTTCATCAACGGCAAGTACCAGAACGAGGTTGTTCCCACGGTTGCCAATCCTACCAACGGTTTTGATGATTCTGTCGATTACGACGCCCTCAAGGGTCAGACCATCACGGTAGCCGCCACTCCCGTGCCTCACGCGGAAATCCTCGCGGTGGTCAAGGAGATTCTCGCGGAGAAGGAAATCACACTTGACGTCAAGGAATTTACCGATTACGTGCAGCCCAATAACGTAGTGGAAAGCGGAGAGATTGACGCAAACTATTTCCAGCACACTCCGTATCTGAATAACTTCAACGAGGAAAACAAGACACATCTTGTAGTGGTTTCCTCGATTCATGTGGAACCCATCGGACTGTACGGCGGCAAGCAGACCACGCTTGATGCGCTGAAAGGCTAATTTATCTAGCGAGCGTGGGATTCCAAAGGGGCAAGGGTCTGGGGGCAGCGCTACCGGCGGAATGTGAGGCAGAGCCTCACGGGGGAGCCTAGCGTTCAGCGGTACGACCGACCAAGATGAACTTCGATACGCAATAAGCCCAGGCGAATACAAAAACAGCTTCGTCTTCCGCAAGCCATCCCCGACCTACGCGATTTCCCATATTCCCATCCGACCGGAAGGAGAGAATGACCGTGATAAAAATTGAAAACCTGTCCAAAACCTTCCATACGTCGGACGGCAGCGTGGAAGCCCTCAAAAACGTGTCGCTCGAGATCGCCGACGGGGACATCTTCGGCATCATCGGAATGAGCGGAGCCGGCAAGAGCACCCTCGTGAGGTGTATCAATTGGCTGGAACGTCCCGATGAAGGCAGCGTGACCATTGACGGCGTTGACCTCGGCAGCCTGAGCAAAAAGCAGCTGCGCGAAGTCCGCCGCAAGGTGACAATGATCTTCCAGGGCTTTCACCTGCTCATGCAGCGCACCTGCCTTAAAAATGTCTGCTTTCCGCTGGAACTGGCGGGAGTCAGCCGTTCGGAAGCGCAGAAACGCGCACTGCAATTACTGGAGACAGTTGGCCTGAGCGGCAAGGCGAACGCCTATCCTTCGCAGCTTTCGGGGGGGCAGCAGCAGCGGGTTGCCATTGCACGGGCACTTGCCACCAATCCGAAAGTGCTGCTCTGCGACGAAGCTACAAGCGCACTCGATCCCAACACAACCAATTCCATTCTTGAATTGATCAGTGAAATCAATCAGAAGACCGGCATTACGGTCATTGTCATCACGCATCAGATGAGTGTGGTGGAGAAAATATGCCGCCATGTCGCCATACTGGACGGCGGCGAAGTGGCCGAACAGGGGGAAGTGACCGAAGTATTCTCCCGACCGTCTTCCGAAGCTGCCAAGCGGCTGGTCTATCCCGAATCCGATGCACCCGGCGGTTCCAATTTCAGCGGACGGCTGCTGCGCATCGTATTCAACGGCGCGCAGGCTGCCAATGAGCCGATTATCGCGCGGATGGCGTCAGAAAGAGGGATTGCGGCGAGCATTGTCTACGCTTCCACCAAGAGCATCGGCGACAAGGCGTACGGACAGATGATTTTAGGGCTGCCGGAAGACGACAGTGTTATCACAGCCGCGATCGGCTATTTATCTGAAACAAAAGGAATTATCGTGGAGGAGGTGACGGACGTTGACGGAAGCATTCAATGAATTGTTTGCACCCGACAAAGTGGAAGAAGCATGGCTGATTATTCAGAGCCAATTTCCTGCCGCAATCTGGGAAACGGTCTATGTCACCGTTCTCTCCACGCTGTTTGCCATCCTCATCGGATTGCCGCTGGGCGTCATTCTGGTAACGGGAGAGAAAAAGGGAATCCTTCCCTTGCCGACATGGCTCATGCAGACGCTCAACGTCATTATTAACCTGCTTCGTTCGGTGCCGTTCCTCATTCTGATGATCATGGTGTTCCCGCTGACCAGAGCCATTATCGGCACGGTGGTGGGAACCGAAGCGACCATCGTTCCGCTGGTCATCGCGGCATTCCCCTTTGTGGCGAGGCTGACGGAGAGCAGCCTGCGCGAGGTCAATCCCAATCTGATTGAAATGGCGCAGAGCATGGGCGCGTCGCCTGTGCAGATCATCGCAAAGGTTATGATTCCGGAGAGCGTTCCGTCGCTGCTATCCAATGCAACCATCGCGATTACAACCGTACTGGGATATTCCGCCATGAGCGGCATTCTCGGCGGCGGGGGACTTGGCAAAATTGCCATCAATTACGGCTACTATCGCTACAAGGATCTGATTATGATCGCGGCCGTGATTCTGCTGATTGTGCTGGTGCAGTTCTTTCAAAGCGTCGGAACCAGGCTGGCAATTCATTCAGACAAACGACTCAAATAATCCATTCACTGATTCAGCAAGGACGGTGCAAGAATGAAATATTTAGACTGGAATTTCATAACCAAATATGCGCCGCTCTATGCGGAGGCCGCAAAGCTGACAGTGTTCATCGCATTCTGGGGCATCCTGCTGGCATTCGCCGTGGGCGTGATCTGCTCGGCGGCGCTGTATTACAAGGTGCCTGTGCTGCGGAGAATCATACAGGCATATATCGAACTCAGCCGCAACACGCCTCTGCTGGTGCAGCTTTTCTTCCTCTACTTCGGGCTGCCGAACATCGGCATTGTGTGGAGCGGCGAAACCTGCGCAATCATCGGCATTGCCTTTCTCGGAGGCAGCTATATGACCGAAACACTGCGAAGCGGTCTGGAATCAATAGACAAAATCCAGGAGGAATCCGCCGCCAGCCTCGGCCTGAACAAATGGCTCACCATGAAGGAGATTATCTTTCCGCAGGCCATGGCGATTTCCGTTCCGGGCATCTGTGCGAACGTCATCTTTTTAATCAAAGAAACATCGGTCGTCAGCGGGATTGCTCTTGCCGACCTGATGTATGTGGCAAAAGACCTGATCGGTCTGTACTACAAGACCGATGAATCCCTCACTATGCTGGTGATTGCCTATCTGATTATTCTGCTGCCGGTTTCGATCATTGCCACGTTGCTCGAAAGGAGGATGCGCCATGCAGGGTTCGGGAATTGAAGTGCTCTTTCTGGGCAGCAATTTTGCAAGGCTGCTGGAAGGACTCTGGGTGACAATGCGCATCAGTATTCTGGCGGTCGTGATGTCTGTGCCGTTGGGAATCCTCTTCGGACTGTTCATGACGCTGCAAAATCCCATTGCCAAGGCAGTCAGCCGGGTCTATCTGGAATTCATACGCATTATGCCTCAGCTGGTGCTGCTCTTTATCGCCTATTTCGGCGTGACAAGGGCATTCGGCTGGAACTGGGACGCGGAATTCAGCGCGGTGCTGGTCTTTACCCTCTGGGGTACAGCGGAAATGGGCGACCTCGTGCGCGGCGCACTGAAAAGCATTCCGCAGCATCAGTATGACAGCGCACAGGCCCTCGGAATGAGCAGAATGCAGACTTTCGGATATATCATCATTCCTCAGACGCTCCGAAGGCTGCTTCCTCCCACCATCAATCTCACCACCCGCATGATCAAGACCACCAGTCTTGTCGTGCTGATCGGCATTACCGAAGTGCTGAAGGTGGGCAAGCAGATCATTGACGTCAACCGCTTCCGATATCCCACCGCGTCGTTGTGGGTTTACGGAGCTGTATTTATACTATATTTTCTTGCCTGCTGGCCTGTTTCAGTGCTGGCTAAATATCTGGAAAAGCGTTGGAGGTGACAGCCGATGGCACAGCAAAACCATAATATGCTCGAAGTGTCGGGCCTCAAAAAACGCTTTGGCGATGACATTGTGCTAGACGGTGTTGACCTTACCGTCAGCAGGGGAGAGGTCGTCGTAATACTCGGCTCTTCCGGCTGCGGAAAATCCACGCTTCTTCGATGCATCAACGGTCTGGAATCAGTGGATGAAGGCAGCATCCGCATTGACGGTGAGGAAGTCGCCGTCGGATCCCGAAGTCTGACGCGCCTTCGCCAGAAAATCGGCATGGTGTTCCAGAGCTACGATTTATTCCCGCATAAGAATATTCTCGACAACATTACGCTTGCTCCTGTCAAGGTGCAGAAGCGCAGCAAGCAGGAAGCAAGAGCGCAGGCGGAACAGCTTCTCCGGCGCGTCGGATTATGGGAAAAGCGAAAGGCTTACCCGCGTGAACTTTCCGGCGGTCAGAAGCAGCGGGTTGCCATCGTGCGCGCGCTGTGTTTGAACCCCGAAATCATGCTTTTTGACGAGGTGACAGCGGCACTTGACCCGGAAATGGTGCGCGAGGTGCTGGACGTCATGCTGGAGCTGGCACAGGGCGGCATGACAATGCTGATTGTTACCCACGAAATGCAGTTTGCCCGCGCGGTTGCAGACCGGATTGTTTTTCTCGATGAAGGAAAGGTGCTCGAAAACCTTCCCGCGGAGGAATTTTTTGAAAATCCCCGCACACAACGCGCCAAGGATTTTTTGCAGACATTTGAATTCAAAAAACAATAATTCTTTACAATAAAAATGACAGAAAGGATTAACTACCATGAAATACAATACCATTTTCAAAAAAATCGCAGCACTTTCACTTTCGGCCCTTCTGACAGTGGGCGCCTTCACTGCCTGCTCCGGTTCCGGCTCCGACAATGCAAGCGCGGACAATGCCGGTGAAAAATCCAACGCCACCTACCGCACGGTGGATGAAATCAAGCAGAGCGGCAAGGTGATTATCGGCGTGTTCAGCGACAAGGCGCCTTTCGGCTATGTCGATGAAAACGGCCAATACCAGGGCTATGACGTTTATTTTGCCGAGCGCATCGGCAAGGATCTCGGCGTGAAAGTGGAATATGTCTCCACGGACCCCGCAAGCCGTGTGGAATATGCCGCGACAGGTAAGGTTGACATTGTTCTTGCCAACTTCACCGTTACAGAAGAACGCGCCGAAAAGGTGGACTTTGCACTTCCCTACATGAAGGTGAAACTGGGCGTCGTTTCTCCCGACAGCGCGGTTGTCAGGAGCATTGACGATCTCAAAGACAAGACTCTCATTGTCGTCAAAGGTACGACAGCTGAAACCTATTTTGAAAAGAATGAGCCGGATGTGAAGCTCCAGAAGTACGACGAATACGCCGACGCTTACAACGCATTGCTGCAGGGACGCGGCGACGCCTTCTCCACCGACAACACCGAAGTGCTTGCCTGGGCACTCCTGAACCCCGGATACACCGTTGGCATTGATGCTCTCGGCAGCGCAGATACCATTGCACCCGCCGTGCAGAAGGGAAATACCACCCTGCTGAACTGGCTCAATGACGAAATCAAAGCGCTGGGCAATGAAAACTTCTTCCATGCCGATTATGACGCCACCCTCGCTTCCGTTTATGGTTCGGCAGCCAATCCCGACAGCCTTGTCGTCGAAGGCGGCGTAGTGGATTAAATAACTGATCCGGTTAAGACAAAGCAGTATTTGAATCGTAATTCAACCACCTCCGTAGGAATGTTCTCTGGCGTTTTTGCGGAGGTGGTTTCATCTTTCCTGCATTAGAATGAAACTGACCTTTGGCTTTCAAGGCTCGGTTACAAAAGCCGTATACGTTTTGCCAAGACCGGCGTTATAACAATAAGCACATTGTGGTAATTTCTTTTGACAAACGGCTGATAATATGCTATGATTTCTTTGTCCTGAGGGAAAGAATAATTTCTGACCTAAAGTGCAGCATTATCACAAATCATCCGACGGTTCTGTCGGTGTTTTTGACTGCGCTTTTGGCGCGGTCTTTTTTTGTGTCTGACATTTTTTATGGAGGTTTTATGATGGAAGCAAAAGAAACACGAGTGGCCGTTATCGGCATCATCGTAGAAAAATCCGAGAGCGTGGAGGCGCTCAACCGTATTCTTTCGGAATACCGCGACTGCATTATCGGCAGAATGGGTCTGCCGTACGCCAAAAAGAACATCAACTGCATTACGGTCATCTTAGACGCAGAGCAGGACGCGATCAACAGCCTTTGCGGAAAAATAGGAAGGCTGGACGGCGTGTCATCCAAGGCGGCATTCAGCAATGTATGAGAATCTTTTGGACAAACTGTCACAGGAGCATGTGCTTTCGCATGACGAATACCTGA
>CAMHMN010000012.1 GCA_946186245.1 uncultured Clostridia bacterium
TGTTGACGATCAGGGTGGAGAGCGCGTCGCCTTCTACGTCCTCGGCGATGATGACCAGCTTCTTGCCCATCTTGACGATCTGCTCGAGCAGGGGAAGAATCTCCTGAATGGAGGAAATCTTCTTGTCGGTGATGAGAACGAGCGCGTCGTCAATGACGGCTTCCATCTTGTCTGTATCGGTGACCATGTAGGGAGAGATGTAGCCTCTGTCGAACTGCATGCCTTCCACGACGTCGATGTCTGTCTTGGCGGTCTTGCCTTCCTCAACGGTGATAACGCCGTCCGCGCTGACCTTTTCCATAGCCTCGGCAATGAGCTTGCCGATGGTTTCATCCGCGGAAGAAACCGATGCGACCTTGGCGATATCCTCTGAGCCGTTCACCGACTTGGAATTGGCGACAACCGCGTCGGAAGCGACTTCCACAGCCTTTGCGATGCCCTTCTTGACAAACATGGGATTGGCGCCGCCGGTGACATTCTTCATGCCCTCACGGATCAGAGCCTGTGCCAGCAGCGTAGCGGTGGTGGTACCGTCGCCGGCCACGTCGTTTGTCTTGGTGGCGACTTCCTTGACGAGCTGCGCTCCCATATTCTCGAAGGGATCGTCCAGCTCGATTTCCTTGGCGATGGTCACGCCGTCATTGGTGATGAGCGGAGCGCCGAATTTCTTATCCAGCACCACATTTCTGCCCTTGGGGCCGAGGGTGATCTTGACGGTATCGGCGAGCTGATCAATACCGGCCTGCAGCGATTTGCGGGCGTCCTCGCCGTATTTGATGATCTTTGACATAATAGAATTCCTCCTGCAAAAAAATTAATCGGCTGATTATTCGCACACGGCTAAAATATCGCCGATGCGTACGATCACGAATTCCTCGCCGTCTATTTTGACTTCCGTACCGGAATACTTGCTTGTAAGCACCTTGTCGCCGGGCTTGACGGTCATTTCGATCTTTTCGCCGTCAACCACTCCGCCGGGTCCGACGGAAATAACCTCAGCGATCTGGGGCTTCTCCTTCGATTTGGCGGTCAGAATGATACCGGTTGCCGTGGTTTCCTCAGCCTCGACCATTTTGAGCACTACTCTGTCTGAAAGCGGTCTGATAGTCATAATAAATTTCTTCCTTTCGCTGCGACAAAATCGCAAATAATCTTGACAAAGGCTTGGTTCTCTGAAAGGGGCAAGCCTTGTTAGCACTCTCGTTCCCCGAGTGCTAACAAGTATTATAATACGTTTGCGGAAAAAATCAAGCCTTTTTCAGCAGAAAAATACTTTTTTACAAATTTTTCATAATAATAGGGTTTTCTGAAGGATGGTATTAATTAATTGTTAATTTTATTTTGACTATTGACCTTGTTTTTTTTATATGATATCATCATTAATATGTAATTTTCAATAATAATCTAGGGGAGGACGTTTCTTTTGTCAGATATTTCCAGAACCAAAACGATCGTCTCGTGCGTCATGGCAGCGCTGATGCTTCTGACCTTCACAGGGTGTCAGTTCGGCACGACGGTCATTACCGACGCCGACCAGCCGGACAAGGTGGTCACTTCATTCTTCACTTCTCTGAAGCAGAAGAAATACGATGAATGCGACAAGCTTTTTTCCGATAAATTTACCATCAGAGTCACCAATACCTCCGGCGGAAAGTTTACGGACAAACTGGTGGAGAAATACATTGAAAATCTCGACTTCAGCCTGACGGACGAGCCTGAAATCAACGGCATCAACGCTAAACAAAAGGTACAGGTCACTACCTTCGACAAATCGGCGTTCCATACCTGGCTCAAGGAAAACAAGACCAGAATCGAACGGAAATACCTCAGCGAAAAACAGATTGCCGAAGTCAATCACCAGAACACGGAAGAAGTCAGCGATCTGCTGATTTACGCCATGGATGAATACACGGACATCAGGCTCAGGACGACTGACATCGAGCTTTCCCTGCTTTTCAGCAACAACAGATGGAAGATCGTCGGCACCCAGGAATTGATCGAAGCTATTTACGGAGGAACCGCAGATGAACAAAACTAACAGAAAAGCATCCGTGAAGATCGTGTCATGCTGTCTAAGTCTCCTGATGGTGATGAGTCTGTCCCTGCTTGCGTTTTCACCCGCTTCCTCCGTCAAGCACATCAATATGAAAGTGGATTTCGCCTCTTCCTTTGTCAACAACCAGACGGGCGAATTCATTTCCGAGATCACCGGCGCAGAAGGAATTAAAGCATTGCCCTATGATTTTACCGCCCCTCAGAACAAGCCCAAGAGCAAAAACTATTATAAAGACGGCAATAAACTGTGTTACAAGGACAGCACGATAGAAGTCACCTGCTGGACGGAGAAGGGAAAGGCCTTCGGCTCCTCCGCCTTCTTCTCGGAAGTAAAAATCAAGCACCCCTCCCAGTTCCGCAAACAATGGTCCAACGGCGACTACAATTCCATCAAACGGCAGCTGCCCTCCACCATGTTTATGAATTCAAACGGCGTCGTGGGAATGTCGGCCGATTTTTACAAATTCAGACGTTACGGCGTGATCGTGCAGTACGGCATGGTGCTGTGCGACAAGCGATGCAATCACCGGCTGGATGTGCTGGTGGTGGATTACGAAGGGAATTTCCATATCTGGGACGACAAGGAGCTCAGCAAACATATCGAGAAAAACGGAGCCGACGATATCATGCTTTCCTTCACCTTCGGCCCGGCGCTTGTCATCGACGGAAAGGTCAACGACATCGAAAGCAAACGCTATGAAAACCACACCCTCGGCGAATTGAAGCAGCACGTCGGAAGAACCGGCATAGGTCAGCTCGGCGATCTGCATTATCTGCTCTGCACCGTCAGCAAGCCCGGCATGAGATGTCAGGATATCGCCGACATTATGGGCGAAAAAGGCTGTATCAACGCTTACAATTTCGACGGAGGTCAGTCCGGCACCCTTCTCTTTGACGGGCAGGTCTATAACGAGATTGCTTACAAAGGCGTGGAAAGACCTATGAGCGACATCATCTACTTCGCTTCTGCGGAATGATTGAACGGAGGTATATGACTTGGAAGATCAGTTGATGCTGATTTATAACGGCATTTTGATTAGCTGGTTTGCTGTTTTCGTGACGGCAGCCTGTTTCGCGGGAATCGTTGTTTCCTGTATTCTGCGCCTGGTGCAGAAGAAAAGCGTATCCGATATATTCATTGTCACAATGCTCGCCGTTCCGCTTGGTCTGCTGTTCGGAAGGGTGCTCTATTGCCTGTTTTCCAATGACCTGCTTACGGGGTTTTCGGAATACCTGAACCTCACTAACGGCGGCTTCGGATTATTCGGCGTCATGCTGGGCGTATTCATCGCCGTTGTGCTGGCCTGCCGGTTCTTCGGCTGCGGTCATACCGGAGAAATGCTCGACTGCATTGTCCCCGGCGGTACGCTGGCCATCGCGATCGGCCGATTTGCCACCCGGTTTACCTCGTCCGAAATCGGATACCCTGTTAATTTCAAGCTCTTCACGGTATACGACGTCAAGGAAAATGTCTACAACCTGGCAATTTTTGACCTGGACGGCATCTTTGAAATGATCATCTTCCTGATCGCTCTCTTCACCTTCTTTTATACAAGACGCATCAGGAATTGCCACGGAGTGACTTCTCTTGTCATGCTTGCCCTGCACGGAACGAATCAGGTGGTCATGGACAGTATGAGAGCCGACCCGCTTATGCTCGGCATCAATAATTTCATCAAGATTTCTCAGATCATCGGCATTCTCTGCTGCATCTCGGTTCTGGTCTACTTTATGGTGATCACCGCGAAGAAAGATTCATTCAGCAGATTCCACATGATTTCAATCCCCATCATACTGATTTCGATTGTATTCGGCGTGCTGGGCGAGTACCGCGTCGGCAGCACCAATTATATCAGCAAGCATCTGCTCATGCTTTTCGGCATGCTCCTGCTCGACTGGCTGACGCTGACGTATGCTTTCAAATCCGTCGCCCTCGCAAAGGAGGAGACGCAGGCTGAATCCGAAAGCAGCGAGCCGCTTCCCGCTGAAACGGAAACCGAAGTCCAACCGGAAATCATTCCTCCCGTTCAGCGCCGGCGCACGTTTGAAAGGCACCGCTCGCCCGACAGGAACAGCGTCTACAGAGCCAATTCCGCATACGCTGCGGAAAGGACCTTCCGGAGCGATCCAGCGGAGAAGGTGCCGACGCCGTCCAGAGGCTTCAACCGGTATCACAGAAGCCCCGAACCGGCGCCCATTGATTACGAAAATCTGAAACAGGAGCTTGATAAACTCAACCTTTAACTAGGGCAAAATACAATGCAAAAACCTTTGTTGTCGTTCCTCTGTTTTGACTTCAAAGGTTTTTTGCATTTTGGCGGGAAGTCCCACTTATCATTCAATCATATGCATCGAAAGGAAAAGACATGATTTACAAAGGCGTTATTTTCGACATGGACGGCGTGCTGGTGGACAGCGAAAAGCTGTATATGCGGTTCTGGCAGGAGGCAAGCACTTTGCTCGGGTTTGAGATGACAGAAGAAATGGCGCTCAGCCTCCGCAGCAATTCCCCCGAAACAGCCATTCCGAAATTCCTCGGATGGTTCGGTGAATCGGCAGATTATTACCGGATCCGTGAGCTGAGGAGAAAGCGGATGGCTGCATTCATCGACCAAAACGGCGTAGAATTAAAACCCGGCGCTAGGGAAATCATCGAATATCTCTCGCAAAAGGGAATCAAAACCGCCCTGGCCACCGCATCTCCCGTCAAAAGAGCACAGCACTATCTCGCACCGCACGGGCTTTTCGACAGGCTGGACGCCGTGGTCAGCGGCACGACGGTTGCCCGAAGCAAACCGGCGCCCGATATTTACCTCGAAGCCGCGCGGATTCTGGGACTTCCGCCCCAGGAATGCATTGCCGTGGAGGATTCGCCCGCCGGCGTGATCGCCGCGAAAACAGCCGGCTGCTTCACCGTGATGGTTCCCGATCTGACGCCGCCGGACGAGGACATTCTGAAGTACGTCGATTGGCTGGCAAACGACCTGACGGAAATCAAAAACCTGATTGAACCTGACCATATCAGAGCATGCTTCTGATACGTTCCAGTATTCTCTTTTCGATACGGCTGACATAGGAACGCGAAATATGCAGCTCGGCGGCGATTTCCCGCTGTGTGAGGGGCTTTCGTCCGTTGAGTCCGTAGCGTTCGGTAATGATCCTGCGCTCGGTGTCGTCGAGTTCCTCACGGACGATCTTCCGCAGCTTTTCGCACTTGATGGCGGTGTCGATATCGTCCGAAATCGTGTCGTCCACCGCGATAATGTCCATCAGCGTCAGCACATTCCCGTTGCGGTCGGTGTCAATCGGCTCGTTGACAGAAATATCCAGCGCGCTCTTTTTTCCGCCGCGCAGGTACATCAGAATCTCATTCTGAATACATGTCGCCGCATAGGATGAAAACTTCGGGCTTTTTTCGGGGCGGAAGGTGTCCACCGCCTTGATGAGTCCTATCGTTCCCACGGAAATGAGATCGTCCGTATCCGGCACCGCCGCACCGTATTTTTTGCTGACGTGAGCCACCAGCCGGAGGTTGTGCTCGATGAGCTTCTGCCTGGCACTGCGGTCGCCGCCTGCCAGAGCCACTATGTATTTCCTCTCCTCGGCTGCCGAAAGCCTCGGCGGGAACCCGGATATAGACGATACGCTCAGAAACAGACTGAAAAGCCCGTTCAGAGCGTCTGAAAGAATTCCGAATAAATTCATTGATCACACCCCGTCAAAAATCAGTTGGTTGCCATGACGCCTTCGCGCTTTCCGACATGATACGTCATGCACTATCATATTATTCCGCCTCTCCCCCGTCTGTGCCTGTCCGTACAAAAAATATGTATCACCATCACACCCGGCGCCACGGCGCGGGAATCAGGGACGGAACTTACGGACGACCCTTTTGGGATCCCCATTGGTCTGCGTAAAAGGGCAAGCCGTGCGTGAATTGCACCACCTGCGATTTTTCACTTTTGTCCCGGAATTTCCTTTGCTGTTTGCCGGATGTGAGCAGACACCGCCCGACGCACGGCTTTTTGAAAAAGTCCCGAAAGGGTTTTTCCTGTGTCCGCAGTAGTATTATTTTCGGTTTTACCCTGAATATTCGATTCTCAATAAAAAAGCATAAAATAATTTTATTAAATTTTACTGTATTTTGCCTTTTTTCAAGAAATTATCCTTGAAATATTACGCATAACATGTTAAAATGATAAAGTAAGCTGATTACAAGGAGCCTGCCCAGGCTCTGAGCGTAATTGGAAATCAACACAATCTAGGAGGACGAAATATGAGCAATATTTTGTTTGTAGGTTCGGAATGTGATCCCTTTGTCAAAACGGGAGGTCTTGCAGACGTTATGTCAGCCCTGCCCAGAGCGCTTGCCAATCAGGGCGACCTGGATGTGCGTGTGATTCTGCCCAGATACACATGCATTCCGGAGCATTTCCGCAACAACATGACCTATGTGACACATTTCTACATGGACTTCACCCGTGACTGTCATATGTATTATGTCGGCCTGATGGAGTACTGGTGGAACGGCGTCAGATTCTACTTCATCGACAACGAGTATTTCTTCGGCAGAGGCAATCCCTACACAGATATGGCGGGCGATATCGTTCCCTTTATCTTCTTCTCAAAGGCAGTCCTCGCTTCTATGTGCGCCATCGGCTTCCATCCCGACGTCATTCACTGCCACGACTGGCAGGCTGCGCTGGTTCCGGTCTATCTGCACACCGTATATGAGGGCAATCCCTTCTACAACGGCACCAAGACAGTCCTGACCATCCACAACCTCCACTTCCAGGGCATTGCCAATATCGACACCGTCAAATATCATTCCAATATTCCGGAGTACGCCTTCTCCCCCGATCGCCTCGAGTTCAACGCCGACGCGAACATCATGAAGGGCGGCATCGTCTACTCCAACTTCGTCACCACCGTCAGCCACACCTATGCCAACGAAATCAGAACTCCCGAATACGGCGAGGCGCTTGAAGGCGTGCTGAACGATTACGCCTACAAGCTGGGCGGCATCGTCAACGGCGTGGATTACGAGGTCTACAATCCCGGCACCGACTGGTACATCTATGACAGATACGGTGTGGACAACTTCCCCGACGCAAAGCGCTGGAACAAGGAAAAGCTCCAGGCCGAACTCGGTCTTGAAAGAGACGTCAATAAATTCATGATCGGCATCATCTCCCGTCTGTCCGACCAGAAGGGTCTTGACCTGATCAACGCCGTAATGGATCGCATTGTGGACGATCACACTCAGGTTGTTGTCATCGGCACCGGCGATAAGAAGTACGAGGACGCTTTCAGAGGCTACGAATGGAAGCACAAGGGCAGAGTCTGCTCCAACATCATGTATTCCAACGAGAGAGCACACAAGCTCTACGCCGCTGCCGACGCCATTCTCGTTCCTTCCCGCTTCGAGCCCTGCGGTCTGACACAGCTCATCGCCATGAGATACGGCACGGTTCCGATCGTGCGTGAAACAGGCGGTCTGAGAGACACTGTCCAGCCCTACAACGGCTTCGATCACACAGGCACCGGCTTCACCTTCTACGAGTACAACGCAGAGGTCATGCTCAAGGTCATCAACTACGCCAAGCAGATCTTCTTTGAGGATCGTTTCGGCTGGGAATGCATCGCAAGACGCGGCATGGAATCCGACTTCTCCTGGTACCGTTCCGCCGGCGACTACAGAAATATCTACAATTGGCTTATGAGCCAGTGGTAATGGTCTGTGTCTGTTGACACTCCGTTTTCTATAAATCAATCGGCCCCCGTTTGCGGACTTTCGTTTGCAAACGGGGGCTTTTGTCTGGTTTATGCTGTTTTTCAGAGCCTGTTGAGAATCTCCGCGTGTGCGGAATGCGCCGTCAGATTTTTCGCCAGATGAGGGGAATTTTGTGCCGCCAAACTGTCGTATTGCAAGCATAATTCTCAAAATATGGCGGAAAAGAGGCAAGCAAGCTGTGCGTGGAGAGATTCTGAACAGGCTCCTTAGGCTGTGCCGGTCAGACGGGAAAAGGATATCAGAAAGAATCCGCATCGTCCAGGAACTGCTTGACCCATGTCGCGGAAACCGTATTGACCGGCAATCCCTCACGCACCACCGCGTATTCCCGGTCGGAACAGCGATACAGCCTGATGATCTCCGGCTCGCTCCGGATATTATCATAGAAGGAAAGCTTCAGGGTGACAGCCGGCTTGCCGGTGGGCTTTTTGACATTCCAGCGGTTGATGGAGCTGCCGTTGAGCTGCTTCATCAGCTTGGTAAAGGAGGAATACTTCTTGCTTTCGCCGTTCTTGGTCACGGAATAGGTGTAGATCACATCGTCCCCGGCGATGGCATTCTGATTTTCCTCGCGGTCTATCACAATGTCGCACTTGACGCCCTCTGAAGTAATCCTGACGCTGCGGAGGGCTTCCATCGTGGCGGACACGGCGTTGATGCTGTAGAGATTTTCCGGCGTGAGCTGATGAAGAATGGAAAGCGAATTGACATTCAGCTCATAAAGAATATCGTGGTCTTTCAGAATGACGTACATCTTTTCGCTGTCAGGCCTGCTGCAATACATGACGGCCTTCTTTCCGTTGCGCTTGAACGATACGGTAAGATAAGGCTTGTCAAGTCCGTATGCCTTCAGCTGCTTTCCGGAAGGCTTGAGCACCGCCACATCGTCCGCCATCAGATATTGCAGGTCGTAGACCAGCATGGAGGCAGCCGACGGCTTGACCGGCCAGCGAACGGGAGAAGTCACCATATAGCTGAATCCGTAGAAGGGACTGCTCATGTCGGCGGTGGTACTGGGCTTCATTTTGAAGTCGCCCTTGAATTCATCGCCGCTGAGAGTGATCTCCCCTATTTGGATCTTGCTCTTCTGCCTGCCGTCCTTCTCGGAGTCGTAGTCGCTGAATATATCGTCGCTCAGATAATAGCTGTCCCCCATGAAGAAGGCGCTGTCCAGCGTACAGACATAAACGTGACTGTCGCCGCTGACGGTGACATAATACACGTCATTTTCGTAGCCGGGCGTTTTGCTTCCTGCCTTGAAGGTGTAGGAACTGCCGTTTTTGAAGGTCACCTTCACGGTGACCGAAGGCTTGTCAAAGCCGTAATCCGCCGGCTTGTAATTCTTGTCCCTGGTGGAGGCGGCGATATCCTGGTAAATCATCTGAACCGAATCGCTCCAGACCGTTTTCATGAAGTCCGCATTCACCGGATAGCCTTCCAGCTCCCTGAATGCGACGCTGCCCGTCTTCTTGTTCAGATAGGCCGTGTATTTCGCCTGCGAATTGGTGAACGTCAGCGTCTTGATTTCGTCGGATGAATAATTGAAAAGCACGCCGGATTGCCTGCCGTATTCCTCATCGCTCTCCGAAACGCTGTAATCGTGGGCGTCGTGTTCCTCCTCCGGGGCTTCTCCCGAAGCCAGCAGCCAGAAGATTCCCGCCACCGCAAGCGTCGCGGCAAGCAGCAGAAGGAGATTTCTCTTTTTTCTGTTCACAGCCTGCGCCTCCTGATGTAGACAATCAGACCGCAGGCAAGGGCGATCAGCGGAATGACATATCCGAAAATGATGCTGATGACGGAAAGGGTATTCATATCCACCGAGAAATCCACCGCGTAGAGCGATTTCGGCTCTATGTCGATATTGCCGGTGTCAATGCCGCCGCGCTGGTTGAAGACACTCAGCAGCAGGCTCAGATTGCCGTAGATATCGGTGGTGAGCAATTCGGAGGCATACAGGCTGTCAGGCGCGACGATGATATCGGTGCGGACTTTGTCCCCTTCCATGGTGTCGCGGTAGGTGGTGGAGCTTGCCATGACCACCCGTTCGGCTTCATCGGCTTCGGTGAATTTGGACCTGTCGAATTTGGCGGCGCTGCTGCAGACGAAGCCTTCTTCCGAGGAAGTCAGCACCGCTTCCACCTGCGTCGGACCTTTTTCGGTGTAGAGAAGATTCAGGGCCAGCGCGTTGACAACGGCGGGATAATTCAGCCGGTCGATGAGATGCTGCGTGTAGTCGGTTTCCTTCATCTGGGCGGTGAAGGCGCTCATCTGCTTGGAAACGGTGTTGTGCGAATCGCCTTCATAGACGATATCCTGCGTGATTGAAATGCCGTATTCCGAGAGCAGGGAATTGAGATTGGGCATCTTGGGCATGAGTGAAGTGGCGAAAATCACCAGCGTTCGCGACTTTGCCCTGCTGCTCAGATAATCGTCCAGTCTGGCGGTCTGCGCCTTGCTGAGATCGGCAGTGGGTCCCGCCAGCATCACGATATCCGCGTCTTCGGGAAGCTCTTCCCTGCGAATGTCCACGACCCGCACCTCATAGCCGTTGAGCTCCAGAATGGAGGTGAACTGACCGCTGTTGGCGTCCACATTCAACCCGTCGATGAAAGCGACGACGGGATTTTTATCCAGTGTGACGGTTTTGATCAGGGAAGTCATATAGGTTTCCGTGTAGGACTGCGCCACGGAATTATTGCCGGTGGTGCTGTCGAATACGCCATAATCCGACGAAAGCGACGGGAGCATTTCAAAGAAGGAGGTGACTCTCGTGCGCCTCGCCGATTTGATGACAATGTAGTAATAATCCAGCACGTCGCTGTATTCCGGGAACTGCATGATATAGGCGGGCATTTTGCTCAGATCCACATAGTTGATGGAGATATTGTCGTTGAGCTGGGGATAGCGCTTGATGATTTCGTGTGCGATGGGAATCTGACCGTATGTGTCGGTGGTAAGCGCTCCCGCCGTCGTGCACTGGGCTTCGGTGGCGAGAATGTCGATCTCCACACGTTCGTCAAGGGAGCGGATCAGTTTTTCGGTTTCGGCCGTGAGGGTGTAGCGCTGGTCATCGGTCATGTCGATGCTCATGAAGGAATAGCGCTCCTTCATCTTCATCACGGCCATATTCAGCAGCACGATAAAGACGAAGAATATCACCGTCATGACGGTCGCCATGCTCCCGTGTCGGAACCGGGTGCTGGTGCGGATCAGATGGACGGTATTCTTCATTCTGTTGAATACGCCGTTCTGCCGGGATTTCTTTGCGGCAGGCTTGCGGCCGGCGGTTTTTTTATCGGGAAAAAGATTCATTATTCATCACCTCGTTGCAGTCAGAATCAGCTCCAGCGTCGTTTTTCCAGCACACGCACGGTCAGGAAGATGAAGGACGCGGCAATGCTGGCAAAAAAGACGATGCTGGACATATCGAGAATTCCTTTGGTGAAGGGCTTGTAACGTCCGACGAAGGAGATATTGCCCACCAGTGACACAATGAATTCATTGCTCGTAATCAGCGGAATGACGTCGAGGATAATGAAGATCGTAGCGATCGAAAAGGAGCCCATGCCCGCGACAAACTGGCTTTCGGTCATGGAGGAGATAAACATGCCTATGCCGATGAAAGCCGCGCCGAAAAGGATCGCGCCCAGAATATTGCCCGTGATCAGGGGCCAGGAAGGCGAAGTGAAGAAGCTGAAGACTATCGCGTAAATCAGCGTAAAGAGGGTGCATCCGGCGTAAATCGTAAGCGCCGAGAAGAATTTGCCCAGCACCAGCGGGGTGATATTGAGGGGCGAGGTCAGAAGAATCTGGTCGGTCTTGTACTTGCGTTCCTCGCTGAAAAGCCGCATCGTGAGCAGCGGCAGCATCAGCAGCACGATATTCAGCATGCCGTAGTAGATCTGGGGGAATTCCGACGACTGTCCCACAGACAGCACCGAATTGAAATACATGCCGCTGAAAAAGAGATAGATCGCGCAGAACAGATATCCTATCGGCGAGCGGAAGCAGGCGCTCAGCTCGCGTTTATAGATGGCTTTCATGGTTTATTCGTTTCTCCTTTGCTATTTCTTATCCACCAGCGACAGGAAGATATCCTCCAGCGAATACTCTCTTTGCCGCATTTCTATGATGGGCAGCTTCTTTGCCGCCATCGCGTAAAAGATATCCTGTCTGGCACTCTCCGCCGAGGATATCGTCACGCTGAATTCCGCAGCGCCGTCCTTTTCCGACAGCTTTTCACACCGTTTGACCGTCTTGACGGAATTCAGCACCGCCTGAATGTCGGCCGCCTTTCCGACCGCCCTGACAATGATCGAATTGCCGTCGGTCAGCCTGTCGCTCAGGCTCTGGGATGTGCTGTCAGCGACGAGCTTTCCGTTGTTGAGCACGATGATCCTGTCGCAGATCGCCTGCACTTCGCTGAGAATGTGGGAGGAAAGAATGACGGTGTGCTTCTTTCCCAGCTTTCTGATGAGGGAACGCACCTCGATGATCTGCTTGGGGTCAAGTCCCACGGTCGGTTCATCCAGAATCAGCACAGGCGGATTTCCCACAAGCGTCTGGGCGATTCCCACGCGCTGGCGGTAGCCTTTGGAGAGATTCTTGATCAGCCTCCCGCGAACCGCCGAAATGCCCGTCAGCTCGCAGATTTCGTTGAAATGGGCTTCCTTCTTCTGCGTCGCCCGCTTTAATTCGTAAATGAACCGGAGGTATTCGTCCACCGTCATGTCGGGATAAAGCGGAGGAACCTCCGGCAGATAGCCGATTCGTTTCTTGGCTTCGGTCGGCTGTTCGAGAATGTCGTAACCGTCCACGGTGACGGTTCCCGACGTGGAGGAAAGATACCCCGTGATAATATTCATCGTCGTGGTCTTTCCCGCGCCGTTCGGCCCCAGAAATCCGGCGATTTCTCCCGCCTTCACCGAGAAGCTCACGTCGTCCAGCGCGACGTTGGCGCCGTATTTTTTTGTCAGATGTTTGACCTTGATCATCGGTTTACCGTCCTTCTGATTGATTGAAATAATGTGAGAATGATTGAAAATTTCATAGTAAAGCATAACACCGTCAATTGAGAAATATGTGTACGCATTATAAAAATATAATTAATACTGAAAGGCGGAAATTATTCCGGAAGTGAAAGATCGAAGTCGGGAACATATTCCTCCTTCGCGGACGAAAGCTCCTGCCGGAAGCCGTTCATTCCCAGCAGATCGGCGACGTCAAGAATTTTTTCATATTCACCCGAAGTAATTCTGCGGCCTAACTCGGGGAAGGGCTGAATCTTCCCCGCCGGGGTGTACTGGCTCATGATGCTGACAAGCGTGCCCCGCGGCAGCACGGAACTGATTCTGCGCAGCGCCGCGACCGAATTGCGCAGGTTTCCCGGCAGCACCAGATGCCGCACAATCACGCCGCGCTTCATGACGCCCTCCTCGATGAGATTTTCCCCCGCGCATCCGCACATGAATTGTATGGCCTTCATCGCCACGGCAGGATAATCCGGGGCGGACGCGTATTTCTCCGCGACGTCCGGAAGGGCGAATTTGTAATCGGGCAGCCAGATGTCAATATAGGGCGCAAGTGCCTGCAGCGTTTCGACCCTTTCGTAGCCGCCGCTGTTCCAGACGGTGGGAATGCGCGGCCGGTAGATTTCCAGCGCGCGGATAATCGCCTGGGCGTAGTGGGTTCCGGTGACGAAGCTGATGTTATGCGCGCCCTGTTCTTCCAGACAGCGCATGATTTCCGCCAGACCTTCCGGAGTCACCGCACGTCCGTGCAATTCGGACGATATTGAATAATTCTGGCAGAAAACGCAGCCAAGACAGCAGCCGGAAAAGAAGATCGTCCCCGAACCGGCACTGCCGCTGATCACAGGTTCCTCCCACATATGCAGCGCCGCCCTGGAAATGACCGGCTGCGTGCCGCATCCGCAGAAGCCCTCGCCCCGCAGCCTTTCTCTTGACGCCCCGCACATTCTGGGGCAAAGTCTGCATTGATCCACCTGTTTCCCTCCAATCGGCAAAATCGGCAGGCCGCGGCATGACAAGTGCCGTAGCCCGCCGATTATTTTGTATAAGCCTTTTGACGATTCTCCGCGTATGGGGAATGCGCCGTCGGCTTTCCCCCCCAGAAGAAGCCAGAACCGCAGGGGATCCTTTGGTTTTTGGCAAAATAGGACCGCAGGACGCGTGCGGAGAAATCCGTCCGCGGACTCTGAATATTTATTCCGCCTCGAGAATATTCCCTTCCGTCCCGACGGCATTCATCCCGTCTGTTTCTTCCGCGTCTGTGGCATCGACGGTTGCCCCGATCTCATTGAGAATTTTCTTATGTTCCAGGCCGTCGTAGGTGATTTTGAGCGTATGGGAAATATTGTACTTCTTGCCGCAGGCGTCACAGCGATACTTGGCGTAATGCTTCTTGTTCTTGCAGGTAAAGCGGGTAAGCCGCTTCATGAAGGAGCCGCAGCCCGGGCATTCGGTCATGAAATCCGACATGACCACCTGCTCGTCGGCGAGATCCTGCAGGTTATAGCACTTGAAGTTCATGCGCGCGTAGAATACCGGGTCGGCTTTTTTGACAAATTCTCCGAAAAGCTGCGGTGTGAAGAGCTTGGCAAAGCACCTTGCGGTCAGTCTGCTGTCATTGAGGGCGCGGTGAAGCTGATCCTCCCCTATCTCAATGCCGACAAGCTCGGCAAAGGCGGACAGCCCGATCTGCTTGGTGAGCGGAATGTCCACCGCCTTCTGACAGAGAAGCTGCGCGTCGCAGAAATTTTTCAGTATGTAGATTTCCTTAAGCAGATCATAGCGCTTGAGATTTTCGTAAAGCACGGTAATGTCAGAATTGCCCCAGGAGAGCATGCAGTTGTCGCCGGTTCCGACCCATGCCTTGAATTGATTGAAAACGGTGATAAATCCGTCGGCGTTTTTCAGGTCGTCGTTGGTAATGTGAGTCAGATCCTTGATCCTGCCCCTGATCTTCTTGGTCTGCTTGGGAGAAACAAGTTTCTGAAATTCGCTTGTAATATTCATTTGATCGTCCAGCGAAACCGCGCCGATCTCGATGATCTCATCAAAATAACCGGTGCGCGTGTTTGCGCCGTTCCATTCCAGGTCAATTATTATATACTTCATTGAGTTTTCTTTCATCAAATGCCGGTTTTCTTCTCGCTGAGAAAGGCAATCCTTTCTATAGAATAAGTCATCTATATATTTTACAACAAACACGCGACAAAATCAACCCTTATATGAAAATATAAATAATTAATTGGACCCTCCTTCCACTCCGTAGAGTCTTGCCGCATTGCGGGCTGTGATTTCCAGCAGCATATCGGGATCGATCCCGCGGATTTCCGCGATGAATTCCGCCACGTACCGGATCATCCAGGATTCGCTCCGGTCGTACTTGTCTGGCCCGGTACGATAAGGACGCGGAATGAGATAGGGCGCGTCGGTTTCCAGCACCAGACGGTCGAGGGGAACATATTTCGCCACTTCCACGGGCTTGACGGCGTTGACGGCCGTCACAGAACCGCCCAAGCCGATATACAGTCCCAGGGAAAGCGCTTCTCTCGCCAGTTCAACGCTGCCGGAAAAGCAATGCATGACGCCTTCCGGACGGAAATGCCGCAGCATGTCGTACATATCGCCGTGTGCCTCGCGGTCGTGAATGACCGCCGGCAGACGCTTCGCCTTCGCCAGTTCCAGCTGTGCGGCAAACACGCGTTTCTGCGCTTCCCTGTTGTCGTCCCGTCTGTAATAATCCAGACCCGTCTCGCCGAGGGCAACCACCTTTTCGTGATCCAGCAGGGCGGAAAGCGATGGTGCCGTATCCTCCCTCCACGAATCCGCCCAGCAGGGATGAATTCCCACCGCCGCGTAAATGAAATCGTAGCCCTCGGCCAGCGCCACACAGGCTGCGGAAGAAACCATATTTTCTGCCGGACAGAGAATGGCCGTTACGTCCTGTTCCTCATGCATCCGCCGCAAAAGTTCGTCCCTGTCCCTATTAAACGCCTTGGAATAATAATGCGCATGACTGTCAAAAATCATATGATCCGACCTCCGATCTGATTTGAAAAAAAAGACAGACACCGACCGTCGGAACAATCAGCTGCCTGTCTTTGAGTCTGCTGACAATTGTCCGCGTGTGCGGAAAGATTCGTCAGCAGGCCATGATATAAAAGGAGAAACAAATAATCTATCTGTGGTCGCCGTAGAAGAAGAGTGCGAGAACGCCGGGGCCGGCATGTGCGCCGATGACCGGGCCGATATTGCATATGACGACCTTCTTTACGCCTTTGACGCGCTTCTTGACCTCGCTGGCAAGGAATTCCGCATCGGCACGGCATCCGCCCTGACCGATCATGACTGTGTCGTACTGATTGGTGTAGGTTTCGACCATTTTGTCCACCATGGCATTGATGGAAGCCTTGCGGCCTCTGACCTTGGAGATATTGATGAGATGTCCTTCGTCGTCCACATGCAGCACCGGCTTGATATTGAGCGCCGAACCGACAATCGCGGTGGCAGCGGATACTCTCCCGCCCCGCTTGAGATGATGCAGATCGTCAACGGTGAACCAGTGGCAGATATGCAGGCGGTTATCTTCTACCCACTTGGCAAGCTCTTCAATCCCCATGCCCTTCTTTTTATGCTGTGCCGCGAAGTATACCAGCAATCCCTCGCCCGTGGAGGCCGCGAGAGAATCAACCGAAATAATGCGGCGATCGGGATATTTTTCCTTCAGTTCGCCTATGGCAATCAGCGAATTGTTGTAGGTGCCGCTGAGTCCTGACGAGAAACAGAGATACAGGATGTCAAGCCCCTTGTCGAGGTACTCGCTGAAAAACTCGCAGAAATCCACCACATTGATCTGAGATGTCTTGGGCATTTTGCCGCCGCGCATGATATCGTAGAATTCATCTGACTTCATCTCGCGCTCGTCGGGGAAATTCCGGTAGGTCAGCCCGTCGAGTTCAAACTGCATCGGCCAGACCTTGACGCCGATTTCGTCGGCAATTTCCTGGGAGAGGTCGGTCGTGGAATCGGTCAGTATGACGTAATCTCTTTCTTTCATAAGAATCACCTTCATTTTGTCGCAGATTTCAATTTATCAAACTATCAGGTGCCTTTACATTCCATATCAAAATAACCAGTACACCTGATATGTTAGATTATATCATATATTATCTGTTAAGTAAAGAGCAACCCGGAAAAAGATTGAGCGCTCAACTTCCAAAGTTTTGTCAACACCTTTGTGTATATTTTTATACACAAACGGTTTACCACTTGCATTCCGAAGCACATTCGCGCACGCACTTTTTCATTTCATCCGGAATGAGGTTCACTTCGTCGAAGTAATCGGCGTAAACATTGGGGCTGTCCTTGTATTTCTGATAAGCCGGGGTGGTCGTGTAGTATTCCAGCAGGAAGGGCAGCGCCTCGCCCCTTGCCTGACGCTTTGAAATGGCAAGGCACATGGCAAAATTGATCTCGTCCACGCTGCCGACACATTCAAAGGGCTTGGAGGCGTGCATTCCCACAAGCTGTTCAAAATAGAGCTTCATCTTGTCGCTCTTGGCGTTCAGCAGGTTGATGCGGAAGATATCCTTTATCTCACCGTCGGTGAGGAAGGGGGACAGAATCATGGTGACAAACAGACACTTGGAGCATTCCAGACACCACGTATCGAATTTCGTGCCGGCGTTGCCCGCGTTGCAGCTCCGGAAGACGGGGTGGAATTCCTTCAGCCCGGCGAAAATCGCGGCGATCTGTATCTCCGAGAGAGGACGCAGCAGACTGAAGTATTGTACCCCGCAGGGCAGGAATTTCTCAAGGTAATCGGCAAAATCCTTCTCGAATTCAAAGCTCTTGGAATACTGGTGGTTCACGTCGCTGCCCGCGACGGAGGCTTCATTGGCGCTGGATTCATTGGAAAGCACCACATATTTCCGGCCGGACAGATATGCCGACATGGACGCCGCGAAGGCAATCAGCGCCGAAAGGGGCGTGTGACCGTTGAGGAAGCCCTGTTTGTTCAGCTCCACGATCGTGCGGTCAAGATAACGCTTGGGGCGATAGACGCTTTCGGGACGGTATCCCGCCAGCAGCGCCGAGCAAAAGGCGGAATTCCTGTGATTCATCATGAAGCACATATTGTCCTCCGTCCCCCCGCAGCGTGAAAGCACATGGAGCGTCACGATGGAATCCTTGCCCCCTCCGACGGGAATCATGCATCCCTTCAACGGTTTATCGGCCGAAATGACGCGCTTTTGATCCGCTCCCGCCGTTTCAATGGTCATGAATCGGTTCATGTCGGTGTCTATGCCGTTGGTATAGAAGAACTCGCCCAGTCCGTGATAATAGAGCTTCTTCCACCACGCGATCTGCTCGTCGCAGAGATAGCCGCATTCCACCAGGACCCGCGGTGGACAGGCCGCCTTCCAATAGCTGACCAGCTCCACCATGCCGAGCGAAAAGACGAATTCCTCAAAGACGGGATCATCGCGGCGGATGCCCTTCTTGGGGAAAATCCAGTAAGGATGGAATTCCGTCAGCCCGACGGTTTCAAAGTTGTAGACGATCTTCATCCCTTCGTCAAGCTCGGTGATATCGTACCCGTGATAGATAAATGCGGGGTATTTTGCAATCAGCTCATTGTAATCCATTGCAAAGCTCTCCTTTGTTGTTTCTTTTTTAATCCATTATATACGCATTTCCTTATATTTTCAATACAATAAATTGTAAACATATCGCCCGGTTGAACCGTGAAAAAAGAATCCTCATAAAATAAAAAAAAATCCGTAAGAATAGCTATTGCATTAACGGAGATTTTACGCTACAATATATTGGTATAGCAGGGAAATGCCGATCAGGTCGATTCAGCCGCCGCTCGGTGAAGGATTATCATGGTGCGGCATCGGCGGCTGCGCTTTTCATCAGCGGTTCCCTGAAAAAATCAAAGAGGTGCTTATTTGACAGAAGAAATGAATGAGATATATCTTGACAACAGTGCCACCACAAAGCCCTGCCCCGAAGCGATAGACGCCGCCCTCGAAATGATGCGGCGATTCTGGGGGAATCCCAGTTCCACCCACGCCAAGGGCAGCGAAGCGGCGCAGAAAATCCGGGAAGCCCGGCGCGCGGTGGCTTCCGCCCTATCTGCGGCGCCGGAGGAGATCTTTTTTACTTCCGGCGGCACCGAGGCCAACAACATCGCGGTATTCGGCGCGGCGGCGAAGAACAGGCGCATTGGCAAACGGATCGTCACTTCCGCCATCGAACATTCCTCCGTGCTTGACAGCGTTGCCGAGCTGGAAAAACAGGGATTTGAAGTCATCCGCCTGATGCCCGACAGCCACGGACACATTTTGCCCGAAGCGGTTGCCGAGGCGGTCAATTCCGACACCGTCCTTGTCACCATGATGATGGTCAACAACGAAGTGGGCAGCATTCTGCCGGTGGAAGCCGCAGTCAGGGCAGCCCGCAGAAAGGCCCCGAAGGCTCTCGTTCACTGCGACTGCGTGCAGGCCTTCGGCAAGCTCCCCGTCAGCGTCAGGAAGCTGGGCGCCGATTTGGTGACGGTTTCCGCCCACAAGATTCACGCGCCGAAAGGAGTCGGCGCCCTTTACAAACGCAAGGGGCTGCACATTCCTTCCCTCACGCACGGCGGACATCAGGAGGATTCCTTCCGGCCGGGTACCGAGGCGGCTCCGCTGATTGCGGCATTCGGCGCGGCGGCTGCCATTGCCTGCGACAGGACGGGAATGAGCGCACGCCTTTCCGCAGTAAAGGAACTGCGGGATTACACCGTTGAAAAGCTGCGTGCCATCGACGGCATTGTGATCAACAGCCCGGAGGACGCGCTGCCCTACATCGTGAATTTCAGCACCTGCTGTGTCAAGGCGGAGACCATGCTCAATCACCTTTCGGAACGCGGCATCTTCGTGTCGGGCGGTTCCGCCTGCGCCAAGGGGGAACCCAGCCACGTCATCAAGGCGCTGGGCCTTTCCCGCGAGGCATCGGACAGCGCAATCCGGGTGAGCTTCTGCGGAACCAATACGCGGGAAGAAATTGACGCATTCGCCGGTGCGGTGGCGGAAGGAATCGCCAGTCTGGCACATTTCAGATAAGGAGGAAAACCCTTGAACGAAATCATACTCATCAAGAACGGCGAGCTGGCCCTCAAAGGCCTGAACCGCAGGAGCTTTGAGGAAACCCTCGCCAGAAACATACAGAAAGCCGCCGCGCCCTTCGGGGGCGTGAAGGTCTGGCGCTCCCAGTCCACCATGTTCGTCACGCCGCTGGAAGGCACCGACATCGAGGAGGCGGTGGAAGCCATCTCCAAAGTGTTCGGAATCGCCGCGCTCAGCCGAGCCGCCGAGGTTCCCAAGGAAATGGACGCCATTCTGCCGGCGGTCTGCGAATATCTCGCGGAGGAACTGAGCGACGCCAAGACCTTCAAGGTCAACGCCAAACGCGCCGACAAGAAATTCCCGCTCAAAAGCCCGGAAATCTGCGCCGCTGCCGGCGAATTCATCCTTGAAAGGTTCCCCCATCTGACGGTGGACGTGCATGAGCCCGACCTGACGGTGACGGTGGAAATCCGCGACACTTCCGCCTATATCCACAAGCAGCCCATCAAAGGCGCAGGCGGTCTGCCGGTCGGCACCGGCGGAAGGGCGTGCGTCATGATTTCGGGAGGCATCGATTCACCCGTTGCTTCCTGGATGATGGCAAAACGCGGGCTGGAGCTGTCGGCGGTCAACTTCGCCTCTCCCCCCTACACCAGCCTTCGCGCCGAGGAAAAGGTCAAGGATCTTCTGAGGAAGGTCGCGGAATGGTCAGGCGAGATTCGGCTGCACATCGTCCCCTTCACCGAAATTCAGGAGGCGATCAGGGACTACTGCCCGGAGGACATGCTGACCGTCATCATGCGCCGATACATGATCAAAATCGCTCAGATCATCGCCCGGAAGGACGGCGCGCTTGCCCTGATCAGCGGGGAAAGCGTCGGTCAGGTGGCGAGCCAGACCCTCCGCGCGCTGGAATGCACCGACGCGGCCGCGGATATGCCGATTCTGCGTCCGGTCATCGGCATGGACAAGGAGGAAATCGTCACCATTGCCCGCAGGATAGATACCTTCGACATTTCCATCCTTCCCTTTGAGGACTGCTGCACGGTCTTCACGCCCAAACACCCCAAGACCAAGCCGATTCTCGAGAAGATCATGCAGGCGGAGAAGGCGCTGGAATCCGACGAAATCAACGTCGCGGCCATGATGGAAAAAGCCGTCCGCGACACCATGCTTGTGATCATCACCCCGGAAAGGTAAGGAAGGATAAAAATGACGCAATTTGAAATATCCGCCGCGCTGGTGGAGGCGCTGAAGCTGCGGGGAATGAAGATCGCTTCAGTGGAATCCTGCACCGCCGGGCTTCTTTCCAAAATCATCACCGACGCGCCGGGTTCCTCCGAGGTATTCGATCTGGGAATCACCACCTATTCCAACGAAATGAAGACAAAGATGGTGGGCGTGCCGGAGGAGATTCTCGCCGCGTACGGAGCCGTTTCGCCCGAAACCGCCCGCGCCATGGCGGAAGGCATCCGGCGTGTGTCCGGCGCGGATATCGGCGTTGCCACCACCGGCATTGCAGGCCCCGGCGGAGGTACCCCCGAAAAGCCTGTGGGACTGGTCTACACCGCGATTTCCACCTGTCAGGGCACCCGGGTGACACGCCTGCTCCTTGACACACCCGGAGCGGACAGGGATTATATCCGCCACACCGCTGCGGAAACCGTATTGAAAAATGTGCTTGATCTGCTGAAGAACAACTGAACACAGCCACAAACGGAGGGATTTTATGGCAAAGAAAAAAAACAAATCCAGCAAAGCTAAAATGGATCCGGTAAGCCGTGTGATACTGATTGTGTCCATCATCGTATTCCTGGGCTCCGGCGGCTTTCTGCTGTACAAGTACGTCGGCGAACCGCTGCTGCTGATGTGGGAGCTTTCCTCCTACAAAAGCGATTATCAGAGCGAAGACGTTTCACACGCGGAGAACGGCATCTGGAATAACGGCAGCCTGTCATGCGATGACGAAGAGGAAGAACGCCTGGAAGACGGCACACTCGCTTCCTTTGCGACAATCCGCAAGCTCAACAAGGAGATTGTCGGCTGGATCAGCGTTCCCGACACGCCGATTGACTACCCGGTAGCGCAGGCAAAAGACAATGTGTTTTATCTCCGGCACAATGTCAATAAGGAATACAACGGCGCGGGCTGTCCGTTTCTTGACTACAGAAACGACGTCAAACCCGATTCCGGCACCAGAAATCTGATCATTTACGGTCACCATCTCCGCAACGGCACCATGTTTGCCACGCTCAAAAAATACAACAGCCTGAAGTTTTACAAACAGAACCCGGTTTTCCGGTTCGACACGATTTACGATCGCGGCGAATGGATCATCTTTTCCAATTTCCGTGCGACAACCTCCTGGGCGACCGGCACGCCCTTCAATTACATCCAGACGGAATTCAAAGACGACGCGGAGTTTCTGAACTTTATCGGTGAACTGAAAAAGCGCTCGCTGATCAGCACACCGGTGGACGTCCGGGCGGACGATCAGCTGCTTCTGCTTTCCACCTGCTCTTATGAAAAGAAGAACTGGCGTCAGGTCATCGCCGCCCGCAGGGTCCGTGAAGACGAAAAGGAGATCGACGTGAGTTCGGCGGTCATGGCCTCCAGTCCGCTTATGCCCTGAGTAAGGCGGTGCCGCAATGTCAGCCGGAATCATATGGTACAAGACCCAGCCGGACAGCAAAAAAAACGAAGCGGTGTATGACTTGCTCACCGATTACTGCGGACATATCCTGAGCCATGACGTGACGGTACGGCCAGAGCGGATCGCGCCGCTGATTGACGGCATTCTCTCCCGCTGTGAGAATGTCATCATCATCGGCGGATTGGAATGTCAGAAACAGGAGGAAAACATCGTGTTCATCCTTTCCCGGGTTCTGGACATTCCGCTGGAAACAAAATACAGAAGCCGTTCGCGCTTTTGCTTTGACAAGCTGAGGAATACCCGCCTTCCGTCGCTTTCGGGAGCCGTCCTCTTCCCTACCCGTTCCGGATGTCCGGAGGGGATGCTTCTCACAGCGGGAGAGCAGAGCATCATCGTGCTTCCCGTGAATTACCGCCCTGCGGTCACAGCCGCCGTTTCCATGAGGGAATACTTCATTCCAGAGGTCACCCGCAGACGACAGCGGACTTCGCCCGAGCATGTCCCGGAAATCAGGCAGAAGGACTACGAGAAATTCAGAAAATGCAGGAAATCCGCCCCTGTTACCCGCGAATACAGCGAGTATCAGCTCATCGAAACAATGGAACGGGCTTCCCGGCGCGCCCATGAGGATTCGCCGGACAACACGGCGTACGATTATATGTACGACGATCAGAACCGTGGCGGAAAATAATGCATATTTTAATGCGATTTCAATCAATTGTTAAAAGATTGTACAAATTAATGTGGTATCGTAAAGCTAGAAAGAACCAATCCTATGTAAGAAAGAGGGTACGAACTATGTATAACAGACAAAAAACATGGGTCAGAGTCATGGCCATTATTCTCGCAGGCATGATGGTGGTCGGCATTCTGGCCGGCGCGCTTTACAGCATTTTCTGATGATTGATCAGCATACGTTTTTCATTATAATTGTAAAAATACAGTGAACAATCCGTGAATTTATTTATCAACACTGGAAAAACGTAATTTTATTCAGTATAATGTATCTAAGTACTTGAGAGTGCTGATCGACATAATATAATTTGAGTAAATTTTTATCAGGTGGTGCAATTTTATGTTGTTAAATCAAAGATTAAAGCATTTCCGGACTACCTCCGGACTGACTCAGCAGCAGGTTGCAGACGTACTCGGTCTCGACCGTTCTACCTATGCCTACTATGAGTCCGGCAAGACGACTCCCGACATCAAATCCGTCAACAAGCTGTTAAAGATCTTCAACATCACATATTATCAGCTGATGGACGAACCTGATCCGTCTGCTGTCGCGGTATGTGATTCCGATGCGCAGGACTATGCGGACGACAAGCTGCACGTCTACGATCTTTCCAAGCAGGAAAAGAGACTGGTCATCTATTTCAGAGTGCTGTCTCCCAACCAGCAGAAGGATCTGCTCAGTTCCATCAGCCCTGAAACATTTGAAGGTCGCAAAAAGCGCGGCAAAGCCTCGGAAGAGGACGCTGACTGATCTGACAGTCACTTTTGAGCATTATACTGTCGTAAGCATTCTGTTAAGCGAAAAAGCGGATGGAGCCTCATCTCCATCCGCTTTTTAAATTAATGAGGGGGCCGGATGCCCTGCGACGTGATGAACCGCTTCAGACTCCGCACGGAAAGGTTTACGATGATTCCGTTCAGAAAGCCTGTCGCCGTTCCTACTGACATCAGCAAAGGCAGAAGCAGCAGCACCTCCGGCGTAGCGGTTATCACAGCCGCCACACCAACCTGTGCCGCCATATGGGCAGCACCGCCCGCACAGCTGATTCCGGCAGCCGACAGCCCGCTGCATCTGCGCAAGGCCATCATGACAAGAAGGCTGACAATTCCTCCGGCAAGCGAATAGGCAAAGCCTCCTATTCCCGAAAACAGCATGGCCGTCATGGTCACCTTTGTCAGCATGATTGCCGCCGCCAGACCGTCTGAATTCAGCAGCACCATCGCAGCCAGCACCGCCATATTTCCCAGACCCAGCTTTATTCCGGCGATCGGCGGAACGACCGGGATCAGGTATTCCACATATCCCAGCAGAATAGCCAGCGCTGCCAGCAGCGCCGCCACAGTGGTTTTCTTTGTTCTTCCTTCGATAGGTCATTCCTCCCTTTTCCCTCTACTATTGTAAAGTATCCACACCAAAATTGCAACATCCGAGGCGATTTAATTGAGATTTTGTGATGAAAATAAAAAAAAGCGAAGCCTGTGCTTTGCCTTGATACTGATTCTGACAGCGGCGGCTGTGACCTTCCTTCTTTCGCACCGGGAAAAAGAACCCCTCTCCGAAACGCGTTTTATGCTGGACACTGTCTGTTCCGTCACGCTGTACGAATGGCCTGGCGGCGGAAGCTCCATTCTCGACGGGGCCTTCGGGGTTTGCGGGAAGTATGAAAAGCAGCTCAGCGCAACCGCACCGTCCAGCGAGATTTATCTCATCAACCACAGCGACGGGAATCCGGTGGAAGTTTCGCAGGAAACCGCCGAATTGCTGCAGCGTGCCATTGAATACTGCCGGATGAGCGGAGGGGCATTTGACATCACCATCTACCCCGCAAAATCCCTCTGGCATTTCAACGGGGACGACGCTTCCCTTCCCGACCCGGAATCCCTGGCGCACGCCGCCTCCCTCGTGGATTACACCAGGATTTCCCTTGACGGCCGGACCGTGACGCTGCCTGCCGGAATGGGCATCGACCTCGGCGCGATCGCCAAAGGATTCATCGCCGACCGCATCGCCGAATATCTGAGAGAAAAAAACGTTGCCTCCGCAGTAATTGACCTGGGAGGCAACGTCTACACAGTCGGAAGCAAGCCCGACGGCACACGCTGGCGCGTCGGAATCAGGCAGCCTTTCGGCGAAGGAGAAGCCGACGTCGTGGAAACAGTCGATTCTTCCGTCGTCACTTCGGGCGTATACCAGAGATATTTTGAAAAGGACGGGAAACTCTATCATCACATTCTGGGTTCCTCTGACGGCATGCCGTGTGATACGGGTCTTTATTCCGTGACGATTCTGTCCGGAAGCTCGGAGCAATGCGATGCCCTCTCCACGATCTGCATGCTGCTGGGGTATGAAAAATCCCTTGCTCTGCTATCGGAATTCCCCGAAACAGAAGCCGTGTTTATCACTTCAGACAATCGGCTGCTGTACTACGGAAAGGAATGAAACCCGCGTCCCCTTGCGTCAGGACTCAGCGTCCCCTTGCGTCAGAATCAGCATCCCTTCCCGGCCCCTTCCCGGCAGAACGGCGGAATGGCGGAATCAGCATGCGCTCTTTACGTCGCCATCCATCCCGACCCGCTCTGAAGCGTAGAGCTCGTCAATCGGAATGCCCAGCACATCGGCAAAGATCTGCACCTCATAGTCGTAGACCGACCGGAGCTGGTTTTCGATCTTGCTGATGGTTGCCACAGACCGGCTGACGCCCTTTTCACTGCAAAGCCTGCTGAATTCGGTCTGGGAAATATTCTTGATATTTCTCACCCTCTTGATCTTCGGCCCTACGACATTCAATACACCGCACCCATCCTTGTAATACATTAAGCCCATCCTTTCTCTCGTGAAGTAAATGAAGTATTAAGAAAGAAAATCCACACAGCCGTTAAAGTTTCGGCTGCACAATACCAATTTTTTACAGTTCAGAAAAAAATTGTAAAAAAATGCTATCATTTGTTATTATTATAGCATTTCTTGAAAAAAAGTCAATAGGTAAATAAAAGAACGGCAAAATTTTATTGCTACTTTAATAAAATTCTTTAACAATTTATTGAACTTCAATGATTCAATATCTGACGATCACCCATTGTAGCGTTCATCCGGCTTCAAAAATACTTCTTGATTCTATTCCCGGATTTTGCTATAATAGGATGGATAATTTTTCAAAGAAGGGGATCACCATGACTCTGATGAATGCCGCCGGACTGGAGCTTTCCTTCGGGACGCACACCGTTTTCGGCGACGTGAATTTTCTCATAGACGAACGCGACCATGTGGGACTTGTGGGCGTCAACGGATGCGGCAAGACCAGCCTTTTCAAGGTGCTGACGGGAGAATATTCCCCTGACGCCGGAACCTTCGGCAAAAGCAGGCTCGCCCGTATCGGCTACGTCGAGCAGTACGCCGTTTCCGGCAACCGCACGGTATTCGACGAGCTGCTGACCGTATTCGACGACCTGAAGGAAATCGACCGCAGGCTCAACCGCCTCAGCGAGCTTATTTCGGACAATGAGGGCGACATGGACGCCCTGATAGAAGAACAGCACCGACTCACCGAGGAATACAACGAGCGCGGAGGGCTTACCTACCGCAGCCGCGCCCGTTCCGCCCTGCTGGGACTTGGCTTTACCGAGCAGCAGCTCACGCAGGGCATCAGCACGCTCAGCGGAGGACAGCGTTCAAAGGTGCAGCTCTGCAAGATGCTTCTCTCCAACGCCAATTTCCTGCTGCTGGACGAGCCGACCAACCATCTCGACATCGCTTCGGTGGAATGGCTGGAAGATTTTCTGCGTTCATTCCGGGGAGCCTACATTGTCATTTCCCACGACAGATATTTTCTGGACAGGGTGACCAACCGCACGTTTGAGCTGGAAAACGGAAAGCTGACGGTCTACAACGGCAATTACAGCCATTACATAGACAAAAAAGCCGAAAACCGCGAAATCGCCATCCGTCATTTTGAGAATACCCAGCGGGAGATCAAACGCATTGAAGGGATTGTGGAACAGCAGCGACGCTGGAACCGCGAGAAAAACATCCGCACCGCCGAGAGCAAGCTCAAGCAGATCGAACGGCTGAAAAAGACGCTGGTGGCGGTGGACAGACTGCCGGAGGATTTCAGCTTCAGTTTCCCCGTCAGAAACGAAAGCGGAAACGACGTGCTCAAAGGCACTGATCTTTCTTTTGCCTACGGTGCCAAGGAGATCTTCCAAGGCGTCAACATCGACATCAAAAAAGGAGAGCGGGTTTTCCTTCTGGGACCCAACGGATGCGGCAAGACCACGCTCTTCAAGATGCTCTGTTCACGGCTCGGCGGCACCAAGGGATATGTCTCCCTCGGTTCCAATGTCGATATCGGCTATTACGACCAGACACAGGAATCGCTCCACGACGCCAAAAACGTCCTGTATGAGGTCTGGGACGAATATCCGCGCATGACCGAAACGGAAGTCCGTTCCTCCCTTGCGGCATTCCTCTTCAAAGGGGACGACGTCTTCAAGAGCATCGGCAATCTCAGCGGCGGCGAACGTGCGAGGGTCGCGATTCTCAAGCTGATGCTTTCACGCTGCAACTTACTGCTGCTCGACGAACCGACCAACCATCTCGACATCATCTCCCGCGAGGCTCTCGAAATGGCTCTGACCTGCTACGAAGGCACGATCTTCATGGTATCGCACGACAGATTTTTTATCAACCGTCTTGCAGACCGTATCTATTACATGGAAAACGGCGAAGTCACCGAATATATCGGCAATTACGACGATTTCACCGCCTACCGCGCGTCCCGTTCACTTCCCGAAGGGAGTCCCTCCCCTGCTCCGTTGAATGAGGAAAAGGAAAAGCGGGTCAATGATTACAGGCAGCGGAAGGAAGCGGCTGCCGCCGAACGAAAACGCCTGAAACAGATAGAGAATTCCGAGCAGGAGATCGAACGGCTGGAAGCAGAGGTAAGCCGGATCAACGAGCGCCTGACGCTGCCCGAGGTCAGCTCCGACTACGCTGAAATTATGAAGCTGACCCGGCAGGCAACCGAGATGCAGCAGAGAATCGACGAGCTATATGCCTTGCTCGATGAATTGTATGATTAATGACGAAACGGGGTTACACAGATAAATTGAAAGCAGGAATCGCAACACTTGGCTGCAAGGTCAATCAATATGAATCACAGGTCATGATGGAAACGCTTCTCGCACACGGCTTTGAACAGGCCGCGGAAGGCGAACCGGCGGACGTTTTCATCGTCAACAGCTGCACCGTCACTGCCACCGGCGACAAGAAGGTGCGCCAGACCGTCCGCCGCGCAAGGCGGGAGAATCCCGACGCGGTCCTCATTCTGACCGGCTGTATGCCGCAGGCATTTCCGGACGAATGCGAGGCGATCGAGGAAGCCGACATCATCATCGGCAATTCCAACCGGAACGCGCTGGTGGATTACATTGAACAATTCATGCGCAGTCACCGGCGCATTATCGACATCCGGCCGCACGGCAAATCGTACGGCGAGGAATGTTCCGTCACCGGCATGAACGAACGCACCAGGGCATATATCAAGATAGAAGACGGCTGCAACCGGTTCTGCACCTACTGCATTATTCCCTACGCACGCGGGCGTGTCCGCAGCCGTTCGCTGGAGGAAATCCGGAAGGAATCGCAGCGCATCGGACAAAAATACCGCGAAGTCGTGCTGGTTGGAATCAACCTTTCGGCATACGGCAGCGACATCGGCACCGATCTTCTCGAAGCTGTCCGGGCAGCCGCTTCGGCGGAGGGCGTCGAGCGTGTCAGGCTCGGCTCGCTGGAACCTGATCTCACGCCCGACCGGCTGATCGAAGGGCTTGCGGAAATTCCCGGATTCTGTCCCCAGTTCCATCTCGCGATACAGAGCGGATGCGACGAAACGCTGCGGCGCATGAACCGCCATTACGACACGGCACAGTTCCGGCATGTCTGTGAGAAAATCCGCAGCACCTTTGACAATCCTTCCATTACGACCGACATCATGGTGGGCTTCGCGGGAGAAACCGAGGAAGAATTCGCCCGATCGCTCGCCTTTGCCCGTGAAATCGGCTTTGCACGATCCCACGTTTTCGCTTATTCCCGCCGCAGAGGAACCCGCGCCGATTCCTTCCCCGATCAGGTGGACGAACAGACCAAGGGCAGGCGCAGCGAGGAAATGATCCGTGAAACATCCCGTTCGGCCAGCGAATTTCTTCATTCACAGCTCGGCAAAAGGGTGAAGATTCTCGCCGAACGCGAGGTGGCCCCCGGCCTATTCGAGGGATACACCGAGAATTACACGCCGGCCCGCATTCAGGGGACGGATTTATGCGGCAGAATCATTGAAGCCACGGTCACGGATATTGCCGACGGAGCTGTCATGTGCTGTGCAATATGACGGTTTTTAATGACAATTATTTACAATTCTGACATTATTATAAAATAATCTCAAAAATCAGTTGTTATTTGTATTCTCTTATGTTATAATAATGAAAACCATGTTCGAAACGCAGCCCGCTGCGGATCATGGCGTGAAACAAACAAACTATTTTACTTTTTCAGGAGGGTTTTTACATGGCAAAGAAACAGGTTCAGCAGGATCCCGTACTTATCAAGGAGCGTAAGAGACGCACATTTTTCGCTCTGCCCTGGTCTTTTACCACTTACGCTATTACTACCAAGAAGCTCATCTACAAGAAGGGATTCCTCAATTCCTATGAGGACGAGATTCTTCTCTACAGAGTGCAGGATATCAGCGTAAAGCGTACGCTCGGTCAGAAGCTCTTCGGTCTTGGCACCATCGAAGTCCATTCCCAGGACAAGACCTGCCCCATGCTCGAAATCAGAAACATCAAGCACTGCAGCGAATTCAGAAACATTCTCTCTGAGAACGTCGAGAAGGAAAAGACCCGCCGCGGCTTCCGCAGCACCGAAATCCTCGACAGCGACGGAGATTTCAGCGACCACTTCCAGGGCTGATCGGTTTTCACTGCGTCACCTACCAAACATCAATCGCCCGTCCGGAACGCCATTTACAGGCGCATACCGGACGGGCGATTTTTATGTACTGTCTGTACCGATTATGATTTTTTGTATTCCACATGCTTCCAGTCGTGATAAACCGCGACCTTATCCCATCTTCTGAACATTTTGATGATTCTGCCGTACCAGGGATGTCCCCTGGTGTTTTTCATCTTGAAGACGCAGCCCTCGGGCTTTTCCTTCTCGATTATTTCTACCGTCCTGGTCGGGACAACCGCGTCCTGAATAAACAGATATTTCAGCGATCTGCATTCACAGAGCCTTTCCCAATTCTTCACTTTATTTCCGCCGATTTCCAGGAACTGAAGCTCCTGCAGACTGGTCAGAGGCGACACGTCGGTAATTTTATTGTAACGCAGATCCATATATTTCAGATGTGTCAATTCCGACAGCGGAGAGAGATCGGAAATGCTGTTGTCGGTGATGATCAGTATTTCCAGGTTTTTGAGGTTGCGCATCTCGCTGATGTCGGAAATATAGTCCCAATGTCCCAGGTCAAGCGCCCTCAGATCGGTGCAGTACCTGAAAAGCGGAGAGAATGTCTTTTCGTCGGCATAGGCAACCCAATTGCCCACCAGGGTGGAAAATACCTGAACGTCTGTCGGAATATCGTACTTCAGGATATGCAGCATCCACTTGAATTTCACATCCGGATATTCTTCGCGGAGCTTTCCCATTTCATCATCGCTGACGCCGCAATCGCACATGTCATACGACTTGATATTGGGGAACAGCGAAATGGCAGTTCTCAGGGTATCCAGCTTTTTGATCCTGATATTGTCCAGACAGACATACTCCGTTGAACTGTCAACGGGAACCCCGTACAGCTCCGTACTGTAAACGCAATGGACACCGGGATTATTCTGCCGGATGAGCTGTACCACTTCATTGAGCTCGTCTATCGGCACCGAGCCGACAATTTCAAAATTTTTCAGATGGTGAAACACCGAGAAAAGTGCGGCGTCGCCCAGGTTTTCCGCCGGAACCGTCAGTTCTTCCGTTTCGCTGCCATACCGTTTACCGCCGATCTTCACGCTCCAGATGATATTGACATCCTTCTTCAGGTCGGATGAAATCTGGTCAATCGTTTTCTTGGAAACATCCAGCGAAGACAGATCAAGGGTTTTCAGACGACTGAATTCATTCAGAAAAGAGTAGTCATCGTATTTTGCGAAATCAGAATCAGTGACGACCAGCGTGTCGGCACTTCTGTCGTATTTTCTGCCGCCCAGAGTGACATAATTGATACAGACGACGCCGATGATAAGAAGAAACAACAAAACACCCAGAATATAATAAACCATCTTCTTTATCTTATCGAGCAATGAATTGTTTTTCATGATGACATTCTCCTGCAATTCAGTTTGAAGATAACGCGTTTTTTGACACATCAAAAATGAAATCTTGCCGTTCATTATACCAGAACCGACCCGAAAAAGCAAGCGCATCCGCACAGAATTAACAGAAATATAAACAATTGATTCCCTCCGACGAGGGAAAGTCCTGTGAATTCTTCTCATGGGGAGAATTCAAACGATTCAAATGATTCAATTGAAAAACTCCCTTTCACATGGCACCGGCATGCGGAAGGGAGCCTGATTGACTATTTGACAGGAGTGACCACGATGTTGGAAATATCCGCTCCGGTCTGCGATACGATGATTTCGGTGATGACAGAGACCTTTTCGTTTGTCAGCCCGTCTGATTCGGGGACCAGCACGGAAACCCTGTCGCCGTTGATGTATACCATACAATCGCTGAAGCCCTTTGCCTTGATGAGCGTTTCGGCAGTGTTTTCGAGCTGAATGTTTTTGACGTGCTGTGTCCGGGCTTCAAGCGCCTGCGCTCTTGCGGATGCATCGGCCGATGTGTCCCTGAGCTGTTTCTCCAGTTCGTCCAGCACCTTGTCGCGTGCTGTCTGACGCTCCAGCCGGCTTTCGGCGAGCGTCCCGTTCTGCCTGACCGAGGTGTTGGCGTTCAGCTCGGCCGAAACGAATTCCGCCTTGCCGATGTCCGATTCCGATACGCCGGAACGGGCAGGCGCGACGAATCGCTCTGTCGGCGCAAACTGCCAGTTGAGATAGACTGCCGTTCCGAGAGCCAGCACCAGTCCCGCGAGAATCAGATGTCTTTTGCTTGTTTTCATAAAAAATTCCTCCGTGTTTGTTTTTAGAGCCTGTTCAGAATCTCCGCGTGTGCGGATTGCGCCGTCAGATTTTTCGCCGGATGAAGGGAATTCTGTGCCGCCATACTGTCGTATTGCAAGCCAAATTCTCAAAATATGGCGGAAAAGAGGCAAGCAAGCTGTGCGTGGAGAGCTTCCGAAAAGGCTCTTAATCTGTCAGCCGATTATAAATCCTGAAAACGGCACAATGATTCTTTGCCTTTACAATCGCTATTTCATTCGTGTGACACATACCCTGTTGGAGCTTGTACCCAGAGCCGTGGTCACCACATTGATGATCTGCTGTCTGACGCCGACGTCGTCCGCACCGCTGCAAAGCACCACTACGCCGGCAACGGTGGGCGTTATCTCCTTGAGGATAAGCGGTTCCTCTCCCCTGCCCGCGTCGATCAGGATCAGACTCTCCTCCCCGCTGCGTTTTTCATCCCGGCTGACCCGTCCGTCAGGGTTGGAATCCTCCGATAATGCCGACGTCGTTTTCTGCTGGCTGGCGTAGACATATTCCGTACCGCATTCCAGTGTGACCATGACCTTTGTCCTGCCTGCGCCGTCTACCGATGAAATCAGCTCGGTCAGGCGGCTTTCCAGCCGGGCGGTGTATTCGTCATAATCGTTTTCCCCGGCGCGGTATGCCGCAGGTTCCGCCGAAGTTTTGGCCGCGTCATCCCAGAAGTATTCCGACGCGAAAAGCAGCGCGATCGCCGCAAATCCCACAGCCAGAAGAATTCTGATCCTCTGCTCGGATTTCTCCGCGGCAAACAGCAGCTCGCCGAGCTTTCCGTTTCCCAGCGCCTTTCTGATGGTGTCCAGAGTACTCACTTCCTTTCGTCACGCCGTCCTGACAATCGGCTCTGAACCGATGTACGGGCGCAGCAGATCCTTTATTCTCTCCGTCTCTACGTCCTCATTTTTTACGATCACCTCCACCTGTCCAATAGATATGCGCCCGTCCCCGGAATTATCCATTGTAACGGTGACACTTTTGTATGAAATATTTGCCCCGTCCAGCACCCTTCGCAGATTCTGCTCCAGATAGGAGGAATAGACGTCCTTCGCGCGGCTTTCCAATTCGTCGTCAAAGGCGGGATTCTCATACGCTTCCGCCGAAAAGGAATACTGTCCGAGTCCCAGCGTGAAATCCTTCGCCGCACGCAACGGCTTGAGCAGCACGCACAGCATCATCAGCGAAAGGATCATTCCGAAGAGCCTCTTGCTGCTGCCGGACGGAAATACCATCGACAGCATGGCGCCCACCAGACAGGCGCAGCAGACCGCCCCTGCCCATTCCCTTACGTTTTGCAACACACATCACCTCCCTTGGAGCCTATAAAAATATTCCCGCGCGCGGCTTTTGCCCTGTTTTTGGAAAAAGCCTCGTTGCGTTTTGGCTTCATCCGGCAAAAAAGCTGACGGCACCCCCCCCCCGCACACGCGGAGAATCCGGACAGGCTCTTATTTTCACAGCGAACGCTGCATCAGCACGATGATTCCACCGAGCGTCAGCAGGAAAAGCGAAAACACCAGCGTCCCCATTAACAGTGAAAGTGCCGAAGAAAGGGATTTCATCTGCTTTTGAAGCTCGCCGAGAGACATGGAATCGCACACCGATTCCCCTATTCCCACCACCATGCTCCACAGCAGCGTGCGGACCAACACAGGCAGAAAGAGATACCCCGTCGCAATGATGCCGAACGCTCCCACCGAATTGCGCAGAAACATCATGCCGCTTCGGATGGAAAGATAGGCGTCACTCATTGCTCCGCCCACCACCGGAACCGAGCCGGAAATGACAAATCTGGCAGCCCGAGTGCCGACACTGTCCGCCGATGACGAAAGGATTCCGCTGATACTCAGCACCGCCGCAATGAGCGCCGCCGAAAAACCAAGAATCCACTTCGCGTATTTTTCAAAGAAGCGTATCACCGCGTCAACCCTGGCGCCTTCGGAGACAGAGGACACGCAAGACAGCGCCAGGAATATCCGGAGCATCGGCATGACCAGCGAATCGGCGCAGAGCGAAGCCGCATTGATCGCCCCGGTGAGGAAGGCGCTGTATCCGGCGGCGGAAGCCGTCTGTCCGTTGGAAATCAGCAATCCGGCGAACATCACGCCGAATCCCTCGTTAAACCGGGCCGCGATTTCAATGGTTTCCCCCGCGGCGTCCACCAGCGAAGCCACCGGAAGGGCCACCGTCAGCCCCACCGCCAGCCCGGTAACGGCATTCAGGGAGGACGACAGCGGAGAATCGGCGACCCATTCGCCCCCCTTCAGCACCGAAGCGAAGAGCAGCAGCGCGAGCATCAGCCCCAGCGCGGCAAGGGGGGTGCTCATCTCGTCATTCACGACGGAAAGGACGGAATCGAGCGTACTCGCCGGATTGAGGGCGTTCAGGGAGGACAACTCGCGGAAGTCAAAACCCGCCTGCTCCATGGATTCGGCGGTTTCGTCCGGAAGAGCGTCAAACACGCTGTCGAATTCCCCCGCTTCATACTGCGCCTGAACGTCGAATTCCTGCGAGGCATAAACCCTTCGACCGCCCAAAAAGACCGCCAGACACAGGCAGACGGAAAGCGCCCACCATCTCTTATAATTGAGAAATCCCATATCCATCACTTTCCCATGATCTGCATCGCCAGGTCGAGCAGCCTTTTGAAGAGCGGAAGTGCCACAAGCAGCAGCGCGAGCTTCCCGCCCAGTTCAATTTTGCCGGCAAGCGCCGTCTGCCCGGAATCGCGGCATAAATCCGAGGCAGTCTGCACGGTGACGCAGATTCCGAAGGATTTCAGCACAATCAGAAGCAGCTCCGAATCAATGCCCCCCGCTTCCGCGAAGGAACGGATTTGGCTTATCAGCGGAACGACGCTCCTGATCAGCACAAAGGTCAGCACCACGCCGCAGGCAATCAGCAGCAGCAGCGACATTTCCGGCTTGAGCTGCTGAACCGTGAGAATCAGCACGCACATCACAAGGGCAGAACCCACAAACGCAAAGATATTCATAGCCCGAAGGTGGTCTTGACCGTTTCAAATAGGGTGCTGATGCGGGAAATCATCATCATGAGCACCACAATGATCCCGGCCAGAGTGGTCATCATCGCCTGCTCTTCCCTGCCGGCACGGATCAGCACCTGATTGAGCACGGCAACGATAATGCCGATCGCCGCAATCTTGAAAATGAAATCAACGTCAGTCATTTTATTCAGATCCTTTCGGTGTCAAATCAGAAGGAGAGCTGCCACTATGCCGAAGGCCAGTCCCAGAACCACATACAGCTTCCCGTCCGTATCATACTTTCGTTTCACGCTGTCCATCAGGGAAGAAATCTGCTCGTCCGCCAGCTCCAGCAATTCAACCGCGCCGTCCCTGTCCATTCCGCCGATTTTTCCGGCAAGAGAACAAACCAGCGCTTCCTCCTGTGGCGACATGCGCCATTCGTTTTTCAAGGAGGAAATGGCGGCGGCAAAGGAGGAGGCAAAGTCGGAATGTTGTGTATTTTCCCTGATAATCCGGCTGAATTGACTTCGGCTGACGCTTCTGTCAATTTCGTACGCGATGTCGTCAAGACTCATCCCGGCATGCGAAATATAGAGTTTCACATTCCGGAAGTAATCCCTGATCACAGCCAGACCGCGAAGCCTGACAGACAGGCGGGAGCGTTTTTCAAACCCCGCCAGACAGGAACAGATCACAAGAATCCCCCCGCAGATCAACCTAAAGCCCATTGACGTCAACCTCATAGATTCCCTCCGGCACACATCTCGCACTGCCGGATTTCAACAGGACGATTTTTTCAAAAACCCCTGATTTCAGGAGGATTCTGACCGTTTCACGCTTGTAAAGCTCGTCTACATTACAGGCATGGACGGAAGAAATCATCACAATTCCGGCATTCACAACGTCCCGGACAGCCGACGCTTCCTCCACGCCGCCTATCTCGTCGCAGACAATGATATCGGGAGAAAGAGTCCTGACCGCGTTGAGAATTCCCTCCGCCTTGGGATACCCGCTGAGTACGTCACAGAAGTCTCCGATGGTATGACAGGGTACGCCTCGGTGCATGGCGGAAAGCTCGTCACGCTCGTCCACGATGACGGTTTTTTTGAAAAAAGGCGCTGACGAGAGTTTCAGAGCGAAATCTTTTAGCAGCGTCGTTTTTCCGCTGCAAGGCGGGCCGGCAATGAGCGTGCCGCATAGTTTATCCGCAAATAACGCGGGAATCAGCTGCGCCGAGCATCCCACAAAATCGCCTGCCATCCTGATATTGAGGGAAGAAATGAACCGGACCGTGCGATTGCCGGCTTTGTCCAGACAGGCTGTACCGCAAATACCGACCCGGTTCCCGCCGGGAAGGGTGATAAATCCCTGCGAAAGTTCCGCCTGATGGCTGAAAACGGAGTATTCACAGATTTTTTCAAAGCAGGCGGCCAATTCCTCCGTTGTCACAGGATGATTGACGCAGATTGTCCGGTGTCCGGATACGAGCATGGCAACCGCCGGTCTGCCGATTCTTAGCCGGATTTCGTTGAGTTGATTTCCGACCTGACGAATAAGATCGCGTGTTTCCGGCTGCATGAAATCGGGAAGGTATTGTACAATCCGTTCCCGGTTATTTTGAATTCCCAACTTTCGCACTTCCCTTCTTGCCAAATGTATATGCGTTCATGCTGAAAATATGACAAACGTAACGCAAAAAAACTTCACATCGCGTTTCACATGAAACAATCTTTAATCGAAACATTTAGCCTGCTATTTTATCGACCAATATTCACATTACAAAGCGTAACAGAATATTCATATATCTGTGATACACTATAGAAGAATAAATGCATAAAATGAGGTTATTTCTTTGAAGCAGATCATTATCAACAAGAACGACGCGGGACAACGGCTCAATAAATTCATTGAAAAGAGCTTTCCGGCCATTCCTGCGTCCCTGATGTACAAGAGCATACGCACCAAAAACATCAAAATCAACCGGAAACGCTGCACACCCGATCAAAAGCTATGTGAAGGCGATATACTTGACATATGGCTCAAGGACGAATTCTTTGAGCAGCCTCCCCATAAATACGAATTCACCCACGCATCCGACAGGCTGAATGTCGTCTATGAGGACGAAAATATCCTGATTGCCAACAAACCGCAGGGACTTATCGTGCATCCCGACGAAAATTACGAACCGGACACACTGATCTTCCGCATACAGAAATATCTATACCAAAAAGGCGAATACGACCCCGAAAAGGAAAATTCCTTTACGCCTGCTCTGGTCAACAGAATTGACCGGAACACCGCCGGTCTGGTCATCGCAGCGAAGAACGCCGCGTCGCTCCGCATTCTCAACGCAAAAATGAAGGCGAGGGAAATCCATAAGAGCTACCTCTGCATTGTATGCGGCAGGCCATCCCCCGCGGAAGCAACCCTGGAGGGCTTTCTGGAAAAAAACGAACAGCAGAACCGCGTTTATATAGAAAAAAAACGCTCGGAAAGCGGCAAGACCATTTTGACCCACTATAAAGTGATCGACACAATCCATGATTTCAGTCTGGTCGAGATAGATCTGCTCACCGGACGAACGCATCAGATTCGCGCCCATATGGCGTCCATCGGACATCCGCTGCTCGGCGATGGAAAATACGGCACCAACCGGGTCAACCGCGCCGCGGGCGTTTTCAAACAGGCCCTTTGCTCCTATAAACTGACTTTTGACTTCCGGACCGACGCTGAGGAACTCAATTATTTGAACGGAATGCACTTTGAATTGGACGACGTTCCCTTCCTGAAGGACTTTTACGCCGGAAAAATCAAATAACACGGATTCCGGCCGGACAAAGACAAAAAAACGCCCTGTTTCTCAGCGAAACAGGGCGTTTTCCGTGTCATAATCATTGTAAAGCTGTTTAGCTTTTCATTATTTTGCCGCCAATCTTTCGGCTAAGCTTTCGTCAGGATGGACATAAAGCGTGCTCTGATGGGTATAAATCACCATCCCGGGCTTCGCTCCGCGCGGTTTGCTGACATATTTGATCAGCGTGAAGTCAACCGCCACCAGTCCCGACTGACGTGCTCCGCTGTGATAAGCCGCCAGCTGTGCCGCCTGCTCGATCGTTCTGTTGGGTGGCTGCTGTCCGTCGCAGACAATCACGGTATGTGAACCGGGAACCTGCAGCGTATGAAGCCAGATGTCGTAATTCCGGCTTTCCTTCAGCGTCAGGCGGTCATTCTGCTGGTTGTTTCGCCCTACCAGAATGGTGAATCCGTCGTCGGAAACAAACTTCAAGGGGGGCAGTTTGGGAGGCTGTTTGCCGGGGGCTGCCTTCCGGCGTTTGATAAAGCCCTCTTCCGCCAGCTCCTGCCTGATCTCGGCAAGCTCTCGTTCGCTTTCGGCGCGTGAAAGCAGGTCGAGCACCGAATCAATATAGGCCAGATCGGCCTTGCCCTGCTCGATCAAGCCCGTCAGGTGCTGCTCTGCCGCCTGGAGCTTGCGGTATTCCCTGTAGTACTTCTGGGCGTTCTGTGCCGGCGTCAGAAGCGGATCCAGCTTGATCCTGACGGTGGAACAGTCCTCGGAATAATAGTTCACCACCTCCGCAAGCATATCTCCCTTTTGCAGCAGGTGCAGATTGGCGTTTATCAGATCGCCGTTGATGCGGCACTGCTCTCGGTCGGCGCATTTCTTGAGTTCCGCAGTCTGAATATCCAGCTTCTTGGCGATACGCGCGGAGGAATTGGCAAGCAGCTTGAGGAGATCCTGCGATCTGGCCTTCATTCTGTCGCTGAGATCGCGGCGGAAATAGAAGTCATCCAGCATGGAGGAATAATCGCGGTAGGCAGTGGAAACGGCGGAAATGCCGTATTGCTGCGGGTAAATAAATGTAAAGTCGACCGGCTTTTCATTTACTGCAATCAAATTCGGCTCTCCGCTGCCTTCCAGCGTGTCTTTCAGCTTATTCAGATGGTACTTCAGCCTGTCTTCCTGCCCGGGGGGCAACCCTTCCACGATACTGTCTGTAAATCCGGTGGTACGGTAGGCGATTTCCCTCGCCACGACAGGAGAAATTCCCTGAATGACGCACATAAGAGCCTTGTCAAGTTTTTGTGCTTTACATGCTGTCACCTCACGCACAATGCCTTCTGTGTCCGACGCCAGGAGATTTCGCTTCTCCTGCGCGGGGGGAAGTTCGTATTGTATGCCGGGCAGAATGAATCGCATCGAGCTTAGTTCGCTGTCAATGCGCTTAACCGCGTCAATCACCAGACCGCGCTCGTCGATCAGCACAATGTTGGAATGTCGTCCCATGATCTCAACCGCGACCGTCAGGGTAATCTCGTCCCCCAGTTCGTTGTGCGCGTCGAATTTCAGCAGCAGAACGCGCTCCAGTCCCGGCTGTTCTATGGCGGAAAGCCTTGCGCCGCAGAGCCGCTTGCGCAGCAGCATGCAGAGCATGGGCGGCTGGGCGGGATTTTCCACAGCATGCTCTGTGAAATGAATCCTCGCGGAATTGGCTGACGCGGAGATCAGCAGCTTGCGGTTCTTGTTTTTCCCGCGCATGGCCAGAATCAGCATTTCCCTTGAAGGCTGGAATACCTTGTCCACCTTCGCGTCCAGAATGCCTTGCTCCAGCTCCTTTTTTATCAGATGAAGCATTGCTCCGTCAAGAGCCATCGGTATCATCCCTTTCCATCAAAAACGGTCCTCTTTCAGTCAATAATGCTCACGGGATCGTCTATTCTCGTAATGAAGATTTCCACATCGGGGCAGGCCTTCCGGATGGGTTCGGCCAGCGCTTCGAGGGCGACGTTTTCCGTGGCGTAATGTCCGGCGGGCACCAGCGTGATTCCGTTATCCTTGGCAAAAATCATCTCATGGTGCTTGCATTCGCCCGTGACGAAGGCGTCAATGTCATTCTCCGGGCATTCAAAGATGAATTCTCCGCAGGCGCCGCCTCCTACCGCCACTTTATGAATCGGTCGCCCGCCGTCCACAAACTGCATGGCGCTGCGTCCTCTGAGAGACATCCCGACATGCGCGGCAAAGGCGGCGGGCGTCATTCCGCTCGGCAGATAACCCGTCCGGCCGATGTAATTCTTGGTCATCGCGCCGTTGACGGGCTTCTCGGACACCTGGAAAACCGGCGTGACATTCTGCAGTCCCAATCGTTCGGCCAGTGCGTCGTTGACCCCTCCGGGGGCAATATCAAAATTGGTGTGCGCCGAAATCGCCGAAATTCCCGCCTGCATGAGCCTGTTCAGCGGCGTATGGAAGGGGATGCTCCGCACCGGCCTGAAGATGATGGGATGGTGGGACACAATCAGCTCCGCGCCGATGGATTCGGCGTAGGCAACGACGTCATTGGAGATGTCAAGCGACACCACGATCCGGCTGATCTCTCTTCCGCAGTCCGCCATTATGCCGCTGTTGTCGTAATCCTCCTGCAGGACGTAGGGATATTGTCTGTCCAGAATATGATAAACCTCATTGACTGTGATCATTTTACTCTCCCTTTGAACCGGCGATGAGTCTCTCCGCCAGCTGAATGTAATGCGCCTGACCGGCATAATCCTTCTTCGCCGCGCAGCCCTCCGCAACCGAAAGCAGAATGCCCGCCTGCTTTCTCAGCAGAGCTGCGGCGTTCGGGTCGGAAGCGTCCAGACGTCCGGCGTAGAGATCGTATTCCTCATACGACGGCGCATCGGGGCAATATTCGGCGCAAATCACGGTGTAAACTCTATTAGCTTCACAGACCGCTTTTTCTTCTCTTATCTCAAATCCGTTGCCGTAAAGGAATTCCCGGAGCCGGGACGCACGCGACATCGGTTGCAGAATCAGCCTGTATCGGGAGTTTTTAAGCCAATCCGCCCTGCCGAGAATCGCCGCGATGTTATCCCCGCCCATCCCGGCGATGATGATATCATCTGCCTTGTCAGGGGGAATATCCGCGAGACCGTCGCATGTAAAGGTAATTATCTTGTCATCAAGTCCGTACCGGGCGATATGGCTTCGGGCTGACCTGATGGGGTCTTCGTTGATATCGGAGGCATAGGCCGCCGGCACAATTCCCTCTGTCACCAGATAGATCGGAAGGAAGGCGTGATCGGTGCCGATATCGGCGGGAATTTTTCCCTTTCTCACAAAGCCGGCGCAGACGGCAAGCCTTGCGCCCAGCTCAAACCTGTTTTCAGAATTCTGTTCCACGTGTGTTCCTCTCTTCTGTAAACAAAAACAAGGTCAGCCACGGCAATCCATGCAGCGACAGACCTTGATTTTCATTACGTGACATTTACCGGATTATTTGCTCTGGATATGCTGGTTGAGCTTGCTCACCAAAGCATCGGGATCAACGCCGTGCACCATGCAGGCCTGCTCGAGTGTCTCGCCTCTGGAAGCGGGACATCCAAGGCAGTGCATTCCCATCTCAAGGAAGAAGGGTGCCGTGGAAGGATCTGTGTCAAGAATATCGCCGATGATGGTCGTTTTTGTTATCTCCATCTTGTTAGCCTCCAATCAGATTGATAGTTTGATTATAGTATTAATCAGAAAAATTGTCAAGTTATTATTTATTAATTTTTTCAGGCGGGAATCCGCTTGTCATGGCATTGGATCTTATGCTCACTTCGCCCGAATGAAGGGCTTCCTCCCTGCCGTCGTCATAACGCACAAGCAGATTGCAGTTCCCGTCGATCGCAAGAGCGAGGGCTTCGCGGGGTTCTCCCCTGCCGAGAACGGTGATTCTTTGCCCCGTCACAATCGAGCGTTCCACATATTCTTCAAAAAACGCATGTGCGGGAAACGCGTCATAGTACGCCATGAATTTCCGGAGAATGCCCGCGGCAATGCGGTTTTTCACGTCGCCCTGGCTCGGTTCTGTGAAAATCGCCCCGGCAATATGCCTGATTTCTTTGGGAAAGCCTCCCTGCGGGGGAAAAATATTCACTCCGATGCCGCAGACAGCGTATTCCAGACCGCCGCTTTCCATGTCAAAGGAAGCCTCGGTGAGAATGCCGCAGATCTTTTTTCCGTCCATATAGACGTCATTGACCCATTTGATGCCGGCCCGTCTGCCGGAAACCTCCTCGACGGTGCGTGCCACCGCGACAGCGGCTGCCGTGGTGATGAAGAGCGATTCGCGCGCATTCAGTGCCGGTCGGAGAAGCAGGCTGATATACAGCCCTGTACCCGCCGGAGAAACGAAGCGTCGGCTCATTCTCCCCTTCCCCGCCGTCTGTTCGGCGGCAATCACAACCGTGCCCTCGGCAGCCCCTTCCGCCGCCATTTCTTTCAGCAGCGTGTTGGTGGAGGTCACGGTCTTGAAGGTGCTGATCCGGAATCGGTCTGCGCTTTCGCCGAGAATTTTCCTGATTCCTTCCGCGGAAATCACGTCGCTCTCCAGACGAAGCGAATATCCTTTGCCGGAAACCGCGTCGAAATGATAGCCTTCCTCCTGCAGCTGCTTAACCGCCTTCCACACGGCGGCTCTGCTGACGCCCAGCCGCTCGGCAAGCAGTTCCCCGGAGAAATACTCGCCCCTGCCGCTCTCGAAGATTTTTAATATGTCCTCTCTGACGCCCAACTTGATACACTCCTTCATTCAGCGTGAAACGCACCGAAATCATTTATGATTCAGCCTTTGATTTTCATTGATTCATCATGGCGGAACCGCAGCGAGAATTAATGCGCTGTTGTATTAATATATTCCGCCCTGTCCTTGGAATAAAGAATCTTCTGCCCCATGTAAAGGCCGTAATAGCCTGAAAGCATATAGCTTGTGGCGACCGCCACCGCAAAAAAGAGAAGTCCCTGCGGCCCGAACATTTCCACCGACAGAATGATGGAGGTAATCGGACAGTTCGTGACCCCGCAGAACACGGCGATCATTCCCACCGCGGCGGCAAACGTGCCGCTGATTCCCATCAGCGGCGCGACGAGACATCCGAAGGTCGCCCCAACCACAAAGGAAGGCACAATTTCGCCCCCGCGGAATCCCGCGCCGAGAGTAATCGCCGTAAAGAGCAGCTTCATGGCAAACGCCTGCGGAAGGGTATGCCCTTTCAGCACCGCGTCATGAATGAGCGCCATTCCTGCGCCGTTGTAGTCGGCATTTCCGACCAGGTAGGTCAGGTTGATCAGAAGCGCGGAACAGAGCAGGATTTTCACGAATTTATTCGGATAGGCCTTTTTCAGCAGCTTTCCTGTACCGTGCATCACAATGCAGAATACGATGCTGAGCAAACCGCAGAGCACCGCGAGAACCGTCACGCGAGTCACCGAAGGGATGGTGATTTCCGGAATTCCTCCGAGCGGAAAGAAGGTCTTTTCCACTCCGAAATGAATGGCGATGCAGAAGCCCACAAGGGCGGAAATCACGCTGGGAACCAGCGCGGAATAGTACATCGCGCCGACGCTGATGACTTCCATCGAAAAGATTGCCGCGGTCACCGGCGTTCCGAACAGCGCCGAGAAGGCCGCGCTCATGCCGCACATGATGATGAGCTTCTGATCCTTTTCATCCAGCCGCAGCAGCCGGCCGACCTGATAACCGATTCCCCCGCCCATCTGAATGGCAGCCCCTTCCCTGCCGGCGGAACCGCCCGCGAGGTGGGTCAGCACGGTGGTAAGGAAAATCAGCGGCGCGGTGAAGATCGGCGGCTTTTCCTCGCTGCGGACCGATACAAGAATCATGTTGGTTCCCTTGTCGTTGTCCATGCCGCAGTACTTGTAGGAAGCGACGATCACAATGCCGGCCAGCGGCAGCAGCCAGACCATTTTCAGATTGGACATGGCGAAGGTTTCGGCGGAGAATTTGATCAGATAATGAAACAGCGTCCCGACGCAGCCCACAACCGCTCCGATGATCACGGCGCAGACACACCACTTGAAGAAAGTCCGGAAGTGCGTCACGCCGTGGCTGAATTCCTCCCTGGACTTTCGCTCAAACTTCCTTATGAATAAAGGCACTCATATCACCCTCAAAAATAATAGGCAGACTGGTATTTTTTTCCAAAACACAGTCTGCCGAAAATTATATCACAGTTTTGATCGAAGGTCAATTGCTTTTTTCATTACGCATACATCGCGGCAAGACGCTTGTCGACTTCGCGGAGGAACTGCTCGGTGCTGACCTTGGTCTTGTTCTCCAGTGTGGAAAGCAGATAGAGATCGCCCGTCATCACGCCTTCCTCAATGGTCTGAATGGTAGCTTTCTCCAGATTGTCTGCGTACTTGCAGAGATCGGGCGTGCCGTCCAGCTCACCGCGCTTTCTCAGTGCGCCGGTCCAGGCAAAGAGCGTCGCGACGGAATTGGTGGAGGTTTCCTCCCCCTTGAGATGCTTGTAGTAATGACGCTGCACGGTGCCGTGAGCCGCTTCGTATTCATACACGCCATCGGGAGAGACCAGCACGCTGGTCATCATGGCAAGCGAACCGAAGGCGGTGGCAATCATGTCGCTCATGACGTCGCCGTCGTAATTCTTGCAGGCCCAGATATAGCCGCCTTCGCTGCGGATGACTCTCGCCACAGCGTCGTCGATCAGGGTGTAGAAGTAGGTAATGCCGGCTGCCTCGAATTTCGCCTTGTATTCCTTTTCAAAAATCTCGTTGAAAATATCCTTGAAGCGATGGTCGTACTTCTTGCTGATGGTGTCCTTGGTGGCGAACCAGATATCGAGCTTCTGGTCGAGCGCGTAATTGAAGCAGGCTCTCGCGAAGGAGCTGATGGAATTGTCCAGGTTATGGATGCCCTGAATGATACCGTCAGAGGAGGAAAAATCGTGAATCAGGCTGCGCTGCTCGCTGCCGTCCGGATTGGTGACGCACAGCTCGGCTTTTGCTCCCTGCGCCACCACCATTTCGGTGTTCTTGTAGACGTCGCCGTAGGCGTGACGGGCAATGCAGATGGGCTTTTTCCACGTAGGAATGTACGGGGTGATGCCCTTGACCAGTATCGGCGCGCGGAAGACAGTGCCGTCCAGAATGGCTCTGATAGTGCCGTTGGGGGACTTCCACATTTCCTTGAGGTCGTACTCGGTCATTCTTGCCGCGTTGGGAGTGATGGTGGCGCACTTGACCGCGACACCGTACTTCTTGGTGGCTTCGGCGCTGTCAAAGGTGACCTGGTCGTTGGTTTCGTTGCGGTGAACCAGTCCGAGGTCGTAATATTCGGTCTTCAGATCGACATAGGGGCAGATGAGGATGTCCTTGATCATCTTCCAGATGATGCGGGTCATTTCGTCGCCGTCCATCTCGACAAGCGGTGTTTTCATCTGAATCTTTTCCATGGTGAATCAGTCCTTTGCTTTTATTCTTTAGAAATGAGCATGCTTCTTTGCGGTATTCGCCTGAATCGGTTGCCTGTCCGGGTGCGTCTTGCTCGCTCGACTTCGTCTCGCTCTCGAGGGCGCTGCCCTCGACCTCCCGCCAGGGCGCTGCCCTGGACCCGGCAGGGAACCAGTCCCCTGCACCCCGCGCCGCTATCGCGGCTAATGATGCGCTGCGCGTTATTCTTTATTCTTTTTGCTTATCCTTCCCTGACGTCGACTTCCTTATAGGGTCTGTGATGACCGACGTACTTGTACGCGGGACGGATGATCTTGCCCTTATTGATAACCTCTTCCAGACGGTGCGCACTCCAGCCCGATATTCTGGAGATCGCAAATATCGGGGTAAAGAGCGATTCCGGTATGCCCAGAATGTCATAGACCAGTCCGCTGTAGAAATCGACATTGGCACAGATCGGCTTGAAAAGATGCCGGCGGCTGGCAATGGTCGCCTTGGCAATCCGCTCGACACGGTCGTAGAATTCAAATTCACGGGCGCGTCCCTTCGCAGCCGCCAGCTTCTCGGCATATTGCTTGAGAATCACCTCGCGCGGGTCGGAATAGGTGTAGACCGCGTGTCCGATGCCGTAAATCAGGCCGTTTTTGTCAAACGCCTGCTTGTCGAGAATCTTGATGAGATAATCGCGGATTTCCTCTTCGTCCTCCCAATTGGAGACATTGGCCATGATTTCCTCCATCATGTGCTTCACCTTCAGGTTCGCACCGCCGTGGCGGAAGCCCTTCAGGGAAGCAATCGCGGCGGAAAGGGCGGAATATGTATCCGTTCCCGATGAGGTGACCACATGGGCGGTGAAGGTGGAATTGTTGCCGCCGCCGTGCTCCGCGTGCAGCACTAGCGCGACGTCAAGCACCTTGGCTTCCAGTTCGGTGAACTGACCGTCGGGACGCAGCATATACAGCAGGTTTTCGGCGGTGGAATATTCCGGCTTGGGATTTTTGATGACGAGGTTCTTGTCCAGCACGATATGCTGATAGGCGTGATAGAGATAGGTCGCCATCGCCGACATCTTGGCGATAATCTGCAGCGACTGGCGCAGAATATTCGCCGGGGAAATGTCCTCGGGGTTGTCGTCATAGGAATACAGCGTCAGCAATCCACGCTGCAGTCCGTTCATGATATTCTCGCTCGGCATATTCATGATGACGTCGCGGGTAAATTCGTTGGACAGCGGGCAGAAGGTGGACATGACCTCCTTGAACTGCTCGAAATGCTCGCTGCTGGGCAGGTCGCCGAAAAGAAGCAGATAAGTCGTTTCCTCAAAAGCAAAGCGTTTGTCCTTCATTCCCTCGATCAGATCGTAGACATTATACCCCTGGTAATACAGCGCGCCTTCGTCGGGCAGCTTTCTGCCGTCTACCGTCTTGGTGGCGACGACGTCGGAAATTTCGGTCAGTCCGGTAAGCACGCCCTTGCCGTTGGAATCGCGCAGGCCGCGCATGACGCCGAATTCCTCATAGAGATTTACGTCGATCATGCCGGAAAGCATGGCGTT
>CAMHMN010000013.1 GCA_946186245.1 uncultured Clostridia bacterium
TGACGCCGAATTCCTCATAGAGATTTACGTCGATCATGCCGGAAAGCATGGCGTTGTTGTAAAGCTCGTCAAAGAGATCGGTTTTGGTATGCTCAAAGTGTACGACTTCTATTTTACTCAATTGTTTCATCTCCCGGATGTTGGTTTTTGTGACGGAATATCCAAATGTAAAAAAGAGCAAAGACGGGGCATTCTCTGGTAAAGTAAATGTCCGCACCTTTGCTCACATACTCCGCTTTTATTATGGATAATGATAACCTATTTTTTCCGTTTTGTCAAGCAGGAATAGCCGTGTGTAATCTAAAAGTTTTTGTTAATAATGTTGAACGAAGACGGCTAAAGGCTGCAAATGATGTTTTCCAGCAGCTTTCTGCGACAGCCGCAGGACTGTCTGCGCGGCGTGCAGTTGACCAGAATGCTGTCCTCCCCTATCACCTCTATGTCGCACCAGTCGATAATGCAGTCGTCCTCCCTGCCGAGCAGGCCGAAGAGCCGCGCCCTGCCGTAAATGACAATTGCCACCAGCCGCGCGTCGCAGGTGTCCACTTCCACATCGCTGACGTAGCCCAGCCGCACGCCGTCCTTGATGTTGATGACCTCTTTGTTTCTCAGATCCACGATCCGACAATTCATAAATTTCCCCCCCCATAATGCGCCCGCGTTCTAAGAACCTGTGAGCGCTTTTTATTATTATATTGGGCGATGGCAAAAAGATGATGAAAGAGAGCGTTTGTTATCTATATTTTAAAAGTTTTTTCATAATTAAGGTTGATATTTGGGTGCCGCATACTTTATAATAGTATATAATATTCAATTCAATCGGAGATGGTTTTTTGTTTGAGCCTGTAATGATCCAATACAAGGACGAAATACTTGAAAATCTGGCAAAGCTGGTCGCCATTGAATCGGTTGCCGTTCCGGACTGCGATATCGAAGGGTACCCGTTCGGACACAAATCGGCCGAGGCACTGGAATTCATGACCCGGCTTGCCGAACGGCTGGGATTCTCCACCGAGAACTGCGACAATTTCGCCTGTCACGCCCAGTTGGGAGAAGGCGGCGACGAAGATTACGCCGCCGTGCTTTGCCATGTGGACGTGGTGCCGACCGGCGAAGGCTGGGACACCGATCCCCTTGTGCTGACCGAGAAGGACGGCACGCTCTACGGCAGAGGCGTGGCCGACGACAAGGGCGCCGCCATGGTTTCTCTCTATTGCATGAAGGCGATGAAGGACAACGGCGTTCCCATGAAGCGACCCATCCGCTGCATTTTCGGCGGCGGCGAGGAAATCGGCATGGACGACATGGGGCATTACTTCTCAAAGCACGCCCTGCCGGCCTTTGCCTTCACGCCCGACGCGGATTATCCCGCCTGCAACTGCGAAAAGGGCATCCTTCATCTGAAATGCACCGGCAGGACCGATCCGGCGATTCTCTCCATAAAGGGAGGCGCTGCGGTCAACTGTGTGGCTGAATCCTGCACCGCCGTCATCGACTGCGAAGAAACCGTCGCCAATGCCATCCGCGCCTTCATCAACGCAGGCGACGCGGAATGTGCGGTTTCTCCCGCCGAAAAGGGATACGCGATCACGGTCAGGGGCGTCTCGGCTCATGCCATGTGTCCCGAAAAAGGGGTCAATGCCATCAATTACCTGCTGACCGCCGCCGAAAAAGCCGGCCTTCTGAAGGACGGCAGCGCGGAACGCTTCTTTGCTGACAAAATCTGCTGCGATCTCGACGGCAAGGAAATCGGCGCTGCCTGTGCCGACGAGCTTTCCGGCCCGATGACGCTCAACGTCGGACTGATTGAATCCGCCGCGGGAGAAACCTCCCTCAGCATCGACATCCGGTATCCTGCCACGCTCGACAGTCAGCCCATTATTTCCGCCATCACAGACCAGGCGGCAGAATCCGGCGTAAGGGTGGAAGTAACAGGCGACAATCCCCCTCTCTACATTCCCGCCGATCATCCGCTCATCAGGGCGCTGGGCGAATGCTACACCGAGATCACCGGGAAGCCGATGATTCCCGTGTCGATGGGGGGCGGAACCTACGCCCGCGCCCTTCACGGCCGAGGCGTCGCCTTCGGTCCGGTCTTCTCCGACGCAAAGCCCAGCAATCTCCACATGCAGAACGAAAATCTTTCGGCGGATGAATTCATGCGGCACGCCGAAATCTGCTACAAGGCAATGTGCCGTATCGCCTCGCTGGACTGCGGAAATGAATAAATTCACCTCTTCGCTGCGCCGGCTGGGAATCAGACGGGGCGACCTGATTCTCGCCGCCTCGCTGCTGGCATTCTGCTGCGCATTGGGCATCCTGTTTCTTATCAATCAGCCCAAGCCGGAATTTGTTTCGGTCAGACTGGACGGCATGGAAATCACCAGACTTCCGCTGCACAGGGACTGCCGGTATTCCGTGGGCGGCAATACCATTGAGATTTCGGGGGGAAGCGTCCGGATGACCGACGCCGACTGCCCCGACAGGATTTGCGTAAAGACCGGCTCCATCTCACGCAGCGGTCAGTCGATCGTCTGCGCGCCACACAAAATCGTGGTCACCATCGTCGGCGGGGACAAGAATCCCGGCTACGATGTTCTGACAAATTGATTCTTAAAAAAAGGAAGTTGATCAAATGAACAACGATGCAAAAACCTTCAGCTACATGGCATACATCGGCCCGCTGTTCCTCGTCGGGCTTTTCAGCGACATCCGCAACGATCCCACCCTGCGGTTCCATCTGAACCAGGGATTCGTTCTCTTTCTGTGCGAACTTGTGGGGCTGGTGCTTCATTCCATCGTCAATGCCGTTCTCGGCGGAATCATTCTGCTCAACCTCATCCCCGCGCTGCTGTTCTTCTTTGTGGGGCTTGGATCGCTGGTGCTTTCCCTGATCGGCATCTTCAATGTCGCCTCCAACAAGCTCAATCCCCTGCCCTTTATCGGCGTCATCAATCTTCTCAGATAACCGGAGTGATGAATTTGTCTGTCAGAAAAAACGGACTGATCTCATTGACGCTTGTGCTTTCGCTGCTTTTCGGCTGTCTGGGCTGTCTGAACGGCTGCGGGAAGCAGGAAAAAAAGCATTTTGTGCTGCGTTCTTTCAGCACCCTCGGTTCTGAGGATGACGCGGCGGCTTATTCGGCCGTGATTGCCGAATATTCCAAATCGCACAGGAACGTCACCATCAACGATACATCCACCACCAAGGCGGGAAGCTATAAACTCGAGCTTTCATTGGCCTCCACCTACAGGGGAGCCGCGACGCCCGATGTGATTTATTATTCCGCCATCGACGATATGAGCGAGCTGCGCGATTACTTTATGACGGTGGATGAAATCCGCAAGGATTATCCGAAATTCGCCTCCAACATCTCCGACGCCGCCCTCAACAGCGTTGCCGCCTCTGACGGAAGCCGATATTGCATTCCCGTCCGCGGTGAATGGAGGGGCATCGTCATCAACGCGGCACTCTTCCGCCGCAGCGCATTGAAGATTCCGGAAAAATGGGAGGATATCATCCGCGCTGCACGGCACTTTGAAAACAACAAGAAGGTGTCGTTATTTGCCAACAACCTCAGCGAAAGCAGTTCGCTCATCGAATATATGGTGCGCAGTCTGGGGGGGCTGAAATCCATCCGTTCCGCCATCAACGGCAATCCCGACGAAAACTGGGGCACCGTGCTGGACGCCGTTCAGGCGCTCGACGAGCTGGGAGCCTTCCCCAAAATGCCGAAAGGCTCTTTCGACAACATGGTTTCCCCGGGGGATTTAAAGCACACCGCCAACAAGAAGCAGTCGTCCGCGGTGGAGCTTTTCAACAGTGAAAAGGCCGCCATTCTGCTCCTTGACAACACCGTCTGCGGTGAAATCGACACCGACATCGACAGCAATTATATCGCTCTGCCGCAGGTCGGCAGCTACACCGAAACCGAGCAGGAATTCACCACTTCCGAATCCAACACCTATCCGACGCACGCGCTGTCGGGACCGGTTTATCCGCCCATCACGGCCAACACACTTCCCACGGATCCACCCACCACCACTACCACGGTCAGACATTCCCCTGACCCGGCCAACACAACCAGAGCCACCGACAGCGGTTCCGATCAGGAAACGGTTTCCAGTGACAACGGACTTTACGTCAATTTCGACGAGGGATTCTATATCACCAAAAAGGCCTATTACGACAGGGGCAAGCGGGATGATGTGATCGCGTTTGTCGAGTGTTTCCTCAAAGAGGAAAACGCCACCCGTCTCTGCTGCCATTTCCAGGCGCCTTCCCTCCGCACCGTTTCGGACAAGGTACGGGACAGGCTGACCGGCAAATCGAATATCTACAACGGCGTCATCAAATCCGTCGAAAAAGCCGATTCATTTGTGGTTACCACCCAGACACAGGAAAACGTCTTCTTCTGGAAGCACTGCGCCCTGGCGGTTTCCTGCCTGTCCAAGGGAATTCTCACCAAAAACGAAACGCTCCGCATGATCGCCGATACCCAGACCACCGTGAACGATATTTACAGCAAACGCCGATGAATCCCCTGAAAGGACATTTTTCATATGCATAACAGAAAAAATGCCGCCGTCACCAGAATCGCCATGACGGTGGCAGTCGTCGCCTGTACCGCTGTGTTGATTTTCTCCGCGTTAGCCGCCTCTGTCATGTACATTCCCAGCAAGGATCAGTTTACTTCCGCCCTGGGGGAGAATCTCTCGGCGCTATGCCGAAACGGAGGCTATTCGCTCAGCGAAACGCAGCTTGATCTGATTAAAAACGCCGATGTTCTCAACATCCGCTATGAAAATGACGATGACGGGAATCGGGTGTTTTCCGCCAGATTGAGGCTGTATGTCCCGCAGGCAAACGCGGGCGCCTATTCCGACGACCCCGCTTCCTATCTCACCCGGACCCGAGATCTACTCTGTCAGGGCTCGGATACGGAGGAAGTGGAAATTATCGGCTTGTGCAGCGACAACCTGCCTGTCGTCGATATGCAGACGCTGGACAGCATCGCCGACGCTGCCCGGAGCGTCTGGAAAAGGGAAACGCTCAGCACCAGCAAGAGCTTCGAATACGCGGTGACCGACCTGCTTATTCCCGAGCCGTATGCCGGAAGGCAATATGCCGAGGGTGAATCCTTTCAGCCGCAATATGCGCAATGGCTGAGCCGCTGCGCTGCGCAGTTCGCTTCGGAAGGGATGACTGTGACCGTCAACGGCGCGCCGTCCGGCGACCCGGAAGACATCCGTCAGGCGATGGCAAATGCCGTCACGCCCTATCTCTGTTCCGTCCGGAATATCACCCTTGCTACCAGCCCGGACAAAAACGGCGTCCTCACGCTGTCTTTTGATTCGCTGGACATCCTCAACACCATCTATTCGGCCAAGAAGCCTTCCTTCTCCGCGCTGAATAAGCTCGCGGGCGTTTATTCGGAGGAACGGGTGTGGAAAGTCAGCATCGACGTCGACCTTTCCGCCCTGCTTTCAGACCGGGAACAAATGAGTCTTCCTTTTTTCAATATCATACGGGCCATTACGAGGTACGGCTCCACGATCGGCTCTTCAACGGTAAAAATCAAAACGCCGGAGAAATCTCAGGTCATCGCGGGACAGTCGGACGGGCAATGGCCTGTTGAATTCAGGCGGGAAAAGGGAGACGGCGACGTCATCGTCAATGTCATCAGGATCGACGGCAACGGGGAGGAATCTTCCGTCGTAAAGCTCTTCCTCACCGACGGAGGAAAAATCACCGTCTGTCTGGGCAAGGGCAGATACCGCCTGAATCTGGCTGTCGGCGGCACCTTCTACGGCAGCGTGGAATTATTCGGGGCAAACGGAATCTATCTGCGCGACCAAGACAACCTCTTTGATGTGCCGTCCAATGAAGCCAAGTCGATCACCGTTGCCAGGCATCCGGGCGAAAGCCTCCGCTTTTCCGACTACCTGATCGGGCAGTACACCGACCCTTCGCTCATCGACAAAAGCCTGTTCTGAACGATGATTCAATACGTTTTGAAAGTAAAAAAAGTGTGGACCGTTGCAGCGACGACTGCGTCAGTCCACACTTTATTTGTTTTCCGGAGCATTGAAGACGATCTTGCTTTCACCCGACCGCACTTCAGAAGGAAGGCAGGTTATCCGATATTGACGTCCACCTGATAACTGCCGATTGCCCAGCAGTTGGAACGGTTTTTGACCGAAATCTGCGCGTTGACAGTGCATTTGCCTGTGACGGTTTCCATATCCTTCATATCGGCTTCCACGACAATGTCCTTCGCGGCGAGCTTTTCCACCACATAGGCCGGGCCGATAATGCGGATATTGTCAATGGATTTGGTCTTGAAGGAGACCTTGCGGGTACCGGTATAATTGATGATGTCAAATTTGGAATGGGCGGAAGTGACGTCGAAGGATTCCACCTTGTACTTCGACAGGTCAATGTCCACCTTGATTTGCTCCACCTTGTCGGATGTTTCAAGGCCGGTGCTGAGAGAAAGCGGGAAATGATAGGTGTTCGTCCCCTTGCGCAGCTTTGACAGGTCGATTTCGCCGGCGGTGTAGGTTTCCTTGAGATTGTTGATCGCGTCAGGAGAACCCGTGACGGTGAGCGTACTGGGAGAAATGGCAATGGGCAGCTTCTTGGTGTCAAAGTTGGAAGGCGCGTTCTTGAAGGACACTCCTACTTTGAATTCCTTGGAGGTGCGTATCGGAATGGTCACCGAAACCGATTCCGTGATATCCGTGGTCACGGTAAGATGATTGAGGTTGAGCTGATCCCCGTTGGCGTTCAGAAAGACGATTTTCCCGTCGAAGGTCTCGCCGTCGGTCAGCTCTTTGTTGATATCCGCGCTGACAACGACCGTTTCGATCTGGTTCACTTCCGTTTCGGGACCTTTGACGTCCACCACCGAAACATTGGTGTAGGGCGTTCCCATCGTGAGGTTGGAATCGGCGGGAATGGTCGCGCCGATGGCTTTCACATTGGAAACGGAAAACTGCTTCTCCACAAACCGGTCGAACTTCACATAAATCTGCTGTGAATTCTGCTCGATCTTTACATCCAGCAAAGGATTCTTGCAGGTGACCAGCAGGGTGAAGTCATAGGAACCGGGCTTTGAAATGCTCTTGTTGGCGGAAGCCACCGCCGAAAAATCATTCGCGGAAAGCTGCGACAGCAGATACTTTCGCCCGCTGACTTTCACGTCCAGTTCCAGCCTTTTAAGCGATTCCGGGCTGATGATTTCCACAAAATCCAGCCCGAAGTTTTCCTTGATGGTATCGACGTTGATGGTGATGGGAACGGACGAAACGGTTCTGGTTTCCACCGGGCTGATGTTTGTCGCCAGCGTCGCCCACAGCATCACGGAACATATGACCGAAAGGGTGATCAGGAATTTTTTGTTGTAAAACCACGGGCGATTGATAAATCCCCGAATTCTTCTGTATACAGCGGTGAGCATCTTTTTCCCTCCGCTTTGATTTTTGTTTCCCATTGACGATCATTCCTTTGCGAAATCGGGAAGTGGTAATTCGTACTATTTCTTGCCGGCATTGCGGGAGCGATCTTCCGAAGTCATTCTCCGCAGCCTGCTTTTCACTTTGGTGAAAATGGGAATGCCGTTGGCGGTCTCCTCGTTGAGTCTGCTGGGAAGAAGCACCTGCATCAGCTCGGAAGTGAATTCCGTCACGGTGTCAAACCTGCGCAGCTTGCCCGCGACGGCAATGGAAAGCTGCCCTGTTTCCTCGGAAAGCACCACCACCACCGCGTCGGAGTTTTCGCTCATTCCGATGGCGGCACGGTGACGGGTCCCCAATTCCATGGCAATGTTCGTGCTTTTGGTCAGCGGAAGAATACATCCCGCCGAATGCACGCGGCCGTCACGGATAATCACCGCCCCGTCGTGGAGAGGCGCCTTGTTGAAGAAGATATTCGAAATCACACCGGCATTGGGCAGCGCGTCCACCTGCGTGCCGGTGGCAGCGATGTCGTTGAGCACATTCTCCTGCTCAAAGACCACAAGCGCACCCATCTTCTGCTTCTGCAGCGTGCGGAAGGCTTCGCCGACGCCGTTGATGGCATTCAGCTGGGCCTCGTGAGGGTCATCCTCATCGTCAAAAAGGCTTCCCACCGAAAACTTGCTGCGTCCCATATGCTCCAGAAAGCTGCGGAGTTCGGGCTGGAATACGATAATGACAGCGAGAATTCCGTTATTCACGATGATATCAATAATGTAAAGCAGCGTATTGAGTTGGAGCCACGTGGCCAGAAGGTAGGCGAAGAAAATCACCAAAATGCCCTTCAGCAATTGCTGAATGCGCGTATCGCGTATAAAAACGATGAGATAATAGATCAGGAATGAAACGATTATGATATCCAGCAGGTCGTATACGGAAAAATATGTAATCAGTCGGTTTAGTATCTCAAAGAAATCATTAAGCATGAATCATCACCGCTCTGGCAGTCTGTTTGTTTTCAAAAAATCCTCTTTTTATTTTATCACACGACCATAATATATTTCAAGCGGTTTTTACAATTTTCAGATAAAAAACAAAAAAAATCCGCCCTGCTCCGTTCTGATAGGAGCCGGACGGATTCAAATGACTGACTGGTTGGCCCGATTATCTGGGCTGGCCTTTAGGACCGACGTACTCAGCCTTGCCGAATGCCAGAATCAACTGGAAGATTGTCGGCAGGAAAAGCAGTCCGAAACCGAAGCCGATGCCCTTGCCGTATGCCTTTGCTATTCTGAAGTTCAGGATGATGAGATACACAAAATTCACGAACGGGATGAGCAAAAGCAGGAACTTCCAACCGTTGCCGTCCACGATCTTGACCAGGGTGTAAATGTTGTAGATCGGGATCAATGCCTTCCAACCGCCCTGACCTGCCTTCTTGAAAATGAACCACATAGCCAGGATGCCGAGCACGACAACGATAAGGGATGTGGTAGAAACAGACTGAAGCTGTTCCGAGTCAAACTGCATCACGGCAGAATTGTAAGTATCCAATGTATCTGTCATAGTATTCACCTCCTCTTGTTATCATTGTTACAACTATTATATATCCAAAACAGCTAAAAGTCAATAAGAATGGAGAAAAATTCTATAGAATTATGCAAATAAAAGCCGGAATGCGGACCGTTCACTGTCACATTCCGGCTTTGACTGCCATTGCTCAGATTTTCTCAGGAAGAATCATGGTGATTCTCGTGCCCTTGCCGACGGTGGATTCGGCGGTGACCGAACCGCCCAGCTTCTCCACGACCGAGCGGGTGATGAAAAGACCCATGCCGGTGCGTCGTCCCGATTCATTCGGGGCATTGTCCCCCATGAAGCCCGCCATGAAGATATGCGGCAGGTCGTCATCCGAGATGCCGCAGCCGCTGTCGTCCACCATCAGGTGAATCATGCTGCCTTCCTTCCTGGCGGATATGGCGATCTTGCCACCGAGACCGGTGAATTCCACGGCGTTGAATACAACCTGTGTCAAGGCAAAGATCAGCCAGCGCTTGTCCGTGACAATATCAATATCCAGCCCCTTCCAGAGCAGGCCGATTCTCTTGTCCATAAAGAAGGGAGCGAAGCGTCTGAGGCATTCCTTGACCATTGCGGAGAAGTTGTATTTTTTCAGCTCGAGGTTGTCCTGGATGCTGTCGAGCATGGTGAAATAATAGATTCTGTCGAGCATGGCGTTGACAAATTCGGCTTCCTTGCCGATGGAATCCGCCAATTTCTTGTCGGGCAGCGCTTCCACCTGCTTAAGCAGACGAATGGCGGCGGGTTTCGCGTCGGAAGCCCAGACCTCGACGCAATCGCTGTAAAGAATTTCGTCGTCGTCCATGTGGTCAAAGAATTCTTCGATTTCCTGACCACGTTCCGCACGACGGGCGGCTGCCTCCTCATCTGTGGGACGATAGGCGCTCTGAATGGGCTGCGGCTGGGCGATTTCCACCTTTTCGGGTTCGACTTTTACCTCGGGGGACGCGCCTCTGAAGGGAATCGACATCACCGGACCGCCCACGGGTTCCTCCAGCACCGGCCGGACGATACTCGGCGCGACCGTGTCGGCGGCAAACCGGACTTCTTCGCGCACAGGCTGCGAGGGGGAATCGAACGTCATGACCGGACTGCCGATCACATTGTCGTCAAAAGACGGCGCGGGTCGCTGCGGTTCCGGCTCGGGCTGCGGACGGAATTCAAATCTTGAAGGAGTGCTGCGGCGGAAAGGCTCCGGCTCTCTACGGGGTTCCTCCACCGGCTCCGGCACAGGATCGGGAACGACCGTGTATTCGATGTCGTCGCCGTAGTCGTCTTCCTCGCGGAATCCGTCGTCACCGAAGTCGCCGTCGCGGAAGTCGCCTTCATCGCCGTAATCACCGATTTCGCCGCCGTAATCAGGATTGTCAGGGGGATAATCGCCGTCCGGATTCTCCCTGAATCCCTGGGATTCATCCTGATAGCCGTAATCATCGGTTTCATCGTCAAAGAAATTATACTGCTCCTGTTTCGGAGGATAATCCTGCTGCTTGGGCTTGCGGGACATAATGAAATCAGCGATAATGATAGCCGCCATCAGCAGGAATCCGATCGCGACGGAAATCAGGGCGATCACACCGCCTGCCGAAGCCAGGGCGTCGATGAGAATGCCCAGCAGAGAGACGATGGCAAACACCAGAAAGCCCGCGGCGAGAATGCGCTTTTTCTTGTCCATATCCTTGATTACCGGAATCTTATCAAGCAGCGAATCCAGAAAATTCATAGTATATAATCAACCTCCGTTTTCCTCGGCATGAACGAAATCAGATTCATTTCAGACCGATACCGTAATATTATAACTCACACATCGATTCAATGTCAATTATATAATTATTAATAATTTGTATGAGATGTTCAAAAATTCATTTTCCGGCATAAAAAAATGCTCCGAGCCGTTCTGCCGAAACGGGCCCGGAGCAAATTGATCTCGGTTTATGAAATCTTTCTGAATTCCATGGTACCGGAGTTATCCTTCAGAGTGAGAATGCCGTCCTTGAAGGTGGCCTTGACGTTCTGACCTTTGAGAACGAAAATGCCGGTGCTGGCGTTGTATGTCATTTCATTCGTCATGCCGAAAAGATCCATGGTCGCTGTATTGTCTTCTCTGATTTCCAGAGTCGCGGTTTTTCCTGCGGCCTTCAGGGTGCTCAGCTGTTCTTCGGTATAGCTTGTGCTACCGGCAGCAAAGCTGATAAGCTCATAGGTTCCCACGATTTCCGATTTCTTCAGACCTGCGCATGAAACCAGTGAGAAAACAAGCAGGCAAGCTATCATAACGCCGACTAATTTTTTCAAAAAAATCACATCCAGTTACAAAAGATAAAAATAATAAAAACCAAATCGCGGCAGACTGCCTTTCTTTGAAAAAGGAGTTCGATTGGCAATTATTCGGTTGTGAATTCAAATAACGGCTGTTATTTACGTTAATTATACATCAACCCGTATAAAAAATCAAGCAAATATTAAAAAAAGTTATCAATTATTGAACTTCTGTGCGTGTTTAGAACAGTCAAAAAACCGGCTGCTCCGCACGGAATGGCGAAGACAGCCGGCTTTTTGTTGTTTGCGTGAGAAATGCCGTAAGGCAATGATTATCTCTTGGAGAACTGAGGAGCACGTCTTGCAGCTTTGAGACCGTACTTCTTTCTTTCCTTCATTCTGGGGTCTCTGGTGAGGAAGCCTGCGCTCTTGAGCATGGGACGGAGGTTCTCGGTGTCGTACTGGAGCAGGGCTCTGGCAATGCCGTGACGGATTGCGCCGGCCTGACCGGTAACGCCGCCGCCGGTGACGTTGCAGACAACGTCAAAGCGATCGGTAAGACCTGTCAGCTCGAGGGGCTGACGGACGATAACCTTGAGAGTGTCAAGACCGAAATAATCGTCGATCTCTCTGTTGTTGATGACAATCTTGCCTGTTCCCTTGTAAAGTCTGACTCTGGCAACGGAGCTCTTTCTTCTGCCTGTGCCATAGAAAAACGGTGTCTTATCGTACATAAATTATATCCTCCTTCCGAATTACATTGCCCAGATTTCGGGCTTCTGAGCCTCATGCTTGTGCTCTGCGCCTGCATAGAGATGCAGTCTGGTGAGAGCGGCTCTGCCGATGGTGGTGTTGGGAACCATGCCCTTAACGGCAAGCTCCATCACTCTGGTGGGCTTGGACTTCATCAAAGTACCGGCCTTGGTCTCCTTGAGATGGCCTATGTAGCCGGTGTGACGGTAGTAGATCTTCTTCTCCAGCTTGCCGCCGGTGAGAACAGCCTTGTCGCAGTTGACGATGATCACATGATCGCCGCAATCCACATGGGGAGCGAAGATCGGCTTGGTTTTGCCTCTGAGAATATCGGCTGCCAGTGTAGCCACACGGCCTACAGGCTTGCCTGCTGCATCGATTACATACCACTTGCGGTCAATTTCGCCGGCTTTGGGCATAAATGTTGACATAGCGTTTTCCTCCGTAAAAATATCAAATAATTTATGAACCACATGAAATGCGCCGGAATCAGGCGCATCCGTAAGCTCGCAAGGAGTATATTACCACAGAAACTTCCCCTTGTCAACACCTTTTTTTAAAAATTTAATTTACAATTATCATACCTCTGTTTTTCTCTTGTTTTCTCCCGCATACTCGCTCATACTCATTTGCCATTTTCAAAAAATTAGTCTTGACCCGTGCGGTTCGGGATAGTATAATGAATAATAAATCCGTCACTACAATCTCTGGAGTTGAATGATAATGGTCCGTACATCCCGCACAAAACGAATCAATGCCCGGATATGCCTATTCTGTGCCCGTCTGCTGGCTGTTCTGATGATAGGCGCGATGCTTCCCGCGGTGCTGGCTTCATGCGGCAAGGCCGGAGGAAGACGCGCCTCCGACTGGAAGGGCACATGGTACCGCGAAGGGGATTCGCCCTTCTCCCGCTGCCACTGCGAAATCAGCAACGTATCGAGCGGGGGATTCGATTTCACACTGACGGTCTACAACGGCAACAAAGCCGGCGAGCTGAACAATTGCCACGCGGTCTTTCAGAAAAAGGTGAATGAATACATCCCCGAGGATACCGATTTTGACAGCGAGAACGCCGCGTTCTTCAAAGAAAACATTCCGGAAGAGGAAGGCTATGCCGGCTATTACTACGCGGAGGACCCGAGAAGCTACATTGAATTCTGCTTTGACGCCTCCGAGGAGGACAAGCTGAACATCTCGTTCATCACCACCGGCGATTTTACCGAATGGACGGCGTTTGAAGGATTTCAGGAAAATTCCCAGATAACGGGCATTTTCTCCCACAAAGAGAGCTATATCAACGACAGCCTGTCCGAAATGGGCGTCCTGAAAGAGAAATGCGACAACAAACTGCGCAAGATGATGGGCGAAGACGTCTATTTCCGCCTGTGCTGCTGCTTCCAGATGCACAGTGAAGAAATCAGCGAACCCACCGGCAGCGTCAAGCAATACGAATACGGAGGCGGCGTGCATTCGCATGACGGCATCGGGGGCATCATTCACTACGGTTCGATGGTGAATCAGGAATACGCCGCCTGTGTGATCGAATTTGACGACGGAAGCGTCAGCGCGGCGGTTTCCTTCGAGGACCAGGCGCCTTCCTATTATTCCAACAACTGGGTTTATGAAAACGATCACCCCTATCCGATCATTATCTGGCTGGAAAAGTACGCGGAATCGACCGGCAAGTGATCCCGGCGCGGTTGGCCCGACGGAAAACGGTTCAGGATTCTTTTTATTTACAATTTGTTATTCAAATTACTGAAAATTCCTTTATAATAGAGATTATCAACAAGATTTCTACGGGAGGTCGTGCATTATGCCCAGAGGCAGCAATAAGGATTACAGCGCAAAAATGAGCGAAAACTTGAAAAAAGCCTTAACGGAAATGCTGATTCTGTCCTTTCTCAGCAAGAAAGATATGACGATCTACGAAATCCTGAATATCCTCGACAAACAGAGCAACGGCATCTGCCGGATACAGTATCCCTACGGCGTGATTTACCGCATGTCTGACAGAGGATATATCGAAATCGCAGGCAAAGCCGTGTCCGACGACCGCAGAAGGATTCACTACCGCATCACCGACCTGGGCCGAGAATATCTCGAGAGAATCAACGGAGAATATCAGAGCTTCAAAACCGGTATGAGCATGATTTTGCAGTATGTTGACAAAATCGGCGAAGAATCGGAAAACCGGAATTGATTCCACCGCACCCTGACAGGCTGTCACTGTTTACCATGGAAAGCGTTCGGAGCAGCGTTAAGAAACAGCTTAACTATTCCGGGCGTTTTTTATTAATAATCAGTTTAAATACTTGGTATAGAATAAGAATTTGAAAAACACAGGATCCTTCGATTGGAGAAATATTGATGGGTAGTATAAAGATCATGCTGATAATCAATCCCTGCGCAGGACGGAAATCGGGCAAAAAGAATTCGGAGAAAGTGCTCGCGCTTTTCAAGGAGAACGGCGCGGACTGCCATCTCTACATGACGGAAAAACGAGGAGACGCCACCCAATTCGTCATCAATGACGGGTCAAAATACGACGTTGTGGCCTGCATGGGCGGCGACGGAACGCTCAATGAAGTCATCAACGGTCTGCTCAAGGCGGATCTGGACGTTCCGCTCGGATACATTCCCGCCGGCAGCACCAACGACTTTGCCCGAAGCATGCAGCTTTCAAAAAATCTGGAAACGGCCGTACACAACATCCTGACCTGCGGCGTCAAGGAGATTGACGCGGGTCTGTTCAATGACCGCTATTTCGGGTATGTTGCATCCTTCGGCATATTCACCCGCACCTCCTATTCCACCCCGCAGAAGGTCAAGAATGTGCTTGGCGGCAAGACGTCCTATCTGCTGCACGGAATAACCGAGCTTGGCAAGATCAGGACAGAACATATGCGCATCGAAACCAACGGGAAATCCTATGAAGGTGATTTTTTGTTCGGCGCCGTAACCAATTCGACATCGCTCGGCGGCGTGCTGAAGTACGACCCCCAGCTGGTGGACATGAATGACGGCAGGCTTGAGCTGATGCTTATTCACAAGCCGAAGAATCCGGCGCAGCTTTTTTCCATTCTGAAAAGCCTGCTTTCCAAGAAGGTGACCGGAAATCCATACATTGTGTTTGACCGATCGGACAAGTTCACCGTATTGCCCAGCTCAAGATCCGACTGGTCGCTGGACGGCGAATTCGCCTATTCCACCGGCAGATGCGAGATGAAATGCATGAAACACAAAATCCGGTTTATCTGTCCCCAGGGCAACGAATCGGTCATATCATTGTAAAAAAGAGGAGCTATGCATTGCAGACGGTGAAGGGCTTCTTCGTCATATAACCTGTAACCCGCCGGAGTCACCTCAGTGGGCGGAAGCAAGCCGATTTCGTCATAATAACGCAGTGTCGTGATGCTGATTCCTGTGAACCTGCCGACTTCGCTGACGGAATACAGCTTTTGCGGCGACTGTGAATTTTGCATATTGATCACTCCCTGCTGGTTTCATTATAAACCGTTACGCCGCGTGAGAGTCAAGTGTTTTTTGGGGGAAAAATGGAAAAATGGAAAAAATGAAAGTGCGCAGCGCTGCAACGACCTTTGAAATGAAACGGGGTCAGGCAAATTGGATGAGCAATCTGATCCGAATTCGCCTGACCTTGATTTTTTTTGGAATGGTCTTGCTCTGGGTCGACTTCGTCTCCCTCGTGAAGGCTCTGTCCTCACGCTCCAGCAAGGGCGCTGCGCGCTTTTCGTTTTTTGTTTATATTGTTTTCCTTCTCTTCCTTAATTACCGCATCCGCAGCCGCAATTGCTCATTCCCGCACTCTGCCCGCGCATCATCTGCGCCTCGCTGCAGTGCAGATCGCCTGCCTTCGGCGGGAAGAATTCGTCCGCAGGGAAGCTGATCTTCTTGAAAAGCTCGCACGGACTCTCGCTCCCCGAATCCACGCAAATCTTATCCGGCATGCAGAAATCGTACACCGGTACCAGCATCTGGACCTGTCTTTCCAGCTGAATGATCATGAAGATGCCCAGCGTCACCTTCACCGCCTTCTCCGCAAGCCTGTGGTCAAAGCTGCCCGCGAACATTCTCGCCACGCGGTTCGGCACACAGCAGCAGGGATAATGCGTCTCACACACCGGAACGATCTTCGCGCCAAGGCCAATCGGTTCGGCGATCTGAACCGTGGCTCTCGGAAGGTTGCCCGCCGGCATGTTCTGCTCGTCGTCGTCGCCGCCGATATAATCGGAGCTGAATACCTTCACACTGCCCTCGCTGCCATAAAGAATCGCCTTCTTGTTGTAGACGCAAAGACCTCTGACTTCACACGAAGGGCTGATCGGCGACATGGAAACGTCCAGCTTCACGCAGAAATACACCGTAATATCCACGGAATAATAGCCTCTGTTGAACGGCACCGGTTCGGTGTCAATCACGACATTCACCACATCGGCGGATTTCAGACGAACGCCCAGCGCGTTGTTGATCATATCCTGGTCGCGTTCCACAAAGAACACCTGAAGGTCTTCCAGGCATTCCCTGTCGCGGCAGGCGTCGTAAACCCTTCCGGCATTGATGCAGACAGCCTCCTTGAAGCAGTCGCGTCTGCCGCACTGTGCGGTTCTGTCGCCGAGGGTCTGGGCATTTCCGCCCATGCATTGTGCATTTTTCTCACCCATTGAATATGTCCTCCTTAGTTGTAGATAGCAGGGAATTTCCCTGCATTACATAATATGAGGACTTCGGGTCAAATGTTCAATCAGGCGGCAATATCCCTTGTTCTGTAGATGAAATACGCGGTGAAAATGCTTGTCACGGTCACGCCAAGGCCGATGCAAAGGGGAATGGCTTCGATGGAGCCCTGGTTGACAAACACGTCGGTGGCATTGGAATAGCTGAATGGCGTGATGTATTTGAGGAAATCGGCCTGCTCCGTGATGCGTGCCACGATGTCCAGCACATACAGCACCAGCGCGATTCCAAGCCCCAGACCCAGGCTGCTGCGCTTGGAATAAGCCGACAGCGCCAGGCAGACGGAAGCAATCTCGGTCTGCGCCGCGAACTGCGCAAGGATATAGCACACAAGGCACTTCATGCTGAGCGATTCGCCGATCAGGGCGGCGGAACCGGCGAACACCCCGAAGGCGACGACGTCGAACAGGCAAAGATAGGTCAGAATCGCCAGCAGCTTGCCGGTGACGATGCCGCAGCGTCCGATGGTCAGCGTATGCAGGAATTCCGCCGTGTGGCCGCTTTCTTCCTTCGACAGGGCGGAAATACCCAGAAGCGCCGCGTACATTCCACCGCCGAGGGCGAAGATGGTGCCGATTTCGGTGCCGAAGAAGCCCTCCAGCGTCGTGATGGCCAGCTTGTCCATGCCGAATGCCGCGGAAAATCCGCCCATGGAGGCAAACGCGTCCGACATATCCGCCATGGAATCGTCGATCAGCGGGAAAAGAAAGATGCAGCCCGCCGACATCGACAGTACTCCCAGAAGCCAGATCAGAAAGCCGACCCGGTTCAGTTTCAGTTCGTGTTTATATAACGTCATAGGATACCCTCCAAATCATTTTTTATTCCAGCGCCGCTTGCGGTGCTCTTAATTGATTCATTTTTCATTTTTCAGTCTTCAGTTTTCATTTAGCGAACGAACGTGTGCGCTTTCAGTCGTAGTACTGCATGAATACATCCTCCAGGGAAGGTTCTTCGATGGAGAGGTCTTGGACGTCGTGAGCGGACAGGGCTTTCAATAAATCATTCATGCTGCCGCTGTAGACAAATTCCATGCCGCCGTCGGTCTGCACGACCTTGCTCATTCCGTCGAGCCGGAGGTCGCGAACGCCTTCCGCCCGGATGAATTTGGCGCCGGTGTGGGCGAGATGATCAATGGTGTCGCAGGCAATGAGCCTTCCCTCGCGGATGATCGCCGCCTTCCCGCAGTACTTCCTGATTTCCGACAGCACATGGGAGGAAAGGAAGCAGGTTGCTCCCTGGGCATTGTATTCCCTGACCAGCTCGAAGAATTCCGCCTGAATCAGCGGATCGAGTCCCGACGTCGGCTCGTCGAAGATAAACAGCTCCGGCCTGTGCTGCATGGCGCAGACGATGCCCACCTTCTTGCGGTTGCCGAGGGAAAGCTCTTCAATGCGCTTTTTGGTATCCACCTTCAGGCGTTCGCAGAGCTTGGCGGCTTCTTCGCGGCAATCCACTCCCCGCACGTCGGCGGCGAACCGAATGACCTCCGAAACCTTCATGGAGGGATAGAACTGCGTTTCGGAAGGCATATAGCCGATGCGCTTCATGATGTCCCTGTGGCCCTTGACGATATCGCATCCCAGAATCTCCGCGCTGCCGCCGGTCGGCCTGATCAGCCCCAGCAGACAGCGGATGGTGGTGGATTTGCCGGCGCCGTTCGGGCCGAGAAAGCCGAAGATCTCCCCCCTCTGCACCTCGAAGGAAACGTCCTCAATGCCCCGGTTTTTACCGTAGGTCTTGGTGAGGCTTTTAATGGTGATGGCACTGGTGTTTTCAGCGTTCATGCTGATCTCTCCCTTCATTCTGTTTGTAATGAGTCAGCAGCTTGTTGAGCTGCCTGGTGTCCAGCCTTCTCTTGACGATGAAGCAGAGAATGACGCAGACGTATGTGAAAATGATATACATCGCAAAGAAGGCCGTCATCCATTCGCCGCTGTCGATCTGACGCAGTGTGATTTTCATGCCGTCACTTCCCCTTTGTTCTTACGGTATTATAATACACGGTGCCTGCACAGATTGCAAGTCATTTTACGCAAGAGGGAATATTTCTTGCGTAAGTTGCATCTTCTTTGCGAATTTCAATGAAATACATCTTGCAATTCCACGCGTCAGGCTTTATAATGTATATGGAATCACTGAAAAAAAGGGGTTTGTTAAAAAATGATAGCAAAAATCATCAGAGCGATTTCGGGTCTGCTTCTCATAATTCAATGCCTGGTGCTGATTGCCTTCTTCGGCATCCTGCCGCTGCTGGGCTTTTCCGTCTGTCCGGTGCAGGGCAGCAACGCCGACAGCATCTACAAGGACGGTTCCCTCGCCTTTGTGCAGGAAGTATCCCCAAGCGATCTGAATGCCGGCGACATCGCCCTTTATTACAAAGGCCGCACCGCTGTCGGCTCGGAAATCACCGCCAACGACGCGGCGGGTTCCAGAATCACCGTCAAGGCCAAGAACGGCACCGCCGCCATTCCCTACAGGAAGGTTTCCGGCAGGGGCACTTCCTTCTCCGTGCCGATGATGGGAACATACGCCAACTGGCTCACCGCCGGCAAGGGACTGCTCTACAGCGTCATCGCGCTGGGCGCGGTTTTCCTGGTCTTTGGAATCTCTGCCTTCTGCGTGAGGGACAAGGAATAAGCCGTTTTTTCGGCGGAGTTTCTTTCCTTAGAGCCTGATGAGAATCTCCGCGTGTGCGGATTGCGCCGTCAGATTTTTCGCCGGATGAAGGGAGTTTTCTGCCGCCATACTCTCGTATTGCAAGCCAAATTCTCAAAATATCGCGGAAAAGAGGCAGGCAAACTGTGCGTGGAGAGATTCTGAACAGGCTCTTATGCAAAAAAATCAAAAAAGGCCTTGACAAATCGCAAAGTGCTGATATAATTGTTATAAAGCTGAATACCAAAAAGACTGTGAAGGGAACAAGACACAGCCTCGGCGTCTCAGAGAGTCGGCGGTCGCTGCAAAGCCGATGTCACGAGCTGTGTGTATAACTCATCCCGGAGTTTTCCGTCCGATTCATAAACCGTAGGGCGGAACGTCCCGGCAGCGTTATTTGCCGGAGCCTTGCTGGAGGCTCACTGAGGGTGTGTTTTCTGATGGGAAGCACACTGAAATCAGGGTGGTACCGTGTGGAATGTTTTTTCGTGGATAAAAATATTCTTCGCCCCTGCATGCCGTATTTCAGCGGCAGCAGGGGCGGTTTTTGTTGCCTTTGTGAAATTCATATAGTCCGGGCATTCAGTTTTGCATTATTATAATTTTTCAGGAGGCATTATTATGAAAGGATTTGAAAAATACACTCCTTTCGGACGTGTGACACAGCTCAAGGACCGTACATGGCCCGACAATCTCATCGAAAAAGCGCCGGTGTGGTGCTCGGTCGATATGCGAGACGGCAACCAGGCACTGGTTGACCCCATGAATCTCGAAGAGAAAATCAAGATGTTCCGCGAGCTGGTGAGGGTCGGCTTCAAGGAGATCGAAGTCGGCTTCCCTTCCGCCAGCGACACTGAATACGAAATTCTCCGCGCACTCATCGAGCGGAATCTCATTCCCGACGACGTGACCATTCAGGTGCTGGTGCAGGCGAGAGAACACCTCATCCGCAAGACCTTTGAGGCTATCGACGGCGCCAAGAACGTCATTGTGCATTTCTATAATTCCACCTCCACGCTCCAGCGCAAGGTGGTTTTCCACAAGGACATGGACGCCATCACCGAGATTGCCGTGAACGGCGCGAAGCTCATCCGCGAGCTGACCGACAAGATGGACACCTCCGGCATGAATATCCGCTTTGAATACAGCCCCGAGAGCTTCTCCGGCACCGAGCCGGAATTCGCCGTGTCGATCTGCAACGAGGTTGCCAAGGCCATCGGCGCCGACAAAGAGCACCCCATTATTTTCAACCTGCCGTCCACCGTGCAGCTCTCCACCCCGAATATCTTCGCCGACCAGATTGAATACTTCTGCCGCCACATCGACAACCGCGAGGCGGTCATCGTCAGCGTGCACCCGCACAACGACCGCGGCACAGGCGTCGCGGACGCGGAGCTTGCCCTGCTCGCGGGAGCCGACCGCATTGAAGGCACCCTCTTCGGCAACGGCGAACGCACCGGCAATGTCGATATTGTCACCGTCGCGCTGAATATGTTCAGCCAGGGCATCGACCCGATGCTGGATTTCAGCGACATCAAACGCACCCGGGCCATCTATGAGGAATGCACCAGAATGCGCGTCCATGAACGCACGCCCTACGCCGGCGATCTGGTCTTCACCGCCTTCTCCGGCTCCCATCAGGACGCCATCAAGAAGGGCACCGATTACATGGCGGAAAGCGGCAGCGACAAGTGGGAAGTTCCCTACCTGCCGATCTCTCCCGCCGACGTGGGAAGGGAATACGAGCCTATCATCCGCATCAATTCCCAGTCGGGCAAAGGCGGCGCCGCCTTCGTCATGCAGCAGATGTTCGGCTACAACATGCCCAAGGGAATGCACCCCGAATTCGGCTACTACGTCAAGAAGGAAGCCGATGCCAAGGGCAAGGAACTCTCCCCGCAGGAGATCTTCATGCTCTTTGACAAGCAGTATCTCCACGCCCGTTCGCCCTATGCGCTGGGCAAGCACGAGCTTTACAATACCGTCGCCGAGAACGACGAGGAATCGGTGACCACCTTCAAGGGCACCCTCAAATGCCACAATCAGGAGATCGCCATCGAAGGCTCCGGCAACGGACCCATTGACGCCTTCTTTGACGCGCTGAAGAAGCAGGGCATTCCCAACTACAAATTCGCCAATTACTACGAGCATGCCATCGGTTCAGGCGCCGATGCGAAGGCCTGCGCCTACGTCGAGCTGCTCACGCCCGAAGGAGCCAATGTATTCGGCGTCGGCGTGCACAGCAATATCAACATCGCATCCATCAAGGCAGTCGTCTGCGCCGTCAACCGCGCTCTCAACATCGACCACGTCTACAACGACTGAATATCGGTCAGCCGTCAGCCACAATAAAACAAATAAACGGTGTAGCAGTCACTCGAAGAAAGTGCTGCTGCACCGTTTTTTTCATTTCACCCCCACCGCTGTCAGTCGAATCTCGTTTCAATGAATTTGTCGGCGCAGCAGGGGGAATAGACGAATCTGTCCATGTGATCGCCTTCAAAAAAGTATCTGGGCGGAGAAGGCGGACAGTCGTAACGGAAGGTGTCCACCAGCACCAGCTTGATCTTCATGCGCTCGGGAATGATGCTCTTGATGTAGACGCTCGCGCCGCAGCCGGCTTCAATGCCGTCGCGCTTCTCGGCAAGCCCCGCGAGATTGGGCATGATTTCCACGAATACGCCGTAATCCTCCACCGAACGGACTATGCCGGTGACGGTTTCGCCGATCTGGAAAAGCGAGGCGTTTTCCGCCCAGGTGCCAAGCAGCTCCCTGTGGCTGAGGGAAATCCTTCCTCCCGGCTCCTTTGAACGGACGACGGCTCGGATGTCCATGCCGACGGTAAACCGGTCGGAGGGATGAGAGATTCTCGACACCGACATAGTGTCGATGCTCATGAGAGAAGGGATGCCGCAGCCGACGTCCACAAACGCCCCGAACTGTTCCAGGTGGGTCACCCGGCTGTCGATGACGTCGCCGGGACGCAGGTTTGAAATGTACTGTTCCATGCACATCTGCTGCACGGCCCTTCGGGAGAGAGTCGCGTAAGGGATTCCGTGACGGTCGGCGCAGATCTTGGTGACCGTAAAGCATACCGGCTTGCCGACGCGTGAAATAATGGCGATATCGCGTGTGGTTCCCTGGGCGATGCCGAGGGCGCATTCCTCGCGCGGAATGACGCCGTTCATGCAGCCGAGGTCCACGATCAGGTTGTGACTGCTGTCACAGACGGAAGCTCTCGCCTCCAGAATCGTTCCGTTTTCCATAGCGCAGGCGAGCGACGCGGGGGACGCCATTGCCTCGGTGTTGCGCTGGGTATTCAATATCTTTCCTTCTGGCAAAAATCTTGTCATTTTCAGCTCTGCCTTCCTGAGGACAGCTTTCCGGAATTTTTATGAATTCGCTGCCGTTTTTGTTCCCTGCATGTATATGAATGGGGGCAACGGAATATGATTATTTTTTCGGCTGACATATTCTGACAAAATGGAGAATAGATATGGAAGTATAATGCTTTGAGAAGAAAAAACGGGGAGACGATTGACGCCTTGAAACAGACGGTTTATGCGGATGTGCTGCTTGCGCTCAATTTTTTTATCAATTACTTCCTGCTGCTTTCGGTGGGCAGAATCATGCGGGCGCCCGTCAGCCGCACGCGAATTTGTCTGGGGGCGGCGTTCGGCGCGGCCTGTTCGCTGACGCTCTTTCTGCCTCCGGTCGGTCTGGCTGCCGGATGCATCCTCAAGATGACCATTTCCTCGGTGATGGTCCTGATCGCCTTCCGGCTGAAAAGCGTGAAGGCGTTCGGGCATACTCTTCTGGTAACCTGCGCGGTGACATTCGGCTTCGGCGGGGCAATGCTGGCTCTCTGGCTGGCATTCGCTCCGAGGGGAATGGTCTACCGCAACGGGACGGTTTATTTCAGCCTCTCGCCGGAATTCGTGATGGCGGTCACAGTGGCGTGCTATTCGATCATCACCCTTGCGGGGAAAATCTGCCGCCGCCTGGAGCTTCGCGGGGGGGAATGCCGCGCCGTTATCCGCTGCGAAGGCGCGGTGCGTTCGCTGCGCCTGCTCTGTGACAGCGGCAATCTGCTCACGGAGCCGTTTTCGGGGCTGCCGGTCGTGATCGTCCGGCGGAATGCACTGGGCAGGACGCTTCCCGAAGGATTCCCGGAGCAATCGGGGGTGAAATTCCGGGTGATTCCCTATTCGGCGGTCGGCGGCGAAGGACTTCTCTGCGCCTTCCGCCCGGAGAGTGTGGAAATCCGTCTGGACAGGCGAAGGCAGCGGGTGGAATGTTATGTGGCCGTGACGGACAAACTGGAGCCGTGCGATTACGACGGCATCATCAACCCGAAAATCTTAGAATAATATCGAGAGTGAAGATCAAAATGGAGTTTTTATCGAGAATCAATCGTCTACTGTCAAAAATCACGAAAAAAACCGCGCAGACCATCGCACCCAAGCAGGAAATCCATTACATAAACGGCCCCGAAACCCTTCCGCCGCCGCTTGAACCGCGGGAAGAGGAGGAAATATTCCAGAGGATCATCGCAGGGGACGAATCGGCGCGGGAACCGCTTATCACCCACAATCTGCGGCTGGTGGTCTATATCGCCCGCAAGTTTGAATCCAGCGGCGTGGGCATCGAGGACCTGATTTCCATCGGATCCATCGGGCTGGTCAAGGCGGTCAACACCTTCTCCCCCGAACGCAGCATCAAGCTCGCCACCTACGCTTCCCGGTGTATTGAGAACGAAATCCTCATGTACCTGCGCAAAACCGGCTCGGCCAAGCTGGAGATCTCCATCGACGAGCCGCTGAACGTCGACTGGGACGGCAACGAGCTGCTGCTTTCCGACGTGCTGGGGAGCGATCCCGAAAGCGTCAGCATCGGCGTGGAGGAGGAAAACGAATGTGACCTTCTGTTGCAGGCGGTCAACCGGCTGGACACACGTGAAAAGCAGATCATGTCGCTCCGGTTCGGGCTGTTCGGCAGCGACGAGCATACGCAGAAGGAAGTCGCCGATCTGCTGGGCATCAGTCAGTCCTACATTTCTCGGCTGGAAAAGCGTATTCTCGGCAAGCTCAAGGAGGAGCTGGCGCATCTGAGTTAATTCCATATTTTGTGCAATTATCTTAATTTTTTCGCATCATTCACTTGACTTATTGTGTATTGAGATGTAAAATAAAAATATATAAGGCCATTGCATTCCCTTCCGCCGGAGAAACGCGTTGTCTGAATTCTTCAAAAAAAACACTTGCAATCCGGTTGTTTGTGTATTATAATAAGTGTTGCGCTTTAAATCGCTAAATTATTATCATTCCCAATGACTGAAAGGAACAGACGACCGATGAATTTTTTACGTAAACTCCCCATTCCGCAGGAAATCAAAGAGCAATTCCCTATCTCAGAGAAATGCGCCGCTGTCAAGGCGGAACGCGACCGGATGATCGCAGACGTTTTCACAGGCAGCAGCGACAAATTTCTTCTCATCATCGGCCCCTGCTCGGCTGACAATGAGATTTCCGTCATGGATTATATCGGAAGGCTGGTCGGCTTGCAGGAGCAGGTGAAGGACAAGATTCTCATCATTCCCCGCATCTACACCAACAAGCCCCGCACCACCGGCGAAGGCTACAAGGGCATGGCTACCCAGCCAGACCCCACCAAGAAGCCCGACCTGCTGGAGGGCCTTATTTCCATTCGCCGCCTGCACCTCCGCGCCATCGAGGAAACCGGCTTTGTCTGCGCGGACGAAATGCTCTACCCCGAAAATTACCGCTATCTCAGCGACCTGCTTTCCTACATAGCGGTGGGAGCACGTTCGGTGGAAAACCAGCAGCACAGGCTGACTTCCAGCGGCATTCACGTGCCGGTCGGCATGAAGAATCCCACCAGCGGCGACCTGAGCGTCATGCTGAATTCCATCAAGGCGGCGCAGCTCCGTCACACCTTCCTCTATCGCGGCTGGGAGGTGGAGACCGAAGGCAATCCCCTGACACACGCCATTCTGCGCGGTTCGGTCAACAAGCACGGCAGAGCCATGCAGAATTATCACTACGAGGACCTCATTCTCCTGCACGAGATGTACGCGCAGCGTAATCTCATGAATCCCGCGGTGATCGTCGACGTCAACCACAGCAATTCCAACAAGCAGTACCTTGAACAGATCCGCATCTGCAAGGAAGTCATGCATTCCCGCAGGCACAACGGAGATATTTCCCGCATGGTCAAGGGACTGATGATCGAAAGCTATATTGAAGACGGCTGCCAGAAGGTAGACGGCGGCGTCTACGGCAAGTCCATCACCGATCCCTGTCTCGGCTGGGAAAAGAGCGAACGCCTCGTGCTCGACCTCGCGGACATGCTTTAATTGGGAAATATGAAGGCAGGGGTGGTTATCCTGTCTTCATACAATATATCATTTTCATCACAGGGAGGTTTTCCACATGAAAGAAAACGAATCCGTCAAGAAGTATCTCGCCGAGTTTATCGGCACCTTTGTGCTGGTGCTCTTTGGCTGCGGCGTAGCCTGCGCGCTGGGTTGCGACAACCCCGCCGGTTATCTCGCTACCGCGCTGGCATTCGGCCTGGTCATTGTCGCGATGGCCTACTCCATCGGCAACATTTCCGGCTGTCACATCAATCCCGCCGTTTCTCTCGCGATGTTCATCAATAACAAGATGACGCTGGAGGACTTCATCGGCTACGTCATCGCCCAATTCCTCGGCGCTACCGCCGGCGCCGGCGTGCTGGCCTATTTTGTGGGCAAAAAAAGCGGCCTGGGAATCAACTCCATTCACACCTTCGGCTGGGGGAAGTCCTTTATTATCGAAGTCATACTCACCTTTGTCTTTGTGCTTGCCATTATCGGCGTTACCTCCAAGGAAAGCCTCAGCTCCGTCGCAGGCATCGTCATCGGTCTGGCACTGACACTGGTTCACCTTCTGGGCATTTATTTCACCGGCACATCGGTCAACCCGGCACGCAGCTTCGGTCCTTCCGTGATCGTCGGCGGCGATCAGCTCAAGGGTCTGTGGGTCTTCATCGTCGCTCCTCTCGTAGGCGGAGCCCTTGCGGCCTACTGCTACAAGTACCTCGCGGACAAGCAGAGCAAGTAATTGCCTCTCCCCTATCGCCTGATTGTATAAAAAAATAACCCCTTACGCCTGCCGGAACCACTGTGTCCCCGGCAGGCGTTTTGGTTGTGAGGGGTGCATTTTTCACTTCACGGTCTTCATTCAGAAAGACCTGTCGTGTTCACTGAAAAAAGCAAAAAAGCAAAAATCCTGCCCACTGACGTCGACAGGATTTTTGCCTTGGCGCGCTTGGAGGGGCTCGAACCCCCGACCTTTTGATTCGTAGTCAAACACTCTATCCAACTGAGCTACAAGCGCATGATTGATTCGATTTCCATCAGCTCTTCGCTGAATGCTTGAATAGTATACCACCATCCACAGGAAAAGTCAAGCGATTTTTTCAAAAAAAAATAAAATAGGCAAAATATCAAAAAATTATTCTAAAAACCAATAATTTATTAATTTTTTTGCGAAGAATAAAAAATGCAAAAAAACTATTGCAAATCTGACAATAACATGATACAATAATCTAGTGTGCAAACAATGATTTTTTCGCATTGCAATTATTGTGCTTTGGAGGTGTAGACTATATGCTGACAGCTTGGGAATGGATAATAAGCATACTGCTGATGGTAGTTGCGGTTGTCATGATCATCATTGTGCTTTTCCAGCAGAGCGATGACGACGGCCTTTCCAGCGCCATCGGAGGTTCGTCCTCCGCTTATGATTCTTACCTGGGCAAAAACGAGAGCAGAACGACCTCTGCCAAGCTCGCAAAATTCACTAAGATGCTGGCTGCCTTGTTCTTTGTTTTTGTTATGGTACTCGACATTATTACTCTGATCAACAAATAATGTCGAGCAGGGACTTATTTTGTCAAAGCATATGCGAAGCAGTTTGCGCTGTTTCGCATATTTTTTTGTTTTTTGTATAGACCTATCAGAAAGGAGTCAAAAATAAATGCAGCTTACAGAACAGCAGAAATTCATCTGTGATCAGCTCAGCCAGAAGAGCCGTCCTGTCAGATCGGACAAGCTGATCAAAGAACTGGGCGTCACCGACGTTCCCGATTTTCTTCAGGATCTCATCGCGCTGGAAAAAGCCGGGGAGGTCATTATTTCCAAAAAGAACATCGTCCGCAGCGTAAGAGGTTCCGGGCTTGTCAAGGCGAAAATCGTCTCCCTCTCCCGCGGGTTCTGCTTCGCCAAGCCGGAAGACGGCGAGGACGTGTATATTCCCATTGGCGACACGATGGGAGCGCTTCCCGGCGACTGCGTGGTCATTTCGGTTCACCGGGATGAAAAAGGCGTCAGCGGCAGGGTTTGCAGCGTCTACCGTTACGGCGACAGAACGGCTGTCGGCACCGTCAAGCGGTTCCACGGCAAGCCGGAGCTTCACGCAGACGCATTCTACCAGTCTCCCATCGAAATCGTCAAGAACAAGCTCGACGCCCGCGAGGGAGAAAAGATTCTGGCCAAGGTCCGATATTCCCCCGACGGAAGGAAGCTCTCCTGCACGCCTGTCAAGGTGTACGGCGAGGCGGAATGCGCGAAAATCTGCGCCGACGCGATCATCGACGCCATGGGCATTCCGCATGAATTCAGCAGCGAGGTGCTCGCCGAAGCCAGACGCATCAATGAAGCCGGCGTCACTGACGACGATCTCAAAGAACGCACCGACCTGCGGGAGGTCAATATCTTCACCATCGACGGAGCCGACGCCAAGGATCTCGACGACGCGATATTCGTCAGGCGGCTGGGCGAGGAATTCGAGCTGTCGGTGCATATTGCCGACGTTTCCCATTACGTCGCCGACGGAAGCCCGCTCGACCTGGAAGCCCTGAACCGCGGCACGTCGGTGTATTTTGCCGACCGCGTGATTCCCATGTATCCCACCGACATTTCCAACGGCATCTGCTCCCTCAACGCCGGCACCGACAAGCTGGCGTTCAGCGCCTTCATGAGATTCAACGGAGAAGGCCGGATGCTGGACTACCGCTTTGAAAAGACGGTCATCAATTCCAAGGTGCGAGGGGTTTATTCCGAGGTCAATGCCCTGCTCGACGGAACGGCTACGGACGAAATCCACCGGAAATACGCCTGTGTCAGGTCCGCCCTGGAAGACGCGCTGGCGCTCTACCAAATTCTCGACAAGGCTGCCGGCCGCCGCGGAAACGTTCATTTCAGCTCGGAGGAATCGAAATTCGTGCTGGACGAAAACGGCGTCTGCGTGGGTCTGAAAGCGCGTGAAACCGGCACCGCCGAAAAGATGATCGAGCAATTCATGATCTCCGCCAACACAGCCGCCGCCATGCTGGCCAAGAAGGCGAATATCCCCTTTGTCTACCGCGTGCACGAATCCCCTGACCCGGAAGCCCTGCAGCGTGCCGCCATGCTGCTGCGGGTCGTAGGAGTGGACGCGCACAGAATCTGCGGCAATCCCAAGCCCGCCGACATCGACAGGGTGCTTGCCGAAACAAAGGGGAAGCCCTTCGAGGAGATCGTTTCCAATGTACTGCTGAGGTCGATGGCAAAGGCAAGGTACGACACACAGCCTCTGGGTCATTACGGCCTGGCGCTGTGGGATTACTGCCACTTCACCTCCCCGATCCGCCGGTATCCGGATACCTTCATTCACAGGATGCTGTCGGAGCTGACGGCGGGACATTCGACCTATTTCATCACCAAGAAATACTACGGCAAGGCGCTTGACGCGGCGGCTCTTTCCTCCGAATACGAACTGCGGGCCGTCAATGCCGAACGACGCACCGAGGACTGCTATATGGCGGAATACATGTCGGCCTTCATCGGGGAGGAATTCGAGGGCAGGATCAGTCATGTGCTGGACAGCGGATTCTTTGTGCGGCTGGAAAACAGCGCGGAAGGAATGGTTCACCTCGACGACCTGCCGGATGACGAATACGAATACGACGGCCTTGCCTCCCTTCACGGAAGGCTGAGCGGCAAGACCTTCCGCGTCGGGGACAGCATCCGGATCAGGGTTGCCGCCGCGAGAATCGCCACAGGCAAAGTCGCGTTTGCGCTCGCATTCGCCCGCTGACTTCTTTATTCACCAAGCGAACAAACGTGAGCGCTCATGGGAGGCTAAAGGAACATGCACATTACATTCATCTGCACGGGAAATACCTGCCGTTCACCGATGGCGGAGGGAATTGCCCGCAAGATAGCCGCGGAGAAGTATCCCGATCAGGACTGGACCTTTTCCAGCGCCGGCCTTGCCGCCTTCAACGGCTCGCCGGCGAGCCGGCATTCCATCGACGTCTGCGGCGAGAGGGGAATTGATCTTTCCGCCCACCGCAGTCAGCGGCTCAATCCGGAAATCGCGGCAAAGACCGATTTATTCGCCGTCATGACCGCAGGACACGCGCAGATTCTGCGGCAATGCGGCATTCCGGCGGAGAAGATCGCCGCGCCGGACGGGGAGATTCCCGACCCCTACGGCGGCGACGAAGAGGAATACCGCAACTGCCGGGATGAAATTACCCGCGCGGTGGAAAAGCTGCTGGCATCCGTTGCCGGACAGCCGGGAACGGAAGAAAACTCCCGCAGCACGGAGGATGACGCGATTGAATGAGATAATGATTGTACCGATGACCGAAGAACACATTCCGGCCATTGCGGAACTGGAAAACCAATGCTTTTCCGAGCCGTGGAGCGAAAAGGCGCTCGCGGAGGAGCTGAACGTTCCTTCCGCGCTGTTTCTCACGGCGATGATCGGCGGCGCAGTCGCCGGGTACATGGGGGTTCATCACCTCGGCGACTGCGCCTATGTCTGCAATGTCGCGGTCTTTCCGGAATTCCGGAGACGCTCGGTGGCTTCCGCCCTATTGGAAGCCCACATGCAGAGGGCGAAGGAAGCCGGCATGAGCGAAATCTCGCTGGAAGTGCGCACCTCCAACGCAGCCGCCCGAACGCTGTATGAAAAATTCGGCTTCGAACACCTCGGCACGCGTCCGAAATTCTACCGCTCTCCCGAGGAAAACGCGGAAATCTATTCTCTTTACCTTAACAAATAACGAAAGAAGCGTATGCAATGACGATATTTGCAATTGAATCCTCCTGCGACGATACGGCGGCAGCCGTGGTGCAGGACGGACGGAAGGTGCTTTCCTCCGTGGTGGCGTCGCAGGTGTTCCGGCATGTGGAATTCGGCGGCGTTGTCCCTGAAATTGCCGGCAGAATGCACTGCGAGGCAATTTCCGGCGTTGTGAAGGAAGCCCTTTCGCAGGCTCAGATGAAAATTCAGGACGTGGACGCCATCGCCGTGACCGCTTATCCCGGTCTGATCGGCTCCCTGCTGGTGGGCGTGAATTTCGCCAAGGGCCTTGCCATGACCGCCGGAAAGCCGCTGATTCCCGTCCATCATCTGCGGGGACACATCGCCGCCAATTACATTTCACACCCCGATCTGGAGCCGCCCTTCCTCTGCCTGGTGGTGTCGGGAGGACACAGCCACATCGTCGAGGTCAGGGATTTCACCGATATGCGCATCATCGGACGCACGCGGGACGACGCGGCGGGAGAGGCATTCGACAAGACCGCCCGCACGATGGGTCTCCCCTACCCCGGCGGTGTGCATATGGATAAGCTGGCGGAAGGCGGCAATCCCAACGCCTTCACCTTCCCGGTGCCGAAGGTCAGCGGTTCGCCCTACGATTTCAGCTTTTCCGGGCTGAAAACCGCCGTCATCAACACCATTCACCACATGCAGCAGAAGGGCCAGGAAGTTCCGCGGGAGGACATGGCGGCTTCCGTTCGTCAATCCGTGGTGAGTATTCTCACCGACCGATTCCTCCTTGCCGCGCGTGACACGGGGTACAAAAAGCTGGTGCTGGCCGGCGGCGTGTCCGCCAATTCACTCCTCCGCAGAAGAATGACCGAGTTCTGCGCGGAGAACGGCTTTTCGCTCTGCTACCCGGAGCTGTCCCTCTGCGGGGACAATGCCGCGATGATCGGCGCGCAGGGATATTTTGAATTCCTGCGGGGAAGCACCGCCGATATGAGCCTCAACGCCCGCGCCGAACGCAGCATAGAATACTGATTCTCCTTCTTGTCCTTACGATTTAAACAAGTCACCGTCGTCATAAATCACTTCGTCGGTGTACTCGTCATACGCACCGATAAATTGAAGAAATTCTTCATCGAGAACGGCTTCTGTATCCGCCGTCGAGGATGTTTCGGGACAGCGTCCGTTTCGCTCATTGCTCCGCTCGTTGAACAAGACGGATGTCTGAGGATAAACGGCCTTGTGCTTCCTCATTTTCTGTCGAATCACCGGCAGAAAATACCTCATCGAGCTGATGTCGCAGTATCCGCGTCTGCCGGTTTCATTGATCGCTTCGATAATCATATCGTCGTCGGCTCCTATCGAGCGCATTTCCTCAATCGCTGCCAGATCAGCCTTGCGGAAGTACCTTCCTGTCACGGAACAATAGGCGTCTTCTATTCTGTCATCGGCATCGTCGTCGGCTGAATCGGCCGTTTCGCTGCGGTTTTCGCAGCCGGATTCCTTTGATTTGATGTTGTTTGATTTATTTTTCTTTTCTTTTGTTTGATTTTCTTTTCTTTGTTGCGTTTTTGCAGCGTTTATCGGGGTTTTCGCGGTAAAAACAGGGGTTTTCGCTGCGAATTGGTCGATTGCGGGCAGGGCAGGTTCCTCCGCGGGAGGATCGTCGTTTTCGTTTTCGTCGTCGATCTCGTCCAGCAGCCAGTATTTGCTCTTATCTGCTTTGCTCCTCGCAGTCACTTCGGAATAGTGTTGCTGGAATTCAACAGAGGTGACAACAGACTGCTGCAGGAGGGCACGGTCAAACAGCCCTATCTCCGCGCAGTACTCTATCACTTGCACCACAAAGCTTTTGTCTTTTATCCACCGATTTCCGATATCCCACACCACATTCACGGCGAGTTTGTCTAATGAAATCTCCAGATAATACCCGCTTTCATAAACCTTGCACCGAATGACGTCATAGACACAGTAGCCCATCGGTCCGTATTTGGCCACCAGATCCCGGATGGTATAATGATGCCATTCATTCACCCCTTTGTAAAAGTAAAGAAGTCCCGATTTCCTCGGTCTTGCCATAAGATCACTTCTCCTTATTCCGGCTGCGGAACAGAAATTTGCGTTTCTCCCTGTTTTGCAGCCTTTGTTTTTACAAAGTAGTTCCGTTTATGGAAGTTTGTATCTCTATTTTAACCTACTCAAATCTGTTTGTCAAGTGGTTAATATCATTTTTGCGACTAGTTGCGTGATTTTTGTTTTTATGCAAAAAAAAGCATCCGAACCCATGCGGGAACGGATGCCGTTTTTTATCGGTGTGAAGTTTTAGTTTCTGCGACCTTCCACATATCCCTGACCGCCGATGACAACCGAAACAGTCTTGGCAAAAATGATCATGTCGAATATCACAGAGCGTCTGATGACGTATTCCTTGTCGAAATACACCTTTTCCTCCGCCGGAACGCAGTCGCGTCCGTTGACCTGCGCCCATCCGGTCACGCCGGGACGGACGTCGTAAACGCCTTCGCGCATACGGAGCTTATGGACGTCGGATTCGCTCATGATAAGAGGACGGGGACCTACCAGGCTCATGTCGCCTTTCAGCACGTTGAAGAGCTGCGGCAGCTCGTCAACACTGGTCTTTCTCAGCACTCTGCCCACGCGGGTGATGTGCGCGTAAGGATCGGAGAGCGCTGCGGTGGCCATTTCATGAGGGGCATTGACCTTCATGGTGCGGAATTTGTAGACCTTGAAAAGATTGCCGTTTTTGCCAACGCGGTTCTGGCTGAAGATGACCGAGCCTTCGGAATCCAGCTTGATCAGAACGGCGACAACAGCAAAGAGAGGAAGGAGCAGCGTCAGGGCTACAGCCGAAACGCACATGTCAAATATTCTCTTGAGAACAGTATAAACAGGCTTTGTCTTGATTCGCGTGTCATCAAAATAAAAGCTGCCTACATAATTCTCACGCACATTAACCATGACAAATGACCCCCTTGTAATCACAATTAAGCAAAACAGATGAAGCTGCGTGAAATGAATCACACACATTTCTCTTCTTTTTTACTTTGTCTATAGTATAACACAAGGTTTATCGAATTTCAATAACTTTTTTTTGTTTTTTGCATTTTTATCAAATCTTTCAAAAAATAATCACCGATGTCCGATAAATGTTTATTAAATAACGATAAACGGCTTGCGTTTGTCCTGCTACGTTCCTTTCGGTCCTTTATTAATTTAGCAGAATAAAGGGTGTTTGTGCAATCTGACAAATATCAACAATTTTATCGCCATAAATTCTCTGTTGCCCGTCACAATTCATATATTTTTGTGCATTTCATCATATCAGCTTCCGCACGGTCATGGGTCACCAGAATGACCGTGCGGTCTTTGCAGTATTCGTTCACGCGAAGGATCACCCGTTCCCTCAGTTCCGGGTCAAGCCCCTTGAAGGGCTCGTCCATCAGAATCACCGACGAATCGAAGGCAAGGGCGCGGGCTATGCTCAGCCGCTGCTTCATTCCGCCCGAAAAATCATCGGGATAGCCCTTCCGCTCCTTCCCCAGCTCCATCGCCGCAAGCATCTCCCGGGCCAGCTCCTTGGTGCAGCCGGCGGCGGCGATGATGTTTTCCTCGGCGGTCAGCCAGGGCAGCAGGCGGTATTCCTGAAAGACATAGGATATTTTCCCCTCCGGCAGCCGGATTTCTCCGCTGTCGGGCGGAAGCAGTCCCGCGATGAGGTTGAGAAGCGTGGTCTTTCCGCCGCCGGAAGGGCCGAGAATGCAGACCCTCTCCCCTTCCGCGGCTTCCATGGAAAAGCCGGACAGCACGGTTTTTTCTCCGAAGGATTTATTGATATTGCTTAACACCAGCGGCATTGCTGTCCCTCCTGACCAGCCGGAATTTCTTTCCCGTCGTTTCCATCGCCCAGACGAAGAATTTTTCCAGCGCGACGCTCATGATGATGACCACCGCCGTCCAGGCAAAGAGGTCGGCTGTTTCGAGATAAATCTTGGAATAATAAAGCTGCCGTCCGATGGAATCCTTTGTCACGCCGATGACTTCGGCGGCGACGCCCGCCTTCCACGACAGCCCCAGAGCCGTGCGGCAAGCCGCCATCAGATAGGGCAGCACCGACGGAATGTAGATTTTTGTCACCCGTTTTTGCCGGTTCATGCCGTAGACCTTTGCCATTTCGATCAGCTTGGGGTCAACCTCCCTGATGCCCTGGAATACGTTGCCGTAGACCACCGGCAGCACCATCAGGAAGGAGATGAAGACCGGCACACGCTGCCCCGTCAGCCAGACCAGCGCCAGAATGATGAAGGAGGCGACCGGCGTGGATTTGATCAGCGTGATCGCGGGCGAAAAGAATTCCCGCGCAAAGGCAGATTTATGGCAGAGCATCGCCAGCACCGCGCCTGTCGCGCTCCCGAGCAGGAATCCCTCAGTGATTCTGCCCAGCGAGCCGAGCGAGTATTTCCAGAAATCCGCCGTTGCCGCCAGCTGCGTCAGCCGTTTCAGCACGGTCAGCGGAGAGACAACCAGCAGTTCCATATCCACGAAAAAACAGACGAGCTGCCACAGCACCAGCCATAGTGCCGCGACAGCCGCCTTTATCGTGAATTTTTTAAGTCCGGCAAGTCTGTCAGCCGACATAATAGAAATTGTCGTCGGGAGCAGCGCCGCCTACGGACTGAGGATCCGCTTCGAGCAGCACATTGATGAAGCCCGCTACCGAGGTCTTCATGTCTTCGCCTGTGACGCAGACTATATTGCAGTTGGGAATGGCCTGTCTGGCAAGCGCGTCGTTGGGAATGACGCCCAGCTCGACCACCGCCGCGACGGTGTTGTCAAGGTCATTGAGAGCCGCGTCGGAGGAAGCGGCAAAGTCATTCAGGAAGGTCCTGAACGCGCCTTCGTTGTCCTTCAGCCAGTCGGCACGCACCACCACAACGCCCTGCGCGATGGGAGTGTCGCAGACCTTGTTCCATTCCGCCTGGACGTCGGTGACGGCAAATTCCTTCTCCGCCTTCTTGAGCTGACCCTTGATGGCGGTCGCCTTGGGTTCGGGAACCATGATGGTCTGCACGTCGCCGCTGACGATCTTGGCGGTCAGTTCGTCGACGGTGAATTCAAAGCTCACCTTTGTGTCGGTGAGATTGTTCTTGGCAATGACGTAATTGAGAATATATTCGGGGTTGGAGCCCTGCACCGACGAGGGAGCGTAGACGGTTCTGCCGTTGAGGTCGGCTGCCGACTTGACTTCCCCGGAGGTGTCGATCAGATAGAGCACGCCGAGTGTGCTGACGGCGGCAACCTTGATGTTGCCGTTGGTCACCTTGTAGAGCTTGGCTGCCAGATTGGTGGGAACACAGGCAATGTCCACCTCGCCGGATGAGATTTTCGCGACCATCTGGGTCGGCTCATCGACGTAATCGGCGACATAGGTGTTGGTGTAACGGTTCTCGCCGTCGGAATAGGCTTCGGCGATCGTTGCCTTCTCGGTTGCCAGCTTGGCCATGGAAACGCCGGTCGGTCCGAAGAGAGCCCCTACCTTGACTTCGGTGGAAACCGTCTTGGCATCATTGGCGGCGGATGAAGCATCCCCCGTCTTTCCGGAGCCGCAGGCTGCCAGAGAGACAACCATTGCCAGCGACATGAAAACTGCCGCAATTCTTGAAATTGTTTTCATAAATACAATTCCTTCCTTTGATGAAAAATAATATAGAAATGCAGGTTTCCCCGCATCACCATCAACCTTCCACACTCACCCCGCAACCTGATCTAAAGGTTCTGGAGGGCGGCGACGTCGAGCAGCTCGATCCGCTTGCCGCTGCGGGAAATGCAGCCGGACTGTTCCAGAATGCCCAGCGCGCGGTAGAGCGAGGCGCGGGAGAGATTCATCCGGACGGCAAGCTCGGAACAGCTTCTGACCGTCACTTCCGGATTTCCGCCGTCGGTGGAAAATTCGCCCAGCAGCCAGTCCGCCAGTCTGCGTTCCGCCGTTCCTCTGGAAAGGGTGTGAATCCTTCGGTTGAGAAAGGCGATGCGTCCGCAGAAGAATTCCATGACATTCACGGCGACCTTCGGATAACGCTCGGTCAGACGGGTAGGCGAAATCGCTCCGATGAGGGCGACACGGCATTTCCCCGCCGCCGTTACCTCCGACATCACGGGATTGCCGTCCCCGCAGGCCAGCGACGCGATATCGAAGGGCTGTCCGGCACCCACCACATTGAGCAGCATGGCGGTCTCGCCCTCCCCTCCGGAATAGATTCTGACCGAACCCGAAAGGACAATGCACCAGCTGTGAATCCTCTGCTCCTGCGGCACCGTTTCCCTGCCCGTGAAGGAAAGCACCTTCACGCCGGATTCCTCCAGAAAGAGCGCGATTTGCTTCCGGTCACAGCCGTCAAACAGCCTGCACCCGGCAGCCGCTTCCAAATCCTCGGGGCGTGGCTCTGCTATGTTCACTTGCCTTCCCCTCCCTGTTGCTTCTTCAAAAAAAGTGTATCATTTAATACACTTTAAGGATTATACATGATGAAAGAACAATTGTCAAGCGTTTCAGGAAAAATAATGAAAAATATTGAAAAAACCGAAACAATCAGAAAATATCGTCTATGACAGCCTTCAGTGTATCGGCGGAGCTGCGGAGCGCGAGTGCTTCCTGACCGCTCAGTTCGATGGGAACGGATGCTTCCACGCCGTTTTTGCCCACAATCGCCGGCATGCTCAGCGCAACGTCATTGATGCCGTAATGATCGTGCTGTATGCAGGAGACGGGAAGGATGGATTTCTCGTCGCGCACAATGGCTTCGCAGATTCTCTTCACCGACATGGCGATGCCGTAATAGGTCGCGCCCTTGCGGTTGATGATTTCATAGGCGCTGTTCTTGACGTTCTCGGCGATTTCATTCATGGAGGACTGATGGTTGAAGTGTCCCCTCATCTCGCAGAAGCTGTTGAGCGGAATCCCAGAGACATTCGCGCTGCTCCAGGCGGCGATTTCGCTGTCGCCGTGTTCGCCGATGATGAAGGCGTGCACCGAACGGCTGTCCACGCCGAGATGCTGCCCCAGAAGGTATTTCAACCGGGCGGTGTCCAGCACCGTTCCGGAGCCGAAGACGCGGTTTTCCGGGAATCCGCTGAGCTTGGCGGCGGCATAGGTCAGAATATCCACCGGATTTGCCACCACCAGCAGAATGCCTTCGGTGTTGTGCTTGACGATTTCGGGAATGATGCTCTTGAATATTCCCACGTTTTTCTTGACCAGATCAAGCCTGGTTTCTCCCGGCTTCTGACCCGCTCCGGCCGTCACAACGATGATCGCCGCGTCGGAAATATCGCTGTAGTCGCCGGCGTAGATGTTCATCGGCTTGGCAAAGGGCAGGCCGTGGCTGATGTCCAGCGCCTCGCCTTCCGCCTTGTCGCGGCTGACGTCGATCAGCACCATTTCCGAAAACAGTCCGCTCTCCATCAGAGCAAATGCCGAAGCCGAACCCACAAATCCGCACCCGACAATGGCAACCTTTCTGCTGTTGATAACACTCATTGAAAAAAACCTTCTTTCATTAATCTAAGAGCCCGACGGTCAATACTTTATTCTTTCCCGTCGGGCTTTCATTATGATTCATTATATCTGATTCATGCCGTAAAATCAAGGCAATTTCAATAAATTTCCATTTATTCCGGCACTTTCTATTGTCTGTCGGAGAATCTCCGCATATTTTTCCGGCTCTACCGTCTGATAGCCGCAGTGCGCATATCCCTGAATGTCACGGTACTGCGCCTCCGGATACGCCTTCATGAGCCGCTTGCGGGACTTCCGGGCGGGCTCTTCATCCGAGAAAAAGAAGAGCAAACGCTTCTGCACCTCCGTACCGAACGTCGGAAGATCGCATTTGTAGCATATTTCCACCAGATTTCTCACCGTCTTTTTGGAATAATGCCTGCGCTCCGACGTGATGGATCTTATGAGCGGCTCAAACTGCTCCGCCCTGTCCTTCGCCACAAATTTGAAAAAAGGGTGATTCATCATCTTTCTGTAAGCCGCTTCGTGGTCGTCGGTGTCAAAAATCTTAACCAGCGTGGTGAATTTCCGGTGCATAAAGGCACGGAAAACCGGATTGAAGTGGAAGAACGGCCCGCCGTCAAAAAATCCGCAGGCAAACGGAATATTCTCCTGCTCCAGTTTTTTGGCGACCGCAAGCGCAATCTCCGCTCCCATCGAGCTTCCCTGCACCATTGCCAATGAGGGGATGCCGTTTTCTTTCAGATATCCCACCAGCTTCTCCACCTCGCCTTCCAGCGGAAGAAGGTCGGTGCCGTCATGGCCGTGACCGTCCAGCGTGGGCATGATCACATAATAGCGGTCGGCAAGGTATCTGCCGAACGGCTCGCAGTCGGCGGCACTGCTGATCATGCCGTGAATCAGCAGGATCGCCGGATTCTGTTTGTCTCCCAGTGTGGTGAATGTCATATGGTTACTTCCTTTCTTACTGCATATTTCTGATATGGCTTTCGATCACATCCGATATCCGCTCCAGTATCGAAACCGATTCGGGCGGCAGTTGTGCCGCCAGCTCGCCGACCTGGTTCAACATATCGCGATGAAGCTCCCTGTGTTCACGGAAGACGCTCATTCCGCTCTCGCTGAGATACAATCCGGTTGCTCTCCCGCCTTTTCCCGAAGGTCTTTTGAAGACAAGCCCCTTCTCCTCCAGAAAGGAAACTGTCTGAGAAACCGCGCCTTTGGTTATCATATACGCCGAGGCAATCTCGGATTGCGTGATTCCCGCTTCGTCCCCGATCACCTCAATCATATGGGCCTGCGCTGGATATAGCACAAGACCGCCTGAATAGGTTCGTGCCTTTTTCTGTGTGGAGTTGTATAAATTGATCAGACGATAGGCTTTCACAAGCACCTGATTGGAATCCATTATCCTTGGCCTCCGATTCTTTAAGTTTAGTAGCTAAACTAATGATAGTGTTTTTTCGCATGTTTGTCAAGTGTTTTTTCTATGTTTTTTGAAGCCTCAAATTGTAAATTTTTTGTTGAATGTTTACAAAGTCCCGAGAGTATGGTATCATATATACGTTATGCAAAGCGAATTCTGCGTAATCCGAGCACTTTTCGGCACAATTGCGCAGATATATTACATTGTGTGAGGTACCAGAAATGTTCAGAAAATACACGAATCCCGACAATTCCAATGCTTCCGCTGACGATCTCCATTCCGACGATCATCTCTTCTCTGAAAATTCGGACTCATTGGCAGGATTTGACCTTCTTGATGAAAAAGAACTCTCGGAATTGTCCGATCAGTTGTCGGAAATCTCCGACAGCAGCTGGGACGACATGTTGAATTCCTACGACAAACCCGCTTCAGCCGACGAGACGCAGACGCCTTCCGAGGATTCCGGCGACGGCTTCTTTGACGACGATGCGTTTGACAGCGACCTTCCGGAGGAGGAGCAGACAGGCTCATCGGACGGACAATCTTCTGACGGCTTCGACGACGGTCTGGAAGACGACCTCGACGGCGATCCCGACGACGTGCTGGAAGACGACCTCGACGGCGATTCCGACGACGTGCTGGAAGACGATCTCGACGGCGATTCCGATGACGTGCTGGAAGACGATCTCGACATGGAACCGGACGACGCCATGGACGATGACCTCGACATGGAACCCGGCGACCTTCCGGCCAAACAGCCTGAAAGCGAAACCGACGCCGGAAATCTGCCCGATCGCAGCCCTTCTGGCAAGGAAGAACCGGTCAGACAGACCTCCGCGGGCAGTCTTTCTTCCGCACGGCTGATTGTAACCTTGCTTGCGATTGTATTCGGACTGGGCGTGCTTTTGTTTGTAAAGGTAACAAATGCTCACCAGAACGACTATACGCCGCGGGTTGTGAGCGACAGCAGCATGACGGAATCATCCGCCCCAGCAGTTTCAAGCGAAGCCCCCGAACCGGTATCCTCACAGGAAGAGGAAAAAAAGCCGGTTTATAAAGTGCTTAAAAATGGCAGCGCAGGCGACGAAGTCCAAAAGCTCCAGAACAGACTTTATAAACTCGGATACATCTCGAAAGACAGCTGCACTGGTTATTACGGTGACTTTACCGAGAAGATCGTGAAAAGATTCCAGAAGAAAACCGGTCTTCCCGAAACCGGAATTGCCGACCAGGCGACCCAGGAAAAGCTCTATTCCGACGACGCTCCCAAAGGCAGATAAATTCAGATTCGCCCGCACGTCAAATCCACGGCAGGAATTGGCGCGCGGGCCTTTTTTTTGTAACCGTTGCCGCTCATCCGCGTAATATGTAAATGAAATCACAGGTTCAGATGCCTGATTTTATTATCGATGCGGAGTTGATTGATTATGTGCGGAATTGCGGGAGAAATCAGACCCAAAGGCGGAATCTCGGGCGACAGAGCGTATGAAGTCCAGTCGGTGCTCAAAAGGCGCGGTCCCGACAGCAACGGATTATATCTCAGCGACAGTGCGGTGCTGGTACATACCCGGCTGTGCGTAGTGGACATCGAAAACGGCAGGCAGCCGATGAGCTGCCTTCGCGGCGGCGGCAGATATGTCATTGTCTACAACGGCGAACTGTACAACACCTCCGAAATCCGCGATGAACTGATTGCGCGGGGATGCGAATTCCACGGACATTCCGACACCGAGGTGGTGCTGTACGCCTTCGCGGAATTCGGTTCGGAATGCGTTTACAAATTCAACGGGATTTTTGCCTTTGCCATCTGGGACGAAAAAAAGCGCAGGCTCTTCTTTGCCCGCGACAGGATCGGCGTTAAGCCCTTCTTCTACACACTCGAGGACGGAGGCTTCCTCTTTGCCTCCGAGATCAAGGGCATTCTCGCGGCAACCGGTCGCCAACCCGAAATCGACACTCAGGGCGTGATGGAGATGATGCTCATCGGCCCCGGCAGAACGCCCGGATACGGCGTATTCAAAGGCATTGAAGAGCTGAAGCCCGCCTGCTGCGGCTTCTATGACGAGAACGGACTGCGGCTGCATCAGTACTGGAGCCTCACCGACAGAGAACACACCGAGAGCTTTGAACAGACCGCCGAGCACGTCCGATTCCTGGTGACCGACGCCATTCAGCGGCAGCTTGTTTCGGATGTTCCCATCGGAACCTTCCTTTCGGGGGGACTGGATTCCAGCCTGATTTCCTCCGTCGCTTCACGGGCATTGAAGGAAAAAGGCGAGGTGCTCAAAACCTTCACCGTCAGCTACAAGAACAACGACAGGTACTTCAAGGCCACGAAATTCCAGCCCAACAGCGACAGCGATTTTGTCGGAAAAATGGTGGATTACCTCGGCTGCGACAGCCATATTGTCGAAATCGACACGCCTGAATTGGTGCAGGCATTATTCGACGCGGTGGAAGCGCGTGACCTTCCCGGCATGGCGGACGTCGATTCCTCCCTGCTGCTCTTCTGCCGTGAAATAAAGAAGCACGTCACCGTCGCCCTTTCGGGGGAGTGCGCCGACGAAATCTTCGGCGGCTACCCCTGGTTCCGTGACCCGACTGTCCGGTCGAAGGACGGCTTCCCCTGGGCGCAGTCCACCAGATACCGCGCCGGATTCATCCGCGAAGAATTCACCTCCCTGATAGACCCGGAGGATTATGTGCAGCAAAAATACCTCGATACCGTCAATTCCACCTCCAAATTGCAGAACCTCTCCCCTCTTGAATCCCGCATGAAGGAAATGATCAATCTCAATCACAACTGGTTCATGCAGACATTGCTCGATGATAAGGTCGCAAACAAAAATAAATTTACTTGTAAATGATGTCTATATCGACGTCGTAAATAACAACTTTGTCAATGAACGTTCTGGCGATCCTTTTTTTATCATCAAAACTGAACGAATCCCAGTCTGTCAACGCTTTGGACACCATCTCAGGAGTAATAACCTCTGCGTCCTTTGTTTTTTCAGCGTTTAGTTCATTGGTCAACTCCGTTTTCTCTTTGTCGAGTTCTTCGACCCTTTTGTTGATGTACCCGATAAGAATATCATTAGCGTCTGGAACTTTCTCAATCAACGCTGAGATTTCAGACTCAAGTGCCGTCAGTCGCATTTTCAACTCGTTCTCTTTCTGGCTTATGTGCTGCTTCTGCTCAATTCTAGAAAATTCAAAATTGCGTATATGTTTAATAAGGTCTTCCGCGACTATTTCCTCAATCTCGTCAAATGTGATGGTGTGTTTTCGCTCATAACAATACTTGGCTACACGCCCACCGCAGTTAATATATCTTTTGCCGTTGGTTTGTCCATTGACTACGGAAATAGCACGACCACAGAAACCGCATTTCGTGAGTCCGGTAAGCCACGTATTTTTTCCTCGTCCGCTGTTGTGTACAGGTCTGTTTTTATCAAGTTGATGCTGGGCTGAGAGCCATTGAAACGAGTCAATGACCCCCTCGTGAAGATTCATTTGAACGTAATCTCCATGCAGGTCAGTGAACTTCTGCTTTGTTTTTGTTCGTCTCTCGCCATAGATAGTGCAGCCATAAACGCCAATATAATCTTCTATTGGTTGATTCATGGTAGCTCCTTTTGATTTTAAATACATGTAAACGTCCGCGTTTGCTCTTACATATACCGGGTTTTTGAGCATACGTCCAACCGTCACATTAGAAAATCTTAGGCCTCGACTTGTCGTAAATCCCATGCTGTTGAGTTTCCGAACAATATCTCCCAAGGTACACCCAGCGTTAAAATCATTATAAGCCATTCTAACAGCTTGCATCCGTTCTGGGTGTTCGTCGTCTTCTTGTAGCATGTGCGTATGTATACCATCAATCTCGACAGGTACTTTCTTGAAACCGTACGGCGCTACTCCAGCAAGAAACAAACCTTTTTTGGCGCGTTCGTAGAAATTATCTTTTACGCGTTTCTGAATCATGTTGCGTTCAAGTTCGGCAAACACCATTATGATTTGCAGTGTAGCCTTCCCCATTGCTGTAGATGTATCGAACTGCTCGTTGCATGATACAAATTCTACACCGTGTTTTTCAAACTCGCTATAGATGCCGACGAAGTCTTGCAGCGAACGACTGATTCTGTCGACCTTATACACAATGACTTTTTGGATTGAGCCATTTTGAACATCAGACATCAATGAGGAAAACTCAGGTCTGTTCGTGTTGGCTCCGGTGTACCCTTTGTCGCTGTATACAGCATACGGTGCGCCAAATGTAAAAGCCTTGCAAGCCTGTTCCTGCTGTTCGATAGAAATGCTGTCTTTTTTGTCTATCGACTGACGGCAGTATATTGCTATCATATGTTTTCTCCTTTCTTCGGTATAGAAAAAAGACGTGTAAGTCAAAAGCAGAATCGCTCTTTCTTACACGTCTTTGTGCCCTCAGCCGCGAATTTTCAGAATCTGTGCACATCTTCGCGTGATGTACTCACTTTGTCGCTTCTTTTCTTCCGGTGACACCACCGGTTTGTACGAACGCACTCTCAAGTTGTTCTTAGAAATCTCTGACACATCGTATGTTTTACCTTCATATGTTTTCTTCAAGCTCAAGACTCCTTTCGTGTTTATGAAAAACTTATGAGAAAAATATAAGGTTTATTCCTCGGAGCGTTTTCTTGTTGCTGTGTTGTACTGCGAGCTGCTTATGCCGAGCAATACTCCGAGAAAAGCATCAACGGCAGTAATGGTTCCGACGACCTGTTCGCCATAAGGCAACTCCCATATATTTGCGATTGCAAAATATAAGGTTCCGACTGCCGGAAGCAGTAACTGCGCGATCCATTTCAGAACATCATAGGTCCTGTTCGAGATATTCATTAGGCAACCTTCCCTTCCAATTTTTCGATCCGTTCGTTTGCACGCTCAAGTTCGTCTTTTTGGAGCGCAACCGCTGTCTCCAGCGCATATGTTCGTTCGATCACAGCGTTGTGCTTGTCCTGCTTCTTTTCGAGCTGCTCAATACGGTAAGCAGTCAACTTGCTGTTGACAAATATACCGCCGAAAGTACCAAGCGCACTGCCAAGCAACGTGATAATGGACACTACAATTTCAGGCTCCATGGTCACTTCACCGCCCTTTTCAAAGCTGCCCGTGTCTTCGGCCCCACAATGCCGTCCTGCACGAGCTTCTGCTTCTTCTGGAATCGCAGCACCGCCGCCTTGGTCAGCGGTCCGAAGCTGCCGTCCACCTTCAGTTTCT
>CAMHMN010000014.1 GCA_946186245.1 uncultured Clostridia bacterium
CTTTCAATCAAGTGCTTAAATACTATACTACATAAAAAGCCGTTTGTCAAGTTTTTTTTTCAGATTTTTTGATTTTTTTGATTATACTGCTTCCCGCCGCCGAAAATGAGCCGTCGTCTTCCTTTTTATCTTCATTTGTGATTAATCATTAAAAAAAAATAGCTTGACAAATCCGCTTCGAGGCTGTACACTGAAAACAAGGGTCTGCTTCTATGAAGAAAAAAATGGCAGACTGGAAAGGAGATTAAAAGTATGATTGTCAGCGAGGTATTCACAAGCTAACTGAATAATCGGCACGTTTTTTTGAAAAGACGGGACAGATGGTCCCTTTTTCGTCGTGCCACAAGAAATCCTTTCATGATTGATGCATCTCTCCGCCGCAGAAATCCTCCAAGGATTGCTTTCTGCGGCTTTTTTGCGTCCATTTTCAGTTTATTCGGTTAGCGGCTTTTTTGATTTTTCAATTCTTTACTAACACACAACTGATTATGGAGGACAACTACATTGAATATTTTTGAATATGGATTCACAAACGATTTGCTTCCCGAAGACAAAATCGGCATTCCCGCACGCATTATTTCCGTACACAAAGGGCGGTTCGGCATCGTTTCGGATTACGGCGAGGGATTTGCCCAGCTCAAGTCAAAGGAATATTATTTCAAGGGCGAAGCCTTCCCCACGGTGGGTGACTTCGTACTGATCGACTACATTGAGAACGGCGACAGCCGCATTACTGCCACCCTGCCGCGCAGAACATTCTTTTCCCGCTCCGATCCCGACATAGGCAGAGGCGAACAGGTGGTCGCTGCCAACTTCGACACGGTGTTCATCATGCAGTCGCTGAACGACAATTTCAATTCCAAGCGCATGGAACGCTACCTCACCGCCGTCCGGCAGTCGGGCGCCGAGCCGGTGGTCATTCTCACCAAAGCCGACCTGACCGACGACTACCTTCCCTATATCCTTGAAACAAGCCGCGTCGCGGAGGGCGTGGAAACCCACATCGTCAGCTCCAGAACCGGCTACGGAATGGAATATCTCGGCAAGTACCTGCAGAAGGGCAGGACGCTGGTGTTCCTCGGTTCCTCCGGCGTGGGCAAATCCAGCCTTGTCAACGCGCTGGCCGGAGAGGAAATCATGGGCGTCAGCGGCATCAGGGAGTCCGACAGCAGGGGCAGACACACCACCACCCACAGGGAGCTTGTGATGCTCAAAAACGGTACGATGGTCATTGATACGCCCGGCATGCGGGAGCTTGGCATGTGGGACATTTCAGAAGGCTTGGGGCAGGCTTTTTCCGACATCGAGAAATACGCCCAGATGTGCCGGTTCCGCGATTGCAGACATGAGCACGAACCCGGCTGCGCCGTGCGTGCAGCCATTGAGAGCGGCGAGCTTGACGAAAGCCGTCTGGAAAGCTACCGGAAACTGAAAACCGAAGCCAAATACAGCGACGACAAAGCAAGCTACCGCAGACAGAAGGAGCAATGGGCCAAATCCATCAGCGTTTACAGCAGGAAAATGAAGAAGGAGGGAAAAATAAAGAAATGAGCAGAACCATCCAATCCATGTCGGAAGAGTATTTACAGCCATCCCTCGACATGGTCAGAAGAACCTTTACTGACTATGAAAATGCCGAAGAAGCACAGATTGTCGTGAGTCTGATAGAAGAAATACGTTCCATGAAGACCTATATACCCGAGCTGGAGCTGATCATGACCGACGGGAACGACGAAGTGATCGGTTACGCCATGTTTTCACGGTTTCACCTCGGCGGCAAATATATAGATGAACTGCTGCTGCTTAGTCCCGTGGCGGTCAAGATCGAATGCCAGCGGCAGCATATTTCAAAGGAGCTGATCGAATACGGCTTTGAAAGGGCAAAGAAAATGGGTTTTCAGGCGGTGATCGTCGAGGGCAATCCCATGAATTACCGAAGCAGGGGATTCAAAACCTCCGCTGATTACGGCATTGTCGCCGCCGAGAGCGTAGGACTTCCCGCCGTCGAGTGCCTGATGGTCAAAGAGCTTTGCGAGCACGCGCTCGATCACATCAGCGGCGTTGTGGATTACTCCGACTACAAGTGCTTGAAGTAAAGGATTTCGCTGTGGTTTGATAAGTAATAATATCCCCGCAGGTTGCGCCCGGATTTTGATTGATAAAATCATTCAGGACGACCTGCGGGGATATTTGCAATGTTTCACTTTACTGCGGTTTGGTCAATCGTAAGAAATTACATGCTGCTGCCGCTGCCGGAATACTGCTGTCTGACCGAGTCGATCTTGTTCTGCTCCGCCTGCTGAGGAGCGTACCAGCCCTTTGACTCCATCTTGCTGTAAATGGTGCTCTGCATGTTCAGCGAATCGCCCAGCGCCTTGTTGAAGGTGCGGGATACATTCTGGTTGGACGACTCGATGGTGCCGTGCAGATAGAGGTCGCAGCTTCCCTTTTCCAGAAGCAGCATGTTTTCCATAAGATCTCTGTCATTCATCGTGTTAAAAATCCCCCTCTCAAAGCAGCCCGTAAAAGCTGTTGAAAATCTCGCGGTGCTTGCTGGCCATGTCCTCGATGCAGCGTTTCAGCTCGGCGTCCTGAATCTTCGCCGAGGTTTCCTTGCACTGGGTCTGGAAATACTGCTCATGACCAAGCGCGTCCTGTACATAGAGCAATTCCTTTTCGGTCATAATAATAACCACCTCCGGTATTTTTTGCTGCGGAAAGATTGTTCCGTGATGTGTCAATCTCTCTCAGCTGCGTTATTATTATGCCGCATTCTGACTGCCGTTATGCAGAGATTTTTATTTTTCTGCAAAAAAAGAAAAGGCGCCGTTCCCCATTCAGTCGGAAAACAACGCCGTATGGACGCAATATCAATTTGAAACCGTCACTTGCCGATGAGGTTGTCAAGGCATTCCGAAGCGTATCTCACGCAGTCGTCGCAGGTGCAGAGCATATGGCCGGATTCGATGCCCTTTAGCTCCCGGCAGATGGTCGAACCGCCCGCCCTGGAACGGAATCCTTCCACCAGCAGCCTGGCAGAACGGATGCTGCCGCCGGTCATTCCCAGCACCATCTGCGCACCGCAGAGAGAACCGCAGGTGGATTCAAAACAACCCATACCGGCGCCGAAGGTCGCGCCAAGCCGCCTGATCTGCTGCTCGGAAATCTCCATTTTGTCGGCATATGCCATCATGACCGCCTGACAGCAGTTGCTGCCGTTGTGTTTGAAATTCAACGCTTTTTCCGCACGCTCCGTCGACATTTCCATCACCTCGAAATTCGTTTGCGTTACGCATAAATTGCAATTATTATAGCGCAGGATTTTCTGTTTTGCAAGTGTTTCCGCGTAATTTTTTTATAAATCAGAAAAAAATTATTGCCCATTCTTTTTTTTATTTGTTGCCTGAACTGTTGAAAAATTCATAGTCCCTTGTTACAATAGAAGTAAAGGGGGTAAAGATTATGCAAAACGAAATCCAAATGGAAACCGCATTATCCGACGCTGCGCAGCCTGACACGGAACAGCAGGTTCTTACGCCCTACGGCGGAAGGGAAACCACCGAGAGAACCATGACCCGCATGATGCAGGAAATGATGCAGGGTGCCGAACAAACAAGACGCAGAAGGATCCTCGGCACCGTCGATATGCTCAGAAGCATGGGCTGCGACGACGACGCCATTCGCCAGCAGCTTATCAGGAATTACGGGGTCAGCCCGGAAGAGGCAGTCAGTATTCTGTTCACCGCACAGTCATGAATCATAAGCAGAACCGCAGAACCCGGCATTATTCTCCGGTGTTCTCCGGTTTTTGCTTTCTTTTTTCTTAAAAAAAGATAAAGATTTCCACCCTCACTTGCAATGCCACGGCTCAAATGATATAGTATTGTTATGAAAGAACAGGAAAGGGAGAACATGAACATGATCCATGTGCAGAATCTCGAAAAATACTTCAAAAAGACCGTCAAACAGCCGGGGCTGATGGGGAGCGTCAAGTCGCTCTTCCGTCCCCAGACCGAAATCGTCAAGGCGGTGGACGACATCTCCTTCCACGTGGACAAGGGCGAGATACTGGGCTTTATCGGCCCCAACGGCGCGGGAAAATCCACCGTCATCAAGATGCTCACCGGCATTCTCAGCCCCACCGGAGGAAGCTGCATTATCAACGGACAGGACCCGCGCAAAAACCGCAAGCGTTACGTCAAGGAAATCGGCGTTGTCTTCGGACAGAGGACGCAGCTCTGGTGGGATCTTCCGCTGGGCGAAACCTACACCGTGCTCAAGGAAATCTACGAGATCGACGACGAACGCTACAAAAAGCAGATGGCCTTCCTCGACGAAGTGCTGGAGCTGCAATCCTTCATCAAGACGCCTGTGCGAACCCTTTCGCTCGGTCAGCGCATGAGAGCGGATATCGCCGCGTCGCTGCTTCACAACCCGAAGGTGCTGTTTCTGGATGAGCCGACCATCGGTCTCGACGTGGTGGTCAAGGACAATATCCGCAAGGCTGTCACCTACATCAACCAGCAGGAAGGCACCACCGTCATTCTCACCACCCACGACCTCGACGACATTTCCACCCTCTGCAAGCGGATCGTCATGATCGACCACGGCAAGAAGGTCTACGACGGCAGCCTTTACAATTTGAAGCAGAAGTACGGACAGATGCGCGAGCTGAATTTTGAAGCCGCCGACAAATCCGCTGCGGACAAACTGGATTACGCGACAGCTTTCGGTGACTGCGGGCTGGAGGAAGGCGACCTCACGGTAAAGGCCGAAGGCACGATGTTCACTGTGAATTTCAACACCGACAGAATTCCGGTGGAAAAAATGCTGAATTACACCTTGGGGAAAATACACGTCAAGGACGTCAACCTGAAGGACGCGGACATCGAGGAGATCATCCGCCGGCTTTACAAGGGCGAAGTCAAAGAGGGAGAAGCGGAGGGAGAAGGAAAATGAACCTGGCTCAATCCGAAAGACTTCTGATACAGACCTTTACCGAAGACATGGCGCAGGCGGTTCACGAGCTTTCGCTGGACGAAAACAACCGACGCTTCCAGCCCGACGAGGTGTTTGAAACGGTACAGGACGCGCTGGAGGCCATTCAGTTTCTCGCCGCCAACTACGGCAATCCCGAAGCGCCGCAGGTCTATCCCGTCATTCTCAGGGAAAAGGGCTGCAACATCGGCCATGTGGAGCTGGTGCCGCTGGGAAACGGCGAATGGGAAATCGGCTACCACATCGGGCAGGCCTTCACCCGCAAAGGCTTCGCCAGCGAAGCGGTCAGGGCATTCCTGCCGGTCGTCATGAAGCAATTCGGGCTTGATCACGTCATGGGCATCTGCGCCGCCGAAAACGTCGCTTCACGCGGCGTGATGGAAAAATGCGGCTTCGTCAAGGAATACGAGGGCGAAGCGATGTACCACGGCGAGATGCGTCCCACCTGCCGCTACCGATTGAATGAAAAACCGGAGAATGCATCCATGAACAACGAAATCCGAATCGAAAACCACCGGTTTACCCCGGAGGAATACATCGACTTTTTAAAGCGTACCGACCTCGGCTCCCAGTATCCCAAGGAGCGATTTGAGGAGAGAATTCCCAAGCTGCTTGTCAACGTATCCGTCAGCCTTGCCGCGCTGGATGACAAGGGTAAAATTGTCGGCGCGCTGCTGGGTCTGACCGACTTCGCCTACTGGCTGTATGTCACCGACCTCGGCGTGGACCGCGATTACACCCGCCGGGGAATCGGCAGGGCGTTAATGAAAACCGCCCACGAAATCGCGGGCGGTGAAAAGGATATCGCGGTGTATCTGATCGCCAACGAGAACGCCGTTCCCTTCTACAAAAGTCTGGGAATGAAGTTCTCCGACGACGTGATGCAGTACAATCACATCGAATGGACGGATTTCACGGTGGAATAGTTTTGATTATTTCCGTTTGGCCCCGCAGTCGGGGCAGAATTTGGAGGTAAGCATCTTGCGGCAATTCGGGCAGTACCACAGCTTCGGTTTGTTTTCGTCCTGCGGTTCGAGAAAGATATTCCCTGTGGGCTGGGGCTTCGGAGCAGCCGGCACATTCGGCAATTTCTGTGCGACCGGCGCGGAAGCCACATTCGGCAGGGGTGAAGCAGCCGGAGCGTTTGATACATCCGGCATTGGCGCGGGATTGACGGGAGCCGGAGGATAGACCGCCCTGACGGCCACGAATCCGCCCTTCTCATTCCTCGCCGCTTCGGTCATGGCTTCCGCCTGCGCGTCGGTCAGCGTCGCGGCCGCCATTCCTGGATCCCGCAGCATCTTGGCGTGCTGGATGGTCTGAATGGTGCGCATGTCCTTGTCGTAAACCGTCAGGGACTCGATCGCGGTGGAAACCACCGTGAATCCCCGCAGACCTACCCATTTTTCGGTCATGCAATGGCTGACTTCCCCGGCCATCCTGCCCACCTTTCCCGGCATATCCGACAGCCGGAGCGAACCGGCGAAGAGATTCCCGGCAGCTTCCGTCAAAGCGGTGGCGTATTCCGCCTGGAGCTGGGGCAGCACGTCCTGCACCGACATGGTGCCGTTGGCTCCCCTGAAGATCCGCTGGTAAAACGCCATCGGATCGGTGATCCGGAAGGAGAATACGCCTTTGGCATACCCGATGGCGGTCAGCTGCATGCCTATTTCTTCATCGGTGACGCAGATGGGGAAGCTCACCGAGAAGGGATTGCCCATCTGCTCCTTCATGTCGATATACAGAACGAACTGGTGAATGGCGACGTCGCCGCCGAATCCGACGCGGGTGAAGATTTCCTTCCCTATCCCCTTCACGCCGCCGCCGGAAAATATGCTCGCGCTGCCGCCATGGAAGATATGCTCTCCCGGCTGGGTGTAGCACCCGATCACCTTGCCCTGCTCAACGGCAATGGCGCTCTGTCCTTCATTGACCACGATGAGCGAGCCGTCGCTGATGACGTTCTCGTCCCCCTTGGTGTTGGAACTGCGCTCGCTGACCTGCTTCTTGCCCCTGTAGGCGAGAATCCCCTGCGGAATGCTGTCGCAGTAATACATTTCCAGCCATTGATCCGCCATCACGCCGCCGGTCGCGCCGGTAAATGCCTTGATGATACCCATTTTTGCATACCTCGTTTGCATTTGTTTTCTATACCTATTGTAAGCCAGATTTCCCGCCGTGTCAACTGTCACACCGACGGGAAATCCGAATGACGGAACGAAATCCGTTTTCCTTCATCACTCATCAACACTTGGAGGGTAAAATGCATGAGACTCAGCGGAACCATCTATTCCAACATACTGGAAATGGACACGCCCATTTCCATCATCACCCCCAACAACCTGACGCAGAATGAACCCTACAAGGTCGCCTACGTTCTGCACGGTCTCAGGGGCAATGCAACCAGCTGGCTGGATTATTCCATGCTGTCGGTCTACGCCATGGGCAGCCATACCATCTTCATTCTGCCCGACGCCGGACGCAGCATGTATGCCGATATGAGACACGGCTTCCGTTACTTCACTTTCATCACGGAAGAACTGCCCCAGATCTGCCGCAGCGTCTTCCATATTTCCGCCGACCGGGAGCACACCGCCGTCATGGGAGCTTCCATGGGAGGCTACGGAGCGTTGAAATGCGCCCTCTCCAGGCCGGAACAGTACGGTTTGTGCGGTGCCTTCTCCTCCGGGTGTCTTTTCATCAGGAACGACCTCGCCTTTATGAGGGAAAAAGGCCTTGAAGCCGCCGCGCAGATCTGGGGACAGCAGCTCGCCAACGACATTCCCTCGATTTTCGGCGACGAGTTGGAATGGAAACCGGAATATGAACTGACCGAGCTTGCCAAGGCGGCCAAACAGAAGGGAATCCTGCCCCGGATCTACATGACCTGCGGCACGGAGGACAAATTCTATCCCGATCACGTCCATTTCACCAAGGAGCTTGACGAAATCGGCATTGACTACACCTTTGAACATTGGCAGGCCAGACACGATTTTCTCTGCTTCGACGAAGCTCTCAAAAGGACGGTCTTTAAATACGGACTGTAATTCAGGTTGAAAGGGAAAAGTTGAAACCTGCAACCTGAACTAAACCTCCTACCTGAAAAGAAAGGAGTTTTCAATAAAAATGCACCCATTGAAAGCAACCAAAAAGTATCTCAACACCTACCTGCCCTTCACGCGGGCGGGAATTCAGGCGGCGATGGTCTACCGCTCCAATTTCCTCGCCTGGTTCGTCGGAAGCATTGTCTATTGCCTGGTGATGTATTACATATGGCTGGCGGTCTACCATGCCTCCGGGGAAGGCGTCATGAACGGCTTCACCATGAACGACATGACGGTGTTCCTCTTCATCACCGCGCTGACCAACTTTCTCACCGACAGCGACGGCTCCTATGACGTCGGCGAAGAAATCAAGGACGGCAATGTCGCCATGCGTCTCATCAAACCGGTCAGCTTCCACAGCACCTTCCTTTTCACCGAGGTCGGCTGGAAGCTCCTGGTCTTCGGCATGATCTTCACGCCGGTGGTCATCGGCGTGGAAATCTTCAAATATACTGCTTACGGCGGATTGTCATTTGACATAGGAATGTTTTTGCTCTATCTGTTCAGTATGATGATGAGCTATCTCTTCTCCTTCTACATGAACGTCTGCTTCGGCTTCATGGCATTCTTCCTCAAGAATCTGTGGGGCTTCAATATCATCAAATCCGGCATCCTGCGCTTTGTTTCCGGCGCGGTCGTGCCGATTGCCTTCATGCCGGACGGGTTGCGGCAGGTGCTGGAATGGCTGCCCTTCTCTTCCCTGTGCTACACGCCTGTCATGATCTACATGGGCAAATATTCCGGCGGCGAAATCGCCCTGCGCCTCGCCATTCAGCTGGGCTGGGTGATCGGCTTCTACCTCATCTCCAGACTCATTCTCGCCACCGCCCTCCGCCACGTCTCCGTTCAGGGAGGGTGAGGGCGCTCGCTCACGTTCGTTCGCTCGCTAAGTGAATACTGAATAATGAATAATTTCGGAAGGGCTTCGCCCTTACCTTAGAATAAAGAAGGTATACTTTGAAAGACAATCGGATTAAACGTTTTTTCAGGGAAATACACCGGGCCTTCCGGCTGCAAAGGATATTTGCCGCACTTCATCTCAAAAAGCTCATGGAATACAAGGTGGATTTCGTCATCGGCGCCCTCGGATTCCTGGTAGAACAGGTCATCAACATCGCTTTTCTGACCATCATCTTCGGACGTGTGGAAAGCCTGCGCGGCTGGAGCTATTACGAAGTGCTGTTTATCTACGGCTTTTCGCTCTTTCCCAACGGTCTGGATCACCTTTTCTTCGACAACATGTGGAATGTCGCCTACTGGCTCATCCGCAAGGGGGAATTTGACAAGTACCTCACCCGTCCCATCAACACCCTGCTTATCGTCACGGTGGAGGAATTCCAGTTGGACGCCTTCGGCAAGCTGATCGTCGGCATTGCCCTCATCGCGACCTCTCTCCGGCACATCGACCTGCCCTTCATCTGGTACGACATCCCCCTCGCGCTCATCGCCATTCTTTTCGGCATGCTGATTTACGCCTCCATCAAGACCATCTTCGGCTCGATCGCCTTCTGGACCAAGCGAAGCGGTCATATCCTGGAGGTTGCCTACAACCTGAATCAATTCTCGCAGTACCCGGTGAGCATTTACAGCCGTGCGGTGCGCGGCGCGGTGACTTATATCATTCCCTTTGCCCTGACCTCCTATTATCCCGCCAGCTACCTGCTGCGGCACACACAGCCGGTTTTCAGCATCCTGGCTCCCGTCGTCGCGGCGATCATTCTCATGTCGATTGCCCTCTTCGTCTGGCACAAGGGTCTTGACGCCTACGAAAGCGCGGGATCGTGAGCGCTCACGTTCGTTCGCTGACTGTGGACTGAAGACTGAAAAATGAATAATGAACAATACGCCAAAGAGAGAATGAGCATCGTGAAACAGCTTTTTGAAATGGATCTGCACGATTACGACGGCTGCACGAAGGTATTCAGCCGGCCTTCCGCGAGGGGCATTATTGTGCGGGACGGAAAAATCGCCCTTGTCTACAGCCGGAAGGAGCAATATTACAAATTCCCCGGCGGCGGCATTCACGGGGGCGAGGACAGGAAAGCCGCGCTTGTGCGTGAGGTGAAAGAAGAAGTCGGCATGACCGTCATTCCCGAAAGCATTGCGCAATTCGGCAGCGTCATGCGCAGGCAGAAAAGCAATATGGAACCCGATACCGTCTTTGAGCAGGAGAATTTCTACTATGTGTGTCGGGTGGAAGAGACCGTCGCCGAGCAAAACCTTGACGATTACGAGCGGGAAGCGGAATTCACGCTGCAATGGGCCGGCATCGACCAAGCCATCCGGGTCAACGACGCCTATTTCAGCGAAAATGAATTTGACACTCTCATGATCAAGCGGGAAATGCGCGTGCTGCAAATCATCCGCGAGGCGATGATCAGGCAGGAATTGCTCCCCTATGGCTATGTCATGCGCGTTTTCCCTGACGCGGAGGAGATTTACGCCGGTGACTATGCCGACGCCCTCGACATGCTTCTTGAAAAGCATCCGGACAACCGCTTTTTGAACGGGCTGGAGGGAATTGGCGGCCCAAAGGAAAGCGCGGACGAAATTCTTGCGGAAAACGAATTCCCCGTTGTGTCTCCCGACGGGTTCGGCAGAATGCTTGCAAAGCTGCTCGGCACTGTTTATGAAGGCATGGAATTCGCGGCATTTGCGGAGAAGATGTACGGACTTTGGGAAAACCTTCCCGACGGTATGAAACACGACGAGCCTTTTATCAGATTATGCTTTGCCAATGACCCTCTTTCCGCGACGGGTGATGAAGAGGGAACACGGCGGATCTATGAAAACCTGTTTAGATTTTATGACGGAAGGGAAACAACCTTCCCGGTTACGCTTTCATGATGGTACGGTAACAACAGTAAAATAAACAAAAAAGGAACTGAACAGCTTGTGCCAGTTCCTTTTTTCTCTGTTTGCTATAATACGGTCACATGGCAGGAGCCGCGCTGGCCGCTGGAAGTTATCGCGTAAATATCCGTTTCGCCTTTTTTCAGTGCCCTGACACAGCCGGTTGCGTCCACCGAGGCAATGGAGGGATCCGCGCTTTCCCATCTCACAAAATCAGTTGAATTCTCAGGGTTCATCACAGCTGTCAGATATCCCTGTCCGCCCTGGTAAATCGGATAATTCTTATGCGTGATTCTGACCGATTTTGCCGGCTGGTCCTTATGGTCTTTGCTGTACCTTGGCATGAAATGATAAGACTCGTCGGGATAAAGGTTAAGCGTAGCAAAGATATACCCCTTTTCTCTCAGATAGGGGATGATTTTTTTCAGCGCTTCCACATTAAACCATCTGTCATGCATCAGAATGATTTCTTCGTCTTCGGTGCAGGTTTTCTTGACGCTCTTGAAGGAATAATTCGCGCTCGCCTTGGGGGACGTGTCCGCGCTGGTGGCTGTCCAGTCGAACACCCTGTAACCAAGATCCGCCGCGCCGTTGAGATTGCGGCGCATCCAGAGCGGCTTGCACCGGGAGGTGTTGGTTCCGCCCGGAAAACGAAGCAGCGTGCACGGCTTTTCGATATATTGATTCACGCTGTCAGCAAGAAGCTCTATTCCGCGGAAAAAGGAGGAATTGGTGGCGTAACACGTCTTGAAGACATGGGCGTCGGAATGAAGCCCCACCACACAGCCCTGTTCCTCCATGTTTTTGGTGAGGTGCAGATAGCTGTTCCTCGATCCAACCACAAAGAATGTCGCCTTGACATCATACTCCTTCAGCACAGCCAGAATGCTTTCGGTGCTGTCTGTGGGACCGTCGTCGATCGATAGATAACACACTTTTTTGACAGTCACCCGGCAATCGGCACGGCTTCCGTCCTCGTTCTCGGCTGTGACGGTACATTCGCCGGTTGCAACGCCTTTTACCAGTCCGGTTTCATCCACTGTCGCCACGGCTTCATCGGAAGAACGAAAGACGATGTTTTTTCCGCCGCTGGCTGAAAGCTGATATGAAAGTCTCTTTCCCACTTCCACAGAAGTATCGCTCAGCGAAACCGCTACAGGCTCCGGCGCAATGTCAGAAGGAGATACGTCCGCCCGCTTATTCAAAAAACGGATGCCCAGACAGACGGCGGCTCCTATCATTGCCACAAGAATGACGGATGCTGTCACCAGCCAACCCGTTTTACTGTTTTTTTTGTCCGGTCCGATTAAACTCATTTATTCAACAACTCCACCTGTTGTAAAATCAATCAAATTATCATACGTATTAAAAAGGAATCGCCGCTGTCATACGTCGATTCCTTTTTTGTATCTGAGAATTACCCTTCTGCCGGGCCGATCACTTGCGCACGTAATTGCGATAATCGAAATCGCCGCGCTCCAGACCGTGAATGAGAATCTCGGCTGTCGCCATGTTGGTGGCAACCGGAATCACATGCATGTCGCACATACGCAGGATGTCATTGTCTCTCGGCTCATTGGGCTTGGGGGTAAGGGGATCGCGGAAAAAGATCAGCAGGTCAATCTCGTTGTAGCCGATTCTCGCCGCAATCTGTTCGCCGCCGCCTGAAGCGCCGGGCATGAAGCAATTGACGTTAAGGCCCGTTGCTTCCTTGACGATCTTGCCGGTCGTGCCGGTGGCGCAGAGATTATGCCGGCTGAGTATTCCGCAGTAGGCTATGCAGAACTGTATCATAAGTTCCTTTTTGTCATCATGTGCTATCAAAGCAATATTCATTAATGTCCATCTCCCAACTTTGTTTTTTGATAAAAAATGATATATATATTATTAACGGCTTTCACCGGTTTTATAAATTACACGCTTATAACGTCAGCCGGAATGAACGCCCGGCATCAAGCGGAACACGGCCGCCGTACAGTCTCTCCGCCGTGTCGCCTGCGCAGCGCATGAGTTCGCACTTTTCGTCAGGCGGCTGTCCCGACAGTGCCGATTCCATCGCGCGGACGTCATGCGGCAGCACGCCGATCAGCTTAGCGCCTACCCTGTCAATGCAGGCATCGATATCCTGCACGCCGCCCGATTTCATGCTTTCGGGAGAAAAATCCGTAAGAAGCAGGCGAATTTCACAGGAACTTGCCGTCTGCGCCGACGCCCTTCTGATCAGGCGGCAGAGCATGGATGAATATTTCAGGCTCATGGCGTCGGCACGCGAACAGATGACAAAGGTGTCGAAGCACCCGGCCATACCGCAGTCCGGCACCGTGCCGGAGGGAATATCCGCAAAAACATCGTATTCCCGCGCAAGGGATTCTATGACACGCCGGATTTCCACCGAAAGCGGGGAGAGATTCTTCTCCGAAAAACAGCCTGCCGGAAGCAGCGTCAGATTTTCGCCGCAGTCGGTGAGGGCATCTTCCAGCACACAGTCCCCGGAAGCCGCATCGTTGAGATTCATCACCGCGTCCTCGCCTGCGCCCATGATGTAAGAAAGCGTACCGCCGAAGCCGCAGGTATCGACCAGCACGGCCGGATTCCCTGAAGATGCGGCAGCCCTGGCAATGCAGGAAACCGAAAGCGACGTCCCCTGACCGCCCAGCGCTGAGATGAATGCGATTTTTTTACCCAAAGAAAACCACCGCCTGTCGTCTGCCTTTTGTCAAATGACGTCCACTAAAACGACCCGGCAGTTTTAGAGAAATATCCAGTTATTTGTATGATAGCACAAAATATTGAAGATGTCAAAGATAATTTGCAAATTTTCGGCAAATTCACGCTCAAATGTCTGACGAAAATAAGTCACCATATTTGGTTGTTTTCCATATCGGAAAAAGCAAATCCGTCATCAGACCCGTCAGCCCGCCATGGAATCGCCCGAATCCTCCCACGTCACGATGCCGCTGTCGGTGATCACGGCATAGCCGGCGGTCTTTGCCGAGAAGAAGTATTCGTCGAATACGTCTCTCGCCACCTGCGCCATGACCTTGCCGTGTCCGCATTTTTCGCCGATGACCGCGACGGCGATCTCCGGATCGTCATACGGGGCAAACGCGATAAAGACGGCGTTCGGGGATTCGGTCTTATCTTCGCCGCGTGAAGATTTATTGGTATCGGCGGTACCTGTCTTGCCTCCGATTTTCAGCTGGTAATTCTCGAAGGTATCCGACGCGGTACCGTCCTCGGTAACGCTCTTCATGCCCTGCTTCACGATGTCCATCATGGTTTCGGAAGCTTCCATTTTGGTGATGACGGTTTTGTTGATCTCCGCGTCCTCACGCACCGTCTGATTCATATCGTAGGATTTGACGGTCTTGATCAGCGTCGCCGAATAGCGTGTGCCGCCGTTGGCAAGGGTTGACACGTACGCACAGATCTGCATAGGGGTGAATCGGTTGTCGCTCTGTCCGATGGCGGCCTGCAGCGTGTCACCGTCGAACCAGTTCATGTTGCGGCTGGAGCGTTCCTCACGTCCGGCGAGAATGCCGACCGATTCGCCCAGGCCAACGCCTGTCTTGGAGCCAAGACCCAGCTGCTTGCAGTAGTAATTCATTCTTTCAATGCCGATGCGCTGGGATATGGTGTAGAAGAAAATATTGCAGGAAACCGAAATAGCCTGTGTGACGTTGACGCTGTGATGAATGCCGTCACAGATAAACATCTTGTTACCCGCATTTTCAAGGATCATATAGCCGATGCAGGTGATTTTTTCGTTGCGGTCGATGCCGTGTTCATTCGGGTGAAGGTCGCCCTTGTTCTTGCTGTTTTCATACTCCTGCAGCGCAGCGAGAGCCATTGCCGGCTTGAAGGTCGAACCGGGGGCATAGCCGCCGCTGAATGCCCGGTTGAAGAGAGGATTGTCGGGATTCTTGCTGAGATCGTCGTAATCCTGCAGGTAGGTGCTCAGGTTGAAAGAGGGATAGGTCGCGGCGGCAAGCACTTCGAAGGTCTTGACCTTCATGACCACCGCGGCAGAAGCGTTCGCGTCGGCGCCGCTGCCTTCTATTCCGGCGGCTCGCTGGGCGAGAACGATATTTTCAATCGACTGCTGCGTAGCCCTCTGCAAATCCGAATCCAGCGTCAGCACGACGGTGTTGCCGGCTTTCGGCTCGCGGGTGTACTCGGTATAGATGACGTTTCCCTTGCTGTCGTGACGCACCTTTTTGATGCCGTTCTGCCCGCGGAGGGTGTCTTCGTACTCTTTTTCCACGCCGAATTTGCCCACCACGTCGTTGTAGCCGTAGCCCTTCTTGCGCAGGGTTTCAAATTCCTCGGCGTAGATCTTGCCTGTGATGCCGATCAGATGAGGGGCGATGGTGCCGTCGGTGTATTCGCGGATCGGCACGATCTCCACCGTCACGCCGCGGAAGAAGTTGGAATTCTCGGTGATGATCTGCATGGTGTCCTGCGAGATATCCCCGGCAAAGGTGAAGGGGTTGGACGAGTTGAATCCCATCAGCTCCATCTCCAGACGCACGCCCATGATGATGCGGGCAACGTCGGGAGCCAGTCCTTCGGTTTCGTAGCGGTCCGCCATTTCATCAAAACAGTTCTGCGCGGTGGCGTAGGTCTGCAATTCCAGCATGGTTTCCATCTTGCGGATCGCCGACGCGCTGTTCTCGGCAAAAGCGACGTTGCCCATCTGGTCCACGATCAGCGGACAGGAATCCTCCCATTTCTGAGAGCCGTCCTCGTTCCTTCCCTCGTTTTTTTCGATGATTCTGGTGAGTCGGTAAATGATTTCGTTGCGCTGGGGGTTTTCCAGCTTGTTGAATTCCGACGCCTGAATGATGATCGCGTAGCCCATGCGGTTGTAGGCAATCGTCCTGCCGTAGCGGTCGAGAATCTCGCCGCGCGCCGCCGTTACCTTGATGCTCGAAGCCGTATAGGACAGTGCGGAATCGGCGTAGGTCCGGTAATTGATGATCTGGAAATCCGCCAGCTTCAATATGTAGGCGCCGAGTATCGCCAGTACGATGACTACCAGCGCTACACAGCGTTTATAAACAATTCTTACGTCCAAGTGACAAACTCCTTTCTGAAAGAGTGGTGCAGGTTAAGCATATCGGAGCGGCGCTGTCAAAGGCTTACCGCATAGGTTTCAAGCAGATGCTCCACATCGCTGTCGGTAAGATTCACAACAGCGTGACCCGCGTCATAGTATTCGCCCTTTGAGATATGCTCCGCCAAGCCGCTGTAGTCGATCATAGCCAGACTTCCGGTTTTTCTGCCGTCGCTGTAGCCAAGCAGGACGTACCAGTCGCTTACCTCAAACTGGTTACGCATCCTCAGGGGTATGGACGGTTGCACAGGCATGACCGACGCAACGCCCGCTTTGACCGCGAACGCGCCGAAGGTGCTGCCGTCCTGCTTTTCATAGAAATGCGGCACGCCGTAGTAGACATCTCTTTGCTGCATTTCATTGAGCCACGCGCTGAATTTGTCTATATCCTCCCCGAAGATATCCAATTCCCTTTCGCCTATCTCGAAAGGATTGATCGCCCCGAATATGATGATTGATTTTGATTCTCCTGACCTGATTTTCTCGGCGTAAACCTGTAAAGTGTATACTGTCGCGTCAATATCCCGCTGAATGATCTGTTCTATGCGGTCAAGCGTGACGCATTCGCCCTCGTATTCAAAGCAATCCACCTTCTGCAATTGACAGATGCGCTGCGCCATCATGTAGCATAGCTCGATGTCGTGACGGCTGTTGGGATAATTGATATGCAGCTCGGTGGTGGCGCCGTCGAATCTGATCTGAAAGCCGCGCCCGATGTTTTCCGGGTCAAAGAGCATGGTGTATTCGCCCTCTTTGCCCTCGTCCAGACGTTCAAACCCGTCCGGAATACCGTAGCTTAATTCCTCGGGCAGCACGTCCTTCAACGTGAGTTTTTTACTGAAAAATCCCTTTGGTCTGATTGTAATCGTTGCCGACATTTTGTCAATCCCCTTTTCCACAAAACACAGAATCATTCGTCATACAGCCGGGTGGTGACCGCCCGGTTAAAGTAGTAGAACGCGGGCACGGTCAGCGTGGAATAAAACGCCCTGGGCAGCAGGATGTTGGGAATAAAATACAGAATATCCCGGCTGCCGGACAGGAAGAACCATTGAACGGCCGATACCAGCACCACCGCCGCAAAGCCCAGAATGACCGACGTGACGATGTTGTTTCTCATGAGATACATGACCAGCAGCCCGCAGCCGTAGCAGATAATCAGACTGATCAGCGCGTAGAAGCCGAACGGAGCCGTACTTCCCAAATCCACCAGCAGTCCGGCCGCCATGCCGAACCACATTCCCGCGATATCGCCTTCAAAGACAGCTATGCTGACAGCGCAGACTGTCAGCAGCATGGGACTTTCCCCGAAAAAACGGGGCAGCAGCGAGGGGGTGAACTGGATAATATACACCAGAAACAGCTCCACGCCGTATACAATATATTTCTGCGCTCTTCCGCTGAGTCTGAGCAATGTTCACACCTCCTCTTTACAGTGTGAATGTGAAGCGGTGCGGAAATGACGGCATTTCTTCATTTCCTGCCTTCACCCTTCCGCCTGATCACTCACTTGCTTTCCGTGGGTTGATCGGTGGTCTGATAGCCTTCGATGGAATCCTTGCGCACGCTGCGCTGACCTTCGAATTCCGTGATGATAAAGACCTCGGTGCAGCCTTTGACGTCCGCCGCCGGAATCACTTCGGCGTAAAGCGAAATGTTCTCCGATTCTGCGCGGATGTCCTTGACCTCGCCGATAATCAGATTGGCAGGAAACACCGAGCCGAAGCCGGATGTCACCACGATATCGCCCACCGTGACGTCACATTCGCGGGAAAGATAATTGAGCCGGGTGTTGCCGTTCTTGGCGGTGGAAAGCTCACCGAAGAGCGTTCCGCCGTCGCGGGTGTCCTTGTCGACGGCACCCACTTCCAGCCCCGGACTGAGAATGGTGGTGACTTTTGACGAAGTGACGCCCAGCCCGGAAATATATCCCACCAGACCGTCGGCTGTGATGACCGGGTCGTAAAGCTCTACGCCGTCCGTCGAGCCTTTGTCAAGGGTGAACCCGGCGAAATAATCGTTTGCATCACGCGAGATAACGGTGGAAGCCAGGAACTGATACATATTGTTTTCTTCCTTGAGCTCCAGCAGCTTGCGGTACTGCTCGTTCTGCGCCTTCAGGTCGTTGTAATCCACCGTCTTGCGGTTCATCTCGCGTACCTTTTTCTTGAGCAGCTCGTTTTCGGCGCGAATCTGCTCTATGTCCTCAAAATTGCCCGAAAATGAGCCGAAGCCCGCCGAGATCATCGCGCTGACTCTCTGGACAGGCTCGGTAATGATTCCGGCGACGGAGGAAACAAAGTCGCTGCGTCCTCCCGTGCCGATGGAATAAATCATGACGCAGGTCATCACAAGCACGGCGGTGAGGAATATCCGCAGGTTGGAATCCCTGAAATTGAATCTGTTGCGCAAGGTCCCTGCCCTCCCTAAATGATCCGTTTCAAGGCACGTTCGCGCCTTGCGAAATGTTGATCTGTTCTTTCTTCTCTATTCTTTCTTATCTTAGCCAATGAAGTGCGCGCCTCAGCTTCTCACGCGCCAGTAGGAATTCTCGCTGATGTCGAGCATTCTGCCGGTGCCTTCCGCCACGCAGTCGAGGGGATGCTCGGCGACGTTGACCGGCATGCCGGTTTCCTGCGAGAGCAGCTTGTCCAGACCCCGAAGCTGCGCGCCGCCGCCGGTGAGCATGATGCCGTGGTCGAGAATATCCGCCGCCAGCTCGGGGGGCGTTTCGCCGAGCGTTTCCTTGACCGCCTCCACGATATCCGCCAGCGGCTCGGCAATCGCTTCCCGCACCTCGGCGCCGGAAATGACGACATTTTTCGGCAGACCGTCCACAAGATTGCGTCCTTTGATGGCGACCGGCTTTTCACCGTGATAGGGATAGGCCGAACCCGCGCTGATTTTGAGATCCTCGGCGGAACGTTCGCCGATGAGCAGGTTGTATTTGCGCTTGACATAAGAAAGAATCGCCGCGTCGAAGGCGTCGCCCGCCTTGCGCACCGACTTGGAAATGACGATGTCGCCCAATGAAATCACCGCGATATCGGTGGTGCCGCCGCCGATATCGACGATCATGCTGCCGGTTGCCTCCGCCACGGGAAGTCCGGCTCCCAGCGCCGCCGCCATGGGTTCTTCAATCAGATCCACCACGCCGCCGCCGGCCTGTCTGGCAGCGTTTTCCACGGCTCGTCGTTCCACCTCGGTGACGCCCGAGGGAATGCAGATGATGACACGGGGACGGGAAAAGAGATTGGACTGCACGGCGTTGCGGATGAAGTGCTTGAGCATTTCCGCCGTGATGCTGAAATCGGCGATAACGCCGTCGGTCAGAGGACGCAGAGCCACGATCGAGCCGGGCGTGCGTCCTATCATTTCGCGGGCAAGATTGCCCACGGCCAGCACCTCGTCGGTGCGAATGTCGACCGCAACCACCGAAGGCTCCCGTATCACGATGCCTTTGCCCTTAACGTAGACAAGGGTATTGACGGTGCCGAGGTCGATTCCTATATCTTTAGAAAAAAACGCCATATCTTACAAACGCTTCCTTTTTTATGCATATATCAGCCGGACGGCATAGAGATTGTTCCAGATGTCGTCTTCTCCCGACGACATCCGCACAAGGCTGCAATTCTTGATCTTGGGTGCGCTGCCGGATTTGTTGGAAGCCGACAGGCTGCGTCCGAGGGCGGAATACTGCGTTCCGCTGTTCTTTGACATCCATGCTTCGGCGGACTCGCTTTCTATGGAATCGTCAAACAGGATATAGATCAGCTCTTTCCGCTCCTGCGCCGAGGAAATGAATTTCTTGGTGATCACGTCCACTTCGCTGTCGTTGAGGGCGTTGAGGTGAAGAGCGTACATTTCGTAATAATTGCACTTGGTGGCGGTGCATTCTTCGAGGTCGAAGTTGTACAGCTCAGTGGTGACATACACCTCATCCTCGGTGTATTCGCACTTCATCTCGCTGTAATTTTCGCCCGTCTTGTGATTGATGGCAAGCCGCTCGTCGGTTATATTGAAGTAATTGTAGCGGCTGTATAAAATATCGCTCTCGGTGGCGGAATCGTCCCATGTCACGTCGAGATTGTACCATTCGCCGTCGATCTTTACCTGATTCCACATGTGACCGGAATTTTTTGACATGCCGACAACCGTGCGGCATTCTATCCCCACGAGATTGAGCAGCATCTTCATGGCGCTCGCGTAGCCGGTGCAGACTGCCTTTTTCCGGACCAACGCGCCGTAGACATTGAAGGCGTCATGAGAAGAATCGTCGGCTTCGGCGGCTTCAAAATCATACGCCACACTGTCCACCACAGCGTCGTGAATAATGGTTTCCCGCAACAGTTCGCTCGCTTCGTCCGGAATGCCGGAGAGTATGGGAACAATGGCATTGTTCAGTTCGTCAAACATGGCGTTGATCTCTTCGGCGGAATATTTGGAATAAAGCACGAGATAATTGCCGTCGTGGAAGTTGTTCTGAACGGTATAGTTTCCCATCACCCAGAAGGCCTCCGGATGGTCGGCGAGAACCGCCTCCTTGACGATGTAAATCTGGTCGAATGCCAGCGAGGATCTGAGCCTGACGTATTTCAGTTCAAAGCAGCCGTTGGATGCGCGATTCTGCGAAATCTGATAGATGGCGTCCTCTATGTCCTTATACGCGTCCTTCATGGTTTCGTCTTTCAGCGACGCAAACGCCGACTTGCTGCCAATGGGCTTGAAGCCCTCGCGCACCGGCAGCGAAAGCGACAGCGGCGTGCAGCCCTGATCGTCCGAGCCGAAGAGATCGCATTTGAGCGCGTTCATAATCACGCTGAAATCCTTGCCCGCCGAGATCGCCTCGGAGGTCGCGCATCCCGTCAGGGTCAGCACCGCCGACAGACAGACGGCAACGGCAATTATTCTGATTTTTTTCATTTTACCGTCCATAAGTAAACCCCCGAATATTGATAGGTTGAAGGTTGAAGTGTGAAGTGTGAAGGTTGGGAATGGGAGAATGTTTACTGCATCAAACAATCAACACTCGTTTGGTGAGCATCTATTGCTTGCAAAAAACCTCTTCAGCTTGCTTTTCGTTGCTTTCCCTGAATGCTTCCCACTCTTCCATTAATCCGTTTTCTTCGACATAAAAATGACAAGCCCGGATAATCTCGCTGTCCGACATTTCGGAAATCTTTTTCAGGCGGCAGCGATATACCTTCTTTGATTGAAGGAACAACCGCGAACAGTCCGCCAACGGTTGACAAGCTTCCTGCTTCAAAATGAGTCACCTTATTTTCCAGCGCTGCTGCGCTTCTTCGTACTTATCTATTCTCTATTCTTTATAGCGAACGAATATGAGCGCTACTGCACTCCTTTGAGGTACAGGCCTGACGTGATGCCGGATTCCCTGAGCGGAGTGCCATGAAGGCAGGCGGAAATGATGTCGGCGCATTCCTCGCGGCTCTCGGTGGTGAAGGAAAGCGTCACCCAGTCGAGGGAAAGCTCGTCGCAGGTCTTGCCGGCCACATTTCCCACGACGCTCATCATCACGGGGTTGAATATCTCGGAGCATCCCATTCTGCACAGGACGGGAAGCTCCCTGCCCGTTCGGTCGGTGACGGAGCATTTTTTTTCGTTCTCACGGGTTTTCACTGAAAAACCCGTGCAGCCCTTGGGAGAAAGCGCGGCGGGGCAGTTGCGGGTGATCATCATGGGAATTCTGCCCCGGATGATCATTCCTCTGGGCTGCGCCGAAGCCAGCGCGGCGATCTGTCCGAGCATCAGCTCCAGGCTCAGTTCACTGTCCGAAATTCCCATGCGGGCGTATTCGTCGAGTGACCGGCTGTTGAAGACGTTCAGCCCGAAGCCGCCGTGTATCTTCATGCCGTGCTTCTTCATGACGGGAATCAGCCCGGCGTTGTGTATCATGATATCCTCCACGCCATGCTGCTTTGCCTGCATGACGTAGGTTTCAATTTGCTTCTCCGCCCCGAAAAGTCCTCTGGGGGCCTCCACGGCGGGAATGATCTTCTGTGTACGAAGCCTTTCGGCCGTATCGCAAAGAATTTCGCTGTCGGTTTCCAGCGGCAGGTAAACCATGCTCACGCCTTCCATTTCATCCGGCACCTGTGCCGACGAACGGAATACCACCCGCAGCGACGGTTTTCCGTTTCCGAATTCGCGTCGGCGGGACGGTCTGCATTCCTCCCTGCCGCAGTCGAACGCAATCGGTTCCGGCGCGCGTCGGAGAGAATCCAGCCTTTCCAGCGCGACGCGCTTCATGGCGGAAAGTGCGGATGAAGGCAGGGTCAAGCCCTCCCCTACTTCGGCAGTCATCGTTTCAAGAAAAAACGGCGTGCCGCCTGTCTTTCCGAGGATTTTTCCGGCATAATCATTGCTGAAGGGCGCTTTCTGTGCAGGCTGCGGCTTCTCGCCCGTCACCCGCGCGGAATGTCCTTCGCAGTCGGTGACTTCGAGCGCAGCGGGTGAATTTTCGTCCGTCGCGGTGAGCTTCATTTGCAGCGGCAGACGCTGGAATTCGTTTTTGTAGAGCGGGTGGAGCGATCCCAGCAGCGCGGACGACGCGGAAACCACGTCCTCCTTCGTGCGCGTGCCGAACATTCCCCTCCCCCGTTTGCCGGTGAAATATCCGTCGGTAAATCCGGACCGTGAGAACACCGCCATGAGCTTCTGCGCAAGGTCGGGGGGAACTTCGCCTTCGTCCCGCATCATGCGGCAGGCGGTGACGGCGGCGGCGACGTATTCGGGCCGCTTCATGCGTCCTTCGATCTTGACGGAGGCAACGCCCATTTGTTCCAGCGCCGGAATGTGCTCTATGTGGGACATATCCTTCAGGCTCATGCAGCCGTCGAAGCCGCTTTTGTCCCCGGTCACCCGGAAGGGCAGACGGCAGGGCTGGGCGCAGAGTCCGCGGTTGCCGCTTCTTCCCCCCAGAACGGCGCTGAAAAGGCACTGTCCCGAAAGGCACATGCAGAGCGCGCCGTGAATGAACACTTCGGTTTCAATGGGAGAAACCGCCACGATGTCGGCAATTTCCTTCCCGCTCAGCTCGCGGGAAAGCACCGCGCGCTGAAATCCCATTTCCGCGGCGGCAACGGCTCCTCCCGGCGTGTGGAGCGACATCTGGGTGGAGGCGTGCATGACCAGCTCCGGCGCGGCGGAACGTATGTAGCGAGCCAGACCCGCGTCCTGCACGATCACCGCGTCCACGCCGAGATCGCACACCTGTCCGACAAGCTCCTCCGCCTGCGGCCATTCGTCGTCCCGCACCAGGATATTCGCGGTGAGATGCACGTCTACCCCCGAAGCATGGCAGTATTCCACCGCCTCGCGAAGCCGGGAATAGCCGGAGAAATTCTCGGCGTTGCGTCTGGCATTCAGACCTCCCGCGCCGAGATAGACCGCGTCGGCTCCCGAACGCACGGCGGCCACAAGCTGCTCCTGCGAACCGGCGGGTGCCAGTATTTCAATTTTTTCCTTCTTTTTCACTCTTTCTCCGAACGAAAAACTCATCTGTCGTCAAGCTCGGAAAGGCGCAGACGAACGCCCTGCAATTCACGGCGGAGTCGCTCGATCTCACGCTTGGCTTCTTCGGCTTCCAGACGGGAGCGTTCGCTTTCTTCAATATATGCCTTGATCTGGACGCGAAGACTGTCGGCGGTGGCGTTGGCCTTCTTGCATTCGTCGGCGTAGCTGAGGGCGCAGAGAACCGCCGCCATGGTGGTGGAAACCCTGTCGCTGCCCGCCATCATGGAATTCATGCGGGCGTCCACGTCGTCGCCTATCGCTCTGATGTAGCTCTCGTCATCTTCGGACGCGATGAAGTAATCGGTTCCGCAAACATTGAGACGTACCTTGTTTTTCATAGCTCTTAATTCAGACTCCTTTTGCTTTGCAAGCATGCATAGTTATACCTAATTATTATAATACATAAATTCATGAGTTGGAAGTCTATTTTTGCAGATTTACAAAACTTTAAATTTTTGGGCCGGTGGGCAGCTGTGCCATTCGCATGCGCAGAATATGACTTTTGTCATGCCGGGTCGTGACCAACGGCACTACCCCTGGCGAAAAGGATATGCTATAATCTGATTGTAAGTCAAGGACAGTTCAAATCAAACGCTTCACGGAGGTTATTATGGAACGCAATACAATACTCAAGCTCAACGGACTGAGCAAGAAATTTGACAGCAGAACAGCGGTTGACCACATTTCCCTGGAAATCTATGAGGGCGAAATTTTCGGGCTTCTCGGCCCCAACGGAGCCGGCAAATCCACCACGCTGAACATGGTGTGCTCCCTGCTGAAGCCGACTTCCGGCAGCATCGAGGTCTTCGGCATGGACGCAAAGAAGCACATGAAGGAAATCAAGCGCAGAATCGGCTACATTCCGCAGGACCTCGCCATTCACGGCACCCTCAAGGCATGGGAAAACGTGGAGCTTTTCACCTCGCTCTACGGCATCCGCGGCAGGCAACTCAGCGCGGCGGTGAACGAATCCCTTGAATTCGTCGGGCTGCTCGACAGAAGGAACAGCTACGCCAAGACCTTTTCGGGGGGAATGAAGCGCCGGCTGAATATCGCCTGCTCCATCGGACACAAGCCCGACCTGATGATTTTTGACGAGCCGACGGTCGGCGTTGACCCGCAGTCCCGCAACTTCATTCTGGAAAAGATCAAGGAAGCCAACGCAAAGGGGACGACCGTCATCTACACCAGCCATTACATGGAAGAAGTCGAGGCCATCTGCTCCCGCATTGCCATCATGGACAACGGCAGGATCATCGCCACCGGCACACGGGAAGAACTCGCCCGTCTGGTGACCGATCAGGATCCCGAAAGCGTGACGCTCGAGGAAGTATTCCTCACCCTGACAGGCAAAAAACTGCGCGATTACGCGGGAGGCGAGGGTTGATTATGATTCTCATCAAGAACAATCTGAAATTAATGCTCCGCTGCAAGCCCATCATTCTGATACTGCTCTGCATGATCATGGTCACGGGTATGCTTTCGGCGGTGTTCAAGGACATGATGACCGACAATCTCGAATTCGGGAATTTCACACTCGGGTACAGCTTTTCGCAGGGCTGCGTATATGAACCGCTCCAGCCGGTGCTGAAAAGCATCGGCAAAGAGAACGGCATCGAGCTGATGGCACTTGCCGACGGCAGTTCTCAGAACGCCATTCAGAGCGGCAAGGCGGATGTGTTCGCCGAATTCAGCGATGACGGCTGCACGGTGTATGCTTCGCAAGATCATCAGCTTGAAGCCAGCGTGGTAGAGATGATCATTTCATCGGTTCTCTCCGGGGCTTCAGGAACCCAGATCAAAGAATACCTGACAGAATACAAAATTGACGTTCAGCCCATGCCGGATTCCCAGATGTATTACACGGTCGCCTACACGGTCTACTTCGTGTGGTGCTCCATGATCGTTCTCGGCGTGATCACTTCCGCCGAACAGAAGAACAAAATCGGCAGGCGGTTCCGCACCTCTCCGGCTTCTTCCCTGTCGGTCTATCTGAGCCGGTTTGTTCCTTCCGCCATCGTCATCACAGGTCTGATGTTTGCAGGCATTGCCATCTGCACCGCGCTCTTCCATATCGAATGGAAAAAGATGCCCCTCTGCGCGCTGATTCTGCTGCTCGGCTGTATCGCTGCCGCGGCGCTGGCCACCGTGCTGTTCAGCCTGATACGCAATGTCATTGTCTGCGTGGTGTTCGGCTACTGCCTGCTGATGTTCTGGGGATTCTTCGGCGGCTCCTTCTGCCCCTATATGTGGGCGACGTTTGCCGACAAAATCTGCGACTATTCCCCCATTTATTACATGACGCGTTCCCTTGTGGAGCTCAACACAAGCGGGAGCAGTCAATTCACCCTTCCCGCGCTGCTGTTGCTCTGCGGAATGACGGTGGTCTGCGTTCCTCTGGGAATGGCTGCCGTCAGATTCGGAAAGGAGAACTGAATCATGAGAGCTTTTTTGACCATGACCAAGATCAACTGCAAGATGCTGCTGAGGAACATCGGATTCCTCGTGTGTCTGGTGCTGCTGCCCATCGGCGCTTCCGCGCTGCATATGATCCAGACCAGCAGCGAATATGTCGCAGACGTTCCGTCCAGCGAGATCGTGGAGATGGACAACTTTGAGAGCGCTGTGATCATGGACACCAAGAACGTCACCGTGGTGTTTGTGGACGCGGCGCAGGACGACTTCTCCGAACTGCTGCTGCGTTCTCTGACGAAGGAAGAATGGTGTACGGTCATCCGGTACAAAAGCGAACCGCTTTCCGTGGAGCAATTGAAGGAGCTGGTGCGGGACACCTACGACCGCAGCTTCATGGCCGGCGTGGTGTATCTTCCGGAAGATTCCTCCGCCAGACTCATGAAGGGGCAGTCGCCTGAAATAATCATTCTCAACGGCGAAAAGGACGGACGCTTTGACCTGCTCAAGAGCAAAATCAACGCAAATCTTTCCGTTATTGCGGGCTGCGCTTCCTCATCCGAAAGTCAGTCACAGGCAATCAGCACCGCAAAGGCAGCCCTGGACAAAACGCCCTCCGTCAAATCCGTTATCACAGAAAGCGAAAAATCGCTTTCCCCTGCGCAGACCGATCACCTCCGAAGCACGGGTTACGCGCTGGCGGTGCTGTCGCTGGCCTTCGCCCTGACCGGCTGCTTTGTGGCGAATCTCGTGGTCACCGAGAGCGACAACAAATCCCTTCTCCGCATCGAGATGTCCGGCATGACCATGCTGAAATACATCGCCTCCAAGGCGCTGACGGCGGTCATTGTCACGGTTCTTCAGACGGCGGTTGTCGCGGCGGCCACGGCTGCCTTCGTCGGCACGCATGTCGGCATTCCCTTCGGCATTTATCTGCTGCTGGTGGGTACCATGGGACTGATCTACAATCTGCTTTCGCTGGTCTTCGGCATCTTCTTCCGGAACACCACCTTCGCGGTCTACGCTTCCTTCGGCGTATGGGTGTTTTCCAATCTGATTTCCGCCGTCTATTTCGATTTCGTCACCCTGCCCGACTGGTGGGAAAAGCTGTCGCTGATCGCCCCGCAGAAATGGGTCATGATCACCGCCGAAGCCCTCATGAAGGGCGAAAACAACGCCTGTTCCAATTACTTCCTGGTGTCGGCGGCGTTCCTGCTGGTTCTCCTGACGGCGGGATACCTGGGAGCAAGGCTCTCCGACGGAACCCAGAAGGAATAAGGCGCTGGCATTCGCTCGCTCAGTGAATCGGCTGACGCCAGCGTCAGCGGGAATAAAGCATCATGAATAGTGTCGGAAGCCCTGCGGGCTTGGAATAGTAAATCATGATTGCGGGTGAGGAATTCTGAAAGAATCATTCCTTCGCCCGCTTTTTTCTTTACAATTGCCGCAAAACATGGTATGATGAATGGTAATGAGAGGTGAAGAAAATGCAGGGAGAAAACCGCTCCGAATGGGGGAAAAAGCATTATTTTGTTCTCGTGAAATTCGGCTATGCGCTGCTCATGGCGATTTATCTGATTTTACACGGCGGGGATGAAAATCGTGTCAACGCCTTCACACTGGCAATAACAGCCATGACTGCCTGTGTCATGGCATTCTATGAAACCGTCACCCGCGGAAAGCGGCAGCGCTGGCTGCTGGCATTGGAATTCGCCTGCGTGCTGCTGGGAATGAAGTTTTGCGGGAGTGCATTTGCCGTGCTGCTGCCCATGACCATCTGCGACGCGGTCTGTCTGCTGCAATGGCAGCCGTTTCTGCTGCTCACGCCGATGATAGGGGCTGCGGCAGTCGAGGATAAATTCACCTACCTGCTGCTCTGTCTGCTCACCGCCGTGATTTACTGGCAGCACAGCGGCATGATTCTCAGATACCAGGTATCCGCCGAGCAATACGAGGAACAGGAACTGCAATTGAAGAATTCCATTGAAACCAGCGCGGCGGATTTCAAAAACGAGATAAGGCGCACCAACCTTCACTACGAAAACATCATGCTGCAGGACAAGGCGCGTCTGACACAGGCACTTCACGACAAGCTGGGGCACCGCATCAACGGCTCCATCTACCAACTGGAGGCCTGCCGCGCCATAGCCCCAAGCAATCCCGACAAGGCGGACGAAATTCTTGGGCGCGTCACCCAGAGTCTCCGCGACGGGATGGACGAAATCCGCGCTGTTCTGCGCAGCGAACGTCCCGACGGCAAGCGCAAGGCCCTGTTGGGTCTGAATTTACTCTGCGAGGAATGCAAATCCCAGTACGGCATTGACGCGCAGCTGACGGTGGAAGGCGACAGCGGAAGAATCACGGAGCAGATGTGGAGCGTCATTTACGACAATTGCTGCGAGGCAGTCACCAACGCCATGAAATACGCCCATTGCAGCCGCATGAGCATTGAAATCAAGGTGCTCAATCAGCTGCTTCGCTGCTGCGTGAGCGACAACGGCAGGGGCTGCGAGGACATTCACGACGGAATGGGTCTGGAAGGCATCAGGCGACGCGTTTCGCAGCTGGGCGGCACGGCTCACATTTCCGGCGACAACGGTTTCACCATCAACATGCTGATTCCCATTCATCAGGTTGAAGGGTGAAGGTAAATGAGAAGTGTACAATAATGACTATAAGGGGGCGATAAAATGGCAATCAGAATTATCATCGCGGATGACAGCGACTTTGTCCGCGAGGGAATGAGCATTATTCTCAGCGTGGACAGCGAATTCGAGGTAATCGGACTCGCCTCCAACGGCAGGGAATGCGTTGAACTGGCGCGAAACAACGCCGCCGACGTCATTCTCATGGATATCCAAATGCCCGAAATGGACGGCATCGAGGCCACGAAAATCATCACGGAGGAAGCTCTCGGCAAGGTGCTGATTCTCACCACCTTTGACGATTACGATCTGGTGCGCAAGGCAATCGGCAACGGGGCGAAGGGCTACCTCATCAAGAATCACACGCCCGACAAACTCAAGAGCATGATCCGCTCGGTTCACGCGGGAATCAATGCGCTGGACGAGAGCATTTTTGAACAGATGGCGCAGACACAGTCCCCGCAGGGCGAGGGCTTCGACGGGTCGCAATATTCCGCGCGTGAGCTGGAGATCATTCAGCTGGTGGCGGACGGGCTCTCCAACAAGGAAATCGCCGGCAGGCTGTTCCTCAGCGAGGGAACCGTCAAGAATTACATCAGCAATATCCTTGAAAAAAGCGGAATGGAGCACCGGACACAGATTGCCATCTATTATCTCACCGGCAAAAAGTAATTGCATCATAAAGAGAAAAGCAGCCGCAGGAATCCGGCATAGGAGCTGGATTTCCGCGGCTGCTGTTATCATCTGAAACCGTTCAGAACTGAACCTCGACATAATCGCCGAGGGCGTGGTTGACTTCCAGTATCAGGACGGGTTCGCCGTTGAAGTCAAGATAGGAATTGCATCCGGTCATGCCCTTCACGGTGTATTTTCCTCCGGAATTCCTGACGGTCACCATATCTTCTATGGTCATGTTGTTTCGGATGGTTTCCTCACTGAACTGATTGAAGTAATCAATGATATTCTTTTTGGTCACTCCCTCGGCGCTTCTGGTCAGCGTCCAGGATTCGTTCTTGATTGCGTCGGTTGCCCTGTCGATATCCACCGACTCCGACGGAACAATCGTATTGCCTGTGGCAAGGTCGATGGTAATGGCATGCGCACAGGCGTAGCCATGTGCGGCACCCTTGTATAAATAGCTCTCGCGGAATATGATGCTGAGTGTGTCCTTGGTCTTGTACTTGACCTCAAAGGTGCCGTTGAAGGAGCCAAGACCCGTGTCGGAAGCGGCAGAAACGCTTATGTTTTTGAAGTATTCGTTGTAAAAGCTCTGCATGGCTTCATCGTAAAGCCCTGAAATCTGAGGATATTTATACTTGCGTTTGCTGTCGTCGGACGTGTATGTCTTGTAACCCACCTTGTACTTATTGCTGAGCTGCGGCGCGGGCTGCGTCGTGGTGGTCGTCGCTTTGGTGGTCGACTTGGTGGTCGTGGTTTTTTTGGCGGTCGTGGTGGTGGACGTGGCGGTCGTGGTGGTGGAGGATGTCTTTTTGGTTCTTGACGGAGCGGTGGTGGTCGTGGTGGTAAAGAATTCATCCTCCCCGGAATGCGTCTTTTTGACAGAATCGTCCTCCTCATCGCTGTCGTCAAATTCTACGATGTTCGGGTTATCCGCCGCGCGTGTCGCCTGTGACACGCCTCCTGTTTTTTTCCCGGAAGCGTCGTCCTTTTTGTCGTCACTTCCGCAGGAAGCAAATGAACCCAGCAGCGCTGCCGCGATCAGCAGAGCCAATGCTTTTTTCAGAAAATTACTGTTGCTTAACATAAAGCGTTTTCCTCCTTTTCCCATCAGCCGAATGTGAGATGTTCGCTTTTGGCAAGATTCCACTTGTCAACCTCCGCACATTCGTCGATAAGCCCGACATAATAGGCGTCGAGGTCGGTAAATTCATTCCCGATATCCTTTGAGTCATAGACGGTGTACATGATATCGTTGGAATAGATTTTGCCCAGATGATCGACGTATTGCTGCGGGATAAATTCGTTGGCGTAGTAAAGGTCGTGCGCCCCGAAGCAGTGCATGATTTCGTGGGCGTATGACGGCGGCATGGTGACAAACACATCGTCAAATCTCACGAAAATATTGCAGAATTCCACATAATACTCCGGGGAGCAGGAATATCCGAGGTACCATGGATTGACCTGGTTGGAATAATCCGTGTTGAAAAAAAACAAATAGATCACATTATCGGCACGGTATTTGTTTTTCAGGGCATCAATGTCGATATGCTGCTCGATCCAGTTTTTCTGCACCTCGTAATAATCTCCGAACTCGGTGACCAGCGATTCCGTAAACGACGCGTTGTAGCGCAGATCGGGATTCTGCTCCCAGTCCCAGATAAATTCCGCGTCGCTGCCGTAGCGTGCCGCCTGTGCGGTGAGATATTCCGTGCTTATGCGCAGATTGTCCAGCGCGTCGTAGATCACTGCGGAATCCGCTTCGGACGTCTCATCCCACGAGGTGCCGGCGTCGTTGGTGTAGATGGAGATCATCAGCGTACGTCCGGTCAGAGAACCTGCGGAACCCTGCGCGCCATCGTAGGGAGATTGATAGACTTCTTCCTCGGCGGACGAAACGTCGTCAGAGGACAATGCATCGGAAACCCGGTTTCTCACAAAATGACGGAAAGCGGCTTGCAGCAAACCGCATCCGCTCATGCAGAAAACCGTCGAAATACACAACATGCCTGCCAGTAGTCTCATTATCAGCTTCTTAATACCAATCACCCTCCTGAAAATAGCTCACACAGAATCATACTCATCTTCACTGCTATTTTATAACAAATTACCTCTAAAGTAAAGAGTAATGAAAGCATTGTAATCCCGCAACCGGAATTTGTAAATATTTTTTAAACATTCAGTTAATATTGTTAAAATAAAGGACGGCTTCACTCGCCGAAATACCCGTAAAACGCGTCGTAGGTCATGTAGTCATTGATCACTCCGAGCAGCGCCTTGGCGGTCATTTTTTCCGGAAGTCCCAGATAGGCAAGCAGCCCTGCGCGCAGGGCGGAACTGTTTTCGCCGCCGGACAGACCGCAGCGGTAAAAATCCGCCCGCGTGATAAGGCGCCTGTTTCCGCTGTCACTTTCGGACGTCTGAGACTCTTCACAGGCCACTCCGGCATGCCTGAGCGCCGCAAGCAGCGCCTCGGTGGTCATCCCTTCCACGCCCAGCTTGCCTTCCTTGGAAGGAGCCGTCTTGCGGCGTTCCTTGCCGAACACGTCGGGAATATAGGCGTGCTTTATCTGTCCGGGAGGAATGCAGGAACGCAGGTGATTGCGGATGACGAATCCCGCCGAATCGCTGTCGGTGATCACCAGCAGTCCCCGCGTTTCAGCCAGGTGGCGCAGCATATTCATTTTTTCCTTATCCCGGAATATGCCGAACCCCTCGGTGGTGATGATCAGCCCGTCAATGAGGGAGGAAAGCCTGATCTTGTCGTATTTGCCTTCCACGATCACAGCTTCTTTGATTTTGATCATCTCGCCGCCTCCGCTGCCGCGAACATTTCGGCGAGCAGCTTTTCCATGAGTATCCTGCCGTCGACGCGGCTGCTTTTGAGCGCAGCGTCGGTGTCGCAGAGCATGGAACACCACTTGCGGAGCAGTTCCGGAGAATACCTTCGGCTGTCACGGAAGGAAAAGCTCAGACGCTTCTCCTTGCCCTTGTATTCCTCGCCGAAAAGCGCCGGCATATCCTCTGCCGTCTTTCTTTCACCTGAAGCCAGCCTCGCGCGGTAAAGGTCAATGAAGGCGCCCGACATGATTGCCAGCACCGCGACAGGCTCGGTTCTCTCGTCAAACAGCTCCTCCATAATGCGGTAAGCATCGCCCCGTTTGCCCGAAATGACGTTGGAAGCCAGCATATAGGCCTTGACGTCAACGCTCTGGGTGGTATTGGCGTCAATGGCTGCCCGGGTGATTTTTCCGCCGCAGAGCGAATGCAGCTTGGCAAGCTCACTGAGCAGGTTGGTGATGTCGCTGCCGCAGCGTTCCACCATGTATGCCGCGTCGGAACGGCTGAGCTGTGTGCCGTTCTTTGCCGCCTCCGAGAGCAGAATATCGGCGATCTCGGGGGGAGAAGGGGTCTTGCAATTGATTACCGTGCCGTTCTTTTTGATCAGCCCTCGCATGGCGCCCTGCCGGTCCCCGCTCTTTGCCGAGGCTCTGACCGACACTTGGAAGAATATCACCACGCAGCCGTCGTTGTGTCCGACCGAGCCGAGAAACGCCTCCAGCTTGCGGAACTGCTCGGCGCTGATGGCCGCGGCGTCCATGTCCTTGACCACCACCATGCGCCGTTCGGCCATCATGGGAAGCGTTTCGGCGGCGGCGGCGATTTCGTCCACCGTACAGTCCGAGCCGTCAAACTCGGTGTAATTGAATTCCGGCAGCACGTCGGGGCTGTATTTATCCTTGAGCATTTCCAGAGCGCGGCGGCGCAGATAACCGTCGTCGCCGCATATCAGATAGACCGCCGAGGGGCTTCCCGAAGCGATATGTCCCTCTAGCGCGGAGTAATTGATTTCAGCCATTGATTTCTGTTTCAGACCTTTCACTGGTTTCTGTTTCTTCTTATAGTATAGAATCCTGCCCGGCAGTTGTCAAGTGATACGCGCGGGATATTCCATACGAACCCCCAGCGTGCTTTTGTGAGTTCTGCGTGATATTCAATAGAAATCCGCGTGATAAATCAAAAATAATTGTAAATAGTATTTGAATTACGGGGATTGGTTATGGTATACTGAAAGAGCAGCAGTGAAACGGAGGTATGAAAATGAACGAAGATTTCAAAGAAAATCGATTCCCGGCCGACGAAGAGGAATCGCTTCCTCCCGTCCGCACGGCAATCCCGTGGGACAACGACGAGGAAGAGGAAGAAGATGCCGACCAAAGTACCGAATTCAGGTCACAGAGAGTGGCGGTTGCGGCATTCAACACCCGGGTTGACGACCTGGAACGCAGACAGCGTGAGGCAGAAATGGCGCTCAGGGACGAAAAGGAACGCCGGCGTGCCGAATCGAGAAGCGGTACGTTAAGAATACTGCTTTCTTTTGCCATTGGTATTGCGGTGCTTTTGGCGCTGTGGCTGTTCGTTCAGTCGCGTACACATCAGAAGGACGACGCCGCGGCGCATGAAGTGCATTTCTATTACAACGTCACCGAGCAGAATACCATCAAAATCACCGCCGCCGACAGCCTGAACGTCAATGTGCTGGATATTCCCGCCAAGATGAACGGCAAGGACGTGACCTGCATAGGCGCGAACGCATTCGCCGGTCATTTTGATCTGGAAACGGCGATCCTGCCTGACTCCATCACCGAAATCGGATACAACGCCTTCAAGGACTGCAAATCCCTGACAGACGTCAGGATTCCGGACAGCGTGGAAACCATTAGCTACTGTGCCTTTTTTGGATGCAATACCATGCAGACCATTCATCTCCCCGCCAGCCTGACAAGCGTGGAATACGGCATGTTCGGCGAATGCTTCAAGCTGGAGAGCATCGATATTCCCAGCGGCGTGACCACCATTGATCACGGCGCGTTCCAAAGCTGTACCGGACTGAAAAAAATCAGCCTTCCCGATACCCTTAACAAACTCGGCTACGATGCGTTCCGCGACTGCAAAGTCCTGGAAACCATCGAACTTCCCGACAGCGTGACGGATATCGGAACCAGTGTCTTTTCGGGATGCTCGTCGCTGAAAAGCGTCACCATTCCCAAAAGCACCACCACCCTGGCATCATTCATCTTCAAGGACTGCACTTCTCTGAAGGAAGCACACATTCACGAAGGGGTAACCGCCATCTCTGACAATACCTTCGAGAGATGTCCCAATCTGACGATATATGGCAAGGCCGGTTCCTACGCTGAAAAATACGCGCAGGAGTACGGCATTCCCTTCGCCGAGGAAGGTCAGCCGGAAGACGGAGAGTAATCCTTTGCCGGAAGCATAAAAAATCACCCGCCGGAGCAGAGTCATTCAATGTGAAAATGACCTGCCCCGGCGGGTTTTGTTTTATGAGATAGGTGAAAAATTATTCGTCCTTGAGGAAGACTGCGCCCTGTGAACCGCTGCTGACGTGCTGGTAATAGCGTGCCAGATAGCCCTTGAGGTGCTTCTCGGGAGCAACCCAAGCCGCGCGGCGCTTCTCGATTTCCGCATCGTCCACTTCGAGGGTCAGCGTGCGGTTGGTGATATCGACGTTGATCATATCGCCGTCCTGAATGAGTCCGATGAGTCCGCCGGCAGCCGCTTCGGGAGAAACGTGGCCGATGGCGGCGCCTCTGGTCGCGCCGCTGAAACGTCCGTCGGTGATGAGAGCGACCGATTTATCCAGCCCCATGCCGACAAGAGATGCGGTGGGATTGAGCATCTCGCGCATGCCGGGACCGCCCTTGGGACCTTCGTAGCGGATGACGACCACGTCGCCCGCGCTGATCTTGCCTCCGAGAATCGCTTCGCTTGCGTCCTCTTCGCTGTCAAAGCACTTGGCCGGGCCGCGGTGCTGCATCATTTCGGGAGCGACGGCACCCTGCTTGACCACCGCGCCTTCCTCGGCGATGTTGCCGCGGAGAACGGCGATGCCGCCGTCCTTGCGGTGCGGATTGTCCAGCTTGCGGATCACGGTGCCGTCCGCGTCGGGCGCATAGGCAATTCTCTCGCCCACTGTGCCGGCAACGGTCATACATTCGGTATTGATCAGACCCGCCTTGCTGAGTTCCTTCAGAACCGCTTCGATACCGCCCATTTCCTCGAGGTCTTCGATGAAGATCTGACCCGCGGGATTGAGCTTGCAGATCTGGGGAGTGGTCTTGCTGATGTCGTCGATGATTTCCATATTGATGGGGCAGCCGGCTTCGTAGGCGATGGCGGTCAGGTGAAGCACCGTGTTGGTGGAGCAGCCGAGAGCCATTTCGGAGCGCAGCGCATTTTCAAGAGCCTTGGGAGTGATGATGTCAAGCGGCTTGATGTCCTTCTTGAGCAGTTCCATGACTCTCTCGCCGCTCATCTTGGCGAGTCTGCGGCGCTTTGCCGAAACCGCCAGGCAGGTGGCAGCACCGGGCAGCGACATACCAATGGCTTCGGTCAGGCAGTTCATGGAATTGGCGGTGTACATGCCGGAGCAGGAGCCGCAGGTCGGGCAGGACTTGACTTCCAGCTCGTGCAGCTTTTTCGCGTCGATCTTGCCGGCGGAATAGCTGCCGACCGCTTCGAACATCTCGGAAAGGCCGTACTTGGTGCCGTCGCACTTGCCGGACATCATGGGACCGCCGCTGATGAAGATGGCGGGGATATTCAGACGGCAGGCGGCAAGCAGCATGCCGGGAACGATCTTGTCGCAGTTGGGAATGAAGACAACGGCGTCCATCGGGTGAGCGGTGAGCATGACCTCGATAGAATCGGCAATGAGTTCGCGGGAAGGCAGCGAGTACTTCATGCCGGGGTGGTTCATAGCAAGACCGTCGCACACGCCGATGGTCTGGAACTCAAAGGGAACGCCGCCCGCGTTGCGGATACCCGCCTTGACAGCCTCGCCGATCTCGCGCAGGTGCATGTGACCGGGTATGTATTCGCTGTAGGAATTGACCACGGCGACAAAGGGACGCTTCATTTCGGAATCTGTGATGGAAAGAGCCTTGAGCAGGGAACGGTGAGGTGCTCTGCTGGGACCTTCCTTGAGCATATCGCTTCTCATGGGAAATTACCTCCTGATTTTTTCAAAAAAAATAGAATTGCCCGCCGTAACGGACGCTTTTATCTATTGTAAATCCAAATGAGCAAATTGTCAATAATCCAAAATGAACTCACCGTAAACTATTTGTTCCCATCATCCACCGTCTGTTGAAAATTCCGGTGGAAAGCCGGTGCAATATTTGTCATTTGTGTGAAAATCGGCGTGGTTTTTTGTAAAAAGTTTCAATTTAAGCACCCCAAGAATGCGAATTATTACAAATTGTAAATCCCACATCTGCGAATTCCACAAGGCGGTGGAGAGCTGTTGAATATTACACCTTCTTTTGCTCCGGTGGAAAACCCGGTGGAAAGTGGGGAAAACCCTGCGATTTCCGCTTAATTTTGAGGCTTGAATGATAATACAAAATGTAATTCCACACTTTTCCACACTTTTAACAGACTTTTCCACCAATTTCAAGTGGAAAACGGGTTTCATTGCTTCCACGAAGGAATATTACGCTTCGTATATTATTTCCTGTGAAACACAATTCAATGCATATTTTCCGCAATTCCCGCAAATAATAGCTTATGGATATCTGTCTGAAGCAGGCATTACGAAGGGGTTTGATAAGAATGATAAAAGGAGTAGGTAAATATGCCGTTGAGGTGGAAAGCGTGGACAGCGAGTTTTTTGAACGGGTGATCTGCTTCGTGCGTCCGCAGTACGCTTGCGGCAGCGCGCTCGACCTTCACAGGGAGGCGGCGCGTGTCGCGGACGATCTCAGCGCCGAGGTGGAGGACGCCCAGCACGGCACACGCCATGTGCTCAGGGTCAATGCAGGCCGGAAGGGGCAGCCCCAACGCCCTGCCGCAAATTATCCGCGCTCTGACATTCCCCAAACGCAGACCAGACGCGTCGGCTGGCTTCCTCTCCTGCTCTCGGCCGGAGGCGGCGCCGCGGCGGCTATGCTCATTGCCGCCATGTTTTGAATTTCTTCAATTCATTATTTTTTCGCATAAAAAAGGTCAGGCGAATGGGAACCGGTTGCCCGGTCGGTATTCGCCTGACCTTGTTTTATATTTTTGGCGCGTTTTGCTTGGCGGGAGGTGCCTGCTTCTGTATTCGCCCAACCCCGTTTTTGTTTTTCAGCGCGGCTTGCTCGCTCGGCTTCGCCTCGCTCGTGGGGCTCTGCCCCACCGCCCCGGCAGGGCTCCTGCCCTGCACCCGCCAAAGGAGCAATGCCCCTTTGGAATCCCGCGCTCGCATTCGCTCGCTAATTGGCGCTGCGCGCTTTGCTTTTTTCTTTTTTTGCTTATCTGTTGCCGCCGTTGTTGTTTCTTCTCGGACGGTAGCCGCCGTCGCGGTGTCCGCCTTCGCGTCTGCCGCCTTCACGCGGAGGTCTGCGGTCGCTCACGTCATTCTCCGGCACCAGTCCCTTGACCTTGATGAGAGCCTCGCGGCGGGAGAGATTCAGTCTGCCCTTCTCGTCGATGCCCTCCACCATGACCATGATGGTGTCGCCGATATTCACCACATCGGTCACTCTCTCGGTACGCTTGACGTCGAGCTGGCTGATGTGAACCATGCCCTCCTTGCCGGGTGCAATCTCAACAAACGCGCCGAAGTCCATGATTCTGGTGACGACGCCCTTGAATACCTCGCCCGGCTGGGGATCCTTCGCGATGATTTCGATAATGCTGTAGGCCTGTCTGCACTTGTCGATGTCAACGCCGCAGATGAATACCTTGCCGTCGTCGTCGATGTCGATCTTGACCTCGCAGTCGGCGGAAATCTTCTGAATGACCTTGCCGCCGCTGCCGATGACTTCGCGGATCTTGTCAACCGGCACGGTGAGCGAGAGCATCTTGGGAGCGTACTTGCTCAGCTCCTTGCGAGGCTCGGGAATGGCCTTGAGCATGATCTCGTCGAGAATGAAAATACGCGCCTTGTGGGTCTTGACCAGAGCGTCCCATACCATTTCGGGAGTCAGACCGTCGATCTTGAGGTCCATCTGAATGGCGGTGATGCCTTCGTGGGTGCCGCCCACCTTGAAGTCCATATCGCCGAAGAAGTCCTCGAGACCCTGAATGTCCACCATGGTCATCCAGCGATCGCCCTCGGTGATCAGGCCGCAGGAAATGCCGGCTACAGGCGCCTTGATGGGAACGCCTGCGTCCATCAGCGCCAGGGTGGAACCGCAGATGGAGCCCTGCGAGGTGGAACCGTTGGAGGAAAGCACCTCGGAAACAACGCGGATGGCATAGGGGAAATCCATTTCGGAAGGAATGACCGGAACCAGCGCTCTCTCAGCCAGTGCGCCGTGGCCGATCTCGCGTCTGCCGGGGCCTCTGCTGGGCTTGGTCTCGCCGACCGAGTAGGACGGGAAGTTGTAGTGATGCATGTAGCGCTTGAATTCCTCGTCGTCAATGCCGTCGAGGAGCTGTCTGTCGCTGATCGGGCCGAGTGTGACGACCGAGAGAACCTGTGTCTGTCCTCTGGTGAAGAGTCCGGAACCGTGTACTCTGGGCAGCACGCCGACTTCGCTGGCGAGAGGACGGATCTGGTTCATGCCTCTGCCGTCCACACGCTTCTGCTCGTCGAGCAGCCAGCGGCGGACGACGAACTTCTGGGTCTTGTAAAGGCATTCGTCGATCTTTGCCGCCTGATCGGGGTAAATCTCGTCGAATTTCTCGTGAACCATATCGTAAATGGGCTTGAGTCTTTCGTCGCGGATGCGCTTGTCGTCGGTATCGAGCGCCACCTTGATGTCCTCGATGGCGAAATCCTTGATGGCCTCGAACATATCGTGGTCCGGCTCGTTGGACGGGTAGGAGAACTTCTCCTTGCCGATTTCCTTCTGAATGCCCTTGATGAATTCGATGACCGCCTGGTTGGCCTGATGGCCGGCCATGATGCCGTTGTACATTTCTTCGTCGGTGACGATGTCGGCGCCGGCTTCGATCATGGGAATCTTCTTCTCGGTGGAAGCGACGGTGACGGCCATTCTGCTCTTTTCACGCTGCTCGGCAGTGGGATTGATGACGTATTCGCCGTCCACCATGCCGACGGAAACGGCGCTGATCGGGCCGTTCCACGGGATGTCGGAGATAGAGAGGGCGATGGATGTGCCGATCATCGCGGTAATTTCGGGAGAGCAGTCGGGGTCAACGCTCATGACGGTGGCGACGATGGAAACATCGTTGCGCATATCCTTGGGGAAGAGCGGGCGGATGGGTCGGTCGATAACGCGGGAGGCGAGAATCGCCTTCTCGCTGGGTCTTCCCTCGCGCTTCATGAAGGAGCCGGGAATCTTGCCCACGGAATAGAGCTTCTCCTCAAAATCCACCGAGAGCGGGAAGAAGTCGATGCCGTCGCGGGGCTTGGCCGAAGCGGTAGCCGCTACGTGGACGGTGGTTTCGCCGTACTGCACCATGCAGGCGCCGTTGGCGAGCTGTGTTGTCTTGCCGGTCTTGACGACCAGCGGTCTGCCTGCAAGCTCTGTCTCATAAACCTTGTAGGAATCAAAGACCATGTGTTCGCCTGCAAATTCGAGAATCTGTGACATGTATTTTACCTCCAGAATAAAGATAATATATGGCATGTCCGCAGGCATCCGGGCAGTCTCCGCAACATCCGGAGACTTAGCATTAAAACCGATTCTCAGTATTTTATATTTCCTGCCTTTTATTCCTCAGATGTACTGTTTTGCAAATGGGAATAATCTAAAGAGCAAGCCGACTGAGCGTCCGTTTTACTGCTATGTCTTGACCGAAAAATCGGGAGAACCGCGCGGGAGCGGACAATGACATTCAATAAAAGTGGAAAATAGAAAAAAATCAGCAAACAGGCGCAGAGGAAATTCGATGAAAAAAGCGAAAATCTCTGCGCCCGTGCCGCACGCCTTTAAAAGACGTATTTCTTACGGAATATTAGCAGCTGCCATTACTTGCGGATACCGAGGCGAGCGATGATGGAACGGTAACGCTCGATGTCGGTCTTGATGAGGTAATTGAGCAGACCCTTTCTCTGACCGACCATTTTGAGCAGGCCGCGTCTGGAATGGTGGTCGTTCTTGTTCTCCTTGAGATGCTCGGTGAGGTCGTTGATTCTCTTGGTGAGAATGGCGATCTGCACTTCGGGAGAACCTGTGTCGCCCTCGTGAAGAGCGTACTCCTTGATAATGGCTTCTTTTTCTGCTTTCAGCATGTGAAAACACCCCTTAATAAAAATAATATGAATGATGTCGCAGCGCCCAGCCCCGGGTAACGGTGCATCCCTTCCACGCCCGAAGGCGGCAGGGCATTCGCCCGGAGCCGAGTTTTTTACCCTTCACGGTACATCACAGCAACGTACCTCAAAGCAAAAAACACTCGACAGAGATTATTCTATCACATGTTTTGCCGAAGGTCAAGGATTTTTTTGCGCGAATTCAGGATAACAGAAGAAAAAAATCCGGCAAATTCCGACATCTGTGCCGCCATCCAATCCCCAGGCAGAGAGGCAGGCTCATTCAGATGAACGGACAGGCGCCTTCGATTCTCTTTTTCTCTGTCGGAAGAAATCCAGGGAGAGCTTCAGCAGTCATTTCTTCCTCTGTTCCGATGTTTTCGTGAATGAAATTTGAAAAAAAACTATTGACTTATTGATTTCCACAAATTATAATAGATTCAGCGACAAAAAACTGGTAATATATTTCAATCAACAGGAGGATAATCAAATGGCACAGGACAAAACAAAACTTTCAGCACCCCAAAAACGCAAGGTATTCAGAACCGGCAGGAGCATGGCTGTCGCTTTAGCCGCTTTGCTGCTCGTCATGAGCGGATTGTCGGCTTTGGTTTCCTGCGGCAATGACGATGCAAAGGATTACAAGTACAGCCTCACGGTCACCGACGCCACCATTCACGGACTGGAAAACAAGGATCTGGAATCGCTCAAATTGCCTAAATCCATTGACGGCGTCCCGGTAACCAAGATCGGCAATAAAGCCTTCAAGGAATATCTCGCCATCACTTCGGTTGAAATGCCTGATACCGTCACGGAAATCGGCGATGTCGCGTTCAGCGGCTGCGTCAGTCTCTCCAAGGTCAGCTTATCCAAATCCCTCGTCAAAATCGGCGGCGGCGCATTCTCCGAATGCCCTGCACTGACCAGGATGAGCCTTCCGGACTCCGTTACCGATATCGGTTACTATGCCTTCTCCAATTGCAAAGGCCTGACCAAGGTCAATATTCCCAAGTCCCTTACCACCATCAATCCCTACGTATTCTTCGGATGCGGCAAGCTGTCGTCCATCGACGTTCCCGATACGGTGACCACCATTGACCGCTACGCATTCTCGGAATGCACCAGCCTCAAAAAGTTCACCGTTCCCAAAAAGGTTTCCAAAATCAGCTCCGGCACCTTCAAGGATTGCACAGAGCTGTCAAAGGTGGAAATTCCCAATTCCGTCACCAGCATTGACACCGAAGCATTTTCCGGCTGCACCAAGCTCACCAAGATAGAAATCCCCATCACCGTGCGCAGCATCGGAAAAAATGCCTTCGCCAACTGCCCTGACCTCACCATCTACGGCAAAAAGGGATCCGAAGCCGAAGTCTACGCCAGAGCAAACAAGATCTCCTTCAAGGAATCATAATTTCTTCCGGGCTTATCCCAACGCCCCCGAAAACATCTGAATCCGGCATCAGCCGCGCAGGAACACTTCTCATGCCTGCGCGGCTGTATTGATTTTCTGTGTTTATTTATCTGATTTTTTGAAATAAAAATAAAAAAACACAAAAACATCTGTAAAAATCCAAATATATATGATATAATGAAAAGTAGAACTAAAAAAACTCACTTTAAAGGAGCAATTATCTTAAATGTCTGTAAGAGTAGGAATGGTCAGTCTCGGCTGTCCCAAAAATCAGGTAGATGCCGAGCTGATGCTGGGTTATCTCGCCGATGCGGGCTATGATCTGGTGGAGGACGCGGCTTTGGCGGACGTCGCCATCGTCAACACCTGCGGATTTATAGAAAGCGCCAAGTCCGAAGCGATCGAGGAAATTCTTGAGCTTGCCGCTCTCAAAAAGGAAGGGCGGATCAAGTCGCTCATTGTCACCGGCTGCATGGCGGAACGCTACCGCGACGCGGTGCTGGAGGAACTGCCGGAGGTTGACGCGGTGGTCGGAATAGGTTCCAACCACCTGATAGCCGAAATAGTGAAACGCGTTTCAGACGAACCGACTGCCCCCGGGAACGGATTCGGTGCATACGGCGAGAAGGAAGACCTTCACATGTGCGGCAGACGCATACGCACCACGCTGCCCTTCTACAGCTACCTTCGGATCGCCGACGGCTGCAACAACAAATGCGCTTTCTGCGCCATTCCCATGATCCGGGGCAAATTCCGTTCACGTCCGATGGAGGAGCTTGTGGCAGAAGCAGCCAGACTGGCTTCCAAGGGAGTCAGGGAACTGACCGTGATCGCGCAGGACACCACGGAATACGGTTCCGATCTCTACGGCAAACGTAGGCTGCCCGAACTTCTGAATAAGCTCTGCGAGGTGGACGGGCTGAAGTGGATCAGGGTGCTTTACTGCTATCCTGAAAAAATCACCGATGAGCTGCTTGACGTGATCGCCAATCAGCCCAAAATCTGCAAATACATAGATATGCCGATCCAGCACGTCAGCAAAAAAATACTGCGCGCCATGCGCCGTCCCGGCGACAGGGAATCCCTTACCCGCCTGATCGCCCATATACGCGAAAAGGTGCCGGGCATAACGCTTCGCACCACCCTTATGACCGCTTTTCCCGGTGAAACACAGGATGACTTCGATGAGCTGATCGACTTCGTGCGTGAGGCGAAATTCGAACGGCTGGGCTGCTTCATCTGGTCGGCGGAGGAAGACACGCCCGCCTTCGACCTTCCCGACAGAGTGGACGCCGAAACCGCCGCCATGCGCGAGGAATCCATCATCGACGAGCAGTCCCGCGTTATTGACGAATGGTGCGCCGGTATGATCGGCAAACGCCTGGAAGTAATGGTGGAAGGCTTCGACCGGCTGGCGGAATGCTGCTACGGTCGTTCGCAGGGAGAAGCACCCGAAATCGACGGCAAGATTTTCTTTGACACCGACGGCAAAAAGCTCGCTCCCGGGACGTTTGTGACGGTGGAAATAACCGACTCCATGGACTGCGATCTGGTGGGACAGCTGGTGCAGCAGTGATGGTTGTACCGGGAACACCGTTTATTCCATGTATATTTTAAAAAATGACAAAAGGGGGAAGATACATGAATCTTCCGAATAAACTGACGGTACTGAGAGTGCTGTTTATACCGATCATTATGATTTTTCTGCTGGTAGGAGGCATCCCCTTCCGTTGGCTTATTGGCGGACTTTGCTTCGGCGCGGCGTCTCTGACCGACATGCTGGACGGCAAAATCGCCCGCAAACGCAATCTTATCACGGATTTCGGCAAATTGATGGATCCCGTCGCCGATAAGATGCTGATCATGTCCACCCTGATCTGCTTTGTGCAGGAAAATATATGCGGCGCCTGGGTGGTGGTGGTGATACTCTTCCGCGAGTTCCTTGTCACCTCCATGCGCATGATTGCCGCCGACAAGGGCAAGGTCATTGCCGCCAATATCTGGGGCAAGATCAAGACCGTCACCCAGATGATCGCAATCATTGGCATCTTCTGTTCAAGGGCCGCCGATGAATTCACTGCGGTTTTCACTTTCATTCCGTCCTTTATCGGAAGCTGGCTGATGATCTTATCCAATGTCGTGCTTTACACCGCCGTCGCGGCGACGATTTTTTCGGGTGCGAGATACATGTATGACGCACGCGAATTTTTCAAAGATTTATAAAAAAAACAGATTTTTATCCCATAAAACACTTGTAATTTTACATGAGTTGTGTCAAAATAGATGGGTAATTGATATATAACATATTCTACTATTGATACCGAAGGGAGCAAATCCAGCATGTCCGAATTAGACAAGGAATACACACCCGACGCCTCCGAAACCCCCGAGGAAATCGAGGCATTTGAGGATTTTGAAATAGCCGCTGAAGAAGCAGCAGCGTCCGTTGAGGAAACCGAAGCTGCCGAGGAAGCCGAGCCCATTGAGGAAGCCGAAGCTGCCGAGGAAGACGAGCCCGTCGAGGAAACCGAAGCCGCCGAGGAATTCGAGCCCGTCGAGGAAACCGAAGCTGCCGAGGAAGACGAGCCCGTCGAGGAAACCGAAGCTGCCGAGGAATTCGAGCCCGTCGAAGAAGCCGAAGCTGCCGAGGAAGACGAGCCCGTCGAGGAAACCGAAGCTGCCGAGGAATTCGAGTTCGTCGAAGAAGCCGAAGCTGCCGAGGAAGACGAGCCCGTCGAGGAAGCCGAAGC
>CAMHMN010000015.1 GCA_946186245.1 uncultured Clostridia bacterium
ATTTCAGCGCCGCCCACACGGCCGGAGAGCATGATCTTGATGCCCTTGACGCCGGAGTTCATGGCTCTGCCGATGCTCATCTTCATAGCACGGCGGAAGCTGACGCGCTTCTCAAGCTGGAGAGCGATGCTCTCGGCAACCAGGGTTGCGTCTGCGTCGGGAACCTTGACCTCGACGATGTTGATCGATACGGGCTTGCCGATCTTCTTCTCGCACTGAACGCGGAGCTTTTCGATCTCTGCGCCCTTCTGGCCGATGACGATGCCCGGCTTTGCGCAGAAGATGTGAATGCGGACCCTGCCGGATACGCGCTCGATTTCAATTTTGGGAACGCCGGCTGCCTTAAGCTGCTCCTTGAGCATCTTACGGAGGTTGTAGTCCTCGACGAGAGTATCGGCGAAGTCCTTCTTGCCTACATACCAGCGAGAATCCCAATCCTTAATCACGCCTACTCTGAGGCCGTGAGGATGAATTTTCTGACCCATGTGCTTACCTCCTCAATCAGTCTTCCTGTTCCTTTACCACAAGGGTAACGTGTGATGTCTTCTTGTCTATGCGGTATGCTCTGCCCTGTGCTCTGGGACGCATACGCTTGAGGATCGGTCCGGAGGTTGCGAAGCACTCCGACACATAGAGCTTATCCTCATCCATGTTGAAATTGTTGGTTGCGTTTGCCACGGCTGACTTGAGGAGCTTCTCAAGATACTCGCAAGCAGCCTTGGGCGTATTCTTCAGTATAGCCTCAGCTTCCTTAACAGGCTTGTTTCTGATAAGGTCAAGCACTATCTGAACCTTTGTGGGAGAAATGCGAGCGTATTTAAGCTCTGCTCTTGCTTCCATTTCAGTACACTCCTTTCAGCTGCTTACTTCTTGCTGGTCTTGCTTCCGGCGTGACCCTTGAAGGTTCTGGTGGGGACAAACTCGCCGAGCTTGTGACCGACCATTTCTTCGGTTACGAATACCGGAACGTGATTCTTGCCGTTGTGAACGGCAATTGTGTGGCCTACGAAATCAGGGAATATAGTGGAAGAACGGCTCCATGTCTTGAGCACGACCTTCTCGTTCTTTTCATTCATTTCCTGGATTCTTTTGAGCAGCACCGGCTGCACGAAAGGACCCTTTTTAACGCTTCTACCCATGGTTAATCAAAGTCTCCTTTCTGACGATTACTTGCCGTTTCTGCGTCTTACGATCATCTTGTCGGAAGCCTTCTTGGTGGGTCTTGTCTTATAACCCAGAGCAGGCTTGCCCCAAGGTGTGCAAGGACCGGGACGTCCGACAGGGCTCTTGCCTTCACCACCGCCGTGCGGGTGATCGTTCGGGTTCATGACGGAACCTCTGACTGTCGGTCTCCAGCCCATCAGGCGCTTGCGGCCTGCCTTACCGATCTTGACGTTTTCATGGTCGATGTTGGAAACCTGACCGATGGTTGCCATGCAGTCTGCGGAGACGTTTCTCAGTTCGCCGGAGGGCAGTCTGAGAAGTGCGTAGCCGCCTTCCTTAGCCATGAGCTGAGCCTGGATGCCGGCTGCTCTGGCGAGCTGTGCGCCTCTGCCGGGATAAAGCTCAATGTTGTGGATAAAGGTACCGGTGGGGATTGCAGAAAGCGGAAGCGCGTTGCCGGGCTTGATGTCGGCGGAAGCGCCGCTTACGACGGTATCGCCCTTCTTGAGGCCGTGGGGTGCTGTGATGTATGCCTTGGTGCCGTCCTCGTACTGAATGAGTGCGATGAATGCCGAGCGGTTGGGATCGTATTCAATGGACTGCACGGTTGCGGGCATATCAGCCTTCTGGCGCTTGAAGTCGATGATTCTGTACTTTCTGCGAAGTCCGCCGCCTCTGTGACGGACGGTGATTCTGCCGTAGCTGTTGCGGCCGGAATTCTTCTTGAGCGGTGCGAGAAGGCTTCTCTCGGGAGATACCTTGTCGAGCTGCGCAGAATAATCGGTCACAGACATGTTGCGGCGGCCGTTGGTGGTCGGCTTATATGTCTTGATAGCCAATTTAATTCACTCTCCTCGTTATTCTAAGGCTTAGCGGAGCTGCCATCATGCTCCATACATTGCCTGCGTTTGGTTTAATTCAATCAGATGAGACCCTCGAAGAATTCGATGGGCTTAGAATCGGGTGAAAGTGTTACGATGGCCTTTTTCCAGGCGGGGGTGGTTCCCTCGTATCTGCCCTGGCGGCGATGACGTCCTCTGACGTGCATTGTGTTGACCTTTATAACCTTTACGCCGGGGAAGCAGGCTTCCACAGCCTTTGCGATTTCGATCTTGTTGGCCTTCTTGTCAACTTCGAAGGTGTACTTAATGCTTTCGCCTTCAGCGACCTGCATACCTGCCATCGACTTCTCAGTGATGACCGGACGAATGATAATGTCCTTCGGATTCATTAGCAGTATACCTCCTCAATCTGTGCTACGGCGTCCTTGACAACGACGAACTTGTCAGCGTTTACGATGTCGTAGACATTGAGAGTGCCCACGAGAGCTGTCTTTACGCCGGGAATGTTTCTTGCGCTGGCGATCACCATGTCGTTCTTCTCCGGCATAACCAGGAGAACCTTGCGGTCTGCGCCGACAGCGCTGAGCATCTTGACGACTTCCTTGGTCTTGTACTCGCTCATGGTGAAGGCGTCGAGAACGATCATGTCGTTGTCTGCCACCTTAGCGGAGAGAGCCGACTTCATGGCAAGTCTGCGGAGCTTCTTGTTGAGTGTGTAGCGATAGCTTCTGGGCTTGGGGCCGAGAGCGATACCGCCGTGTCTCCACTGGGGTGAACGAGTGGAGCCCTGTCTTGCGTGGCCTGTGCCCTTCTGACGCCAGGGCTTCTTGCCGCCGCCGGAGACCTCGCCGCGTGTCAGAGTGCTCTGTGTACCCTGGCGCTGGTTGGCGAGATAGTTGACTACAACAGCGTGAACTGCTGCTTCGTTGGGTTCAATGCCGAATACTGCGTCGGAAAGATCGATGGTGCCGACCTTTTCGTTAGCTGCATTTACTACTGCGATGCTGGCCATATTCTATTCCTCCTCCCTTATGCTTTGACGCTGTCGCTGATGAGCACAACGCCGCCCTTAGGACCGGGAACTGCGCCCTTGATGGCGATAAGGTTGTTTTCAACATCGATCTTGACGACTGTGAGATTCTGCACGGTGACTCTCTCGTTGCCGAGGTGACCGGACATCTTCTTTCCCTTGAAAACTCTGGAAGGATCGGAGCAGGCGCCGATGGAACCGCCGTGACGGTGAACAGGACCTGTACCGTGGCTCTCCTTGAGTCGGCCGAAGTTCCAGCGCTTGATGACGCCGGCCCAGCCCTTACCTTTGCTTGTGCCGACGACGTCTACCTTGTCGCCTGCCGCGAAGGTGTCTGCCTTGATGAGATCGCCGACGTTCAGAGCGTCGATGGACTCAAAGCGGAACTCTCTGAGATACTTCTTGGGAGCAACACCGTTCTTCTCGAAGTGACCTGCGAGTGCCATTGTGATGTTGCTGGGCTTGCCCTGGAACTTTTCTGTTCTGGAGCTCTTTGCGCCCTTCTTGAACTTGAGCTTGACTTCACCGAAACCAAGCTGAACGGCGTTGTAGCCGTCCGTCTCGACTGTCTTCTTCTGTGTGACCACACAGGGACCTGCTTCGATGACGGTGACGGGAACTACGTTGCCCTTCTCGTCAAAGATCTGGGTCATGCCGAGCTTTTTGCCGATAATACCTTTTTGCATTTTTTCTGCCTCCTATGATAGGTTATTGGTTGAAACGCGGGTATCAACACGCTTCAACTTGACCTCGACTGCCGTTGGTTGGAATGGCGATCAAGCGATTACAGCTTGATCTCGATTTCAACGCCTGCAGGGAGCTCTAATCCTTTAAGAGCCTCCACAACCTTGTTGGAAGGTCTCAGGATGTCGATAAGACGCTTGTGGGTTCTGTACTCGAACTGCTCTCTGCTGTCCTTGTACTTGTGAACCGCACGCAGGATCGTTACGATTTCCTTGTCGGTGGGGAGCGGAACCGGTCCGGAGACCTGTGCGCCCTCGCGCTTTGCCGCGTCTACGATCTTCTGTGCCGCCTGATCGGCGAGAGAATGATCATAGCTCTTGATCCTGATTCTGATTTTTTCCTTGACTGCCATAATAGCCGCCTCCTCATTGAATTTTGCGGCGAAACCGCTGCTACATGATCTTCGCTGGGTACCCGATGTTTTCAACAACGCGTCCGGGTGTTTCATACACGGGCACTAAAAAACCGGAAGCCATTCTTCGCTCAGGGGGTGTCATTGGCTTTCCGGGTCAGTGAAAACTAATAGCAAGCGTATAAGCACAGTCCTGTCCCAAGACGGCAGCTCATTGGGGAAGCCTCCGCCCAGGATAACGACATACGGCGAGCCTTAGCAACTCAAAAGGCCCTGATATATCGCTGACAGTCACTGTACACACTTTTTCGCCCGGTTTAAAATCGGACATACTCCATGGAAAAACCGTCCGCTTGCTCTCACAAGGAACGCAACCTCCCACTTCAACGCATATCTCATGTGCAGTCGCTGCAATTTTTTTACGCCCGCGCACACTTTCGCATGCGTGTCGCGTACTTAGCTATTATATCAGAGCCTATTGCTTATTGCAAGTAAAATTTTACAATTGTGTATGTAGAAATTTTCGCTTATTATCTCGCTGTTTTTATGCAATTTGTCGGCGAGAAGGAATCATCCGTTGTACTCATAGTCGTCGTAATCCATAACGCTCATCACTTCGATGTAATTGTAGTATCTGGTTTTACTGGGCATCATCAGCCAATCGTACACCATCAGCAGCCCGCAGCAGCCGAATGAACAGAGCTTCAGCAGGCCGATGCCGATTTCACCGAGAAGCATTCTGTCGACTCCCGTCCAGCCCAGCATAAAGGAGATAAACTGCATATTCTCGACCCTGCGGCAGGTAAGGCTCTGGATCTCGGCAAGCTTTCGCATGGAACAATGCAGCATGTTCTCTCTCAGCATAGGAATTTTGTCGTCGGGCAGATCATTCTGGTTCAGCACCAGGAAGCGGTCCACCAGCGCCGTCTTCTGTCTGCGCAGCTGTTCCTTTTCCAGACGTTCCTCGTCGGTTTCAAAGGAATTTCTTACGTTAAAATTATTGGTCATAAAGCACCCTCTCCTTTTCTGAATTGATTCTCCTATCCTCTATTCCTACGGAATGTCCCAAAAAGCCATTCTCACTATGTAAACCGCAATCGTAAATCCGAAGCCGAGTGCAATGATCACATCCTTGACCCGCATGCTCACCTTCTCGAGAAGAATGGTCTCGCGGTTGATCATCACAAACAAAGCCATCATGCAGGGCAGAAGCGCCGGGTTGCTGCGCAGTGACCCTTCAAAATCCAGCCGGAGCAGGCAGCCCAGCGCGCGCGACATTCCGCAGCCGGGGCAGGGAATGCCGGTGACATGCCTGATCGGACAGTATATTTCCAGCTTCACCATGATTCCCATGTAGAGCAGTGCCGCCGCGAGAAGCATCACATGCATAAGCAGAAGATTCAGCCATTCCCGACGGCGTGAATTTTTCGGCTCCATTTTACCTTTCCTCCATAATGACACAGGCTTTTTCAATATTCTACCACATTTTTTCTGTAACTTCAATATCAACAGAAAAGATTTAAGTTTTTTTAACAAGGTCTTGCAGTCAAACAAACTATCTGCTAAAATAATAATAGAAAGCTCAGAACACGATGCATTATATAATGAAAAGAAGGTAATTAAAAAATGTCAAACAAAGTCGTCATTACAACTGACACGGGAAGCGATCTTCGCCCCGAAAATCTAAAAAAATTTCATATCGACGGAATGATTCCCTTCCACATCACGCTGGGTGACAAGAGCTACAAGGATTTTTACGAATGTCAGCCCAACGACCTTTTCAAATTCTTTGAAGAACACAATCAGGTGCCGAAGACCGCGGCGTGTTCTCCCAACGATTTTCTGGAATTCTTTGAGCCGTTTGCCAAGCAGGGCTGCGATATCGTGCATATCGCCATGAATTCCGTGTTCAGCTCGTCCTATGCCAATTCGCTCATTGCCGCCGAAGAAATCAGCGAGAAATACGGCGTTTCGGTCTATTCAGTCGACACCTACACCCTGACAGGCGCGCAGGCGCTCATGGCCATCCGTGCCGCCGAGCTGCGCGACAGCGGAATGCCTGCCAAAGAAATCAGCGAGGAAATCATTGCAATGGTGCCGCACGTTCGCACCAACTTCCTTCTGGGCGGGATGAATTACGCGGCGAAGGGGGGACGCTGTTCCATGCTGGTGGCATTCGGCGCGAATCTCCTCAAGCTCTACCCCATGATGCACATTGACGAGAAGGGCATTATCACTTCGCCGAAGAAATTCCGCGGCTCGGTCAAGAGCGTGCAGGATCAGTATATGGATTACGTGCTGGATCTCGCGGCAAAATACGCGGATCACCGCAGGGTGATGATCGGCTACACCAGCGACAACAAGGAGCTCATCGCCAACATGCACCGCAGGCTGAAGGAATACGGCAAATTCGAGGAAATCGTGGAAAGCGTTTCCAACTGCACCACCGCGACCCACGGAGGTCCCAACACCATCTATATGATATTCGCGGACAAGCAATAGGGCGCTCGCATTCGCTCGCTAAAAGAATAAAGAACAGAGAATAACGAATAGTGAAGAAGCGAAAAACGCCGGAATCTATTCGTTATTCTCTTTATTGTTATCTGTTATTCTTTATGAATTACTTGCTCTCGATGAAATACATTCTCAGCGAGAAGTCGGGGAAGACGCGGACATTCTCGTTGAACCCCGTGCCGGAGAAGGCCTGTTTGAGTGCCACGCCGGTGGACATGAGCACCGCGCCGGAGGCGGTGACATCCTCGGCTTCGCCGTTCAGCCTGACCGCCTTTGCCACGATGTTGTGCATCATGGAATCCTGCTTGATGTGGATGGGCGAAAGCGTATTGACCAGACTGCCGAACTGCTTGACATCCACCCGCTGGGACACGTTGTAGAAGTGGTATTCCCTTTCCGGGTCAAGCCCTTTGGCATAGAAGCGTTCCGCCTGGGTGTTGGGTTGCACAAGCTCCTGCAGCATCATGCCGACGGCCTGCTTTTTGTCCTGCGACACACAGATCCATTCGTGGACGTTGCCGGTGCGCACCCGGTAGAACTGCCCGAATTGCAGCACCTCCCGCAGTTTCTTGTATAATTCGATCTGCGCGGAGAGCTTTTTCTTCATTTCGCCGTTCAGGTCGCGCACGTCACATTCGTAGCCCAGCACGCCGAAGGAAGCCACGCCGAATCGGGTTTCGGGCGAGGTCTGGCGGAGGGTCTGGTGATTAGGACTTGCCGCGACATGCGCCGTGTAGGTGGACTGCGGATAGCCATAGCTGTAGCCTTCCTGAATGTAGGTGCGGCTGAGTGCGTCGGTGTTGTCGCTGGCCCAGATCTGCGGGAAGTAGCAGAGAATTCCCAGATCGAAGCGGTTGCCGCCGGACGCGCAGCCTTCAAAAAGAATATCAGGGAATCGCTTTGTCAGCTCGGCCATGATCTGATAAAGGCCGCAGATATAGCGATGCACCGTTTCGCCCTGCTGCTCCGGCGGAAGGTACGGGGAATACACATCCGTGAAGATGCGGTTCATATCCCACTTGACGTAATGGATCTTGGCGGAGGAGAAGACCTCTGTCATTTTTTCGGTCAAAAATCTGACGACTTCGGGGTTGGCGAGGTCGAGAATGCGCTGCTTGCGTCCTTCCGACTGATGCGCGCCGGGGATGGCGATTGACCATTCGGGGTGCTGTTCATAGAGCTTGCTGTGGCGGTTGAACATTTCCGGCTCGACCCAGATACCGAATTTCATGCCCATGGCGGCGAGCTTGTCACCCAATCCTTTGAGTCCGTGCGGGAGCTTCTTCGGATTTACGTCCCAGTCGCCGAGCGAATGTTCGTCGTCGTTGCGCTCGCCGAACCATCCGTCGTCCATCACCAGCATTTCAATACCGATGTCCTTGCCGATGGAGGCAAGATCGAGCAGCGTATGCTCCGAGATGTTGAAGTAGCACGCCTCCCAGCTGTTGAGCAGTATCGGACGCGGCTGTTTCTTCCACTTGCCGCGGACGATGTGTTCGCGGACGAATTTGTGCATATTCTCGCTCTGTCCGGAAAATCCCTTCGCGGAGAAGGTCATCACCGATTCGGGGGTTTCAAATTCCTGCCCCTTGCGGAGAATCCACGCGAAGCCCTCCGGCTGGATGCCGTTGACAATGCGCGTCTTGCCGAAGGCGTTGACCTCGACGGCGGCGTAATGATTGCCGCTGTAGATGAGGTTGAAGCCGTACACGCTGCCGATATTCTCCGACGTGTCGGGCGAATGTACCATGAAGAAGGGATTTGCCCTGCTGGATGAACAGCCGGCACGCGATTCGATGACAAATTTTCCGCCGGCGAGCGTGGCGGTGTTCTTATTCATTTCATGCGCCCATGAGCCGTGGAAGGAAGTGATCTGCACGCCTTTGAAGGGTATGTCGATCTGTGTGCTGAGAAGACGTTCGATCCGCACGTTTTCCGCGCCTCTGTTGATGAGCTTTGTGCTGCGGGTGATCACATCACATTCAGGGAAGACGCAGTAATGCAGTTCCAGCACAAGCTCCCCGTCGGTCAGCGTCAGGGTGAGATGCTCGATCTTGCCGTTCTCGCTGTAGGAGCAGGGAAGCGTGCGGAGCGGCGTGCGGCTCTGGGTGATCGTGTAGGAGGCAAATCTGAAGTCCGAGCTTCTCGCGCCGTTTTCCCTGACCAACTCAAGGAAGGGTTCGCGGATATCGCCGTGTCCGCCCGAGGACATTTCCAGACACATATCCTCCAGCACGGTGGTGTTGAAATCATGGGAATAGGTTATCACGTTACCCGGCTCAAATTCCCTCTTTTCGCGAAAGACTTCGCATTGTTCCGCGGCGGTGATGTTGATTTTTGTTCCGTAATACAGATGTTCCACGTGTCCCGAGGGACTTATGGAAATCACATAGGTCGTCGCGTCGGTATCGAGTACAAACGCGGCTTTTTCTCCCTCAAGTCTGCGGATCATTTCTTTTATTCTCCTTCCTCATCTTCGGGGAATTTTGTGATCATTCCGCTGTCTTCTTCCTCGGCGGAAGTTTCTTCGGCAGGAGATACTTCGCTGATTTCCTTGACTTCCTGTTCGATTTCTTCCGCGGTGGGTTTCGCCTCTGTTTCAGCGGGAGCTTCTTCATTGGAAGAAACTTCTTCGGCGGGAGCTTCTGCCACCTTATTCTTTGTGTCGATGGTCGCCATGACCTTCTTCTCATTATAGAAGGCGAGAATCATCGCGCCGAGGACACAGAAGACGACCGCGACGATGCCGACGATGGTCATGCCGAGTACGGAGGCGGTAATGTCGTTGCTGTTGGTATTCTGGGTGGTGCCGATAATGGCAAGGGAGGTGAAGATAAGCATGGCCAGCGACTGGCCGAATTTCATAGCGAATGTACGGGCGGCGAAGAACATTCCCTCGCGGTTTTCGCCGGTCACAATGCCGTCAGCCTCGGCAACGTCGGCAACGATAGACTGGGGAATAATGCCCAGCAGCGCCATCGGGAAGGCTGCAATCACGCAGATGGCAATGCCGAAGAACACGCCGGGAATGGTACCCATTTCAAGCAGGCCGGGATTTTCAGCCGTACCGAGAATGCCGATGAGCGTAGCAACCACATAGGCGAGAGCAAGACCGAGGAAGCCGGTGATAACCAGCTTCTTTTTGCCGAATTTCTTGACAAGGCCGGAAACGATCGGATAGAAGCAGGCGGAAAGCACGGTCATACCGCCGAGGAAATACATGGTGAAGGACTCGTCGATATTCATGGAAACCTTGACGAAGAAGGGAAGTCCTGTCTGGAAGAGGGTCAGACCAACCCAGTACATGATATCCGAGCCGACAAATGTGCGGAAACTGCCGTTGCGGAAGGTCGCGCCGAGGGATTTGAACATATTGGCCTCGGAGGGCTTGGTATCGACAAATTCCTTCTCCTTGAGGCAGAAGGTGGGAATGAGCATGCAGATGCAGGCGATGACAGCCAGCACGATAAAGCAGATGCGATAGCTCCAGGCGAATCCGTAAGCCTCGCGGAGCATTCCGGCGAATACGAAGGGGGTATAGGCCAGCATGGTGCCGGCGAAGAATGTCAGGGAAATCGCGGTGGAGATGTACATACGGTCGTCCTGCGTTTTGCCGAATTCGGAAATCAGCGCGTTGTAGGGCGTGCAGTACATGGTCATAAAGAGGTAGAACAGCACGATGAATCCGGAAATCCAGATGATATTGGTGCTGCTGATTTCCTCAACCGGGGCACAGAACAGCAGAACCGTGACTGCGGAAAGCGGGATAGCGGCGTACTGCATGAAAGGAATGCGTCTGCCGCGCTTATTCTTGCTTCTGTCGGACATAGAGGCGATGAGGGGATCGGTGACCGCGTCGAACACACGGGAAAGTGCGGTAATCAGACCTAGGATGGTAAGGAATCCGCCGATGACCAGACCGGGGACGATATACTGCTGGGCACCGCCTTCGATATCAGCTTGTGTAGGGAGATAGAAGGTGACGAACCAGGCGCTGATGATACCGCTGAGCATCGACCATCCGAGCTGGCCGACTGCGAAGATACGCATTTGTCTTTTCGTTAATCTTTTCATGTTGTCCTCCTTGATAATTTAAAAAAATCAGAAGAAAAAGCATAGCGCAGCGCTGAATAAGCGAGCGCATGCGAGCGCGGGGTCCAGGGGCCACTGGTCCCTGGCAGGGGTCCGGGGGCAGCGCCACCGGCGGGAGGGTGAGGGCAGAGCCTTCACGAGTGAGGCGAAGCCGAACGAGCAAGACGAGCTTGGACGTGAATCGGGGTCGGGCGAATACCGACGGAAGTCCGATTCCCTCGCCCGGGATGGTCGTTCTTCCGGGTCGGACGAATGCAGACGGAAGTCCGATTCCCTCGCCCGGGATGGTCGTTCTTCCGGGGCGGGCGAATGCAGACGGAAGTCCGATTCCCTCGCCCGGGATGGTCGTTCTTCCGGGTCGGACGAATGCAGACGGGAGTCCGATTCCTGCGCCCGGGATGGTCGTTCTTCCGGGGCGGGCGAATGCAGACGGAAGTCCGATTCCCTTGCCCGGGATGGACATTCTTCCGGGTCGGGCGAATGCAGACGGGAGCCTGATATCCTCGCCCGGGATGGTCGTTCTTCCGGGTCGGACGAATGCAGACGGGAGCCTGATATCCTTGCCCGGGATGGTCATTCATCCGGGTCGGGCGAATGCAGACGGTAGCCTGATATCCTTGCCCGGGATGGTCGTTCTTCCGGGTCGGACGAATGCAGACGGTAGCCTGATATCCTTGCCCGGGATGGTCATTCATCCGGGTTGGGCGAATGCAGACGGTAGCCTGATATCCTCGCCCGGGATGGTCGTTCTTCCGGGTCGGACGAATGCAGACGGGAGTCCGATTCCTGCGCCCGGGATGGTCGTTCTTCCGGGCTGGTTGCAGCGAGGGGCTCTGCCCCTCGTTTACGGTTACACCGCAAACGTACCCCGCAAGGGCCCTGCCCTTGACCCGCCAGGAGGAACATAGTTCCCCCTGGACTCCCGCGCCGCATTCGCGGCTTTATTGGCGCTGCGCGCTTTCCTTTTTTGTTTTTCTTTTCCTTTATTTGTTCTTCATACCCATGGCTAATTTTACCACATTGTACGCACCGTCGTAAATGCCTGTGGCCTTATTCGCCTTGATCTGCTCACACATTCCGTTGAACAGCGCGTCCTCATTCAGGAACATGTCAAGCATCTGCAGGGTGTGCGGCACATCCTCGCATTCCAGCGTGCCGTCGCCGATCTCCGCCGAATGAATCGCACCCCACTTCTCGTGACCGCCGATTCGCTTCAAAAACAGCTTCGGCACCGGATAGAACGCAAGCTCGCTCGGTTTGGTGACAAGCACATCCGCCGACCTCATCAGCAGATTGGTGCAGTACACCGCCTGGAATATATTCTCGTGCCAGAAGGCGTGTATTCCTTCGACCTCTCCGTCAATGGCGGAAGCGGCAAACGCGTTGGTGTCCGTCCAGTCGTTGAAGTGGGTGGTGCTGATGTCCTTCAGCCCTTTGATCTTCTTGCAAAGCTCTTCCCAGACCTTCTTGTAATCGCCGACGTTGACATACAGCGCGGCTTTTTTTTCTTTAATCATGGGCAGAAGGTGCTTGATGATCGCCTGGAACAATTCTCTCTGCGCTCCCGCGCCGCCGATGGTCAGCAGGAAGCGCATCGGCTTGCCTTCGGCTTTTCTCTTCATTCTCGCGTCGCAGTCGGCTTCGAGATTGGCGACAAGCTCGTGGTCGATGTAATGTCCCGTGTAGACCAGGCTTTCGGCAGGCATGGGCTTCAGAACGTCCTCCTTCTGCATGCCGTTGAGAATGCGGTAGCCCATGTAGCTCTGATGGGTCTGGATGGTGTGCACGCTGCCTTCCGCGAAATGCAGCGCCATCGGCCAGTTGTCGGGAATGGCGTTGACGACATGCTCCATTCCGGCGTGAATGGCAGCCTGCGCCGGCCAGACATGCGTGCCGATGACCGGAATGTCCTTCGGGATATTCCGGTAGACCGGCGCCATCAGCTCGGCGTTCTTCTGGTCGCCGGCGTTGTAGGTGAGCTGGCGGAAGCCTTCATAATTGAGCGGCTCCCAGTACTTCTTGTTGAAGAGCTTGCTCTTCTGCGAAAGGCGCGAACCCATGGAATACAGGTCGTTCTGCGCGCCGATCACCTTGGTGCAGGTGGTGCTGGGGTAGGAATTGAGATCCATCCAGTAGGGCGTGTAGCCCAGGGCATGCGCCGCCGACGCCATCGCGATGGAAATGCGGTAATGTCCGAATCCCATGCGGATATTGCCCACAATGATACCCTTCTCGGTGTCAAAGGGAATGTCCCCTTCCCCTTCGTCCACCCGGATGTCGTACACGCCGAGCGGTTCATTCAGAATCACATTCGGCACCAGCTTGACCTTGTAATCCGCCGCGCTGTCGTCGCCGTATTTGCGGGCGAATTTCTTTTTGGACTTGACTGCCTTTTTGATCGCCTTTTTGCTGATCTTGTTGCCGAAAATGACGCTTGATTTGTCAGTCATTGTTATCCTCCTTCCGGCACTTCACGTTGAATGGAATTGCCGCTTTACAGCCTTCGCCGTAGGCAAGCGTCAATGTCGCTTCTCCGCTCCTGCCGATTGTTTTGATATATGTGCCGCCGCTGCCTCCTCGAAGCATGACGGTCTTGGGTCCGATAATGTCTGCCGCGCCGGTGATTTCAGCGGTCACGGCTTCATTGAAGAAGGGAAGGCGGTTGCCGTTCTGGTCGGTCATTTCAATGCGGACCGCCGCGACGTCGTAGGTTTCGCCCTCGGTCAGTTCCGTGCTGCTTGGAATGGCTCTTAAAGAAAGTGAAGTGAAGGGCGTTTTGCGGACCGACTTAACCACCCTGCCGTCCCTGATCGCGTCAAAGCGATACACGACCGCTTTGTCGCCCCAGTTGCCGATGTATTTGCCGTAAAGGGCATAGGCGTCGCCGAAGCTCATTCCGTACCGCAGCATGAGCCACGCCGCCTTCGCCTTGCTTTTGGCGGATAAGGCGTTCATGCCGAACCGGGTGGATTCGTTGAGAATGTCCTTTGTATAGCGTGCCTGTTTCTTCTTGAAATGTTCTCCTTGCTCTATCCTGTCGCCGATATAATCCGTCACTTCAATGGGCGGTCTTGGAATCTTTTTAAACTCGCTGTCTTTGTGAGAATATTCCCTGATGAAAACGTCGTTGATATAGAATTTTACGCTGTCGGCGTTGGTGAAGATAAAGACCCGTCCGCGGTTGCTCGCGGGGTGTTCGCCGATGTCCATGGAAGAGCTGATTTCCAGCACAGGAATTTCATTCTGCATCACGGAATAGGCATGCGCCGCCAGCTTGGGATTGCGGAACATATCGCAGACGCCGTGGTAGCAGATCCGGTCGCCGCTGCCGAAGTCCTTATGCGTGTTGTAGTCGAAGAAGCACCAGCCGAAGGAGCCGGCAATGTCCTTGTGGCTCCACACGCTGTCCAGCACACGGACGTGCCGGAGGGCGTGCTCCAGGCGGTGTTCCTCGCTGTCGAAGGTTTTGGTCGGGAACATATGCCCGTTGTATTCCGAGATGAGATAGGCCTTTTTCGGGTCGGAAGTGATTGCCTTTTTGGATTCGCAGCCGTCGTTGGTTCCGTCGTGGACAAAATCGTTGTAGGTGTAGACGTCCTCCAGCAGACTGCTCTTTTTGTGGCAGCGAACGCCGCCTGTCGGTCGGGTCGGGTCGAGCTGACGGGCGGTTTCATTGGTGCGGCGATAGAATGCATCGTCATCCACCGACTCGTTGATTCTCACGCCCCAGAGAATGACCGAAGGATGATGGCGGTACTGCGTCACCATTTCGGCGGTATTCCGAATCGCCTGCTCCTTCCACGCTTCATCCCCGATGTGCTGCCAGCCGGGAATTTCCGTAAATACCAGCAGTCCCAGCTCGTCGCAGCGGTCAATGAAATGGGGTGACTGCGGATAATGCGAAGTCCGCACCGCGTTCAGCCCCAATTCCTTCTTGAGAATGTCCGCGTCCAACCGCTGCATGGAAGCCGGCATGGCATAACCGACATAAGGATAGCTCTGGTGCCGGTTGAGTCCCACCAGTTTGATTTTTTTGCCGTTGAGATAAAAGCCGTCCTTTCTGAATTGCGCCTTGCGGAAGCCGATTCGGGTTTCCACGCGGTCGGTGATTTCTCCCTTTTTGCTCAATTCGCTGACGAGCGTGTACAAGATCGGTTGGTCGATATCCCAGAGCTTTACGTCCGGCACGTTCAATACGGTGCTTTCAACGGTATCGGAAGAAACCCCGCAGACCTTTTCCCCGTCCAGGAAAAGAGTATGCCGGACGGAATCGGGTTTCCCCTCCGCCTGACATTGAACCGTGAGCCTGCCGGATGTTTCCGGCTTGGCAAAAATGTCGGTGATGTGACACTGCTCGCGGAATTCCAGCCGCACTTCTCGGTAAAGCCCGCCGTAGGTCATGTAGTCGATGACGTGACCGAAGGGCGGAATATTCTGGTCTTCGCGGCTGTCAACTTCTATTGACAACAGTGCATTTTGGCCGACAGTCACCGCGTGGGTCAGTTCCACTTCAAAATGCGTATAGCCGCATTGGTGCCTTTCTCCGCAGGGCTTGCCGTTGACATAGACCTGCGCGGAATGCGCCGCCGCTCCCACAATCAGAAAGATTCTTTTTCCGGCTGCCGATTCGGGAATGCGAATGCGCCTGCGATAGCCGCAGTCCATCTGATAGATGCCCTCATCAAAATGGTCGAAGGGTGTTTCCCGACAGGTGTGCGGAAGGTTGACGGTTTCCGTTTCCACCTGTCCGCCCGAAGCGAATTCCGGCGAGAAGCCTTCGGTAAATTCCCAGCCGAAATTGATGTGGACAATTGTTCTCATATTTTCCTATCACGCTCCTTTGCTGGCACAGATATTTTTGAAGATTTTTACATAAATTTAAAACAATTAATCATTCTTTTTATATAATATCATGCTTCTCTCGATAAATCAACCCCATACAATAAATAATCCTCACAGCTTTATCATAACAAACCGCAAAAAAAGCCGCCCGATGGTTCATCGGACAGCTTTCCATTTGTAAAGTCTAAATTTTTGCCGACAGAAATTTGCTTCCCTTGACGGCGAAACGCCAGTCTTTTTCCGCGTCCTCTCCGGCGTAGTCGATGTTGATGCGCCTGCCGCGGATGATTTCGGGCGTGCATCCGTCGTCCTCCAGCCAAAGACGGCTTCCGCAGAGATCCTCGCCGTAGAGCGATTTGTCGATTCCCATGGCAATGCAGAGCTTGCCGGGACCGCTGCATAAATGGCGAAGCCTGTCGGTGCCGCGCCGCCGCTTCATCAGCTCAATGCCTTCCACCGGTTCCAGCTCGCGAAGAAATATGCAGTGCGGAATGTCCCGACGGTTGACAATCACGTTCATGCAGCAGTACATTCCGTAGATCAGATAGACATAGGCGTGTCCGCCCTCGGCGTACATAATCTCTGTGCGTCCGGTCCGTCTGCCGCCGTAAGCGTGGCAGCCCCTGTCGCCTTCGCCCATGTAGGCTTCCAGCTCGACGATCCTTCCTGCGGTAAGTCCTTCCGGCGAATCGTGCACAAGAATTTTCCCGAGCAGGTTTTCGGCGGCTTCAAGGCCGTCCCGGATGTAAAACTGGCGGCTGAGTTTTTGCCCGTGTGTGAATTCGCTCATTTCAACAACCTTTCTCAGTCAACGGTAGCGGGATTTTCCAGCGCGTAGTCATTGGCGGCCGTTTCCGCTTCTTTCTGCAGGTCGATATATTCCTCCAGGCAGAGGTTATTGACGTACATATAGGTCGCGTGATGCACGCCGACATACCGGATGTGCCACGGCTCGTATTTGATGCGGGTGATGTCCTCCTTGTCGGCGGGATAGCGAATGATGAATCCGTACTTGTAGCAGTTTTCCGCCAGCCATTTTCCTTCGGGGGTGTCATGATAATCATGGTCGGTATTATTGGCGTTGCTCACGTCAATGGTACAGCCGAGCTGATGCTCCGAATTGCCGGGCGTCTGTGTGGTTCCCAGAGCGAGAAAACGCGCTTCAGTGGAGGATCTGCCCAGATCCATGTACTTCTGTACTGCCTTGTTGTACAGCTCGCTTTGCTTGGCGTAACTGCGGTAGGCGCTGATGATATGCATTCTGCATTTTATCTCATGGTACATATCCATATACATCTTTTTATAGGCCGCAAACGCTTCCTCGGTGGCATAAAGGCCGAAATATCCTTCCGCTGTGTAATTATCGGGTATCTTCATCAGATTTTTCGGCACAAAATCGGCGCCCAGGGTGTTTTTGTAATTGGCTATCATCAGTTTTTCGTAATACAGCGGAGGAAGGGTGCTTTCCGGCGGAAGCGGCTTGTACTTCGCGGTGACCTTTATCTGAGCGGAAAGATTTCCGGAAGACGTTCCCAGCAGGGTGCTGCCGCTCTTGAGCGCCACGATTCTGCCGTCCCTTACACCGAGAATGCCGTCGTCGGCAATCTCCCATGTGTATGACACATCGGCGTTTCTGGGTCTGGCAACCGGCGTTGCCTGCACTTCATCCCCTACGTAGACGGCCGTCTGGTCACAGTCAAACGAAATGCTCTGTAATGTGTGGTCAATCTGCCTGATCCGCGCCCTTCCCGGAGAGAGCGTCTTTTTGCACAACACCGCAACCGCTGCAAGTGCAATCAGTATAAAGGCGGTGCGCTGTATCGTCAGCGCCGTAATCACGACGTTATTTTCCTCACTCATTTTAATTGTGACGTTTTTGATTTCGATGCACCTCTTGTTATTTCGTCATTCATTATTGTGTGGTTGTAACGGAAAATGTCAATCCCGAAAACAGACTGTCACAAATTCAGCCGCACATCGGATGAAGGTCCGCCGTGCGGCTGAAATCTGTTGAATTGTCAGCCCGCCTTCGAGGCAGTGGTACTCTTGGTGCTCTTGGAGGCGGTGGTACTGCCTGTTTTGCCCTTGGCGGTCGTGCTGTTTTTCCCGTCCTTGGCGGTGGTGCTGCCTGTGTCGCCCGCCTTGGTAGTGGTGGTTTCCTTCCGGGTGGTCAGCTTGGAATTGGCGATGCCTTTGAGGTTCGGCAGGTAAATGCCGCGGATTTCCTTCTCGTTGCCCTCGTAGGTCATATCGTCGTCGTAGATGAATTTGATGAGCTTGTCGGAATTGACGCTGAGATTGGCCGCGAGAGCCTCATTGCCGTTGCTCATCTTCTGCACGGTGTAGCTTCCCTTGATGGGAATGGAAATCTGCTTGGTATCGTAATTGGCTATTTCGGCGGCCTCGGTAACAAGACCCACCAGCTCGCCTTTGCTGAAATCGGTCGTCACATATTCCAGACAGGCATATGCGATGCTCAGCAGATCCATCTTGCTCACGCCTTTGAGCTCCGCCATAATCTCGGACAGCACCTTTCGCTGACGCTTGGTACGTCCGAAGTCGGAGTCAATCTTTCTGATTCGCGCATAGTTCAGCGCTTCGGCGCCGTTCATGTAATAGGTACCCTTGCCCTTGCTGAAACGCGGGAAGAGTCCGTATTTCTCATGGCTGCACATATAGCGCGCTTCGGCTCCGGTCACAGTGATTTTGATGCCGCCCTTGCCGTTGATCTTGCCTATTTTGTTGACAACCGTCTTGAACGCCTTGAAGTCAACGATGATATACTTGTCCACATTGATGCCGAGATTGGCGGACAGCGTCTTCTTGAGCAGGTTCACTCCGCCCACCGAATAGGCGGAATTCAGCTTGGTGCCGTATTTTCCCGGTATCTTGATGTAAAGGTCACGCAGGAAAGAGATCATCTTTATCTTTTTGTGCTTGCGGTCTATGGTGAGCATCATCATAGCGTCGCTTCGGCCTTCCTCGCTCATGCTGCGGCGGTCGCTGCCTATCAGAAGGATGTTCTCGATATCCGAGTCGAACATGATGGGCGTATCGGGAAGCTCGATGTCGGTGTCGTCCACGCCGTCCATTTCCGCAGCCGCAGCTGCGTCCGCCTTGGCGTCGATTTTCGAGCCGGCGCTGCGTGTGACGGTTTCATTGGAATCGACAAAATTCATGCGGTTGAGCAGTGCGCTGACGCCTACGCCCAGCGACATCAGAAACGCAATGAAAAGACACGTCGCGGTCAGGGAAGCCTTCTGCCACATCTTCATAGGCTTGCGGTTGCGGGCTTTTTTCTTGCCGCGCTTGGCATTGTTGATCTCGTCGCTGCCCTCTCCCGAGAGCTTGGGCACATAATATTCCACATCGCGGATCACGGTGCCGCTTTTGTCCTTTTCCTTGAGATGCTCCACTCTGGAAGCGCCGTTTTTGCTCTGCTCGTAACGCTCTTCAAAATCCCGCTTGTTTTCCCTTTTTCGCTGCGCCGCCTCACGGAAGGTATCCAGAAGGGGCGGTTCCTCATCCGGCTCCAGCTGTCTGGCAGGCCGCGAGGAAGAACGGCGCTGAAAGCGTCTGGCAGTCGAATGATCTCGGCCGTCGCTGCCGTAGGTCGCGCCGTTCGGGTGAATCTTTCCGTCCGGCACAGGCGCGGCGTCGATAGCGGCTTCCCGCTTTTCCTTTTCATCGCGAAGACGTTCGCTGCGGTAATCGCTTATGGATTTGGGCTGATACTCTATGCCGTCGTTTTCCGCGCTTCTGCCCCTGAATTCCTTCCGGCTGACGCCGCGTTCGACATAATTGTGCGGCATGGAATCCCGGATGCTTCTGACATTGCGCGAAAGCTCACGGCGTTCTGTATTGTCCATCGGCTGTCATCTCCTGTCCTCTCTCATTTATCGCAGTAATTGTCGCTGTCATAATCGTCATCATAGATCAGCGAGCAGATATATTCATAAATCTCTCTGGTAACGCCTATATTGCGGTCGATCATATCCCGGTCAGGGTTTTCCCAGTTGTCGGAGGGATAGCGGCATTCCACATAATACCTGTTGAGCAGCGCTGTCTCGCCGATAAAGCAGTTGAATCTGGAATTGTATTTGCAGGCTTGACGCACCAGCCACGAAAGGTTGTGTCCGTCAAAGGTCTGACCGCTCATGAAAAGCAGATAAGCCTTGAGGGATTTTTCGATGGTCTGCTGGCAATGGAACCCCGCGGAATTCAAACATGTGCCGCCTTCATAAAGCTGCAAAGCCGCGTCGAGATCCTCGCTGGCATACTCCATCCATTCAAAATAATGGCGGCTGTCCCGCTTGCCGTGTCTATTCCGACTCATAAAGCACAACACCGCCGTTCAGGATCCCGCGATACGCAAAGGTGTCCGGGTCTTCGATGGCATTTTTCCACTGCTCGTCGGTATAGACCCGAACGTCAAACGGAATCTCACATTCCAGATTGAGATAGATCTTCTGTTCTGTCTTGAGACATTCCCCGTCTTTGACAACGACACACAGCTTGAAGGAAACCAACTCGCCCGCCGGCGTGTGCTTTTCATTGAAGATGATGATCCGGACGGGCCTGACCAGGCCGGCAATTTCTTCGCAAAGCCTGGTAATTCTGTCGTCATATACCATCTGCCGTCATTCCTTTCAACCACATAGATTTACATATTAATTGTATCATTTGTTTTGCGATTTTTCAATAATTATAAATGAAATATATGTTAAAGAAAAATGAGCATCTTCCGACCGCCGTTATGAATAATGCCGGAACAAAGGTCAATACTAGCATTGCAGAATCTTTTATTGCTATAATCAAAAAGAAAGGTCGCATGAATTATGAGCAAAATAAAACTCGGTTCTCCCATGAGAATCCAAAAGAGATCGCTCAGCAGCTACGCGTCATTCGCGCTCTTTGTGGCCGCCGCTGCCATTGCCCTGAGCGCTCTGATCATCAGGGTCGGAAAGGACAGGCTGACAGAAACGTATGATGACGCTCTTTCCTCCGCACCCGGCCGGACGGATTCCACAAGCGCGGTTAATTCCGATGAAGACCAACCCAATGAATCCTCCACCACCCCGCAGACTTCACAGGCCGGACAGAAACCCACCAAAGCCACCACCCGGCATATTGTCGAGGACAAAGAGGATGACTTTGACGAATTTGAGGACCGCGAAGACAGCGAGGAAACCCTGGCCATTCAGGTCATGGGAAACGCCAAAAGCTACGTGCGTCCTTCCGGCGGCGCGATCATCAAGCCGTGCAGCCTGAAGGAGCTTGCCTATTCGCGCACGATGAAGGACTGGCGGGTTCACAACGGACTTGACATTGCCGCCGAAAAGGGTGAAATCGTCAAATCCGCCGGCGAGGGCAAGGTGACGGACATTACCACCGACTCGCTCTACGGCACCACTGTGGTGATCAACCAGAACGACGGCATGATGGTCTACTACCGCGGTCTGAACAAGGACACGGCGGTACGTCAGGGCGAAAACATCGCGGAAGGGGCAGCCATCGGCACAGTGGGAGAAATTCCCTGTGAAGCGGCGGACGGCACGCATCTTCACATCGAAGTAAGGAGCGACAACAAATACCTCGATCCGGCGGAGGCTCTGGGAATCAAATAATCGTTTATCGCTGCGGCAGGCTTTTCCCTCGCAAAGGACAAGCCTGCCGTATTTTATTTTTTTATAAATTTTTACTCTATTTTCAAATTTCCACTATCATATTACATAAAAAGGTGTTATAATTTTATAGAAGTATTTTTTTATCAAGGGAGAAATCAACATGAGTGAATTCTGGAACAAATACGTAGTCGATTTTTTCGGCCGGTACATCGACTTTGACGCCGCAGGCAAATGGATGCTTTCGATGCTGCCCAAGCTGATCGGCGGACTGGCCATCTTTATCATTGGCTGGTGGCTGGCGGGAATCATTGCGCGCATCGTGGTCAGAGGAATGGAAAGAGCAAAGGTGGATCAGGGCGTCAGAGAATTCCTGTATGCCTGCGTCAAGATTGTCATCAAAATCATCGTGGTCATCACCGCGCTCTCCACCATGGGCATGAACGTCACCACACTGGTAGCCGCTCTCGGCACGGCCGGCGTCGCCATCGGCCTGGCGCTCAAGGACAGCCTTTCCAACTTCGCCAGCGGCGTGCTGATTCTCTTCAATCACACCTTCAAGGTGGGCGATTTCATTGAAATCGACGGACAGACGGGCACGGTCAGACGCATTGAGCTGATGTTCACCACGCTCGCCACCGCCGACAACAAGCGCCTGATTGTTCCCAATTCCGTCATAACCAGCGACATGATCATCAATTACACCGCCAAGAACACCCGCCGTCTCGATCTGACGATAGGCGTCGCCTACGGTTCGGACATTCTCGCTGTCAAGAATGCCATCACAGCGGCTCTCAAGGCCTGCAAGAATGTGAGCTGGGAGAAGGATCCCATCATCGGCATTACTTCCTTTGACGACAGCGCCATTACCTTCGACGTGAAGGTATGGGTCAAGACTTCCGCCTTCATCGAGTCAAAATATGTGATCAACGAAAACATTCTCGCCGAGCTCAACAAGGCGGGCGTGGAGATTCCGTTCAATCAGCTCGACGTACATATGATCGATTCCAAGGCATAAGCAGCTCATGGGAGAAGGCAGAATGCAGAACAATACAAATTTCCCCTGTCAGCCGGCTGACAGCCGGACGGATAGCCGCAGACCGGAAGACGCAGAGCTCCGCAAAAAAACAGAGCCGGCGATTCGCCAGGGCAGTACAGAGGTGCTGCACAGCAGACGTCCGGAGCCGTCTCCGACACGGGAACGCAGAAAGGTTCCCGATCAGGATCTCATTCCTCAGAAGCCATCCGAAAGCTCCCCGCCCCGGCGAACCGAAGTGCGCAGGAACGGTACGCCGCGTCCGGAGCAGGCTCCGGCGGAAAACCCGCGCCAATCCTCCCGGCAGAACGGTCGTCCCCGGCAGGTGGTGGTCGGCAGACCCAAGTCGGAAAAGACAGAAGAACCGCGGCGGCAGACCGTCGTCGTGGACAGTCCGGACATCGACGCCAAGCCCCCCAAGACCGGGAAAACGGACGAGGACAAAAGCCGCCTGACCGACGATCATAACGGCAAGAAGGATAAAAAATTCTACTTCCAGCGGCCGGGCGAGATTTCCACCCTGCGCAAGATGCTGATCATTGTATTCGGACTGCTTTTCTTCTGGTGCATTGCTCCGGCATTCTTCCACATCAGGGGAATCGGCGTCATTTCATCGTCGGCGGTGATGCTGGGAATATGCCTGACCGCCATGTTCTGGCACCTGATCGACCGCAACTGGACCTTCAGAAAGACGGCTGCGGTATCGCTTGCCGCCCTGGTATTCGCCGCCTGCGTCGCGGCATTCAGCGTGGTTTCGGGCATGATGCTGAAGGCGTCGCTTACCGCCATTCCAGCCGACCGTCCAAGCTATACGCTGGTGGTGCTGGGCTGCAAGGCGCACGGTGATCAGCCGAGCTGGATGCTCAGCGACCGTCTGGAAAAGGCCTATTCCATCCTCCGGGACAATCCGAAGATCAAATGCGTCGTCACGGGCGGCAAGGGGGATGACGAGCAATTCACCGAGGCTTACGTCATGAAAAAATTCCTTGTCGAAAAGGGCATTTCACCCGACAGAATCTACACGGAGGAGCTTTCGCAAAGCACCGAGGAAAACCTGCTTTATTCCAAGGGGATTATACGGCTCAACGGGCTGTCTGAAAATATCGTGATCGTCACCGATCGTTTTCATGTGCTGAGGGCGAGAATCTGGGCGGAAAAATCCGGGTTTACCAACATTTATTCCGGCTGCTGCGAAACACGGTCCTATCTCGTCATCGGATACTGGTTCCGGGAGATGTTCGGACTGGCGCGGCTGTATATTTTCGGGGTATAAATATGACTGTAGTTTGAAAGGACTGAAAGAATTGGTTATAAGAGAGATGGAAGCAAAGGACGTCATGGGCATTGTGAGTCTGATCCGCAACGAGCTGGGCTACGACGATATTTCTTCCGACGTTTACGACCGTGTCATCAGGATATACAACGCCGACAAATACGTCACCTTCGTCGCGGAAGATGAGGGAAACATCATCGGATTTGTGGGAATCATGCGCGGGCTTGCCTTCGAGCTGGACGGAGAATACGTGAGGGTCATCGCCCTGGCGGTCAGCAGAGCCTACCAGAGCAAGGGCATAGGCAGCAAGCTCGAAGCCCGTGTGGAGAGATACGCCGAGGAAACCGGCGCGAACAGCATCGTCATTTCCAGCGGACTCAACCGCAACAAGGCGCATGTCTTCTACGGCAACCGCGGCTATGAAAAGAAGGGCTACTCCTTCATCAAGCTCCTCGCCCAGAAGAAGAAATTCTCCTACGACGATGTGGTATTCACGCCCATTCCTTCCAGGCTTGGCAAGGACGAAAATTACGACGCCAGCTGGCTGGACGAATTGGAAAACGATATGGAAACCGACACGGAAACCCACACGGAAACCCACACGGAAACCCACACGGAAATCGACACGGAAATCAAAGAATCCCCTGAAGAATAATTAAATAAACGCCTCCCTGCATATACATTGATTATGATTCATTACCAATGTTATGACGGAGGCGTTTTTGTTTTGGCTGATTCATTTGAATGGCATAAGGCTTTCAGACGCAAAAAAGCAGTCATCGTCCTGCTGTGCCTTCTTCTATGCTTTGCGATCCTGTTCAATCTGGCGTCAAAAATGTCGGAATGGCAGAAGGAGGCAAACGGACGGCTGCTGAAATGGGTGGACTTCAACGTGACGGCGGCGGCGATGAAGGACGCTCTGGCATACGACGTTTCCACCCACGGGCAGAAGAACGAGATACACTGGATCGATCTGCTTGCCTTTCTGGGGGCGAAGTACGGAGGGGATTTTTCCCGTTACAAAAAATCCGATATGGAGAAGCTCGCTTCACGTCTGAAAGACGGCGAAAGCATCGACGAAATCACAGCCGGCATGACGTACTTTGAATATTACAGCGTGGCTTACGAATCGGTGCTGGGCGGTCTGGTGGGGGAATATTCCGTCCAGACAGGGAAAAGCAAATCCGGTGCGCCGGAATTCGAGCCGAAATACGGATTGAAGGCATTCGCGCCCATCGCGAGGGGCTGGTCCTTCTCCCACAGCGACGACTTCGGCAGCTCGCGGGAATTCGGATTCAGGCGGCGGCATCTGGGTCACGACCTTTTCGGCAGCGTCGGCACGCCGGTGATCAATGTCGAAACCTGCGTGGTGCAGGTGCTGGGCTGGAACCGGTACGGCGGCTGGCGCATCGGCATGCGGAGCCTGGACGGACGGCGGTATTACTATTACGCCCATCTGCGCAGCGGACACCCTTACGCCCAAGGACTTGCCGAAGGGCAGACAGTCTACGCGGGCGAAGTGATCGGATACTTAGGCATGACGGGATATTCCGACAAGGAGGACTACAACGGCATGCAGCGTCCGCACCTTCACTTCGGGGTACAGCTGATCTTTGACGAGAGCAGTCAAAACGAAATCTGGATAGACCCGTACGAGCTTGTCAAATTTCTGGGCAGTCACCGTTCGGCGGCGGTGAGCGTCGGCAACGGGGAATACAGAAGAGAAGGACTGTATTACGATACTATAGAGTAAAAGAGAAAAAGCCCGTGCCCGCCCGGAGAAAAAACGCTCCCTGAATTGGCGCTGCGCGCTTACCTTATTCTTTTCCTGTTTTTTCTCCCTGCCTGACTCCGACGAGCGTCAGCAGCACGGCCTTGGTCACGTTGTCCGCAATCATGCACCACCAGACAGCCGAAAGTCCCAGTCCTGCCCGTATCACCAGAAACGTGCAGAGAATCCGCACGCCCCACATGCTCAGCGCTTCGATGATGAAAACGCTGCGTGTGCGTCCTGTGCCGTAGCTGATGCCTTCCCACGCCACCATCAATCCGAAGAACGGCTCCGAAAAAGCCACCATCCGCAGCACACCCGCGCCCATCCCGGCGACAGGCCTGCTGTCGGTAAAGACCCTCATCAGCGGATAGGCGGCAAAAAACAGGATCATTCCGCTCACCGTCATGACCGCCGCGGTGAGCAATAAACTCTGCCGGCGGGTTGCGCGGAATTTTTCGCGGTTCCTCTCCCCTATCGCCGAACCGATCAGCGCGGAAGTCGCCGTGCGTATGCCGTATCCCGGCAGGTAAAATATTTCCTCGGCTGTCACGGCGATGGAATGCGCCGCGAATGTGATCACGCCCATCCCGTTCACCATTCCGGCAAAGACAATGTAGCCGCTGCAGGACACCGCGGAAGTCGCTGTGACCGGCAATCCGACGCGCAGCAGCTTCCAGAGCTTTTCACGGTCGATACGGAAATAATCCTCCCGCCCGAAACGAAGCGCCTTCTTGTGCCGGAAGGCCAGCAGCATTCCCAACCCGCACAACGTCGTGGAAACAGCCGTGGCGCAGGCTGCGCCCATCACGCCCAGCGAAAGGCGGTAAATCAAGACATAATTCAGCAGCACATTCAGCCCGTTGGCGGATAGATTGATGATCATAGGCGTGCGGGTGTCCTTGACGGCGTGCATCGCGGAAGCGAACATTCCGCCCGTCACCGAAAAGACAAGCGACAGGCTCACCACAAAAAAATAAGCCGACGCGGGCTGCCGGATTTCTGCCGCCGCCTGCATCCACGACGGCAGGAAGGGAGAGATTCCCAGACAGACGGTCGTGAGCGCCAGTCCCAGCCAGAGGGAAATGCGGCTGCCCATCGCGGCGAGCCGTTTTATTTCCTGACGGTCGCCGCGTCCTGCTGCCTGCGACAGAGTAGAAAGAAGCCCCACCGTCAACCCGTAGGGAATGGAATGAACGAGCCAGTTGACGGTGGTGCTTGTGCTGACCGAAGCTGTCGCCGCCTCGCCGAGATGCCCTACCATGGCGGTATCGACATATTGCAGCAGCGTTCCCATGAGCTGCTGCATGACGGCGGGCAGCGACAGTTTTAAGAGTGCCTTGAACGAATCTCTTTTCTCGGACATATTACTGATTGGTGATGTCCGAACCGAAGTATTTCTCCGAGAGTTTTTTCAACGTGCCGTCTTCCCGCATGGCAGCGAGCGCCATATTGACCTTGCCGCGGAACAACGCCGTGTTGTTTCCTTTTCGCATCGGAATGCAGACATGGTTGGCGTCTTCGGTGGAGGCGACGATTTTGATAGGCGCGTCGGGCTGTTCCTTCATGTAATCCAGCACGGAAGGCTCGGCGTTGAGTGTCGCGTCGGCTCTTTTGGAAATCACCATGGTCATCGTCTCTCCCAGGGAATCGACGCCCTTGACCTTCGCGCCGTACTGCTCCGCAAGCTCCATGTAGGTGCTGCCGATGCTGTTGGCGGTGGTCTTGCCCTTCAGATCCTTGAAGCTCTTGATCTTCTTGTTGTCCTTGCGCACGACCAGCACCGTGTGGATGTAGGCGTAGGGATCGGAAAAGTCGTATTTCTTTTCGCGTTCCTCGGTCTTGTCCACGCCGTTGACGATGATGTCGTACATGCCCGCGTCAAGGCCGGCAAAGAGTCCGTCCCATTCGCCCTCGACGAATTTCGCCTTCACTCCGAGAAAATCCGCGATATATTGGCCGACTTCCACATCGAAGCCCACCAGCTCGTCCTTCTCATTGTGGTAGGTCCACGGCGACCAGGTACCTTCCATGGCAATGGTGAGTTCGCCCTTTTCCGTAACGGTTTCAAGAAGGTCTTTTTCCTCTTCCTTTTTTCCGCAGCCTGCCGCGCTTACCGCGAGAATCGCCGCTGCTGTGAGCATTGCGATTGTTCTTCTGATTGCTTTTGTTGTTTTCATTAAAAACCATCCTTTCGTTGAGCGAGCCTAAGAATTCGCTCACACGCTTGTTTTGATTCTTCTCAAAGAAGCTCTTTTTGTCTGTCTGCACGATCGCCCTGCCGTTATCCATAAAGAGAATATCAGTGGCGACGCCCCGCGCAAAGGAAATTTCATGGGTGACGATGATCATGGTCATGCCGTCCTCGGCAAGCTGCTTTATCACATGAAGCACTTCGCCGATCAGCTCGGGATCCAGCGCGGAAGTCGGCTCGTCCAGCATGATCACGTCGGGTTCGGAGGCAATCGCCCTTGCAATGGCGACGCGCTGCTGCTGTCCTCCGGAAAGCTGCGACGGATAGGCATCCGCCTTGTCGGCAAGACCTACTTTTCTGAGGGCGTTCATGCCGGTTTTCTCCGCCTCGGCTTTCGGCATTCCACGCGCGACAATCAGCCCCTCGGTGACGTTCTGCAGGGCGGTCTTGTTGGCAAAGAGATTGAAATTCTGAAAGACGAACGCCGTGTGCTTTCTGTGCTCGGCGATTTCCCTGCGTGAAGCCGCATGCATGTCGAGTTCTCTGCCGAGGAATGTCAGGCGGCCTCTGTCGGCTTTTTCCAGAAAATTCAGGCAGCGCAGCAGGGTTGTCTTGCCCGAACCGGAAGGACCCAGCACGGCAAGCACTTCGCCCTTCCGGATGGTGAGATCGACTCCGTGAAGTATCTCGCTGCCGCCGATGGATTTGTGAAGTCCTCTGATTTCAAGCACGGATCACGTCACCCCCGTTCATCCGGGCCAGCCGCTTCTCGCCGAATGCCTGCAGCTGCGTGATCACGGTGCAGAAGATCAGGTAGATCACCGCCACCTCGGCGTAAAGCGCCAGGTGCTCGTATGTCCTTCCCGCAACCCGCTGGGCAGTCATGAACATTTCCGCCACCGTGATATTGGCGGCAAGCGACGTGTCCTTGACCATGGAAATGAGGGAATTGGACAGCGGCGGGAACGCCGTCCGGAACGCCTGCGGCAGGATAATGCGCCGCATGGTCTGGAAGTAGCTCATTCCCACGCAGTAGCCCGCTTCCAGCTGTCCCTTTGGCACCGATTCGATGGCGGCTCGCATGGTTTCGGCGCAATAGGCGCCTTCATTCAGGGCAAAGACCAGCACCGCGCAGGGGAAAGCCGGCAGCACAATGCCCAGATCGGGCAGTCCGAAGTAGACGAGATACAGCTGCACCAGCAGCGGCGTGCCGCGGATGAGCCAGATGTAAAACCGCACCGCCTGCCGCAGTCCCCTGACATTGGCGATCTGAATCATGGCACACACCATCGCGATGAGCAGCGCCAGGGCAAAGGAAAGCACCGTCAGCGGAATTGTCATCAGCAGCCCCTGGGTAAAAATATGCGGGAATGATTCCAGCAGAATGTCTGCCAAACGTTGGTTCAATTTTCAGCCTCCTGTTACGATGAATTGATTCAGGAACATTATACCATATTCCGGACCTCAATCGCAAGACATTTCGCGATGATTTTGTGAGAGAATAGTTGCATCGCATGACATGGGCCAATAGAAAAAAGCATTGCCAACCCAACGGAGAATTCCGCACGGGTGCAATGCTTTTTTCTGATGCATAAGAACTAATTGGCAAACAGTCCCCGCAGCAGCTCGTGGAATGCCGCCGCGAAGGTGACCTTTTCCGAAGCGCGATCGGAGCAGATGTCATACTGACCGATGGTTTCTCCGTCCAGCACCAGCCGGACAAGGCCGATCGGCTGTCCCACTTCCACCGGCGCGTCCAGCGATTCGGAAAGTTCCACGACCGCCTTGATTTCCTTGCCCTTCCCCTTTTCGGTGAGAACGCTTCCGGAAATGTCGGCGTAAGCACCGACCGTCTTTTCTATGCCGCCCTTCACGGGAATCTCCGGAAGTTCGACCTCAATCTCTGAAACGTCGGTCAATTCGCACTTGGCAAAGCCGTAATCCAGCAGCTTCCTCGCGTCGGCAAACCGGCTCTTGCTGTCCGGGGCTCCCAGAATGACCGCGATCATGGTCATTCCGTCCCGCCTTGCCGCCGCCGAAATGCAGCAGCCCGCCTTGCTGGTGGTGCCGGTTTTCAATCCGATTGCGCCGTTGTAATGCTTGATGAGCTTGTTGGTGTTGGTGAGCTGGAGCTTGCCGTCGCGAAGGGTGTCCATCCAGATGCCGGTGTATTCCAGCACTTTTTCATGCCGGAGCAGCTCCGCCGAAGCCACCGCGATATCCTTGGCGGAAGTGACATGTCCGTCCGCGTCAAGCCCCGTGCAGTTGCAGTAGAAGGTGTCTGTCATGCCCAGCTCCTCGGCGCGTGCGTTCATCATGGAAACAAACGCCTCATTCGACCCGGCAATATGCTCTCCCAATGCCACGCAGGCGTCATTCGCCGAACCCACCAGCGCCGCCTTGATCAGTTCATGCACCGTCATGGTCTCGCCGGGTTCCAGCCAGATCTGCGAACCGCCCATGGAAGCGGCGTATTCGCTGCAGGTCACGCTGTTCTCCATGGCGATCTTGCCATCGTCCAGCGCCTCAAAGACCAGCAGCATGGTCATGATTTTGGTAATGGATGCCTCGGGGAGCTGCTGGTTTTCGTTGACCGACCAGATGATTCTGCCCGTTTCGGCATTCATCAGCACGGCAGCCTTCGCGGTGAGTCCGAGAGAATCCGACGGCTGCCTGGATTCGTTCTCCTTCGTCTTCTCCGAAACGGACGGTTCCCGTGAAGTCTGCTCCTGTCCGGTCTGTTCTGGAGCTGCGTATGCCTGGATTCCTTCCCTCCCCATGATGGCCCCAAATATTCCCAATGCCAGTGCAAAGGCGGTGATTCTTTTTATCCAAAGAGTGGTATGATTCATTTGCCTGAACCCTTTCCTTTCCATTTGATATGCAAAAAAACCTTCAACATATTTTATGCATCGCAGGGCTAATTTAGACAGGCTTCTTCCCATGAAGAACCGCCAAATCTTCCCAATCTCATTTTTAAAACATTGTTCAAGAATTTCGCCATCATATAGTTGCAATTTTGCGAAAAGCGGTGTATAATTTGTAGAGGAGAAAAGGCAAAAAACATTGAATCGAACTCCGAAATGTGATATAATAATATAGTTACGCATAAGACCCAAAAACGGAGGCTATTGAAAAAATGGATCATTTCAAGCTGGTGTCGGATTACAAGCCGACAGGCGACCAGCCGGAGGCAATTGCCGCGCTGGTAGACGGACTGAAAAAGGGATATCATGAACAGGCGCTTCTCGGCGTCACCGGAAGCGGCAAGACCTTCACCATGGCGAACGTCATCGCCCAGATGAACAAGCCGACGCTGGTACTGGCTCACAACAAGGTGCTGGCTGCCCAGCTCTGCAACGAATTCCGCGAATTCTTCCCGGAAAACGCGGTGGAATTCTTCGTCAGCTATTACGACTACTATCAGCCGGAATCCTACATTCCCACCACGGACACCTACATCGAAAAGGATTCCTCCGTCAACGACGAAATCGACCGGCTGCGGCACAGCGCGACCTCCGCCCTGTCGGAAAGGCGGGATGTGATCATTGTCGCCTCGGTTTCCTGCATCTACAGCATGGGCGACCCGATCGACTACCGCAACATGGTGCTTTCGCTCCGTCCGGGAATGGAAAAGAGCCGGGACGACGTCATCAGAAAGCTCACCGAAATCCAGTACAGCCGCAACGACATCGAATTCGCCCGCAACACCTTCCGCGTGCGGGGCGACGTGGTGGAAGTCTTCACCTCCTACTCCAAGGAAACCGTCATCCGCATTGAATTCTTCGGGGACGAGATCGACCGCATCTCCGAGATCAATTACGTCACCGGCGAGCTGAAGGGCGTGCTGAATCACATCGCGATTTATCCCGCGTCGCACTACATCGTTCCGGAAGAAAAAATGGGCCGGGCACTGGACGACATCAAGGACGAGCTGCGGGAACGCATTCAATACTTCCAGCAGAACAACAAGCTGATCGAGGCGCAGCGCATTGAGCAGCGGGTCAGCTACGACATGGAAATGCTGATGGAAATCGGCTTCTGCCCCGGCATCGAAAATTATTCCCGCGTGCTGTCGGGCAGGGCGCCCGGAACGCCCCCCTTCACCCTGATCAATTACTTCCCCGACGACTTCCTGCTCTTTGTGGACGAATCGCACGTCAGCCTGCCGCAGGTCCGGGCGATGTACGCCGGCGACCACGCCCGCAAGAAGAACCTCATCGACTACGGCTTCCGCCTGCCCTCCGCCTACGACAACCGGCCCCTGATGTTTGAGGAATTCTATTCGCTCATCCATCAGGCCATCTACATCAGCGCCACCCCCGGTCCCTTTGAGCGGGAACACGCCGAGCAGATTGTGGAGCAGGTCATCCGTCCGACAGGACTGGTGGACCCGGAGATTTCGGTGCGTCCGACCGAGGGACAGATCGACGACCTCATTTCCGAAATCAACACCCGCGCCGCGAAGGGATTCCGCACGCTGGTGACCACCCTCACCAAGAAAATGGCGGAAGACCTCACCGACTACATGGAATCGCTGGGAATGCGGGTGCGCTACCTTCATCACGACATTGACACGGTGGAACGCATGGAGATTATACGCGACCTGCGTCTGGGCGAATTCGACATACTGGTGGGCATCAACCTGCTGCGCGAAGGACTCGACATTCCGGAAGTGTCGCTCGTGGCGATTCTCGACGCGGACAAGGAGGGATTCCTCCGCAGTGAGACCTCGCTCATTCAGACCATCGGAAGAGCCGCCCGCAACGCCGAGGGACAGGTCATCATGTACGCCGACAGCGTGACCCCTTCCATGGAACGCGCCATCACCGAAACCCAGCGCCGCCGCGACATTCAGATGAAGTACAACGAGGAGCACGGTATCATTCCCAAGACCATCATCAAGAAAGTCTCCGACGTCATCGAAATCACCCAGCACGGCGAGGACGGCAAACGCGAGAAAGCCGGCAAGAAATTAAACAAATCCGAGCGCGACCACCTCATCAACGAACTGACCCGTCAGATGAAGGAAGCCGCCAAGCTGCTCGACTTCGAACAGGCGGCCTATCTGCGCGACCGCATCAAGGAATTGAGCGCTCACTAGTTCGCTAACTGAAAACTTAAGACTGAATAATGAAGGAAGCGCCGCAGACAAGCTTCGGGCTTGGAATATAGGGGTGATCGAATGTCCATAGATGAAAAGTACGGAACCTACATCAAATCCATCTATCTCAGAGATAAGCCTCCCGAAGGCTCGTATCTGGCAGCGCTTCCGGTGGTGAAAAATCTCCGGAAGATGAAGGAACTGCGCTTCACGTCAAACGTCGCCTTTCTGGTGGGCGAGAACGGTACGGGCAAATCCACCCTTCTGGAAGCGATGGCCGTGTCGATGGGCTTCAATGCGGAAGGCGGCACGCGGAATTTCCGCTTTTCCACCGCCGACACCCATTCCGACCTGAGCGGATACCTCACGGTGGTCAAGGGAGTGCGCCCGAGGGACGGCTTCTTCCTGAGAGCCGAGAGTTTTTACAATGTCGCGTCGTATATTGACCGGATGGATGACGAGCCTTCCTTCGGCGCACAGCTCATCGACAGCTACGGCGGTGTGTCGCTTCACGAACAGTCTCACGGCGAGAGCTTTCTGGCGTTGGTGAAGAACCGCTTCGGGGGCAGTGGCATTTATCTGCTGGACGAGCCGGAAGCGGCGCTTTCCCCTTCCCGCCAGATGACGCTCATGGTGCTGATGAATGAGCTTGTCGGGAAGAATTCGCAGTTCGTCATCGCCACCCATTCCCCGATGCTCATGGCGTTCCCAGGCGCGCAGGTGGTGGAACTCACGGAGGACGGCATACGAACCGTTCCGTATCGGCAGACCGAGCATTTTCAATTGACCAAGCGGTTTCTGGACAATCCTGAGAAGATGCTGGAAATGCTGCTGGGAGAAGAATAAATTTATATCCGACAAACGCAGGAGGAATTTTTTTAACAATGGCAATGGATAAAATCATTGTGCGGGGCGCACAGGAAAACAACCTCAAAAATATCGACGTGGAATTCCCACGCGACAAGATGGTGGTCTTCACGGGACTTTCCGGCTCGGGCAAAAGCTCGCTCGCCTTCGACACCATCTTTGCGGAAGGACAGCGGCGCTATATGGAATCGCTCTCGTCCTACGCCAGAATGTTCATGGGACAGATGAGCAAGCCGGAGGTGGACTCCATTGAGGGACTCTCCCCCGCCATCTCCATCGACCAGAAAACCACCTCAAAAAACCCCCGTTCCACCGTGGGAACGGTCACCGAAATCTACGACTACCTCCGTCTGCTCTACGCCCACATCGGCATTCCGCACTGTCCGGTCTGCGGACGCGAGATTCAGCAGCAGACCATCGACCAGATCGTCGACAAGGTGCTTGCCATGAAGGAAGGCACCAAGATTCAGGTCATGGCGCCCATCATCAAGGCCAAGAAGGGCACCCACCAGAAGGAGCTTGACAGCGTGCGGAAATCCGGCTTCGTCCGCGTGAGGATCGACGGAAATATCTACGACCTTTCGGAGGAAATCAAGCTGGAAAAGAACATCCGCCACAATATCGACGTGGTGGTGGACCGCCTTGTCATCAAGCCGGAAATCCGCAGCCGCCTTGCCGATTCGCTGGAAACGGCCTCCCGGCTGACCGGCGGCATCTCGCTGATCAGCGTGGTGGGCGGCGAGGACACTCTCTTCTCGCAGAATTACGCCTGTCCGGAGCACGGCATCAGCATGGACGAACTGACGCCCCGCATGTTTTCCTTCAACAGCCCGCAGGGAGCCTGCGAACACTGCACCGGTCTCGGCATCTTCATGAAGGTCAATCCCGACCTCGTCATTCCCGACCGTTCGCTGTCGCTGCGAAAGGGAGCCATTCACGCCTCCGGCTGGTATTCCACCGATGACAGTTCCATCGCCATGATGTATTTCAGGGGTCTGGGAAAGGAATACGGCTTCACCCTCGACACGCCCATCGAAAAAATGAGCGAAGAAGCGGTCAACGCCATTCTCTACGGCACGGGTGAAAAGCAGCTGGAATTCACCCGCAGCAACTCTTTCGGCAACAGCAGATTTATGGCAAAATTCGAGGGCGTCATCACCAATCTCGAACGCCGCTACAACGACACCCAAAGCTCATGGTCCAGGCAGGACATCGAATCCCTGATGACGGAAGTCCCCTGCGACTTCTGCCACGGCGACCGGCTGAAACCCGAAATCCTCTCCGTCACGGTCGGCGGGCTGAATATCGCGCAGTTCTGCCAACTGTCAGTCACCGAAGCGCTGCAATTTCTGGACAAGCTCACCCTCACCGAACACGAGCATTTCATCGCCGACCGCATTCTCAAAGAGGTGCGTCTGCGGCTGGGCTTCCTCAATAACGTGGGGCTGGAATACCTCACCCTTTCCCGTTCGTCCGGAACGCTGTCCGGCGGAGAGAGCCAGCGCATCCGGCTAGCCACCCAGATCGGCTCCTTTCTCACCGGCGTGCTTTACATCCTGGACGAGCCGAGCATCGGACTTCACCAGCGGGACAATGACAAGCTGCTCGCCACGCTGCAAAGGCTGCGCGACCTGGGCAATACCCTGATTGTCGTGGAGCACGACGAGGACACTATCCGCGCCGCCGATTACGTCGTGGACATCGGTCCCGGCGCGGGCATTCACGGCGGTCAGGTGGTGTATTCCGGCGACGTGGAAGGCCTTATGAAATGTGAGGATTCCGTCACCGGACAGTATCTCAGCGGTCTCCGGTCGATTCCGGTGCCGGAAAAGCGCCGACCCGGCAACGGCCATTTGCTGACCGTCAGGGGAGCCGCCGAGAATAATCTGAAGCACATCGACGTGTCGGTTCCGCTCGGCACCTTCACCTGCGTCACAGGCGTTTCGGGATCGGGAAAAAGCTCGCTGGTCAATGAAATCATTTACAAGCGCCTTGTCTGCGAGCTGAACCGCGCGAAGATTGTCTGGGGAAAACACGACGCCATCGAGGGCATGGAATTCCTCGACAAGATCGTGGAAATCAGCCAGTCGCCCATCGGCAGGACGCCCCGTTCCAACCCCGCCACCTACACCGGCGTATTCACCGACATCCGCGACCTGTTCGCCAACCTGCAGGAATCCAAAATGCGCGGTTTCGACGCGGGACGCTTCTCCTTCAACAAGAAGGGCGGACGCTGCGAAGCCTGCGAAGGCGACGGCATCATCCAGATCGAAATGCACTTCCTGCCGGACGTCTACGTTCCCTGCGAGGTCTGCAAGGGCAAGCGCTACAACCGCGAAACACTGGAAGTCAAGTACAAGGGCAAGAGCATTGCCGACGTGCTGGACATGACGGTGGAGGACGGCGTTTCCTTCTTCGAGAACCACCCGAAAATCGTCCGCAAGCTCAAAACCCTCTACGATGTAGGATTAGGCTACATCAAGATCGGACAGCCGGCCACCACCCTTTCGGGCGGCGAAGCACAGCGCGTCAAGCTGGCCACCGAGCTTTCCAAGCGGGCGACAGGCAAGACCATCTTCGTGCTGGACGAGCCGACCACCGGACTTCACACGGCGGACGTCCACAGACTCATCGAAGTGCTGCAAACGCTGGTCGAGGGCGGCAACACGGTGCTTGTCATCGAGCACAATCTCGACATCATCAAGACCGCCGACTACATCGTCGACCTCGGACCCGAAGGCGGCAACCGCGGCGGCACCATCGTCGCGGCAGGGACGCCCGAAGAAATCGCAGCCGTTCCCGCATCCTACACAGGGCAATACCTGCGCGCGATGCTGCCGTCGGGGAAAGAATAAATTCCATTCCGAGTGCCTCTGCCACCGGGAAAGCAGGTGAATCATATGTTGAAAAACAGACTGACCGCCCTTCTGGTCGCCGCACTGATTATGCTCACGGCCTGCGCAAAGGGCGAAGACAGACCGCCGACAGACCATTCCTCATCATCTGCCGTCAGCCAGATGGAATCCATCTACCGGAAATACGACAAGACCTATTCCTCCGGCTCATTTTCGGTCAGAAAGCTGACCGCTCTCTCCGGACGGAAGGATTCGTTTATCCGCGGAGTGGATATCTCGCTTTCCTCTGCGATCTGTGAATCGGGAGCGTCTTACGGCAGCCCGCAGGGAAATCGGGAGCCTATCTGCGGCATTCTGGCGGATTCGGGCGTCAACGCCGTGAGAATACGCCTGTTCCACGATTATGCATCCCCCTCCGGAACGCCCTGCGGCAGGCTGGATACCGAACGCGTCATCGGCATGATAAAAGAGGCCAGGCAATACGGCCTGCAGGTCATTCTCGACCTGCACTATTCCGACACATGGGCGGACCCCGGCCATCAGTCGGTTCCGTACGCGTGGAAGGATGATTCGTACGAAGAACTAAAGACCGACGTCTACCAATACACCCGCGATGTGCTGGCGGAAATCAAAGGCAGAGCGCTTTCCGTTGACTTCCTGCAGATCGGCAATGAGATCCAAGGCGGCATGCTGTTTCCGCACGGTCAGATCGACTGGGAGAACCCCGACGAATCCTTTGACCGTCTGACCGGACTTCTGGAACAGGGCAGCAAGGCGGCGCGGGAAATATTTCCCGGCTGCCGCATCATCATTCACACCGCGAACGGGCTGTACCGATGGACAAACGAAAACGACTGGGGCAGCGCGGGGCTTTTCTTCTATCAGGAGCTGGAAAAACGCTCGCTGGATTACGATATCGTGGGCGCTTCCTTCTACCCCTTTGAGGACGATACGCCGATCCCGTGCATTTCCGGATTGATCGATCTATACAAAGAGGCGATCAACAAGCCCGTTATGATAATGGAAACCTCATACGCCTACACCTATGAATGGAACGACCTGACAGACAATATTTTTTACAGGGACAAGGAACTTGCCGGGTATCCCGTATCCTTTCAGGGGCAGACCGACTATCTGCTGGACGTCATGGAAGCGGTCGCTTCCGCAAAGCAAGACAACGGCATCGGCGTATGCTGGTGGGGAGGCGAATGGATTCCCAACCGCGACAGGAATATGCGCACATCGTGGGCGAATCAGGCGTTGTTTACCTATGAGGGAATCGCTTCTCCCACCCTGTCGGCTTTTAAAAAATGCCTGCCCGATGACAGACAGGAATAATTGAAATTTTCAGGTGATGAATATGGCAAAGAGCAAAGAAGTCAAGACCAACGCCATGCGGATTCTTGACAGCATGAAGATCCACTACGAGGCCAGAACCTACGAATGCAAGGATTTCGTGGACGGGGTGCAGATCGCCGACATTCTCGGGCTTCCGCACGAAATCGTCTACAAGACCCTGGTGGCGCAGGGCGCAAGCAAGCAGTATTACGTCTACGTCATCCCCATCGAAGCCGAGCTGGACCTGAAAAAGGCCGCCAGATCGGTGGGCGAAAAATCCGTCGCCCTGCTGCACGTCAAGGACATCAACGCCGTGACCGGCTACATCCGGGGCGGCTGCACGGCCATCGGCATGAAGAAGCAATATGTCACACGAATCGCGCAGTCGGCACAGACGCTGGAATACATCATTGTCAGCGGCGGGAAGCTGGGCATTCAGCTGAAACTCTCGCCGGACGACCTCCGGGCAGCCAGCGCAGGGGAATTCGACGACATAACGCGGTAGATGAAAAAATCCCGGCAGACGTGAGCCTGTCGGGATTTAATCAATTATTTCTTTGCGTTGGCCCTGTTGAGCCACGCTTCCGCAAGTTCGAGAGCGTCGGCAAAGGAAGCCCGCTCGATGCTCTTGACGATTTTGCCCTTGCCCTTGATGTCAGGGTCAGTGAAGCGAAGCTGGATTTCAAATCTGGAACCAACGTCCACATCGCTTACCTTCTTGGTGGCAAGTTCCCTGATGAATACGATGTACATCTCGCTCATGCTGCCATAGTACATTTCGCTGCCGCAGCGAACAAGCGGGCGACCCTTATAGCAAAGATAATTGTTTTCCATTATTAATCCTCCAAAATAAATACTGAACAAGCCAAAAACGACGGCTCTTTCATCACAAAAAAGCCGCCGTCAATCTCTTGCATTTGCATTACTCATCATCAAGATAAGACCTCACCAATTCGCTGAGCAAATCGTCTCTGTCGATCTTGCGGATAATACTGCGGGCATTCGCGTGCGTTGTGATATAGGTAGGATCCTCCGAGAGAAGGTAACCGACGATCTGGTTGACCGGGTTGTAACCCTTTTCTTTCAGAGCGTCATACACGATTCTGAGCAGAGTCTTCATTTCCTCCGCGTGATCCTGTTCAATGGAGAAAGTCATAGTCTCGTCCATCATCAAACACCTCCGTACAATAATAGTTTACACCAATTCCCCGTTGTAATCAAGCTGTTTTTGATAAAATTAATAAATTTTTTCTATTGACATTATACACCCAAGAGAGTGACAATAATCTGATGAAATTATGAACAATTTGAAAAGTTATATTAAACATCTTCACCCAACGGTGCTCACACAAAACTTTATGTAAAAAATTTAAAACAGCTGAAAAAAAAGTTGTTTTTGGCGGAATGATATGATATAATATACAAAAGCAAAAAGAATGGGAGTTGTATCTTGTTATGGTAAGCGACATTGTATGTGAATGCCTTGTAAAAAAGAAAGCCGACGTTATGCACATCGCCAAGGTTGCCGCCTTTTTCCTGGGAGGTTTCTGGATTTCCTACGAGTTGCTGGCGCTGGCGTCCATTCATGATCCCACCGGCATGCTTGGCCCCATGCTGCTCATAGTGGGCTTGTTCCTCACGGTTTTCTTTGGCAGACGGATTTTGATGGTAGAGTATGAATATGCTTATTTCGGCGGTGAAATAGCCTTTGATAAAATCAGCGCCAAGAGCAAAAGGAAGCATCTGATCGACGTGGACCTCAAGTCGGTGGAAAAAATCGGGCGGCCGGGTGATGAATCGCTTGAAAAACTGTCCGTCAACAAAACACGGGATTATTCCACAAGCAAAAGCGACGAAAACACGATTTACATTTATTTCAAGGATGTAAAAACAGGCGATAATACGCTTCTCTTCTTTACCCCGAACCAGAAGATGCTCGACGCTATGAAAACCGCTGTCAGCGCGACAGTCTACCGTGAATTTTTTTCCGAGGCCAAGAAAAGATAAATTCAGACTCTGTTAGTATCGCAGGCACCGGGACAGGCTGCCCCTTGTGGGTGCGCTTGTCCCTTTGTTTTTTTCAGTTTGCATTTTCCGAGGAGGATATTTTATGATAATACTCAACAACGAACAGACCAAAAAGCTGGAGGACTATGCTGTCGCAAACGGTGGCTTCGACCACACAAGGCTCATGGAAAACGCCGGCGCTTCGGTCTGCCGGCTCATCAGTGAAATTACCGGTTCCGCCAACAAATCGGTTGCCGTGGTCTGCGGCATAGGCAATAACGGCGGCGACGGTTTTGTCGTGGCCAAGAGACTGCTGGAAAGCGGCGCGAAGGTGCGTGTGCTGCTGGCTCTCGGCACCCCCACCACCGACGACGCGATGAAATTTCTCCGTGAAAGCGAAGCCGCGGGCATCAAGACTCTTTCCTTTGTGGTGGAAGAGGACAGGCAGGAATTTGCAAAGACAATTGAGAATTCGGACATTATCGTAGACGCCATTTTCGGCGTCGGATTCCACGGGAAGGTCAGCGATGAACTGAGTCAGGTCATTGAAATGATCAATTCCTCACGCGGAATGGTGGTATCGGTCGATGTGCCGAGCGGCGTGGATTCCGATTCCGGTGAAGTTTCAGGCGCATGTGTGCAGGCGGATCATACCGTGACATTCTCCACCCGCAAGCCGGGACACGTCATCTATCCCGCCGTCGATTACTGCGGCCAAGTGCATGTCGCCACCATCGGAATAGACGACCATGTCATTCAGGAGCAGGAGCACCACATCTCCACCATAGATTATGAAGACGTGCGCCACTGCTTCCCCAAGCGTTCCAGCAACACCCACAAGGGCACCTTCGGCAAGCTGCTCTGTATTTGCGGCAGCATAGGCATGGCAGGTTCCGCCACCTTCGCGGGAAAAGCCGCGGTGCTGTCAGGCGTCGGCATGGTGGAAATGGCTGTGCCGGCGGAGATTTATCCCATTGTCGCCGCCAATCTGGTAGATCCTGTCTATCATCTGCTCCGGAGCAGTGAAAAAGGCACGGTATCGTCGGAATCCATTCCCTTGATTCTCGAAAAGATGAAAACCGCGACCGCCATCATGATCGGCTGCGGCATGGGAAAGGGGAAGGACGTCACTGAAACGGTCGAAGCGGTCATACGCAATTCCGACGTTCCGATCATCATTGACGCCGACGGACTCAACGCCATCAAGGACGATCTCGGCGTGCTCAGAGAGGCAAAGGCGCCGATCGTGATGACGCCGCATCCCGGCGAAATGGCGCGTCTGGTAGGCAAAACCAACGTAGAAGTTCAGTCCCAGCGTCTGGAAGTGGCTTCCTCCTTCGCAATGACCTTCGGAATCTACATGGTGCTCAAAGGCGCCAATACCGTCTGTGCCACTCCCGACGGACGCATCACCATCAATCTCACAGGCAATCCGGGCATGTCCAAGTCAGGCAGCGGCGACGTGCTGGCGGGTCTTCTGGGATCGCTGCTGGCACAGGGAATGAAGCCGGAAGAAGCTGCCGCCTGCGCGGTACACATTCACGGCATGGCGGGCGACAGCGCCGCCGACAAATACTCGCAGCATTCCATGGCGGCAAACGATATCATCATGGAATTTTCCGAGATATTTGCAGACATTGAAAAAGACTAAAACAAAGGATTGATAAAAATGGCCATCATAGCTCCGTCGCTGCTTTCGGCGGATTTCACCAGAATGGGTGAGGAAGTCAGAGAAATCGAATCGGTTGGCGCCAAGGTGCTTCACATCGACATTATGGACGGTCACTTCGTGCCGAATCTCACCTTCGGATACACGATGGTAAAGGCGCTGCGCCCGATTTCTCAGATGGTGTTTGACGTTCACCTGATGATGACAAACCCTCTGGAATACATCCAAAATTTCGCAAATGCAGGTTCCGACATCATCACCGTACACACCGAATGTGACAGCGACCTGGGCAAGTGCATTGATCTCATTCATCAATGCGGTAAAAAGGCGGGCCTTTCCGTCAAGCCCAAGACCCCGGCGGAGGCGCTCTTCCCCTATCTGGAGCGACTGGAACACATTCTGGTAATGACGGTGGAGCCTGGATTCGGCGGACAGTCCATGATGCCGGATTGTCTCGGTAAAATCGCCGCCATCAAAGCGGAATGTGCCGCTCGCGGCGTCAGCATTCCCGTGATGATCGACGGCGGCGTGAATGCCTCCAATGCCCGCATGGCAGCCGAAGCGGGCGCCGACATGATGGTCGCGGGCAACGCGGTGTTCGGCGCGTCCGACCGTGCGGCCGCATTCCGCGATCTGAGCGAAAAGAGCAGTTTATAAACAGAAAAAGCATTGCCCTCCCGTTGGTTACAAGCGGGAACCGCAATGCTTTTTTATTTTGCACTTGATCATTGATACGAATTGTCAACCAAAAGCAGACATTCTTTGCGGTCTGTTTCGCGACCTGCTGGGTCTTTCTCCCTGGCAGGCTTTAAGAGCCTGTTCAGAATCTCCGCGTGTGCGGATTGCGCCGTCAGATTTTTCGCCAGATGAAGGGAATTTTGTGCCGCCATACTGTCGTATTGCAAGCAAAATTCTCAAAATATGGCGGAAAAGAGGCAAGCAAGCTGTGCATGGAGAGATTCTGAACAGGCTCTAAGTCTCACCATCTGATTTTGTCGGTAAGCTCTCCGGATGTGCTGCCGAGAATACGATCCATCTGATCATACACAGCGCGTTCAAAATGGGTGGCAGAATCAATGTCCTCCGCGATCATCTCGCCGTATGGACCGCGTTTGAAATAATAGGTGATCATATAGCAGCCGTCGCAGAGTTCGGTGCGTATACTGGTGACCTTTTTGGGGTATGCCTTGATATTCTCCACTTTTCTGACGCGGGTATCCACCGGCTTGGTTCCGATTTTTCTGGCTTTCACGTGCTTTACTATCTTCATAGGCTTAACAGCACACCCTTTCATTACGCTGTAATCAAATCACTTCCACCCGAGGTACCAGACACAGGATTTCATGAGTGTATCAACGAGCTCACTGAGTGTATGGCTGTGTGTAAGGCGAAGCACCCGTTCATGGCAGAGCGCAAACTGTTCACGAGCGATCCTGAGCGAGGTTTCATAGGACGGTCTGCCGTTGGGAACGAAATATTCCACAACGCTGTACCCAAGCACTGCCGGCACGGCTCCGCAAAGCTCGTACCAGTGCTTGGAAGCCGCCATCAGATCTTCATTGGACGGTGCCCCGTTTATTCCGCCGACCGGGAACCAGGCAAACACCTTCCACGGCTCCGAAACCGGCACCTGTACGATCAGTATATCCTTTGTCGTCACGCCGTTTCTTGTGAAGGAGCTGAAGCAGGTGATGGATGCGCCCTTGGCCCGGTTGTGTTCAAATTCGTCAATGCTGATGCCCTTGCTTCCCATGACGGCTGTTTTCCGCACATAAACATTCTCCAGCTCATCCGTTCCGGATATCCGCTCACAATCTGCCAATGCGTTTTTGCGCATGGTTCGCAGAACGTCAGAGGCCATCTGTCTGCCGTTTGCGTCAAGGCAGAGCGTTTCGGCGAGTTCCTCGGAAACAGGAATCAGCACCGTGCTGTAATCCCATTCCTTGCCGTAATGCAGCGAATAGAGATATTTGCGGTTGATCAGGTCTATTTCCGTCCCGGCGGGAATCAATTTATAGTGACAATCCGCATATTCAATCAGGCGTTCCGCGGGAGTTCTGGGGTCTTCTTCAGGTTCCGGCACAACAGGCGCTTCCTCCGGCTCATCCTCATAGGGCTGAACTTCGTCTTCCTCCGGCTCATCCTCATAGGGCTGAACTTCGTCTTCCTCCGGCTCATCCTCATAGGGCTGAACCTCGGCTTCCTCCGGCTCATCCTCATAGGGCTGAACTTCGGCTTCCTCCGGCTCATCCTCATAGGGCTGAACTTCGGCTTCCTCCGGCTCAT
>CAMHMN010000016.1 GCA_946186245.1 uncultured Clostridia bacterium
CGATGCCGAAGTCGGTCACCTTGATGCGTCCGTTGGAGAGCAGCATGATATTCTGGGGCTTGATGTCGCGGTGGACGATTCCCTTGGAATGGGCGTGCATGAGGGCGCGCAGAATCTGCGTGGTGAAATGCACCGCTTCCTTGACTTTGACGATGCGCTGCTGTTCGATATAATCCTTGAGGGAAATGCCGTCGATGTACTCCATGACGATGTATTGCAGCGACGGACTGTTGCAGACGTCGAATATCTTGACAATATTCGGGTGATTGAGCAGGGCGATGGCACGGGATTCATTGCGGAACCTGCGGCAGAATTCCTCATTGTCGAGGTATTCCTCCCGGAGAATCTTGACCGCCACGATAGCGCCGGTGTCGAAATCCTTTGCCTTGTAAACGACAGCCATGCCGCCGTTTCCGACCTCCTCCAGAATCTCGTATCTGCCGTCAAGCACTTTGCCGATATACTTATCCATATAAATAAACACTCCTTAGCTGCCCTTCGCTTATCCGGCGTCAGGGCGTGAATGTGTGATTCTCTTGTGTCGCGCTGTGTAATGAGGATTTCTCAGCAGCACACGGTAACGGCCGTCACATTGTCGCCGCCGCCGTGGGCATTGGCTGTATCTACCAGCTTATCAACGGCCTCACTGCCGTTGCTTCGGTAGAGTATTCTGAACATTTCGAGGTCGTCTACATAATTGGAAAGTCCGTCGCTGCACAGGAGAAGGATGTCGCCTTTTGCCACCGGACATTCGCAATGGTCGATGTCAAGCCGCGGCTTGACGCCCAGTGCCCGGGTAATGAGATTCCTTCTGGGGTGGAACCGCGCCTCCTGCTCGGTAAGCTCTCCCCGGTCCACCATGACCTGCACCACCGAATGATCCACCGTCATCTGACGCAGATCCCCTTTGGCATAAAGATAAACCCTGCTGTCGCCCGCGTGGGCTATATAAGCCGTATCCTGGCGTACGATCACCGTCACGACCGTGGTGCCCATGCCGCGCAGGGAGATATCCTCCTGCGCCTCGATGTACACCTTGATGTTGGCGGCGTTGACCGCCTTGGCTATCATATCGCGTATCTGGCTGGCACTCATGTCGCTTTTGTAATTCTCCGTCAGACGGGCGGAAATCTCCTCCACGGCTGTGCTGCTGGCGACATTGCCGCCGTTCGCGCCGCCCATGCCGTCGCAGACCACCGCCCAGGCGCTGCCGTCCTCAAAGAAGCCGTGCCTCTCCGCGTCCTGATTGGAGTGACGAACCATGCCCTTGTCAGTCCTGCTGTAAATTTCCATCGGATTCCTCCTTCTTCTTGCGCCGAAGCTGTCCGCATGACGCGTTGATGTCCGCGCCCAGCGTCCTCCGCACGGTCGCTGTGATTCCCTTTGATTCCAGTATTTTAATAAACCTCTGTATCTGTGCCTGTGACGAACGTTCATAGGAATTTCCTTTGACGGTGTTCACGGGAATAAGATTGACGTGACAGAGCATTCCTTTTAATTTGCCCGCCAGCTCACGCGCACATTCATCGGTGTCGTTTTTGTCCTTGATGAGCGAATATTCAAAGGAAATCCTGCGATGCGTCGCTTCCGCGTACTTCCGGCAGGCGGCGAGAAGCTGCTCTACGTTCCACTTGCGGTTGACGGGCATCATTTCGCCGCGAAGGGCGTCGTTCGGCGCGTGGAGCGATACCGACAGCGTGAACTGCGGCTTCATCTCAATGAGTTGATAGATCTTATCCACCAGACCGCAGGTAGAGAGCGATATGTGGCGCATGCCGATTCCTACCCCTTGGGTATCCGAAACAAGGGCGAGAAATCGCATCACGTTGTCGTAATTGTCCAGCGGTTCGCCCATTCCCATGAGCACGATGTTGGAAATGCGGATGTCGTTGTCCCGCTGGGCCGTCGTGATCTGGGAGAGCATTTCGGCGGGACGGAGGTTGCGGGCCAGCCCGCCCATGCCGGTCGCACAGAAGCGGCAGCCCATCCGGCAGCCCGCCTGTGTGGAAATGCAGATGGTGTAGCCGTGGTGATAGCTCATGACAACGCTTTCAATGTACTCCCCGTCGTCCAGCCGGAAAAGGTATTTTATGGTTTCATCATACGCTGAAACGAGTTTTTTTTCAATGGTTACATTGTATATGTAATAATTTTGTAACAATACAGCCCGCAGTTCCTTGGAAATATTGGTCATTTCGTCAAAAGACACGGCACCCTTTGCCTGAAGCCAGTCATAGACCTGATTCGCCCGGAATTTTGGGAGTCCCAGCTCCTTGAAGCTCTCGGTCAGCTCGGTTTTGGTCATGCTTTTGATGTCGGCTTTGTCCTGCTGCAAAAGGGTTCAGTCCTTTCTTCTGACAGATGAAATGAAGAATCCGTCGGTGTTGAACATATGCGGGAAGAGGGTGATTTGCCAGTCCGGCTCGTCGATGGCGCGTATTTTTTCGTCAGCCAAACTTTGCGGGCAAGGTTCGAATTCGCGGTGGTTTTGGAGAAATTTTTCAATAACGGCGGCATTCTCCGCCGGATTCAGCGTGCAGGTGGAATAAATCAGCCGTCCGCCCTTTCTGACAAGGCGGGAGGAATTCTCCAGAATGCGGTACTGCAAATCCGGAAGTCCCTGCAGCTCGGCCTGCGGCTTGCGCTTGATGTCGGGCTTGCGGCGGATGATGCCCAATCCGGAGCAGGGTGCGTCGCAAAGCACCAGATCGGCGCATTCCGGCTCACATTCCCCCAGCGCGTCGCGGACAGTCGGCTCAATGCTATGCAGTCCCAGACGTCCGGCGCCTTGGGCAATCAGTTCCACGCGGTGCGGGTGAAGGTCGCAGGAAATAATGCGTCCCCTGTCCCCCATCAGCTCGGCAATGGAAAAGCTCTTGCCGCCGGGAGCAGCGCAGACGTCGTACACCACGCCGCCCTCCATTCCGGCAGCCGCTGCCATGCAGCAGAGCTGGGAGGAAGCGTCCTGCACATGGAAGTATCCGTTTTGAAACGCCGGAAGAAGGGTGATGTCGCCGGTTTCTTCTATGGAAACGCAGTCCGGAATGATCTCCGAAGCGGATGCTTTCACGCCGGCGGCTTGGAATTCTTTCAAAAGCGCGTCGGTTGAAACGCGGGTGGTATTGACTTTTAAATAAATAGGCGGACGGCCTTCCAGACTAGCGAGAATCTTCTCGCAGATTTCGCTGCCGTAGCTTTTGTGCCAGAGCCTGACCAGCCACAGGGGGCAGGAATATTGAATGCTGAGATATTGATCGGCCTGTTTTGCCGGATCGGGGAGCTTTACCTGCTTGCCGTCCCTGATGAAGCTGCGCAGCAGTCCGTTGAGAAAGCCGGTCGCGCGGAAGAGCTTCAGCTTCTTGGCGAGATTGACGCTCTCGTTGACCGCCGCCGAATCGGGCGTGTTCATAAAGGCCATCTGATAAACAGCCATTCGCAGGATGCAGCGCACTTCGGGTTCGATGCGCGTGCCGCGGCTGGTATAGCTGCTTATGACATGGTCGAGGTATTCGGTTTTTTCCAGCACGCCGTAGACAAGGCGGGTGATGAATGCCCTGTCGCGAGGCTCCGGCTTGAACGCCAAAAGAGCCTCATTCAGGGAAATGTTGGAATAGCCATCCCTGCCTTCCACCCGCATGAGCACCTTGAAGGCGATCATGCGGGGATTGGGCTTATTGTTCTGGGATTGAATTTTGTTATCCGGCATATAATTAATTTCTTCTCCTGCCGCTGCCGCTGACGATGAGGAAGATTCTCAGGAAGCTGGCGAGCGAGGTGATGAGAGCCGCGACATAGGTCATTGCGGCGGCGGAAAGCACCTTCTTGACGCCCTTCGCGTCGGCGTCGTTGGCAATGCCGAGATTCCTGATGTGATTCATGGCGCGGTGGCTGGCGTTGAATTCCACCGGCAGGGTGACCAGCTGGAAGATGGCGACGGTGGAATACAGCGCGACGCCTACCCATGCGAGCCAGTTGAATGCCGTGACAAACAGACCGATCAGGATCAGGATCATGGAAATATTCGAGCCGAAATTGGTGATCGGGATGACGGCGGAACGCACCTTATTGGGGAAATAATGCTCGGCGTGCTGAATGGCGTGTCCCACTTCATGCGCCGCGATGCCGATGGAGGCAATAGAGGTGCCGCTGTAGACGTCGGGTGAAAGATTGACCGTGTTGTTCCGGGGGTCGAAGTGATCGGAAAGGGTGCCCTGTGTGATATTGATCGGCACATAGGTCAGTCCGTGGTCGTCGAGAATCATCCGTGCCGCCTGCGCGCCGGTCATGCCGCGGGAATTGCCGATTTTGGAGTACTTGTTGTACGCCGACTTGACCCTTGCCTGTGCGATCAGGGCGATGATCATCGCCGGAATGACAAGAAGGATATACCACTGGTCGATATAGAATCCTCCGAGTCCCAGACCGCCGATGGCGTTGTTCGTGTCGCTGTAGGCGCCGTAATTTTCCATTCCGGCTGCCACGAGTGTCAGTGCTTCATACATGTTTCAGTTACCTGCCTTTCGGTTTTGTTTTTTGCCGAATATTTTACAGAACAGGGAAAAGCTTTTTTTGGATTTTTCCTTGTCTGTATTCGCCTGAATTCCTTGCGTGTCCGGATGCGTTTTGCTTTTGGGCGGTGATGCTTCGGGATTCGCCTGAATTCCTTGCGTGTCCGGATGCGTTTTGCTCGCTCGGCGTTGCCTCGCTCGTGAGGGCTCTGCCCTCACCCTCCCGCAAGGGTCCTGCCCTTGACCCGCCAGGGACCAGTGGGCCCCTGGACCCCATTATTGGCGCTGCGCGCTTTCCTTTTTTTTGTTTTTTTTATCCGAGAATCGTACCTTTTTCTATCCTATGCCCTCTGAGGTATTCTTCTGACGTCATGCGCTTCTTACCTTCCGCCTGTATCTCCAGCAGTTCCACCGCACCGCTGCCGCATTGCACGGTGAACGGCTCCAGACAAATGATCTCGCCGCACTTCGCTTCGTCTGCGTCAAGCAAAGAAACCGCGCTGCGGTGAAGCTTGAGCTTCTTGCCTTCCAGCACCGCCGTCGCTACCGGCCACGGGGAAAGCCCGCGTATCTGGTTGTGAATTTCCAAGGCGCTGCGGCTCCAGTCCACCGCACAAAGCTCCTTGGTGAGCATCTTGGCATAGCAGGTCTGCGAATCGTCCTGCTTCTCGGGTCTGAGTTCCCCCTTCGCAAGCGCGTCAAGGGTCTGCACGATCAGCGCCGCGCCCATCGCGGAAAGCCGGTCGTGCAGCTCTCCCGCGGTTTCGTCCGGCGCAATAGCGGTTTCGCTCTTCATCAGCATGTCGCCGGTGTCCAGTCCCGCATCCATCTGCATGGTGGTGACGCCGGTTTTCGGCTCGCCGTCAATGACGCTCCACTGAATCGGCGCGGCTCCTCTGTACTTGGGCAGCAGGGAAGCGTGCACGTTAATGCAGCCGAATTTCGGCGCGTCGAGGATTTCCTGCGGAAGTATCTTGCCGTAGGCGATGACCACGCCCACATCGGGCTGCAATTCTTGGAAGACGGCAAGCGCTTCGCCGTCCCGCATGCTTTTGGGCTGGTACACCGGAATGCCGTGTTCCATCGCCCTGACCTTCACCGGAGGGGGCGTCATGGCGTACCCTCTGCCCTTCGGCTTGTCGGGCTGGGAGAATACCGCCGCGATTTCGTGCCCCGCCGCAAGGAGCGAATCGATGGCCGGCGCGGCAAATTCGGGCGTACCCATAAATATGATTCTCATCGGAACTCACCTCGATTAATTCCATTATTTTTACACGGTTTTTCAGTATTGCCTGTTATCAGTATCCCAAATAGCTCAGTCCTCCGGCGATGGCAGCCGCCATCAGGGGGAACATGACCAGGCAGCCGAGCCATTTGCCGACCTGCACCTTCACGGGGATGTAGGGCTTGAGGTTCTCAGTGCCGGGGATTTCCCATGCCTTCGTGTGTCCGACCCAGACAATGTCGATGAAGATTCTGTCGAATAACACCGCGATCATGTAGACCGCGGTCAGCTGGATAAAGCCGTCCCGGAATCCGCGGGCGCCGTTGATCAGATAAACCGCCGCCGGCACAGCCGTCAACTCCGGAATATACAGCGCAAGGGCAGCCCTGAGCGTAGCCTTTTTGATTTTGTCCGCGGTGGTCAGTCCCAATTGGATGACTCTCTCCTGTACGTCCTTTTCGTAGAAGCAGACCAGTCCGACCGGCCCGTTGGCAATGCCGACCACACAGATCAGCAGCAGCCAGAAGGAAAGTATCAGACCCTCCATAATTACCAACGCGATTGTCATAACAAAACCTCCATTCATTCCAAGCGCAAAGCGCTTCCGAAATTATTCATTATTCATTATTCACTATTCATTTAGCGAGCGCTTCAGTCTCTCGGGTGTTCCTCGCGCTCCTTCTCGACTTCCTCGGGGTCGACCATGCGGATGACCTTGTCGATGTAGAGGGTGCCGTCGAGGTGATCTGTTTCGTGGCTTGCGCAGGAGGCGAAAAGGTCTTCGCCCTCGATTTCATAGAGATCGCCGTTGCGGTCGCGGTATCTCAGCTTGACATACTGCGGGCGGTTGAGGATTCCCCACTGACCGGGAATGGAAAGACAGCCTTCCATGCATTCCTGTTCGCCGCGCTTTTCGATGATTTCGGGGTTGATCATCTCGATGGGCCCGTCGCCCATGTCGATGATGACGATGCGCTTGAGAAAGCCCACCTGCGGAGCCGCCAGTCCGAGACCCTTTGCCTCGGCGAGCGTTTCCTTCATGTCGTCGAGCAGATCCCAGAGCTTCTGATTGAATTCGGTGACAGGGCGGCATTTCTTGCGAAGCACGCTATCCCCTTCTGTTACTATCTGTCTTAAAGCCATAAGTATCGTTCCTCCATTTATTCTTTCCAAGGGCGCAGCCCTTCCGAAATTATTATCTATTCTTTATTCTTTATTCTCTATTCTCTAAGCGAGCGAACGCGAGCGTTACAATACGTTGTCCGGATTGAGGTCGGCGTAGACGGTGACCTCCTTGCTCTGCGGGTCGCTGCCCGATTCGCAGAGAAGAAGGTGCATCAATTCGCGGAAACGGGCGTTGTTGCGGCATTTGAGGATAATCTTGTAGCGATAGCGTCCGCTGACCTTCCTGACCGAAGCCGGAGAAGGGCCAAGCGCCCGTATCGGGACGTCGGAATACTCCCGCTGCGTGTGGTATTGCAGATTCCGCATGAAGGCATCCGCGGCGCGGGACACTTCCTCGTCAACGCTGCCCACAAAGCCGACCATGCAGAGATCCGCGAAGGGCGGATAGAGCATCGCCTTGCGGAGAATGATTTCATTTTCGTAGAATTTTCTGTAATCCTGACTTGCCGCCATGTCGATGACGGGATTGTCGGGGGTGACGGTCTGAATGATAGCCCGTCCCCTGCTCTCGCCGCGTCCCGAACGCCCGACCACCTGGGTCAGCAATGAAAAGGCGCGTTCGTAGCTGCGGAAATCGTCGCTGTACAGCGCCTGATCCGCCATCAGCACGCCCACAAGGGTCACCCGCGGGAAATCAAGCCCCTTGGCGACCATCTGGGTGCCGATCATGATATCGTAAAGCCCGGCGGCGAAGTCGCCCAGCTTTTTGTCGTAGGAAGAACGCCGCGTCATGCTGTCGGCGTCCATGCGGAGAATCCTCGCCTCGGGGAATAATTTGACAAGCTCCTCCTCGGCTTTCTGGGTGCCGTGACCCGCAAATCGCAGATACGGCTCACCGCACGAGGGACAGACATGCGGCACCGGCATGGAATAGCCGCAGTAGTGGCACATCAGCCGTCTGTTGTCGCTGTGGAAGGTCATGGAAACGCTGCAGTTCGGGCAGGTAATGACCTCATTGCAGGCGCGGCAGGACACAAAGGTGTTGAATCCCCGGCGGTTGTTGAGCAGGATGGACTGCCGTCCGGTTTCGAGATTGTGCCTTAATGCCTGATACAAACGGGGGCTGATGATGCCGTCCTTGATGTCCATCTGAGAAATGTCGATCTTTTCCACATCGGGCAGAATGGCGTTGCCGTACCGGTGGGTGAGCACCTGGTAGTCGAAGCGACCTCCCTCGGTGGCGTTGTAGTAGGTTTCAATGGAAGGCGTCGCGGAGGCAAGCACCAGCAGCGCCTTGTTGTAGCCGCAGCGGAACCTCGCCGCGTCGCGGGCGTGGAACCGGGGGGAATTTTCGGATTTGTAGGTATATTCCTGTTCCTCGTCGATGATGACAAGTCCCAGCCTTCTGAATGGCGCGAAGACCGCCGAACGCGTGCCAAGCGCGATCTGGGCTTCGCCGTCGCGCACCCGCTTCCATTCGTCCATACGCTGCGCCAGCGACAGTCCGCTGTGAAAGACCGCGACCTTGCTGCCGTAACGCTCGTGGAATTTGCCGAGCGTCTGGGAAGTCAGCGCGATCTCCGGCACCATGACGATGATGCCCTTGCCGTCGCCCAGCACCTCGTCGATCAGCCGGAGAAAGACGGACGTCTTGCCGCTTCCCGTCACGCCGAAGAGCAGGGAAACGTGGAATTTATCTTCCTTGTATAATTTGTAAAGATTTTCAAAGGCAAGCTGCTGCTGGGGTGAAAGGGTGACGCTGCCGCCGCTGCCGCTGCCCGCGTCGGAATAGGGATTGCGGTAGATTTCTTCCTCGTAGTAGCTGACGACGCCCTTCTTGGCGAGAAGGTCAACCACAGCCTGCGAAATGCCGGTGAAATAGCAGATTTCCCTGACCGAAGCGGATTGCACGTCGCTCAGGAGGTTCACAATTTCCCGCTGCTTGGGGGTAAGCTTGCCGCAGGTGTGCTTCTCCCAGTCGTCGGCAAGGGTTGCCATTTTGACGGTCGCGTCCTTGATATTGCGGACGGCGTCATCCGTACGCACGAGCAGCCCTTTTTCCACCAGCTTATCCGGAACGGTGGAATTCTCCGGCAGGTTCATCACTTCGGCAATGTGCTTTTTCTCCAGCACCAGGCCGTTGTTGGAGAGGAACATTTCCATAATCTTGTGCTGCTGCGGGGTAATATCGCCGCGTTTCGCAAGGGTGAAGCCGTCCACTCCGTCGGCTGCCCGGTAGGAAGTCACCACCCGCACGTTGATTCCCGAAGGCAGCATCGCCTTGGCGGCTTCGTAATAGGTGCAGTAGGTATTGTCGCGCAGCCAGGTCGCCATGAGCAGCATTTCATCCGAAAGCACGGGCGATTCGTCCAGCAGCGAGGAAACCGGCTTGACCCGGGCGAATTCCGCGCTTTCGCTCAGCCCGAAAATCACGCCCTGCCGCTTGCGGTTGCCCCGGCCGAAGGGAACCATGACCCGGCAGCCGGGCAGGGCAACGCCGATGTATTCCTCCGGTATGAGATAGTCGAACAGCTTGTCAAAATGATAGGCGGTATTCTCCACCGCAACCTTGGCATAGGTTTTGGAAGGATAATTCAATTGCGCTCACCGCCTTCCGCTGCTGATAATTCAGAATGATTATTCCTCTTCGCCGTCGGATTCGGGCTGTTCCTCGTCGTCGGAGTCAAGGGTGTAATTCACGCTCTGCACCGGGAAGTCGTGGGGATGGTGTTCCTCTTCCTCCGGCTCGATGTGCTCGATGGTGGCTCTGCCGTCCAGCAGGCGGTCAATGACCATATTCACCGGCTTGCGGTAAAGCACGTCGTTGTTGGATTCGGCTTCGTCGGCGATCTCTCTCGCCTTTTTGCTGATGGCGTTGACCAGAGAATATCTGCTCTCGGTCATTTCAAAAATATCGTCAATCGTTCTGTTGATCTTCTTCTTTTCCATAAGTTGCAAGCACCTCGTCGATTTTGTATTCTATATGTCTGCGGCTGCTGAGCTCCGCACGGATGATGCAGAGCAGGTCGTCCGCCGATTCCTCGATGATCTCATTGACCAGAATGTAGTCGTACCAATGGGCCTCCGGTATCTCGTCTCTGCCTTTGGCAAGCCGGTATCGGATTTTGTCCTCGCTGTCGCGTCCCCTGTTTCTCAGGCGGTATTCCAGCTCCTGGAAGGAAGGCGGCAGAATATAGACCGTCACCGCGTCGGGATACTGCGCGAGCACCTGCTTGGCGCCGTTGACGTCGATCTCCAGAATGACGCTGCTGCCGGCGTTCAGCCAGCCCTCCAGCTTATCCTTGGGAGTGCCGTAGTATTCGCCGGCGTAGCTGTTGTATTCCACAAGGTTATTGTCTGCAATATTCTGTTCAAAATCCTCTTTGGAAACATAATAGTAGGTTTCGCCGTCCACCTCGCCCTTGCCTATGCCCCGTGTGGTCATGGAAACGGAGAGCTGCACGTCCACCCGCACATCGTCTGCTTTTGCCAGCGCACGGCTGACCACCGTGCCCTTGCCCGACGCTGACGGGCCGGAAACGATTACGATAATTCCCCTGTTTTTGTTCTCATTCATCGGTTTCTTTGTCCTCACTTTCTTCAAAATTATCAGCCGCGTCCTCGCGGTTGTCCACTCTGCCGGCAATGTGCTTGGGCTGGATTGCCGACAGAATCACATGATCGCTGTCAGTAATGATGACCGCCTTTGTCCTGCGTCCGAAGGTCGCGTCAATAGCGGTGCCGCGTTCCTTCGCGTCCTGCACCATCCGCTTGATGGGTGCGGAATCCGGACTGACGATGGCTATGATATGGCTGACGGCAACCATATTGCCGTAGCCGACGTTGATTAATTTCATGCACTGCCTCCGGAGGCGCTCATTAGCGCTCCGCTAACTGAAGACTGAAGACTGAATAATGAATAATAAAGGAGCGCATACGCGCTGAAAATCTATTTCAAGGCGCTCTGCGCCTTCCAATATTTTTCATTTTTAAGTTTTCAGTTTTAAGTTTCCGGTTAGCGAACGAATGTGAGCGCTATAATGTGAGCGTCATTCAATGTTTTGTATCTGTTCGCGGATCTTTTCGATCTCGGCCTTGATTTCGACCACCAGGTGAGCGACGTCGGAATTCTGGCATTTGGAGCCGATGGTGTTGGCCTCGCGGTTCATCTCCTGCACGATGAAGTCCAGCTTGCGTCCGACTGCCTCGCCGGAATCCAGCATTTTCTTCATCTGGTCGAAATGGCTTCTCAGGCGGACAGTTTCCTCGTCCACGGCGATCTTGTCGGCAAAGATGGCCACCTCGGTGAGCAGCCGCTGTTCGTCCACCGAAGCGTCGCCCAGAAGTTCCTCTATCTTGGCCCGCAGGCGGGCTCTGTAATTCTCCAGGGTCTGCGGGGAAAGGTCTTCGATTTTCTCCACCACCGAGAGAATATGTTCCATTCTGCCCATCACATCGTCGCGCAGCTTGACGCCTTCGGCTTCCCGCATGGCGATGAAGTGCTGCACCGCCTCGTCAAGAACGGTCCGGAGATCGTTCCAGATTTCCTCCTCGTCCTGCTCCGCCTTTTTGACGGTGAAGAGGTCGCTGTATCTCGCCACGCTGGACACCGAAATGTCGTCGGTCAGGCCGAATTCGGCTCCCAGCTCATGCAGCGCCCTGATGTACCCCTCGGCAAGCGATTTGTTGAGGATCACCTGCGCCGCCGTTTCGTCCACCGTGAGAATGGTGACGTAAACGTCGATCTTGCCCCTGGAAACGCGCTCCTTGACGAAGTTCCTGATCTTGTCCTCCACAAAGGAATATCCCCTGGGCGTCCTCACCGAAAAGTCAAAATATTTGTGATTTACAGACCGTATTTCCACGGAAAGTTCCCGTCCGTGAAGGGTTGCCTGAGCGTGACCGTAGCCCGTCATGCTTCTTACCATACGCTCCGTCCTTTCATATGAAAATTATGTAATTATTGCGACAATCAGAGCGCAAAAATAAAAATTAAGATATTTCTGTAAATTACATTATAGCAGTTTTCAACGGGTCTTGTCAATAGTTTCGGGGAGAGTTATCGCCTAAATCGTTGAAAACACGCCTCGGTCTGTTCTTTTTCAGTTTAAACTGCGTTCATATTGGCATAATACAATATGCCAGGTAAAATTGAGGGTATCAAATATTTCAAAAAAAGGATATCGAAAGACTATGCTGAAATTAACAGACATCGTAAAATCCTACTCCGCCGGCAGCAACAAGGTGGAAGCGCTCAAAGGCGTCAGCATCGAATTCCGCGAGAATGAATTCGTGTCCATTCTCGGGCCTTCCGGCTGCGGCAAGACCACCATGCTCAATATCATCGGCGGTCTGGACCGATACGACAGCGGCGATCTGAGCATCAATCAGAAATCCACCAGGAAATTCAAAGACGGCGACTGGGATTCCTACCGCAATCACTCCATCGGCTTCGTCTTTCAGAATTACAACCTGATTCCGCACCAGACGGTGCTCTCCAATGTCGAGCTTGCGCTCACCCTCTCCGGCGTTTCCAAATCCGAACGCCGCAAGCGAGCCGCCGAGGTGCTGGAGAAGGTGGGACTGGGCGACCAGCTGCGCAAGAAGCCCAACCAGATGTCGGGCGGTCAGATGCAGCGCGTTGCCATTGCCCGCGCGCTGGTCAACAACCCGGAGATTCTTCTCGCCGACGAACCCACCGGCGCGCTGGATTCCGGCACGAGCGTGCAGATCATGGAGCTGCTGAAGGAGATCGCCAAGGAAAAGCTGGTCATCATGGTCACCCACAATCCCGACCTCGCCCAGCAGTATTCCTCCCGCATCGTGCGGCTGCTGGACGGAAAGATCACCGACGACTCCAATCCCTACAATCCCGGCGAATATACCGCCACCAAAAGCGGGGATTCCGGCAAGGACAAAAGAAAAAAGGCAAACAAGCAAAAGACTTCCATGTCGATGCTCACCGCCTTCTCCCTTTCCCTCAACAACCTGATGACCAAGAAGGGACGCACCGTTCTCACCGCCTTCGCGGGAAGCATCGGCATTATCGGCATTGCGCTGATTCTCTCCCTCTCCAACGGCTTCCAGCTTTACATCGACAAGGTGCAGGAGGACACCCTTTCCTCCTATCCGCTGACCATTCAGAAGGAGTCGGTGGACATCGGCACCATGATCTCCACCCTGCAGGAGGAACGGTCGTCCAAAGCAAATCACGACATGGACAAGGTGTATTCCTCCACCGTCATGGCCGATCTCATGAACACCATGATCACCGAAGCCAGAACCAACAACCTGGCGAAATTCAAGAAATTCATCGAGCAGGACGAAAACGGCAAAAAGATGAAGGACTACACCAGCGCGATTCAGTATTCCTACGACGCGCCGCTCAACGTATTCAGCGCCGACACATCCGACGGCGCGATTCAGGTCAATCCCAGCAAGGTCATGGAAAAAATGATGCCCCAGCAGGCGAGCAGCTCCACCTCCATCTTCACCCAGAATTCCGACAATTTCTGGAGCGAGCTGATTGAAAACCGCGCCCTGCTGGATTCGCAGTACGATATTCTCGCCGGCAGATGGCCGGAAAGCTACAACGAAGTGGTGATTGCCGTCACCAAGAAGAACGAGATCAGCGACGTCGAGCTGTATTCCCTGGGGCTCAAAGACCAGCGTGAGGTCGACGACATCATGAAGCGGGTCATGTCGGGCGAAGCGGTGGACGTTCCTTCCCTCTCTTTCACCTACGACGAACTGCTTGACCTGCGGTTCCGGCTGCTGCTCAGCAGCGAACTCTATGCCAAAGACCCCCTCACGGGCCTCTACAAGGACCTGCGCGAGGACGAGATTCTGCTCAAAAAGGCAGTGGACGGCGGCGTTGAACTGAAGGTCGTGGGCATCGTACGGCCCAATCCCGACGCGGCTTCGGCTTCCATTACCGGCGTCATCGGCTACACCCACGAGCTGATGGAATACGTCATTCAGGAAACCGAGAAGAGCGAGCTTGTCAGGGAGCAGAAGGCACACCCCGAAACCGACGTATTCACCGGGCTTCCCTTCGAACGCGAAGAGGAACAAAGCGCGCCCGATTTCAGCGCCATGACCTCCGAACAGCTCGCCGAGTACCAGCAGGCGGCGGAGGAAAAACAGCGGCAGACCGAAGCATTCATCGCCACCCTGCCGGAGGAAACGCAGCAGTATCTCGCAACGCTCCCGGAAGAGGAACGCGCCAAGCTGATTGCGGGCTATACCGAACAGGCGCAGCCCAAGACCACCTATGAAGAAAACCTCGCCAAACTGGGCGTTGCCGACCTCGATGACCCGAGCATCATCCGGCTCTATCCCATCGACTTTGAGTCCAAAGAGAACATCGAGCAGCTCATCCGCGATTACAACAAGGGCAAGGCGGAGGAGGAACAGATCACCTATTCCGACATCGTGGGCATCATGATGAGCTCCATTTCCACCATCATCAATATGATTTCCTATGTGCTGATCGCCTTTGTCTCCATCTCGCTGGTGGTTTCCTCCATCATGATCGGCATTATCACCTATATTTCCGTGCTGGAACGCACCAAGGAGATCGGCATTCTGCGTTCCATCGGCGCCTCCAAGAAGGATATTTCCAGAGTCTTCAACGCCGAAACGCTGATCATCGGCTTTGTCGCCGGCGCGCTGGGCATCGGCACGACGCTGCTGCTCAATCTCCCGGTCAACGCGCTGATCAAGTCGCTCTCCGGCATATCGAATGTATCGCGGCTGCCGGTCAGCGGCGCGGTGGTGCTGGTGCTCATCAGCATGGCGCTGACGCTCATCGCCGGACTCATTCCATCCGGACTGGCCGCCAAGAAGGATCCCGTCGTGGCGCTCAGAACGGAATGATTTCTTCCTTCACCTGCAAGAAGTGTCTTTCTGTCCGTACCTCCCTTAGTTCGGACGAACGGCACAATCTCATAAATAACCTCACAATCTTTGGGAAACGCTGATTCGGCTGCGACAGCTCCATCAGCCAATCCCGGAACAATACGGGGAAGCCGCTTTTTCCAATCCTTTTAGGCGGTCTTCTCCGTATTGTTCTTTTATTTTGGCGATTGTATAATAGCAAGAATGTCGGAAAACGGAGGATTGGCAGATTTGAAAACGCAGCGTTTTCTCCGCTTTTAGCAAGAGAAATTTTGATTATTCCTTGTTTCTGGTGCGCCCGGGTGCCTCTTTATCTCAGCGCCTGTTTAGAATCTCTCCACGCACGTCTGGCTTGCATCTTCTCCGCCATATTTTGCCAAAATCCTCGTTAATACACAAAGTATTGCCTGCGGTTTTGGCTGCATCTGGCGAAAAATCTGACTGCGCCATCCGCACACGTGGAGATTCTAAACAGGCTCTCAGCGCGATGCAGCGAAGGGCTCTGTCCCTCTTTGTCAGCTTCGCTGCCAAAGTACCCCGCAAGGGCGCTGCCCTTGACCCGCGAGGAGGTCCAGACCCCCTCGACTCCCACGCTCGCAAGCTCGCTTGTTATGGCGCTGCGCGCTTTCCTATTTTTTTTTCAATCGCCTAGTTCAATTATTTACAGTTGACTTGATGGATATAATGTGCTATTATGTAGGGAACGCCGCACGGCGGCATTGATTTTGATTACAAGAAGGTATTCGCTATGAGAACATTCCAGAAATCACACAAGCTGGATAATGTGTGCTACGATATCCGCGGCCCGGTTATGGACGAAGCCAACCGCATGATCGCAAACGGTGAAAAAATCCTGAAACTCAATATAGGCAACCCTGCCCCCTTCGGCTTCCGCGCGCCCGATGAAGTCATCGAAGCCATGCAGTCCAACCTGACCTCTACCGAGGGCTATTCCGATTCCAAGGGACTTCCCGCGGCGCGTCAGGCCATCGCCGACTACTGCGTCAATGTCAAGCACATCGCCGGCGTCACGCCCGACGACGTTTACACCGGCAACGGCGCAAGTGAATTGATCACCCTCTCCATGCAGGGATTGCTCGACAACGGCGACGAAGTGCTTGTCCCGGCTCCCGACTATCCGCTCTGGACGGCTTCGGTCACACTCGCCGGCGGCAAGGCGGTGCATTACATATGCGACGAAAGCGCCGACTGGTTCCCGGACATCGACGACATCCGCCGCAAGGTTACTTCCCGCACCAAGGGCATCGTCATCATCAATCCCAACAATCCCACCGGCGCGCTTTATTCCCGCGAGCTGCTGGAACAGATCGCCCGGATCGCCCGCGAGAATGACCTCATCGTCTTCTCCGACGAGATCTACGACCGTCTGGTGATGGACGGTCTGGAGCACACCTCCATTTCCTCCATCGCGCCGGATATCTTTTCCATTACCTTCAACGGACTCTCCAAGTCCCACCTGATCGCCGGCTACCGTTGCGGCTGGATGTCGCTCTGCGGCGAGAAATCCCACGTCAAAGGTTACATCGAGGGCATCAACCTGCTTTCCTCCATGCGTCTGTGCTCCAATGTGCCGGCGCAGTCGCTCATTCCCATCGCCCTGAAGAACGCCTACACCGCCAAGGAGCTGCTGGTTCCCGGCGGCAGGATCTACGAGCAGCGCCAGTTCATCTGCGACGCCATCAACGCCATCCCCGGCATGAGCGTGGTCAGACCGAAGGCGGCTTTCTACATCTTCCCCAAGATCGACACGGAGCGCTTCCACATCACCGACGACGAGAAATTCGTGCTGGACTTCCTCAAGGAGAAGAAGATTCTGCTCACCCACGGCGGCGGCTTCCACTGGGAGACGCCCGATCACTTCCGCGTGGTCTATCTGCCCTGTGTGGATGAATTGAAACAGGCCGCCGAAGGACTGCGCGACTTCCTGAAGGATTACAGGCAGATCTGAGTGATTTTCTTTTGGATTTCAGATGGAATTTTCGTATCAATATTGACAGTATGAATTGCGGTATACTACTGTACGACAATATAATGACCAATACTTTATCGGAGGTTTTTGACATGAAAGCAACCAAACGACTCATCACCCTGACGGCAGTGGTCGCACTGCTGCTCTCAATGGCATCCTGCGCGGCTTTCGGCAAGAAGGCCGCTATGACCCAGAAGATCACCGCCGACAACATCGAACTGACCATCCGCGACGACATGAAGGAGGATCCCTCCATCACAGAAAAAGGCGCCACCTACATCACCTGCTATTTCTGGTCGGGCTACGGCATGAATGTGGGGGCTGTGGACGCTACCGAAATCAAATTCAGCGGCAAGACGGCCGACGAAACGCTCATGGAAACGCTCAAAAATCAGAAAAACGTGACCGAGCTTAAAAAGTACGGCAACATCGGATATGCCGAGTACACTACAACCGACAGCGGCAAGCAGTATCTCTTTACCGACTTTATCTTTGACATGGGCAATCAGTTCTACATCGTGGAATTCTACACCATGTCAAAATCTTCGGCCAAGTACATGAATGAGTATATGACCATCGTTTCCAGCGTCAAAAAGATTCAGGAGCTTCCCGAATCGGTGGAGGCGACCCTCAACGGCATCACCATGACGCTTGACGGCGACGCCAAGGAAAGCGGCAGCAAAGCGTATATCTGCGGCAGATACATGGCAAGCGCCTACGTTTATGACGTTCCCGCCAATTATTCCGCCAAGACCTTCTGCAAGTCGCTCGTTGAAACAAGCGGTTACAAGACGGTCGATGGAAAGCCGGTCACCAAAATCAATACAACGGCCGACGGCATTTCCTCCTTTGAATGTTTCATGAACAATATGTACGCCTATCATTACGCCAAGACCAGGGGAAAAAAGCTGGTCTATGTCTTCTTCTTCACCACAAAACCCGCCGACGATGAGCTCCTGGCTGATTTTGCCGACATCGCTGCCGGCGCAAAGCTCGCGTAATAATTTCAGATATCCTTTGAAAGAAAAGATTGAACTAAAAAACCGCGCACAGCCTTCCGGAATTCCGGAGCAGCCGTGCGCGGTTTTGCCATCTTTTCATTCAATCAAAAAATTCAGCTTTCCAGCGCCGAGAAGAACATCTCGTAGGCGTCGTCCCAGCCGTCCGGGCCTTCCACCCCGCCGCCGTTGACACTGCGGAGCATCGCGGCGTTGAATTCCTCACCCATCGTGAAAAGCTCGCCCACCGTCACCGGATAGCCCAGCGAAGTAGCACATTCGCAGAAGGCGGCGGAAGGGTCGGCTGCCTTTCGCGTGGCAAGCAGCGCGGCCTTTATGCTCTCGTCGTGCAATGCTGCAACCAGCAGATTATTGAGCGTTTCATTCATATGCATCATTCCTTTTATCATGGATTGGTTGTCTTTGATTATATCACAGCATCACGGAATTTTCCATAATATTGCCATAATTAATATTGAATTTTCTGTGAGCGCAAGATATAATAATCAGGTAGCAGATTAGGAGTGTGTGTTATGCAGAACAATACAACGGATTCCATGCGGACTTCATCGCGCCGAATCATTTTCATCGATTACATTCGCGGCGCGGCGCTGATTTATATGGTCTTTTATCATATTCTGTTCGACCTCGCCTTTGTCATTCCCACCGAATGGGGCAAGGCGGCCTATTACGCCAACGACGGCATCGTGATCTTCGACACCTCATGCTTCATTCTGCTGGCGGGCGTTTCCTGCGCCTTCAGCCGGAGCAATCTCCGTCGCGGCGGGCGGCTGCTTGCCGTTGCCTTGGCCTTTACCGCGGTGACCGCCTTCTTCTTTCCCGGCGAGGCCATCTATTTCGGCATTCTCCACCTCATGAGCGTCGGAATGATTCTCTTCGGCGCGTTTGACGAATTCTGGCAGAAACTTCCCGCGGCGGTGATGATTCCGCTGTGCGGGGTGATTTTCACCCTCACTTACCCTATCAGCAAGGGATTCGTCGGCGTGAAGGGGCTGCTGGAATGGGAATTGCCTTCCGACCTGCTGCTCAACAACCAGCTCTATCCCTTCGGCATCATCAAGGCAGGCTTTCTGTCGGTGGATTATGTGCCGCTGCTGCCCTGGTTCTTCCTCTTTCTCGGCGGCGCGTACATCGGGGGGTTGATTGTCAGATACCGCGAAAAGCTGCCTTCCTTCTGCTACGCCGATCCGCTGCCCTGGCTGGGATTCATCGGACGGCACACGCTGATTGTCTACATTCTGCACCAGCCCATCATTCTGGCGGTGCTGTATGCGATGAATTTTATTTTCGGTTCACAATTATGACCGTTTTCTATGTTATAATTATATTTTAAGACACATAAGAAAAGGATGACGACAAAAATAATGAATTTCGCACAGGCATTGGCCGCCGAATTCGGCATCAAGCCCGAATACAGCGAGAATATCCTCAAGCTGATCGACGACGGCAACACCATTCCCTTCATCGCCCGTTACCGCAAGGAAATGCACGGCTCGATGGACGACCAGAAGCTCAGAGAAATTTCCGAGCGCTATCAATATCTCCAGAATCTCGACAAGCGACGCAGTGAAGTGCTGGCCTCCATCGAGAATCTCGGCAAGCTCACCGACGAAATCTCCGCCGCGCTGGACAAGGCGGCGACCCTCACCGAAATCGAGGACATCTACCGTCCCTACAAGCCCAAGCGCAAGACACGCGCCTCGGTTGCCCGCGAAAAAGGGCTGGAACCGCTGGCCGCCGCCATCTTCGCGCAGGAAACGCGGGAATATCCCATCGACATGGCGGTCGCCTTCGTGAACCCCGAGAAGGAAGTGAACACGCCCGAGGAAGCGCTGCAGGGCGCGCTGGACATCATCGCGGAGGACATTTCCGACAATGCCGAAATCCGCAAGCGCCTGCGCACCGTGGCATTCGAGCACGGCAGCATCGTTTCCAAAGCCGCCGACCCCGAAGCCCAGTCGGTGTACGAAAATTACTACGATTACACCGAACCGATGAAGAAGGCAGCCGGCTACAAAATCCTCGCGGTTGACCGCGGCGAGAGGGAGAAATTCCTCAAGGTATCCATCGACTTCGACCGTTCCCGCGGCGTGGACATCATTTGCAAGGCGGTGCTGAAAATGGGCGACACGCCCTGCACCGACGCGGTTCGCACCGCCGCCGAGGACGCTTACGACCGACTCATCTTCCCCTCCATACAGAATGAACTGCGCGGCGAACTCACCGACGCGGCTGTCGAGAACGCCATCAAGGTATTCTCCGAAAACCTGCATCAATTGCTCATGCAGCCGCCCGTCAAGGGCAAGGTGGCGATGGGTCTTGACCCCGGCTACAGAATGGGCTGCAAGGTCGCCGTCGTGGACGCGACAGGCCGGCTGCTGAATACGACGGTCATTTACCCCGTGCGCCCCATGCATTCCGAAGCCAAGGTCGCCGAGGCCAAGCGCATTGTCGCCAAATTCATCAGGGCCTACGGCGTGGAAATCATCGCCATCGGCAACGGCACCGCCGGCAAGGAGACCGAAATCTTTGCCGCCGAACTCATCAAAGAGGAGAAGCTCAACGTCGCCTACATGGTGGTGAGCGAAGCCGGCGCGTCGGTCTATTCCGCCAGCAAGCTGGCCGCCGAGGAATTCCCGGACTACGACGTGAACGTGCGTTCCGCCATCTCCATTGCCCGCCGGCTGCAGGATCCGCTGGCCGAGCTGGTCAAAATCGACCCCAAGGCCATCGGCGTGGGACAGTATCAGCACGACATGCCGCAGAAGCGGCTTTCCGAAGCGCTGGACGGCGTGGTGGAGGACTGTGTGAATTCGGTCGGCGTTGACCTGAACACCGCTTCCCCTGCCCTGCTCAGCAAGGTGGTGGGCATTTCCTCCGCCGTATCCAAGAACATTGTCGCCTACCGCGAGGCAAACGGCGCATTCAAGAGCCGCAAGGAATTATTGAAGGTCGCCAAGCTCGGCCCGAAGGCCTTCGAGCAGTGCGCCGGCTTCATGCGGGTCAGCGAAAGCAATAATCCCCTGGACGGTACGGCCGTTCATCCCGAAAGCTACGCGGCTGCCGAAGCGCTGCTGAAGCTCTGCGGCTTCACGCCCGCCGACATCCGGAACGGTTCGCTCGGCAAGCTCAAGGAAACCGTCGCCCGCATGGGCTACGAAAAGACCGCCGGGCAGCTCGGCATCGGCGTGCCGACCCTCACTGACATTATCAGCGAATTGATGCGTCCCGGTCGTGACCCCCGCGACGAGCTTCCCAAGCCCATGCTCCGCACCGACGTCATGGACATCAAGGACCTGAAAGTCGGCATGGAAATGCAGGGAACCGTCCGCAACGTCATCGACTTCGGCGCTTTCGTGGACATCGGCGTGCATCAGGACGGACTGGTGCATATCTCCCAGATCGCCAACCGCCGCATCAAGCACCCCTCCGAGGTGCTGAAGGTAGGCGACATCGTGAAGGTCTGGGTGCTTTCCATCGACCAGGCCAAGGGAAGAATCGGCCTTACCATGAAAGGAGAACCCAAGAAGCAATGATCCGCTCACGGGTATTATTGAAATTATCCAGCGTATTCAGCGTATTCACCCTTCTGACCGCCCTGCTTCTTCTGTCGCTTTCCGTTACCTCCTGTCAGAAGAAAATGCCCGGGCGGCTGGACGGGCTGTATTCCTCCGACGAGACTTCTTCCGGCGCGGTTTTCTCCGGGACAGAATCGGAAGAATCCTCCGAGCCTGAAAGCGCCGACGACAAAACAACTTCCGCCTCCGCCAAGGCGAAAAAATTCGCCGCGCCGAAATTCAAATCCGGCAGCTACACGATGGAATCGTCCTCCGTCAGCGAGCAGTATTTTTACAGCGGAAAGTCGGTTGTTTCCTACACCCGCATGACCCAGACCTACTATTACGGCATCAAGCTGGCCGTCAAAAAAGACGGGGCGATGACGGCGGTCTACACCTTCAACAGAATCCGCACGGGCTACGAAACCGACGAAGGCGCCATCGCCACCGACACAAGCGATAAATCCGGCAGGGATGAGGACAACGCGGTCTATTACGACCTCATCGGGCAGAGCTTCACGGTGCATATTTCCAAGGATTACAAAATCACGGTCAGGGGCATCGACGCGATTCATCAGAAATTTCCCTACACCGCCGACATCGTGACCGACGAAAACATGAAGGACGTCGCCGCCGATCTTTTCTACAGGATAGACGGCAGTCTCAGGCAGGGCAGCTCGTGGAAGCTCCGTCAGGTAGGACTGAAAAACACCTACACCGTCAGCAGCATCAAGGACGGAAGCGTGTATGTCAATATCAAGGGCGAAAAGCTCGACCTTCCCAAGCCTTACACCAGCAACGGCATGAAATACACCTACAAGAAGCGGGATCCGCTCAGCGGTTCGCTGGTGATTTCCCTGGACAACCGGATGTTGCAGGAGCAGTCATCCTACCAGGAAAACGCCGGCGTAATAGAGTCGGGCGACAAAAAGTACACCTTTACAGAATCGGCAGCATCGATCTGTAATATAAAGCAAAAATAATTCATTGAAAGGAAGCACACCCACATGATCGATCTCAACGAAAACATCACACCCGAAAACGAAGAAGAGGACGCACACATCTATCTGACCGACGAGGACGGCAAGGAATATCCCTTTGACCTGCTGGACGTCATTCCCTACAGCGGCGAGGAATACGCGGTCTTCTTCCCGGCGGACGAATCCGACGAGGACGACAGCGAGGATACCGAGGTGGTCATTCTCAAGGTCATCCGCCACGAGGACGACTCGGTAGAATTCGAGGGCACCGACGACGAAGAAGCACTCGACGCCGTATTCAATCAGTTCATGGAGAATATGCGTCAGGCATTTGAAGAGGATGCGCACGGCGACGGCTGCGGCTGCGGTCATTGCCACGACTGATTTTTTCCGTTCATCACGCAAACAGACAAACCAATGGACCAATCAATACACCGCACGCGGCAGTCCCCTTCCTTCAGCCATCGGGACGCGCGTGCGGTTTGTACTTTCATGGGTGTATTGCACAATTGATTCATTAATTATTTATGCATGTATACAAATCGAAAAAAATCCGTTTTTTTTTTCAAAAAAAGCGATCCTTTTTTGACCTCTGAAACGTGTTATCTATGAAAGGCAAAAACGCAAAGGAAAAAGGACAAAATCATGCGGCGCCGCCATAAGTCATCATTTCCCCATTACTTGTCCGCGGCAAAGCACAGACAGAAAGCCCTCCGCTGCGTTGACCCGAATCACATGATCCTGCACCCGCCGATCTGTTATCTGCCTATGGCGGGAATCTTCTTACACATTTTTCATAAACCCAATATTACCAAAAAACCAAAAACTCTTTACAGCATCACTTCATTTGTCAACTGTCATGCGGTATAGTGTACAAACGCGGGAACAGGATCGTGCAAAAGAAAAGGAGATGATACTTCCACCTACGCCGCGCAGGTCAGAATGCTCCGGGGGAGCATGGAATGGGACATTATTCATAACGGAACGATATAAAAACACACAAATCATCACTTTACATTATTTTCATCACATGAAATCACAATCAAACATTCTTTCACACAAATAACAACCTTCATGCAAGAGCGGTTTCTTCATCACTGACCCATTCCGCCGCTCGAAAAAACCGCGTTGAGCCATCAGCACTCAACGCGGTTTTTTTATTGTTGATCAGGTTCTGTGTCAAGGCGCCGCCCCGATCACAGTATCTCTTTCAGAATCGCCGTGACGGTCTGCGGATCCGCCTTGCCGCGAAGGGCGCGCATCGACTGACCGATGAGGTATTGCAGCGCTTTCTCCTTGCCGGAACGGTATTCGTCCACCGACTTCTGATTGGCGGCGACCACTTCTTCAATGGCTGCCCTGACAGCGCCGGTATCGGTAACGGTGCGGAGGTTGTGCTCCTCGACGTACTTCACCGGGTCGCAGCCTTCCTCAAACACCGCCTTGAAGACCTTCTTGGCGGTGTTGCGGGTGATCTCGCTGCGCTGCACCATGCCGATGAGCGAACCGAGATAGCCGTAGTCAAAGGTCATTTCCTCCGGCTCCTTGCCGCTGTCGCTGAGCATATGCATCACTTCGCCCATGATCCAGTTGGCAAGCTCCTTGGCGGGACAGCCCGCCGCGAGGTTCTGTTCAAACAGATCGACCAGCGCCTTGGAATTGGTGAGCTGCGATGCGTCATATTCCGAAAGCCCCAGCTCGCTGACGTAACGCTTTTGCTTGGCTTCGGGCAGCTCGGGCAGGGAATTTCTGGTCTGCTCAATGGTTTCCTCGCTGATCTCGATGGGAATGATGTCCGGCTCCGGGAAGTACTTGTAGTCCTGCGCGTCCTCCTTGGAACGCATGGCGAAGGATTCGCCCAGATTGTCGTCCCAGCGGCGGGTTTCCTGCATGACCTCCCCGCCGTGCTCCAGCACGTTGATCTGTCGGTTGGATTCGTACTGAATGGCGCGCATGATCGCCTTGAAGGAATTCATGTTCTTCATCTCGGTGCGGGTGCCGAATTTCTCCGAACCGGCGAGGTGCACCGAGAGATTCACGTCGGCGCGGAGGGAGCCTTCCTGCATCTTGCAGTCCGAAACGCCGATGTATTGCAGGATGGCCTTGAGCTTTTCGAGGTAGCGGATGACCTCATTCGCCGAGCGGAAGTCGGGCTCGCTGACGATTTCGATCAGCGGAACGCCGCAGCGGTTGTAATCCACCAGCGTGGAATTGGTGTGCGGGTCGTGCACCAGCTTGCCGGCGTCCTCCTCCATGTGGATTTCGTGAATGCCGATGACCTTCCGGCCGCCGTCCTCGGCTTCAATCTCCACGCCTCCGTTGCGGCAGATGGGCAGGTAGAGCTGGCTGATCTGATAGGCCTTGGGCAGGTCGGGATAGAAGTAGTTCTTGCGGTCGAATTTGTTGTAGCGGGTAATCTCGCAGCCCAGTGCCAGGCCGGCTTTGGTGGCGTATTCCACCACCGCCTTGTTGAGCGAAGGCAGCACGCCCGGCATGCCGGTGCAGATGGGGCAGCAGTGGGTGTTGGGAGCGCCGCCGAATTCGGTGGTGCAGGAGCAGAAGATCTTCGTCCTGGTGGCAAGCTCGACATGAACTTCCAGTCCCATGACGGTTTCCCATTTTGCGTGTGTCATTTTCATTCCGCTCCTTTCTTAATCCAATTCCGTCGGTTTACGCCGGTGCCAGTCGGTGACCTGCTGATAGGCGTGCGCCGCGCCGAGGATTTTTTCTTCGTCGAAGTAATGGCCGATCAGGTGCATGCCCACCGGCATTCCCTTGGCGTCGAATCCGCAGGGCACCGAAGCCGCCGGAAGTCCCGCGAGGTTGATCATGACGGTGTAGATATCGCCGAGATACATTTTCAGCGGATCGGCAAGATTCTCGCCGATTTTCAGCGCGGTGGTCGGGGCAACCGGGCCGAGAATGAGGTCGTATTTCTCAAACGCCTTGTCGAACGCCGCCTTGATGAGCGCCTTCGCCTGCAGGGCCTTGCGGTAGTAGGCGTCGTAATAGCCCGACGAAAGCACGAAACAGCCCAGCATGATGCGGCGTTTGACTTCCATGCCGAAGCCCTCGCTGCGGCTCTTGGTGTAGAGGTCGAGCAGGTCTTCAAAATCGTCGGCGCGGTAGCCGTATTTGATGCCGTCGTAGCGGCTGAGGTTGCTGCTGGCTTCCGCCGAAGCGATGATATAGTAGGCCGGAATGGCGTATTTCACAATCGGCATATCGAATTTCTCTACCGTCGCGCCCATGGATTCGAGCTGCTTGGCGGCGGCTTCGATAGCGGCGGCGACGTCCTTGTCAAGGCCTTCCCCGAAGAAATCGGCGGGAATGCCGATCTTCATGCCCTTCACGTCGGTATGCAGGACCTTTTGCAGGTCCATTCCTTTTGTGGCAACGGAAGTGTTGTCCCGCTTGTCCTGCTTCATGATTTCGCCGAGAACCGCGGCGCAGTCGGCAGCGTTGCGGGCGATGGGTCCGATCTGGTCGAGGGAACTGGCGTAGGCCACCAGTCCGAAACGGGACACCGAGCCGTAGGTGGGCTTGATGCCCGTCACGCCGCAGAAGGAAGCCGGCTGACGGATGCTTCCGCCGGTGTCGGAACCGAGGGAATAGAAGCATTCTCCCGCCGCCACGGCCGCCGCCGAACCGCCCGACGAACCGCCGGGGACACATTCCACATTCCACGGGTTTTTGGTGACGCCGAACCAGCTTGTTTCGGATGTGGAGCCCATGGCGAATTCATCCATGTTGAGCTTGCCCAGCGGCACGGCTCCCGCCTTCATAATCTCCTCCACGGCGGCGGCGGTGTAGGTGGGTTTGAAATTGTAGAGCATATGCGAGCCGCAGGAGGTCTGGATGCCCTTCTGGCACATGTTGTCCTTGATGCCCATCGGCACGCCGGCCAGAGGCGAAGTGTATTCGCCCGAAGCGATGCCCTTCTGCACTTCTTCGGCTCTCCGCAAGACGTCCTCCTGCACGGTGACGAAACAGGAGAATTTTCCGTCGTATTTTTCTATCTGAGCGAGCGAGAATTGTGCCGCTTCCACGGCGCTGATCTCGCCCTTTCTGATGGCCGCGCCGAGCTCAAGCGCGGTCAAGTCCTTGAGTTCCATTTTCATGTCATTCCTTTCTTCCGCTTATTCAAACGAACGAGGCACGAGGAAGTAGCCGTCCTTCTTCACGGGTGCGTTGGCCAGCACTTCCTCCGTGGGAACGGAAGGCTGCACCTCGTCCTCCCTCATGACGTTGGTGAGCGGCAGGGCGTGACTCATAGGTTCAATGCCCTCCGTGTCCAGCTCGGACAGCGTGTCAATATACTGCAATATCTCCTGCAGGTCGCTCTGTGCCTTGGCGCGGCTCTCCTCCGGCAGCTTAATCCTGCCGAGAGCCTCCAGATAAGTGACCAGTTCGTCGGTGATAACCATTTTGTTGTGTCTCCTTTCTGCGGAAAATCCATCCATTCAGAAAAAACCCGCGTGCATACGCATCTGTTCTGAATTTTTTTGTCAAATAGTATAGCACCAATCCTACCCCAACGTCAAGAGATTTGCGTTATTTTTTACCTTATTCTTCACAGATTTTTCCGAATCCGGCGGCGATACGACTGACTGCCGGTCATTTAATTAAACATTTAATGAATTTTTTGTTTACTATATGAGAATTCACCCAAGGTCGATTGACAAGGGCGTTTTTCGGGGTGTAAAATTGATGAGTAGAAGATGATTGCAATCTGAAAAGCCGGAACGGGGTGATTGGGTGGAAAATGAAAAGGAGTACATTTCCGAAGACGCGATTGTGTTAGGCGGCGAAGGCGAAGGCGCAAGGCAGTGCGTTTCGGCGGCTTCCTATAACGTCAAGCTGGAGGTTCTGCCGGAGATCAACGAGCTGACCGAACTGATCACCGGCAGCGGAACACCGTCCGAAAACGTCGGGAACGAGCCGGCGGTCCAGCCGACCGTTGAAGCAGCCGCTTCGGCTCCCCAGACTTCCTCCATCCGGGTTTCAAAAAGATCGGAGCTCAAAAAAGAACCCCAAAGCTCCGGGACCAAAAAGGCGGACAAAAAACGGAAACCCATCGGCAAAATCATCGCCGCGGCTGCGGTGGTGCTGTTTGCCGCGGTTGCTGTCTTCGCCGGGTATGAAGTCTACAAAATGATGAGCATTGCCGATTCGGTCAATTACGTATCCGGCAGCCTGAGCTTTGACAAAGTGAACGTGCTGGTCAGCCAGTCCGAAATCACCGGATTGGTGTCCCATTCCGACGAGGTGAAGAATATTCTTCTCTGCGGCAGCGACATTGACAAATACGGCGTTTCCCGCACCGACAGCATGATTATTCTCACCATTGACCACAAGCACAACAAAATCAAGATGACCTCGCTCATGCGCGACATGTACCTGAAGATTCCGGGTTATCAAAAAAACAAGCTCAACGCGGCTTACACCTATGGCGGCTGCAATCTGCTGCTCAAAACCATCTATTCCAATTTCGGCATGAAGATTGACCGCTATGTCTGCGTCGATTACGCGGTATTCGCCACGGTGGTGGACGACATCGGCGGCGTGGAAATCGAAATCGAGGAGATGGAGCTGGAGCAGTTCAACAAGTACGTTTCCGGCGGCAAAAAGAACAAGATCACCAAAGCCGGCAAATACAATCTCAACGGCAAGCAGGCGCTTTCCTACTGCCGCATCCGCAAGGTCGGCACCGATACCGCCCGCACGGCCCGTCAGCGCAAGGTGCTTCGGGAGATCATGAAGAAATGCCGCTCGCTTTCTCCCTTTGAAGCGCAGCAGATTCTCGCCGTGGTTGCCCCCAGCGTCACGACCAACATGACCCGCGACGAAATGACGAACCTCCTTCTGGAAGGGCTGGGCAGTCTGAATTATGACACCATGGGACTGCGCATACCTATGGACGGCGCTTGGACAGACAAAAAGGCCAATAACGTCTGGTATGTGGAAATTGATCTCAACAAAAACGCCCGTTATCTGCATCAGTTCATCTACGGCGACGACGAAACGGCACAGCCGCTTGTCGACCGTCAGCAGAAGATTGACAACAAGAAGGCTGAAAACGACCGAATCAATTACAAAAGGAAGAAAAAGAAATAATTCTGTAAAAAGACTCAGCCGTTCCCCAAAAAAGACCGGCTGAGTTATTGCTTTCCATTGGAGTCATTCCACACACAACGATAAGGAGCTGATGATCAATGCCCGACCGCATTTCCATCAAAAATCTCAAGGTTTTCGCCTATCACGGCGTGCTGCCCGAAGAAAAACGCAAGGGGCAGTATTTCTATCTGGATATCGAGCTGATGGGTGACTACTTCCTTGCCTGCATGACCGATAATGTGGAGGACACCGTCAATTACGACGAGGTGTGCAACTGTGCTTACAGAGCAATGACCGCGCAGTCCTTCGACCTCATCGAACGAGCCGCGCATGTGGTGTGTGAAACGATCCTCAAAGAATTCGACAAGGTCACCGAGGTGGAGGTCACACTCAAAAAGCCGCACGCGCCGGTGAAATGCGACATCGAGTACGCCGCCGTCACCATCCGCAGAGGAAGGGAGCGATTCAGATGAAAGCCATTCTCGGCCTTGGCGGGAATCTGGGGGATCCCTGCGGGAATATCCGCGCCGCGCTGTGGGCGGTTGCCAATCTCTGCGGCACCCGGCTGCTGAGAATCTCCCGCTTTTACCTCTCCGAAGCGGTGGAAGTGGACGGGCCGCAGCCGCCCTACCTCAACTGTGCCGCCGAAATTGAAACCCGCCTTTCGCCCGACGCCCTTCTGGGCGCCTGCCTGGGAATCGAATCGGCGCTCGGCCGGACGCGCCCCGGCTTCAAATTCCCCCGCACGGTGGACATCGACCTGCTTTTATACGAAGGAGCCGCTTCCGGCACCGACGAGCTGACCCTTCCCCACCCCGGCATCCTGCGCAGGGCCTTTGTGCTGTACCCGCTGCTGGATCTCTTTCCCGAAGGCCACGCGCTGGGGCTTTCTTTTGGCAATGCCCTGGAAAAGGTCGCGGATCAGCAGATTCAGCTCACCCTTCCCGACGGCCTCGTGGGTGAATGGTGAACACACAATCCGGCGCTCTGACGCTCCTTGAATGTTCTCTCTTCTTTGAGCCAGCGTATGCGAGCCTTCAGTGTCAAACACTAGTTGCTAGTTGTGTTATGAATTCTTTATACAAAAAACTTGCAAAACAGGCAATCGGGTGTTATAATTGAATGTAATCAGCGAATCAGACGGCTTTTGACTGTCAATCATTCGTTTATCCAATCGGAAAATCAATTTTTGAGGAGTGTTTTTACCATGGAAGAAATCAAGGTTCAGCTTACCACAACCCCCAAGCAGAAGCCTGCTGACGAGAGCAAACTCGGCTTCGGCAAGATATTCACCGACCATATGTTCGTCATGGATTACACCGACGGACACTGGCATGATCCCCGCATCGTTCCCTACGGCCCGCTTGATCTCACACCTGCCTGCATGTGCCTGCACTACAGCCAGGAAGTCTTCGAGGGTATGAAGGCTTACCGCGGCGTGGACGGCAAGATCAGACTTTTCCGCCCCGAACAGAATTTTGCCCGCCTCAACAGCTCCAACGACCGTCTGAGCATTCCGCTCATCGACGAGGAGCTTGCCGAGAAGGCACTGGAAATGCTGGTTGACATCGACAGCGACTGGGTTCCCCACACCGACGGCGCTTCGCTCTACATCCGTCCCTTCATCATCGGCACCGAGGACGCTCTCGGCGCACATACTTCCACCGAATACAAGTTCATCATCATCATGAGCCCGTCAGGTTCCTACTACGCAGGCGGTCTGGCTCCTGTCAAGATTTATGTGGAAACCAAGTATGTCCGCGCTGTCATCGGCGGCACAGGCTACGCAAAGACCGGCGGCAACTACGCCGCTTCCCTCAAGGCACAGGATATCGCGGCCGAGCAGGGCTACAGCCAGGTTCTGTGGCTGGACGGCGTGGAACGCAAGTACATCGAGGAAGTCGGCGCGATGAATGTCTTCTTCGTGCTGGGCGATGAAATCGTCACCCCCATGCTGCGCGGCTCCATTCTTCCCGGCATCACCAGAAAGTCGGTCATCGAAGTTCTCAAGCACATGGGCTATAAGGTTTCCGAGCGCCTGATCACCGTGGAAGAGCTGATCGAAGCCAACGCAAAGGGCGAATTCAAGGAGATGTTCGGCACCGGCACCGCCGCTGTCATTTCCCCTGTCGGCGAGCTCAAGTGCGGCGACACCATCATTCCCATCAACAACGGCAAGATCGGCGAGATCTCCCAGATGCTCTACGACAAGATCACCGGCATGCAGTTCGGCAAGATTCCGGACGAATTCGGCTGGACTGTCGTCGTGAAGTAATTTTTCAATTACCAAACGTATTTCTCACAAAAAAATCCGCAGCTTTTCCGTCTGGAAGGGCTGCGGATTTTGTCTGAACGGACAGCGCGAATGCTTCACCCCATGCGGTGAACGTACGCTGTCCGTTTTTGATCTGGCATGTTGTTCCCTTTTCGATAATGGATTTATCGCTTGGAAGCCGGCGCGCGTGTGGTCGTGGTGGTCGTGGTGGTCGTGGCATAGGTGGTGGAAGTGGTGGAACTGTCTGTCATACCGTCGTCCATATCATCCAGACCGCGGCGGATGCCGTCGGCGCCTCTTTCGATGGCGTCGCCTGTGTCGTCGATCAGCTGACCGGCGCCGTTAAGGGCATTGCGGCCGTTGGAGCCGTCGTAAATGCCGTTCTGATTCATACCGTCAGAAGTTGCTCCGTTGCGTGTCGATCCGCAGCTCACGGGGAGAACCATGAGCGACAGAGCGGCAGCAGCGCACATAATGCGGAATTTCCTGTTCATTGTCGTACCGTCCCTTGCAGTTTGATACCGGGTATTTTCAATGCGGCAAGTCGTTTGAAGGACGAGCCGCGAAAAAAATTACCCGTAATATTTTTATCCGAATGGCTTGAATCATTCAGACAACCTGCGTGCAATTTATGACGGACGCGGGAGTTTTTTCTTTTTTTCTTTTTTTTCTTTTTTTCATTACAATCGCCTGATCATTACGTCAGGTCCAGATCTTCGGTGATGTCCTTGTGTCCCTTTTTGATGAGATAGAACTGCATGACCACCACCAGAATATTCAGCGTGACGGTGAGCATATACTCGATATTCTTCCGCAGACCGCTGTGCATGCTCTCGCCTGTCAGACGCTCGTGCATGACCGAAGGCACTTCGCGCATCCAATAGCCGTTGAGCAGCATCTTGGTGATGATGTTGGCGTCGGGGTAATTCGTGTCGAAGTTGTCGTAGAGGGAATACGCCGTGAACGCGCGTCGGCTGAGTCCCTGCAAACCGGAAGTCGGATCGGTAAAATGCTTGCGCGTCACCAGCCGGATCGCCATGTTGAAAAAGCCGATCGCCACCTTCTTGGCCAGTCCCACCTTCATGCTGCTGTGGCGTTCTCCGATGAATCGGGAACCGATGACGATATCATACGGGTGCTTCCCGTGTGTCAGCTTGTCGTAGATGGTGCCGATATTGCAGACGTCGTGCTGACCGTCCGCATCCATCTGAATGATGAATTCGTAGTCGTGATCGACGGCGTACTTGTAGCCGGTCTGAAGCGATACGCCATAGCCCATATTGAAAATATGCGAAACCACGATCGCTCCGGCCTTCTCCGCAACCTCGACGGTGTGATCCCTCGATCCGTCGTTGATAACCAGAATGTCGACGTCGCCGCATTCCGCCTTGATATTGTGAATGACGCCTGCAATACTGCCCTCTTCGTTGAAGGCCGGTATCAGTATCAGCGTTTTTCTGTCGAGGCATATCATGAAATGCCCACCTCCGGGTGATTATTGGGTTGCTTGATGATTAATCCGTCAATGCGTAAAGCATTTCGAGATCCTTTTTGAAATCCAGCGCAATGCCGCTGAGATTCCGGGTGAATTTTGCCCTGCGTTCGGGCGATGTGATCAGCTTTTCCATGCCTTCCACAATATTTTCCACCGAAAGATCGATCAGCACGCCTGTTTCGCCGTCGGTCACCTGTTCCTCATTGCCCGCGCATCTGGAAGCCAGCACAGGCCGCGCCAGCACCAGCGATTCGGCAAGGGCAATGCACCAGCCCTCAAAGCGTGAAGCCTGGGAATAAATGTCGCATTCCGCGATGAACGGGTAGGGATTCGGCGTGGTTCCCAGCAGAATGAAGCTGTCCTCGACGCCGTTCTGCCTGATCAGGGCGCGGAGATTGTCTTCCTCGGCTCCCTCCCCGATGACGTACCAGCGTACATTATGCCCTCTGCGGCGAAGCTCGGCGAGCGCCGGGATCGCAAGGTCGTAAGCCTTCTGATAATGCAGTCTGCCGACGGTGAGAATCCGCAGGCCGTCAAATCCGTCGGTGAAGCCTTCGCCTTCCTTGGACAGCCTGATGATCCGTTCTCTCGGCACCATATTGTGGAAGAAGAAGGTCTTCCCGCCGTATTCGGGATAGGCCTGCAGAAAGACCTTCCGCACGGTGTCCGACACGCAGAAAACGCGGTCGAACTTGTCGTAGTATTTTTTGTCCAGCTTGGGAGAATATCCCGCCGCCAGATAATCAATGTGGACATAGGTCGCTTTTTTCTTCGCCTTGACGTAATTGGCGACGTAGTAGGTGGCGGCGCCTTCGATAAAAGCGACGGCGAGATCGTATTCCTCGTCAAAGCGCCTGGCATTCCTCGCCAGCAGCATCCAGAAGAGCTTGCTGAAATCGAGGCGCTTTATCCTGATCTGATGAAACAGCACGCGGAAGAAATAGGGCATATAAGTAAGGAAGCTGCATTTTTTTACAAGGCTCCAGAGTATCTGCCGTCCGATGGCGGCAAGTCCGGCGCTGTCCAGCACCGATTTTGTGCAGGGATTTTGGTTGAGGATATGCACATAGGCCGGCATATCGCTGTAAAGCTCGCCCCGGTTGATGATGGAATAGACCGAAAGGTCGTATTTCTCCGGGTCAAGCAGCTCCAGCAGCGCCTGAAGGCATTTTTCCGCGCCGGCGCGTCCCATTGTGTTGGTGACAAAGAGTATCTTCTTCTTTGAAGCCATTTCCCCCATATGCTTTCACCCTTTCCTCTATATAAATTTTCTCACCGTTCTGACCGCCAGCCTGAACACGCCGAATCCCATGGTGAAGAAAACGGCGCTCATGCGGTAGCTCAGCGGTATGCGGCTCATTTTCATGTATTTTTTCCGGAGCGGCTTGAATTCGGCGTAGTACTCCCTGAAAAGCTGCCTGTCATAGGGGCCGTATTCCGCCATCACGTCCGAAACCCACAGAATGGTCGTGCCAAGCAGTCCGTTGCCCGCGTCGGCAAGCTGCGGGGATTCGCCCGCCAGCTCGTCGCGGATTTCCCGGGCGGTTTCCACCATTTTGCGGTGCTCCTCGCCGAAGCTGCGGTGCATTGCGCTCTGACCGCGCTGGATGTAGTGGTATGTCCTGTGCTGTGTGACGGTCATCTTTTCCACCCGCCGGAACACTTCGTAGTTGAAGCGCAGATCCTCGAGAATCCTGATGTCCCCGCGGAACCGCACGCCCTCCAGCAATTCCCGGCGGTAGAGCTTATTCCACACATAACCGCCGACAGCGCCGCCGGCGAGTAATTCGCAGACGGCGCTGTCATGGTCAAAATCACAGCATACTTCATTCGCAGCATCGTTTGAATCAGAGCATGAATGCGTCAGCTGTCCGGAGACGTTTTTCTCGTCCTCGCTGATGAAGCCGCAGGCAGCCACATCGCAGTCATGCTGCCTGATCAGCCTCAGCAGACCTTCAATATGTCCGGAATCCACATAGTCATCCGCGTCGGCAAACGTGATAAATTCGCCCTTTGCCGCCTCGATTCCAGCGTTGCGGGCGGAAGACACGCCGCCGTTTGCCTTATGCACCACGGCAATGCGGCTGTCGGATTGCGCCAGCCTGTCGCAGATTTCGGAAGTCCGGTCGGTAGAACCGTCGTCCACCAGAATAATCTCCAGGCTGCGGACTGTCTGGGCGGTAAGAGAATTCACGCATCTCGGCAAATAATCCCCGCAGTTGTAGACGGGAATGATGATACTAACGGTATCCATTTTATTCTCCATGCTGCCAGCTCCTTCGCCTTGCGTTACGGCGTCGCGGTGGCATTGCCTGCCGATTCAGCGGATTCAGTTTCCGTTGAGGTCAGGTCGCTGTCCGAAACGGTGGGAGTGGTCTGTCCCAGCGCATCGGGATGCTCTATGAGCCACTGCTCCATCGTGATGTTATTGTAACCGTAATCAATGGCGAAATTATTGAGGGCGTACATATTCTGCTTGACCTCATAGATAATGACATCCATGTCCTCATAATAAATGCTCATCTGATCCGGGAAGTACGACATGTACTTCTCCGCCCAGAAATAGGCCTTGGACATGATGGCATGCCGGTTTTCATAAATGCCGTAGTAGTCGCTCTTTTTCTTTGTACGGACGGTCTGCTCTGTGAGCAGCTGATTGGCGGCGTCCTTGGAGATTCTCGGATAAAGCGTTTCCGGCTCTCCCATATAGGTCGTGTCAGCGTATCTCAGCGGACGCTTTTCAATCACAAAGTAGACATATTCTGTCGGAATCTGAATAACTCTGGTGGGATCGTACTGTTCCATACGGAAAACGAATTCCCAAAGCTCGTAGTGCCAGCCCTTGTTTCTGGTCAGCGCAAGCTCGTCAACCGTTGACACGATGGTCCATGTGTCCTTGCGGTGCGTTGCCTTGATTCTGTAGTAATTCTCCGTGACGGATGAATAGGACAGCCTGAAATAGGCGCTTGTATTATACGTGGAGCCGGCAAATACGATGACGAACGCAGCCGCCAGCATAATGGCAACGGAACCGACCCAGCGCACCGGCTTGAATCGCTCCTCGAAGATGATCCAGAAAAGACCGAACGGAACGCCGATCATGATGGCGCCGAGATAAACGAGGTAGACGGGGGAACGGTCGCCTGTAATCAGCGCAGGCAATCCGAAGGTGCCGGGATTCATGATGATATAGTTGAAAAGCACCATATTCAGCCCCAGGCCGATCGCCACTTTTCCCTGTTTCCTCTTGGATGTGGCAAACAGCACCACTGCGCCCAGCACGATGGCAATCGCCGAACAGACGTAAATCACATAGCCCCAGTAATCCGTGACGCTCTTCATGGTGAACTTGAAGGAATTAACGGATTTCTCGATGAAATTGGGACCTTCTTCCCCGTCTTCCGCCTTGCTTTCGTTCTGCTTTTGCTTTTCGACGCCTTCAGCGCCTTCCTCTTCGGAAGAAGCGCTGCCTTTTTCCATCATGCTGACAGCCCAGTCAAGGGAGCCCTGCCAGTGATAGCCCAGCGACAGACCCGCAAACATCGGGCCGATGCTGATGATGGCGGCCAGAATCACGCTCAGCACCATCTTGACAAAGACCTTTTTCTGGAACAGCACCGGAATATAGGGCAGAACCAGACAAAAACAGAGAGGTACCGAGAAAAACGCGTTGTAAAAGTGGGCCGAAACCGTCATGGACGCGGCAAAGGCAAAGGCAATGCCGTCGATATTCCTCTGATCCTCCAGGAACTTCACCATGAAGTAGCCTGTGGGGATGATGAACATCATGCCGTATTCCTGAGGAAGCGAGAAGAACACACGGTCAATGACCGCGCCGGTGCCTAAGCTGCTCAGGCAGTAAATCATACCTGTCACAACAGAAGCCGCCGGGCTCTTGAAGATCCTGGAAATGACCGCCATCAGCACAATGCCCATAAACATCGCGTTGAGAGGGCCGATGAATCTCATGACCGTCACCACGTCGATAAATGTGATCTTGGAAAACGCGGAAACGATATTGTGCATGGCAAAGGGATAGATGCCGTCGCTGAAAATGAAGTCAGCGTCCAGGAAGTTGATCCATGATGTGTGAACCGAAACGTCCGAGGTCGGGAATGCCTGACTGGTCATGGCAAAATAACCGCGGCGAATCATCAGAACCAGTATGCAGATCGTTCCGACCACGTGATAGGCGACATTTTTGTCAAAATACCACCTGCCGAATCTTTTCAGTCCGTGAGAGATGTTGGCGATTTTTTCACTGAAGTAATCGCGCACCATCAGCGGGAATTTCAGCTGTCCGCTCAGAATGTCGGACAGCGTAAACACAAAATCATTCGCCTTTTGACGGAAACTGATTCTGTTTTTGAATTTCACATAGAACAGAATGATGAATATGATGGATAGCCCCAGGGTAAGCCTGCTATAGATTTTCATAAAGCCCAGGACGTACACGATCGAGGCAAGCGTCACCTGACTGATGATGATGCTGATCATGGCATTGTCCAGGAATTCACCCTCGCAGAGCTTCAGCTTGAGTACCTTGGCCGGGATGATGATAAAGATGATCGCATATGCCACCACAAACCATATAAACGACCAAATGTTGTTCATTACCTTCTGGTCAAAGAAGCCCTCCATCATCATATTGGAGATAAATGGAAGATTGGACAGATTGGCTAGTGCGTCCGATAATGATAACATTCGTTTCCCTCCTACTGCGTCAATTTTTGCATAGCCGCATTACTTGCGGTTCCAGAAACGAACGACGCCTATGCCCTTCTGTGAAAGCTGCGCGCCGGATTTGAGCATTTTGTCGAGAACGATCTTGAAATCTTCCCACTGCTCGGTCTTATACTTGACGTTGAGCGCGTTGAGATAGGACTGCTCCATATTTGGCTGGCGCTCGATGGAGAGATTGGCCCATCTGTCGGCGTCGTCGTATTTGCCTATGTTGATCAGGCATTCCACCACGTTTTTGTAATGCTCGGTATCAAGCAGATCGGGATGGAAGGTGTTGAGATTGTCGATCAGATCCACATAAAGATGGGAGTACTTCTTGACCTCTATCTCACCCAGAACGCCGCTGCTGATATACTCAAAGGTCGTATCGGCATATTCTCTGTTGATGTCGGCGTCCTGCGGGTTCTCCTGATATTTCTGCTGGAGTCCCGCGAGCTTCTTGGAATATTTCTGCAGGATATCCATGAGAGCCGCCGCAGCGTAGTGGGCGGTTTCAGGGTCCTCGTTGTCCAGCGCCTTGACCAGAGACTTCATGTTGTTGGAAACGTCGGCTTTCAGCACGTTGAGCAACGCCCGGCGCTTATCCTGGACATCCGAAATGATAAGCGCTTCCTCGAGCGGAACGAATTCCTTTTCGGTCTCGTAGTCGGTCTGCTTGGCAAATTCTTTCTTTTCCTTGCTGAATGTCAGTTCCAGGTAGTCGATGTCCGACTTGCGGTCAAACAAAGATACGATGAAATTGACAAAGAAGCATATGACGCCGAAAGGAGGTGTCAAAAGCATGACCAGAGACTTGCAGATAGCGGGTCGGAACTTGCCCAGCAGAGTGAAGACGATCAGATATGCCACCACCACCACGGTGTTGACAAAGATTATCTGGAAGATGAAGTTGGGATCTCTGGCGTTGAGCGTGAAATGAAATCCGTTGATTATGCGTTCAAGGTTAATTCCTGTATTCATCTAATGACACCACCTCTGCCTCCAAATCAATGCGGGCGATCTTTTTGTAAACAAAGGGCAGATCCTTCTCGGTTGTATTGTTAAGCAGCATAAGCAGCTCGTTGGGATCCTTCTCGCTCAGACCGACATAGTCGTTGTCGCGGAGAATACCGCCGAGAGCGGCTCCCTTTTCCATAAGCTGCGAGCTGTCTTCCACCCTTGTACGCAGCACGGCGAAATCGGCGATATTGTGGCCGGTGCCGTCCAGCTTGGTCTTGACGATATCGGTAAACGCGCTGGCAAGCAGTACGTTTGAACCGGGTACATAACGGGTATCCTTGGTATCGCTCTGATAGCGGTAGGCCTTCTCGAAGCTGGAAGCGATGATCTTGGAAAGAACAGAGAAGAGGTTTTCCTGATAGAGCGTCATCTTGTCGAAATCCATGTTGAACAGCATGATCATATAAATCATGTTCTGCTCGGAGAAAACAGGCGCGACCATGGAAGGCAGATTGGGATCGAGCTTGCGGTTGACAAAAATTCTCTCCTCAAGCAGCACGCCTTCGAGCTGTTCGTAATCTTCGAGATTGATGATGTTGCGCATCTTCTGGGCGCGTCTGGAAGAAGCACCCGACAGACGGTACAGACCCTCGTTGCTCTTGACATAAATCGCCACATCCTGCACGCCCATGATCTGAATGATAACGTCCAGAGCCGAATTGACGATCTTTTCGGAATCCAGCAGGTCGAGCTGTGATACGATGGAGTACACCTTTGCGATGGAGTTGTCGTAGTTGATCAGACGCTCTTCGAACATCTTCTTGATCTGGATGTGTCTCTCGGAGATGTCGTAGATTCTGGCGAGCTCCTCCTGCAGGGCGGCTTTTTCTTCGGTCAGCTCGGTGTTTCTCAGCTTGAGTCTGTCCTTGCTGTAGCCGACCAGAATACCGACCAGGAAGAAGAAGAGGATCTTGATCAGCGTCCCGTAATCCAGTACGACCTCGGAGAATTCCATACCGGAAATCATCTTCATGACGACATACATGATGGACGACAGGAAGATCGAGATGTAGGAATGGGTGACGCTGTAAACGACCGACATGATGATGATGTAAATGACAAAGAAGTCGAGCGACTTGAGCATGGTCAGGTCGTTGGCAAAATAAGTGCCGAGACAGGCAATGGCGCAGAGCGCAAGACTTTCGACATAGGCCAGCAGACCCTTGCCTATTTCCTTCATGCGCTTCTTGCTTTCATTCCATGCCGCGCTGTCGCCGCGCTTCTTCTTGGCGGCGTAATTCTCCTGCAGTGTGCCGAGGTTGCTGGTGACCCACTTGTAGTTGCGTTCCATGCCCTTTTCGAGGGTGACGATCGGATTGTATCCGGTTGCCTTCTGGAAGAGGGTGCCGACGGGGTTACAGGTGCAGCCCTTGCCTGCCGACTTGGTATCCACGACGTTGATCTTGGAACCGCTGATCTTCTCCGCCATCTCTATGAGGTTTCTGTTGGAAACATACTCGTTGCCTTCGACATTGTAGGTGCCGTTGGGGATGGAGGTGTTGGCAATGGCTCTGTAGGTCGCGTCCACCGCGTCGCCGATGAAGATGGTCTTGTATTCCATGTCGAGGTCGCACTCGAAGGGAACGCCCATCTTGCCAAAGAGGAAGCAGTTGCTGACGAAATTGAGCTTCTCGTCGGTGTTGGCCTGCGGGCCGTAGACCATAGGCAGACGGAGAATGACCGACTTCAGACCGGTGTTGTCGTTATAGATCTTGCACTGACCCTCGCCGTTGAGCAGGGTAAGTCCTCTGATGGAAGAAGGTGCGGGCTTGTTCTTCTCGGTGACCGGCGTCTCGTAATCCGTGCCGTAAACGTCTGTGGAGGACAGATAAATCATATGTCTGACGCCGGCGTTGCTGGCGCAGGTCAGCACATTGGAGATGGCTGCGTTGAAGACAGCCGCGTCGGAGTTGCTGTTCCACGAGAAAGCGTTGTCCTGAGAGCCGATGAATACCATGGCGTCCGGACCGATAGAGTCGATGATGTTCTGGATCAGCGGATCGTCCAGCGCAAAATCGTAGTTGATGTGTCTGGGCAGACCTCTGCCCTTCAATTTGGTATTTTTTCCTGTTATCATATAGATTTCGCAGCCTTCCTTGGCAAGACGCTGCACCAATGAATTGGTAAAGAAACCATATGAACCTACAATCAAAACTTTAATTGTACCCACAACCTTCCTTTTTATATTTTGAAAATAATTCGCTTGTTTGTCGGGAACCGTCCGATTGATTTTGCTTCGATGAATTCCCGCTATAAACCCCGAAGGCTGCCCGCAAGCGCACGACGGGGATTATGGATGAATTGATTTGACCGGTCAGGGATTGCTCTATTTGCCCGGTCGCTGCACATGAAGGATCATGCAAACCACCGTCAGCACATATCCGCACACCGCCACAACCGGACGGAACGGACAGAGCAGCCTGTACCCCAGGGGGGCAAATTCCCGGTAGACCTCCTGGTATTCAAAGCAGTACTTGTTGCGGTAGTGAATGCTCCAGGGCTTGACCGGACCCATGAAGTGCACAATGATGGGATTTTCGCGCCGCCTGTACTTCTTGCTAAGCCCCCATTTCACCACCTCGTTGGCAAGCAGTCCGGGGTTGTAATTGTACAGGTTTTTCCAGATCTTTATGCTGTCCTGAAAATAGATGTTGATCGCATCCTGGTCGGGATAGATGAGATCCTTTTTCTTTGCCTCGATGATCTCGAATATGCTGTTTACGTCGAAGCCCTTTTCCCGCATCAATTTCAGATTCATCAGCAGCACGCCGCTGTTGATGTACCGGCTGCCCTCCGGCATGCCCAGCCGGATGTAATGGGGGCGGTTGTCGGGACATTTCGGATCGTTCATCTGGGGCGGATCGGCCATCGCAATCAGCATGTTCCCGTCGAAGGGCAGATGGTAGAATTCCTCCACCGAACCCCTGATCAGAATGTCGGGGTCCATGTAGAGCACACGCTCTTCGCTCTCGGGAAGCATCCGGCTTGCCAGCAGCCGGTAATACATTTCCTTGGTGAAGTGCATATTGACCGGCGCGTCGTCGAACATGTCGTCCGCAACCCTGAGCGGCTCGAAGCGGTTGCCCGCCGACTCGATGTTGGCTCTCATTTTTTCCAGCGTGGGGTCGTCGATTCTGGAATACATGAGATAAACCGTGACAGGGCATTTGTTGTGCTTAAAAAGGGACTTGAGCATGGTCAGAGAATACCTGCAGTAATTCTGTGACACCGTGATCAGAACATTCAACCTCATCCCTCCTTAAATATGACTCTCCACGCCGCCGCGACAAGCGAATGGAAGACCAGCCACGGTCTGCGCCGCAGCTCACGCTTTTCGTCCGGCGTGAGATATGGATTCAGATAGGATCTGTATTTGCGGTAGTATTTATAGTAGTAAGACGGCTTCCACGGCTTGCATTTGCCCATGTAGTGCGCAATGACCACCCGCTCCCGCTCTGAACGCCTGTAACGGGGACTGAAAATGTATTGCAGGAAATCGCCCGTTCCCACGTATTCGGTGGTGAAATTGTACTCGCGGGGAGCGTATTGGATGCTGTCCTTGAAGTAGACGTTGATCAGATCCTGATCGGGGAATTCCAGCGTCAGCCCGCATTCGCCCATGAACCGGAACAGTTCGTCGAGCTGAAAGCGCTCCTTCATCAGCGGAATGTTGAAAAGGATCACGCCGGAATTGATGTATCTGTAGTTCTCCCCCAGTCCCAGATTCTTCTTGCGCTCCGGATAATAGCTGTCGCCGAGGTAATCCGGCACCGCGATCATCTGCCTGCCTTCAAAATCCGAAGCGTAGAATTCCCTGATCGACCGGAAAATGATGATGTCCGGGTCGAGGTAGAGCGCTCTTTCTTCCTCCGGCAGAAGCTGGGGAATCAGCAGACGGTAGTACATTTCCTTTGTAAAATACTTTGTCACCGTCGCGCCGTCGAACAGCTCCGGCGGCACCGGAATGTCGGTAAATTCGCCGCCGTATTTCGCAATGTGGTCGGAAAGCCGTCTGAGATTTTCCTTGCATACGTTGGAGTGCAGCAGATAAACATGAATTCCTGCGCCGTTGTGCTCAAAAAGCGATTCCAGCATGATCAGCGCCGGTCGAATGTAGTTGTCGTCCACTGTAATGACGACATTCATCTCGCTTGTCATCGCCATGTCCAGCCGCTGCCTCCTTATCGTCATGGTTTTTATGCGGATTGTCAAACTGTCAAGCGCTGTAAATCGTGGAAAGGAAGTTTTTTCTCCGGTCGGAGCAAAGGATGGCTTTGATTAACGCCGGATCTGTTGCGCCCTTCCCGTTTTCAATCACCTTGCAGTTGTTTATTTCTTTGCCTTTGCGGCAATTTCCTTCATCTGGGCTTCGCGTTCCGCTTTCTGCTGAGCGAACATCTTCTGCTTCTGCTGCTCTGCCTCTTCCTTTACCTTGTCTTCCTTGGTGTGCTTGAGGTTGGCAAGCATTTCGTCGGCTTCGTCGATGCGTCTCTTGGTCATCTTGCCGGCGGAAGTGGTGTTGACGATCATGCCGCGGCAGAAAATCTGCTCGTCGATCTTGTTGATCACCCTGCGCAGGCGCAAGTAGCCGATGGTCCAGCCGATGAATGCACCCAAGAACAGGCCGAGACCCGCGAAAACGACGTCGAAGTAGGTGGTGATGATGGATCCGATCAGCGTACCCAGGAAGAAGCCTATGGTCACCATGCAGGTGCCTATGCCGTCATCAAAGTAGAAGAGGAAGATGACTTCGCAGTACATGATGAAGGTGACAAAGTAGGCAGCCGCCAGCGCCGGATAGATGGAGAGGATAACGCCTTCAAATCCGAAGTCGGGCAGGAAGATCATCGCCAGTATGAAGAGAATGATGGTGATGATGAACTGGAAGCGGATAATGTAGAAGAGCTCGCTCTTGAGCGTGCGGAACATGTTCTTCTTGGCAAGCTCGATATCCTCGCCGCCGCCGCCGTTGACCGTCTCAAGATAGGCCTGGTAAGAGCCGAAGAAGGAAGTCTCGGCCTTGACGACGAATATAACCAGTGTGGAAATATTGGTGAAAAGGGCAAGACATGTCGCCATATCGTAATCAGGCGCCGTCCAGAACACGTTGCCGATATAGGCGCTGCGGTCGGTGGTCCAGTAGACGAAATTGTGGACGTAAAGTCCGAATGTGTAAAAGAAGTTGGTGATAAACAGCGGCTTGAATCGCAGGAAGTACTTCAGCGCCTCGGTGTAATTCTTGCTCGACACCTTGAAGTAGGTCTTCAGGTTGGCGTAGAGCATGGTGGAGATGATGGAGAAGCAAAGCACCATGGAGCCGAGAATCGCGTAGGAAACCGCGTTGTGGAATACATACACGCTGACAATGGCGAATACCAGCGCGGCGAGTATTCCCAGGAAGTAAGCCATACCGATCTTGCCGTAGTCCTTCAGAGCCGAAACATAGGTCATCAGGTAGAGCGACATATTGATGACCATGAAGAACCAGTAGGACAGGAACGTGAAGAAGGGGTCGATGCCGACTTCGATCTCTCTGAATACGATGTAGAGCGAAGCGAGGAAGGCAAGCACCATGTTGAGTGCCAGACCGACATTGATAGCCGGCATGATGTCGGTTATCTGCTCCTGAT
>CAMHMN010000017.1 GCA_946186245.1 uncultured Clostridia bacterium
TTGTCGCCGGGGTTGAGATCGGGGTGGTATTTCTTTGCCATCTGGCGGTATGCTTTTTTTATTTCATCTTCCGAAGCTCCCTTTTGCAGTCCGAGAACCTCATAATAATCTCTTTTTGTATCTGCCAAAGCAATTCGTCCTTTCGACGCTCAATAAGTGTGGAATATGAAATGACAGAGCACTTCACACTGGAATGTATTTATTGATTCAGCGCGAAGCGCTCCTTCATTATACTCTATTCATTATTCTCTATTCTCTATTCATTCAGCGAACGAACGAGAGCGCATCAGTTGTTGTCGACGTCGTTGTAGCCGCCGTTGCCGTCCTCGAAGTTGGCGTCATAGGCACCGCCCTGAGGAGCGCCGCCCTGTGCGCCGGCATCCTTGTAGAGCTGCTCGCTGAGCTTGTAAAGCTCCTGCTGAAGAGCTTCGGTCTTTGCCTTGACGTCGCTTGCGGAACCGGTGTCCTTGATGGAACGGAGATCGTTGACCTTGGCGCGGACAGCGTCCTTGGTGCCGTTGTCAACCTTGTCGCCGACTTCATCAAGCAGCTTCTCTGTCTGATAGACGACCTGGTCTGCGTTGTTGCGGATGTCGACTTCTTCTCTGCGCTTTGCGTCTTCGGCAGCGTACTTCTCGGCGTCCTTGACGGCTCTCTCGATGTCTGCCTTGTCCATGGAAGTGGAGGAAGTAATGGTAATGTGCTGCTCCTTGCCGGTACCCTTATCTCTGGCGGAAACATTGACAATGCCGTTTGCGTCGATGTCGAAGGTGACTTCGATCTGCGGAATGCCTCTGCGCGCCGGAGCAATGCCGTCGAGGTGGAATACGCCCAGCAGCTTGTTGTCTCTGGAGAATTCACGCTCGCCCTGCAGAACCTTGACTTCAACGGAAGTCTGGTTGTCGGCTGCGGTGGTGAATACCTGTGATTTCTTGGTAGGAATGGTGGTGTTTCTCTCGATGATCTTGGTGCAGACTTCGCCCATTGTCTCGATACCGAGGGAAAGGGGAGTGACGTCGAGCAGCAGCAGACCTTCGACTTCGCCGCCGAGAACGCCGCCCTGAATGGCAGCGCCGAGAGCAACGCACTCATCGGGGTTGATGCCCTTGAAAGGCTCTTTGCCTGTGATCTTCTTGACAGCTTCCTGCACGGCGGGAATTCTGGAAGAACCGCCGACCATAAGCACCTTGTCGATCTGACCGACGGAAAGGCCGCTGTCGGAAAGTGCCTGACGCACCGGCCCCATTGTCTTGTCAACCAGATCGGCTGTCAGCTCGTTGAACATGGCTCTGGTGAGTGTGAGATCAAGGTGCTTCGGACCGGTGGAGTCGGAAGTGATGAAGGGGAGATTGATCTGCGCGGTGGTCATGCCGGAAAGCTCGATCTTGGCCTTTTCAGCGGCTTCCTTGAGTCTCTGCATAGCCATCTTGTCGCGGGAAAGGTCGATTCCGTCGGACTTGCGGAACTGATCGCAGATCCAGTTGATGATTCTGGCGTCGAAGTCGTCGCCGCCCAGGCGGTTGTTGCCGGCTGTTGCGAGAACTTCCTGAACGCCGTCGCCCATCTCGATGATGGAAACGTCGAATGTGCCGCCGCCGAGGTCGTATACCATGACCTTCTGGTCGGATTCCTTGTCAATGCCGTAGGAAAGAGCGGCCGCGGTAGGCTCGTTGATGATTCTCTTGACGTCCAGACCCGCGATCTTGCCGGCGTCCTTGGTTGCCTGACGCTGGGAGTCGGTGAAGTAGGCCGGAACGGTGATGACAGCGCTGGTGACCTTCTCGCCGAGGTAGGATTCCGCGTCCGCCTTGAGCTTTTGCAGAATCATAGCGGAAATCTCCTGAGGAGTGTACTTCTTGCCGTCGATAGTGACGGTGTGGCTGCTGCCCATTTCTCTCTTGATGGAAGAGATGGTTCTGTCAGGATTGGTGATCGCCTGACGCTTGGCGACGGTACCGACCATTCTCTCGCCGGTCTTGCTGAAGCCGACGACGGAAGGAGTGGTTCTGGCGCCTTCGCTGTTGGGGATAACGACGGCTTCGCCGCCTTCGATAACTGCTACGCATGAATTGGTTGTACCTAAGTCAATACCTATTGTCTTTGCCATAATGAATTCCTCCTGTAATAATGCCCTTTTTGGGGATCGATTGTCAGTTTGTTGATAAAAAAATATATGTCAAACAGATTGCCTTCGCGGTTCATCCGGAATGACCGCGTAAAGTTCTCCGTCAGTTTGCCACCTGTACCATGGCGGGACGGATGACCTTGTCGCCCAGCTTATAGCCCTTCTGGAGCACCAGAGCGATGGCGCCGGATTCCACGCCTTCCGCGTCGACGGTGCCGACGCAGTGATGTATATTGGGGTCAAATGCCTCTCCGACAGCGCCGAATGACGAAACGCCCAGCTTTTCAAAGACCTGCAGCGCCTGTGTGCTGATCATTTCAACGCCCTTCCGCATATCCTCGGCGGAAGCGTTCTGGGCTGCGAGCGCACGCTCGACATTGTCGATAACAGGCAGCAGCGCAACGATGGCGGAGGCGGTTGCGTCGGAATAGATCGCGTCCTTCTCACGCTGTGAACGCTTGCGGAAGTTGTCGTACTCGGCAGCCAGTCTGAGCTTGACGTCATTGAGCTGGTCAAAATCGGCTTTGAGCTTATCCGCCTCGGTCTTTGCGGCTTCCAGAGCCTTCTGCAAAGCGGGAACGTCAACCGGCTCCTTTTCAGTGGTTTCGGGGGATTCAGCCTTTGCCGTCTCTTCCTTTGCGTCTGCGGTTGCAGCTTCGGATGTCTTCCTGACGTCTTCTGCCGCGGGATCTTCTGCTTTTTTTCTACTGTTGAACAAAATCAGCAGCCCCTTTCTGTCTTAGTGATTAGTGTTTAGTGGTCAGCTGTCAGATAACGAATCATCGGAATATATTCCAAGCGCGAAGCGCTTCCTTCACTATTCTTTATTCTCTTAGCGAGACGCGGATGCGGCTCGCGCTTCAGTCTCCCAGAACTTCCCGGAGCATGTTCCCGACAGCACCCGCGAAATAGTCGATGTAGGGAATCAGCTTTGCGTAATTCATGCGGGTAGGGCCGACAACGCCGATCCAGCCGGCTGTCTGACCGCCGCCGTAATAGCGTTCGGTAATCATGCCCGTTCCTTCCAGCTCGGGTCGGTGGGATTCGTTGCCGATGAGAATACACGTTCTGCCGCTGTTGGCAAATCCGTTGCCTTCTCCCAGCAGGTCGGCAATCGCACCGCGTTTTTCCATGAAGTCCATAATGCCCGCGAGCTGCCATTCGGCGAATACGCCGCGTGCCAGCATGCTGGACTGCCCCTCCATGATGACCTGCATTTCGCCCGATTCCTCAATGCATTCGCGCGCCGCCGCAAAGAGCGGTTCCAGCAGCTCCCACAGCCCTCCGTACAGAACAGCCGTTTCGGTGAAGAACTGTTCGTTCATGTTCTCGGTGGGAACATCCAGCAGTCTTTCGCGAATGATCCTGCGCAGCTTTTCCACAAGCTCGGGCGTAAGCTCCGGCTTGAGCCGGCAGACGCGGGTTTTCAGCGTGGCGGGAGAAGTCATGATGAGCAGCATGACGGAATGCGTGCCGATCAGCATCAGCTCGGCGTTGGTCACCTTGGGGTGCTGGTCGGCGGGGTTTGTCACCACCGCGAGAAGTCCGGTCTGTTCCGCAATCAGCGATGCGGTCACTTCCAGGAATTTATTGGGGTCGTAGCTGAACGCTGCCAGCCGTCGGTCGATTTCGCCCTGCAATTCAAGCGGAAGCTCGTGATTGCCCATCATCAGATGATCGACGTAAAGCCGGTAGCCGCGCTGCGAAGGAATCCTTCCGGAGGAGGTGTGAGGCTGCTCCAGATAGCCGCTTGCCACCAGTTCCGCCATGTCGTTGCGGATGGTTGCGGATGAAACGGCATTCTGCATGGCTTCGGCAAGCGCCTTGCTTGCAATCGGTTCGCCGGTGAGAACGTAACTTTCGATTATCGAAGCCAGTATTTTGAGTTTTCTTGCTCTTGGCTCCATTAAATCAGACCGTCCTTTTCTACTTCTCAATCAAGCGATTGAGAGGCTAATAAATCAGCACTCTTTTTGTGAGTTAGCACTCTCGACGTCCGAGTGCTAATTTATGATAATAATTTACCACTTCCAAGCGCGGTTGTCAAGGGGTATATGTGAATAAACTGTTAATCTATCATTATGCTTTTCTGAATAAAAGCGATTTTTGTAAAATATTTATAAGAACTGCTTTGCAATTTATGCATGTTGTTTTCAATCGGCAAAAAGCAAGCCGGAATCCGCCCCCGAATCCCGGCCTGTATGACAATTCCGGCGCGAAGCGCTCCGGAATGATGCATGATTCAGTTTGAAGTCAGCGGGCGAACGCGTGTGCCTATAGGAATTCCGCCATGGAATCGGCCATGCGTTCCTCGATGTCGATGAGCCTGCCGGTGATTTTCTGCGCCTTGGAATCGGCCAGGGTGTATTCGTTGAGATAGCCGTTGAGGGACTTGACGCCCATATTGCAGCCGTCGGTCATGAGATCGGCGACCGTCTTGTCGCTGGGGTCCACCATGAGCATGACGTTGGTCTTGAGCCACGACATGCTTTTTGCGACGGGATGCGGTTCCTTGGTGTCGCAGTCGTATTTGAGAAGCAGCTCGTGGGTTTCGTCGCCGAGATCGGCGTGTTCGCGGCGGCTGTTTTCGAGAATGCCCTTGAGCTTGCTGTCGTGTACTTTGGGAAGCACCTCATCGATCGAGCTGATGCCCATTTTGATGCCGGCGTTGCATTCACGCAGCAGTTTTTCGGTGTCGTCGTGCTTTTTGTTTTCCACGTTTTCCAAGCCTTCGGCGGCTTCATTTTTTCCGGTGTATTCCATGATAAAGAAAAACGCTCCTTTCAGATGATGTCTTCAAAGATATCATTTGCGGGAGCGGCTGGAATTATTCAGGATAATAATGGAAATCACTCAAATTCAAAGGTCACCACGCTGCCTTGGGTGAGCGAGCGAGGCACGTCAATCACGCGCTGGTTGTCGGAGCCGCGGAATTTCAGCTCCAGGTTGCGCTGTTCGAGAATGAAGGGGCCGTCGATGAGTATGTCGGTCTGCCGGAGCAAGGCATCGGTGGCAGGATCGGTTTTTGCCTTTTCGGTCAGCTGTTCAAATGTATAGCCGGTGTAGACCATAATGTTCTTGCCGGCGGCGTGTGCTCTGGCGGCAAGTCCGGCAAGCGGCGCGGGCTGTTCAAAGGGATCGCCGCCGGAGAAGGTCATTCCGCAAATGAGGGGATCCTCCATCATCTCGGCGAAGAGGTCGTCGGTGTCCACGAGCGTTCCGCCGTCAAAGTCGTGTGTCTGGGGATTGTGGCAGCCCTTGCAGCGGTGCCGGCATCCCTGTGTGAATATGGTATATCTGAATCCCGGCCCGTCCACTACCGATTCGGGTACAATTCCGGCAATTCTCAGCTTGGCCATGTTGATTCCTCCAATCTAAAAGGCAGTAATGAAAAAATGACAGATAAAAAACGCATGCCGTCTTCACACGATTTCCAGATGCTGCTCCCCATAACGGTCGCGGGTTATTTCAAGATGAAGCTCCTTTGCGGAGGGCAGTCCCTTTTGTCTGAGCAGCTTCTGGGAAAAGTTGAGCCTGCAAAGCGCAGCGACCGATATTCCGCAGAAAAGGGAAAGGAATTGAAGCCGGAGGATATCGCCGCCGCTGCCCCGGGTGAGTTCCCAGGAGCAGTCCAGCGCGGAAGGCATTCCGGCGCAATTTCCGCTGAGCCACAGATATTCCGCGCAGTACAGCCTGGATGACGTGACGAGGGCGAATATCGCACCGCCCGCGGCAAGCAGCATCGAAGCGGCAAGCAGCAGCAGGAAGCCCTTTCTGTCCGAGCTGAGGGAGTAATAGATAATCCCTCGGCGAAGGCAGAGATAAGCGGGACTGAGCATGACGGCGAATACGGCCCATACGGCTGACAGGGAGGCAAGTTCTCCCGAAAGCAGCGCAAGGGCGTCTGGCACAGGAATGTCGCCGTCTCTGTCGGTTCTTAGAAATGATGCGGAGAGCAGGTACATTTTTCTGACCAGTCTTCCCCGCAGATACACGGTGAAAAGAGCTGCCGCGACCGATCCGGCGGCGAGAGCGGTCGCGGCATTGGTGCCGTGTGCTTTCAGGCAAAACCAGATCAATCCAAGCGTTACCGGCAATGCAACCAGATACGTCAGGCAGAGAATGGCGTTTTGAATCCGCCGACCCTCTGCCTGACGATAGGTTAATCTGACGATGCCCCATATTTCCAAGACCGACATTCCACACACCCCCGGTACAGTACTGCAAATACATTTTCTGTACCTGAAGGATGATTTATGCATGGAATTTATTTATTGTAGGGACTGTCGGGAGAATCATCGGTTGGATCCCAGCCGATGTGGGCGGAATCCTTGATGCGCTCCGGAATGATTTCGGGCACCGAGCCAGCCGGCGCCTTCTCGTCAATGACCCTGACCTTAGTGCCGACGGGGCAGTTGTCGTAGATCCATTTGGAATCGCGGAAGCACAGTCTGATGCATCCCGATGAAGCCGGGTTTCCGAGTTTGTCATAAGAAGAATTGGACATGGTGCCGGCATTCTTTTTCCCATAGGGAATGGAGTGAAAGAGATATCCGCTGCTGAAGGAAGAAGCGTACTGCGTGTAGCAGTTGCCCACCATAAACCGCCAGCGGTATTTGGCTCGGATGGCGTAATCGCCCAGCCTGGTCGGGGTGGCAGCCTTGCCGGATGAACAGGAGAATATCCTGACGGGGCTTCCTGCGGCGTCGTAAACGATGACGAGCTGACTGGGACGGTAAACGGTGACCGAATAGGGTGAATCGCCCGTATCGGCGGGTTGATCGGCATCCGTCGCGGCGTTTTCATTGTCGTCCGGCACCGCATTGTCCGGTACCTGGGAAGTCAGGGAATCGTCGTTGTCGGGGAATTCTTCCGGGTCATCCGGGGAAAAATCCCCGTCGTCGGAGCCGACCGGATCAGACGGGCTTTCGGAAGGAAAATGCTCATCAGCGCCGGTAAAAAAACCGGTTACCCATGAAACGGCGGATTCAATTTCCGGAGTGATCTTCTGCCAGAGCTCGTTAAGACTTCCGGCCGGCATGAAAACCAGCCACGCGATTGTTCCGGCGAGCAGAAGGATCAGGAAAATCCGCAGCGCGGTTCCGATGCAGCCGTTTCCTTCCGACGACACGCCATCCTCATCAAAAAAATCTTCCTGTGGAACATAGGTCACTTTGGCTTGCTGCTGCATCTGCTGCCTTTTTCTGAGATTCTCCAGATTCCTGGCGTTTTCCTGTTCCAGATCATGATTGGCAAATTCACTGTTGAGCAGCTCAAAAGCGTCTTTGGTGATTTTGTCTGACATAAATACAGTCCTCCCTGCTTATGGGGAATCATCTGTTATCTGCTTGCACAGACTGAACGAGCGCGCTGATAGACTTGCCGAATTCAGCCCATTCGGCAGGGAAACGAGCCTGTCCGGAGGAGTGTTTTTCGCTGCCGTTTCCGGAATAAATATCGACCCGCCAGCTGATGCCTTCACGCTGGGACGGAAAGCTGTTGCGCCAGCTGAGGATCTCGATCCTTTGCAGTGTGGAGAGAAAGCTGAGCAGGTCAGCGCGGTTGGCCTTGAGAAAAGGGAGTTCCTCCTCAAAGGAGAAGCTGTCGAAATTGCGTATGGCTTCGCCGTTCTCGTCGTAGGAAATAAGCTCGACGAACCTGCCCCCCTGGGACCGGAGATTTCTTCTCTCACCGGCGAGATCGCAGACCTCGTCGTGCTGACCGCACATCACCTGTTCGTTTTCAAAATCGACCCAGATATAATTGACAGGAGGAGATACGTTCCACACAGCAAAGAAAAGTTCAGAAATCCTGCCGTATTCCTTGTTGATGTTTATCGGTTCGGACAAAATAACCACTCCAAAGAAATAAATTGATGTTTCATGGCGAATAAAAAACGAATAGTTCTGATTGTTTATTTTACTCTATTTATTGCAAAATATCAAGTCTTTGAAACGACAGAATATTTTAATATAGTATTAATTTTGCTTTTTCACCCACTGTCCGGAAGCACCCCCGGCCGATCTGGAAGAACTGCATGTGAAGTAAATGACCTGATAGCTTTCGGAAACCGCGCGCAATAATTCTCTTGACGCTGCCACCTTGTCGTCATCGAGGTTGGTGAAGGGGTCGTCCATAATGAGCACGGGCTTTTCCCCGCGGTACATCGCGTCCGCCAGAGCCAGCCGGAGGCAAACGCCGGTGAGGTCGCGGTATCCGGCACTGAGGGCGTCGATTTCCCGCTGCTGTCCGAATTCGCTGACCGTCATCCTGATATCCGCGTCAATGCGGTACCGGTCTTCGGGAAGCTCCTCGATCAGCCGGTAGTAACGCATGAATCCGTCGCTGACCGGGCGGATGTATCTGGCCGTCATGGATTCCTTGGCGCGTCGGAGAAGCTCCTTTGCCTTGACAAGGCGGTCGTATTTCAGCCTGTCCGAGGACTGACGCAGGGTTTTCGCGGTCAGGTCGCACCTGTCGCTTTCCCACTCGGTCAATTGTCTTTGAAGGTCGTCCCGCTGCTGACAGAGCGAAAGGAGAGCGGCGGAGAGATTCTCTATCTCATCCGAGCAGCGGCGAATTTCCTCTGCGGCTTCCTCAAGCGAAGGAACCGCGATGTTGTCCGCACCCTCCAGCGCCGCAAGATCGCTGCCGTTTTCAAACACGCGCAGCTCGTTCTTGGCCAGGATATACTGCCGATGCGATGTGTTGTACGCGGCGAGATCGTCGCGGACGCGTTCCAGCGCCTCCTGAAGATCCGGCCTGTCGCTCAGCCCGAATGAAGCAAGGAATTCCTTCGCCTGCCGTGACAGGGAAAGGTATTTTTCCTGTGCGTTGTCAAATTTTTCCTTTTTACCGGTCAGCGAACCGTATTCCGAGACGGTTTCCTTCAGTTCAAAAAGCTGCTCCGACATTTTGTCGTCGTCGGGAATGATTCCGTATCCGATCAGAAAATCCCTGACGCTTTTGTCGAGCTGGATATAGTCACTGCCGGATAAATAATGCTCTGCGACGTCGGCTTTATTGACCAGGGCATCGAGGTCACGCCGGTCCCCGCAAAGCTCCTGCAGCATGGTGAGGACAAAGCGCTCGTTGAATTTCAAACCGTGTGCCTCCAGATACCGAACGACCGTGTCGTCGGTTGCGCCGATGAATTCCCCGTCGGCTTCAATTTCGCTTTGAAGCCGCTGCAGCTGCTCGGGAGGTTGCTGCATATGCAGGATCACAGCGAAGAATATTCCGCCGGCGAGAAAAAGGAAGCCAGTGACGGAGACGCAGAAATACCACGGATTGGAATACCGGATGAACAGCGCGACGCCGAGAATGATCAGCGCAACGCCCAAAACGGCAGCCAATGCCGAACGCCTTCTGGAGGAGGAAAGAGACTTGTGATAGGCGGTGTCGACCGCGTGGAATGCCGCTCGCTTTGAGCTGAGGGCGTTTTTCCGGGAACAGCGTTCATTCCATGCCTCGGTCAGCTCGGAGGGCGAAATGTCGTCGTCGGAAAAGTCGGCGAGCAGTCTGTCCAGTCTGGTCCGTTCGTCGGCAGTCGGCCGGAGACGCCCGTATTTTCCGAGAATCTGGCGGAGTTCCTGCTCCTCATGCAGATGAAGGTCGATTGCATCGGGGGAGGGAGGATGGCCCTGCCATTTTGCCTGCAGCCGGCCGAGCGTTTCTTCTTCATCCGCCGAAAGCTGGAAGGAGGCCATCAGACACTCCGCGCTTTTGATTCCGACCGCGGAGCGAAGGACCTCTCTGACGGAAGGATCGTCCGGAATGCCGCCGGGGAATTTCTCTTTGGCGCGGTCCAGAGCGCCTTGCGTGTCGGCCAACGCGTTTTTCAGCCGATCCCATTCCCTGCGCTGAAGACTCAGCTGCTGCAGGCGGATCGCCTGTTTCTGCTTTTGTTCCGCTTCTGCTTTTGCCGTGATGACCGCGCGCCTTTCGGATTCCTTCCGCGCGATTTCATTTTCACACGCCGCGATCTTTTCGCTCAGGCCGTTTCCTTCGGCGACCCTCCGCCGCAGCACGGCAATTTCTTCCCCCAGCGCGTAAAGCGAACCGGTGGTGCGCTTGGGGTTGAGCCGGTTGATCTGCCTGGTGAGTCTGGCCTCGGCGGATTCGAAGCTGTTCATATCGTCGGTGTTGTCGGAAAGGTTGCCGATCCTGGCGTGGATGTCGTCGGTGGAGGAAGTCCGGCAGTCGCTCTGACCGATGAATATGCTCCGGCAGAAGGAGGCGCTGTTGATCCTGAAAAGCTCCTCGCCCAGCCGCTCGGAATAATCGTGCGAAATGAGATTGGTTTCGCTGTCCCGCAGCTCAAAGGTGTCCTTTGCGGCCGTGTCGCCGAAGGTGCGTGTGACGGTGTATTTTCTGCCGTTCGTCTCAAATTCCATCCGTCCGCCGAAAACGCCGCCCTGCCACGGCTTGTACCGTTTGCGCTCGTTCTCGTCGAGACCGTGCCTGCGGTCGCCGTCAAGCCCGTAGAGCATAGCCTTGATGAATGTGGCCAGTGTGCTTTTGCCCCAGCCGTTTTCCCGTCGGATGACGGTGAGTTCCTCCGGAAAGGTGATGTCAAAATCGTGCAGCTTTCCGAAATTTTCTATGTGGCAAGCGTGAAGCCGCATGTTCAGTCCGCCTCCTCTCCGGCAAGCGCTTTTAATCCGTATCTGACAATGAATGCCTTGTCCTCGTCGGAAAGGGAGTCGTCGCCGCAAACCGTCCTGACAAATTCCCCCTTGAGCGATTCGTCGAGAAGATAGTCGTCGAGATTGATTTTGAGACGGGTTTCATCGGCGATCTCGAAGAAATAATATCTCTCCGAAAAAGCCGCGGACAGATACTGCAAATCCTTTTCGCATTCCGCGTCAAGCTCGCCCGAAAGAATCAGCCTTACCATGGAGGATGGTTCGCAGCCTGCGTCGGCAAGCGCCTCGGCGGACTTCATGATCATCTCGCGGGAAGACCGGCAGCCGGTGACATCGGCGGTGACGGAAAAAATCAGCCGGGACGCGAAGGGAATGAATTCGCGGCTGATACTGCGGTTTTTCTCGTCGATATCCAGCAGCACGAATCCCCGCGGCCCGCATTCGTCAAAGCCGCGTCCTTCAAGGCAGCCGGGGTAGCAGTACACGCCCCTGTCGTCAAGCCTGCCTTCGCTGAAGGAATGAATGTGTCCCAGCGCGAGATAATCAATGTTTTTCCCGCGGAGCTTTTTCAGTTCAATGGCGTGTTCGGCTCCGTCAGGGGATTCGCTGATCTGTCCGTGAAGCATCACAATGTTGATCTTATCCGGGTCAGGCTGAAGACCGTCGTAAAAACCTTCTGTTCCTTCGCTCAATTCCGCGCCGTAGATGGCGACGTCGCCGCATTCGTAGCAGCTCCATTCGGGGCCGAAGAGCATGAGATTGACAGGCCGTTCATCCTGTCCTGCGAGGTCTTTCAACAAATAATCGTCGTGATTGCCTTTGAGGTAAAAGAAGGCGAGGGAAGGATCGGAGCGGATGCAGTGAAGCAGCGTATTCCTGGTGAGTTCACGCGTTTCGGGGGCGTCGAACATATCGCCTGCGATGAGAATTGCGCTGACTCCCTCATCGCAGGCGAATGCAACCATTCTTTCAAATGTGCGCAGCAGCTCGTCCCGTCTGGTCCTAGCGGTGTCGGGATCAAAGTGAGCTGTCATCGCCGGATCCAGGTGAAGATCGGCAGTGTGGATAATTTTCATGCGTTATTCTTTCTCAAACGGGAAGGTGTAATCCAGACCGCATTCGTTGCGCAGGGCGATGAATTCCTTCTGGATTGCTTCGCCCACAGGAACGCCCTTGTCCCTGCGCTCCTGCCAGGCGAGGTATTCCTTTTCGCCCGCGGTGTAAATGCGTTCAGCGCCGGGAGCCTTTTCCGCCTTGCGGAGTTCGCGGCAGATTTCGCCGGCGGTGTGCCTGAAGGTATCCAGACCCATGAAGAATTCCGGATTGATGACGAAGAAGAAATGCCCCAGGCGGAACATCTTATTGCTGCCGTCGGGATTCTTGCCGGTGAGGTCTTTCATGAAGGGACCGCCCGCAAGCGCAGCGGAGAGGATCTCCACAATGGCGGTGAAGCCGTAGCCCTTGTAGCCGCCGGTTTCCTCGCCCATGCCTCCCAGCGGAAGGAGGGAACACTTGCCGGCGCGCATGTCCTTGAGAATCTGGGCGGAATCGGTCATGGTGCCGCCGTCCTTGGTCACGACAAGGCCGGCCGGAGTGGGCTTGCCGGAACGCATGTAATACTCGATCTTGCCGTTCTGGACGATGGAAGTGGCACAGTCGAAATTGAAGGCGAATTCCTCGTCGGTAGGCAGCGAGAAGGTCATGGGATTGGTGCCCATCATGGGTTCCACGCCGAAGGTCGGCGCGACGGAAGGACGCGCGTTAGTGCCGGTAATGCCGATCATTCCCGCCTTTTCCGCCATGCTGGTCCAATAGCCGGCAATGCCGTAGTGGGTGGAATTGAATATCGTACCGCCCGCCATGCCGTAGGTTCTGGCTTTTTCGATGAGCAGGTTCATCATGCGGTAGCTTGCCACCATGCCCATGCCGTTGTTCGCGTCCATGACGACGGTGGTAGGGGTTTCCTTGACGATCTCGGTTTTGGTGACGGGAAGAAGCGTTCCCGCCTTGATGCGGTCGAGGTAGATGGGCTTGAAGCGGTTGCAGCCGTGGCTTTCAATGCCTCTGCGGTCGGACTCCAGCAGCACGTCGGTGCAGATCTTGGCGTCCTCCTCCGGCACGCCGTATGCCACAAAGACGTCGGTCATGAATTTGCTTATTAATTCCCACGGAACATAAGGTCTGGTTTCCATAGAATACCCTCCTGTATCACTTGACAATATGAAAAAAGCGATAAAAAATACTTATAAAAAATATAAATATTTGTCTATACTTATTATAATTCAACTTCACATCAAAGTCAATAGTCTGACGCAATGTAATGCGGAATCCCGTGTGCCGGGCAGTTCCGGAAAAGCCGCAGAATCAGAATCCCCGCCTGCTCCGGGTCGGATTCTGCCGGGAGCGGGCGGGGATGGAGATGCTTCAGGATTTGTTCCTTTTGTGCTGGATGACAACCGAGTCCTCGGTCAGGGCTTCAAAGCGGTAGCCTTGTTTCCTGAGGTATTGGATGATGGAGGGAAGGGCTTCCACCGTGGTTTTTTTGCTCTTGCCGGTGTCGTGCATGAGGACATTGATGGTCTTTTTCCTGCCTGCGCCGGCCTGGACTTTGGCCAGGAGCAGAGAAGCCTTGCGGTTGCGGCCGGAGGCGTCGGTGCTGTCCACATTCCAGTCGTGGAAATAGTAGCCCTTGTCCTCGACGCTCCTGGTCAGCTTTTTCATGATGCCCTTGCTGTATTTGTTGCTGACCGTGTTGCTGGAACCGCCGGGGAATCGGACGATTTTACTGTCCACGCCGGTGACGTCCTCGATATAATCGTGGATTTTCTTGAGATCGGCAAAATACGCCTTTTCACTCTTGTAGATCTTGCTGTAATTGTGGCTGTAGGAGTGGAGTGCGATGGTATGACCCCGTTTGACGATTTCCTTGTACCTGCTCTTCATGTTCCGGTGATAGATGACAAAGAAAGTCGCCTTTACATCGTACTTGTCCAGAATATCGAGAATCCTGACGGTATTGGCGGAAGGCCCGTCGTCAAAGGTCAGATACGCCACCTTGCCGTTGCTCTTTTTCTTCGTGGGAGGATTGCCTTCCCCCTCGATGTAGGCCAGCGAAGCCATCACCCAGCCGGTCTGGGAAGAAGTGTACTCGATCTTGTACCATTTTTTCCCTGCGGAATCATTCTCGGTGCCGAGCAGCGCGAACTTTTTCCCCCGTGACGTGCGGCCGATCTTGGCGTAAGAAGAACCCGCGCCGGAACGGACATTGACAGGGTTTCCGCTGATAATCACATATTTCCTGGCCTTGGTGGGCGAACGGTCTTCGGTGGGCGAACCGTCCTCGACAAAGCTTTCAGAGCCGGAAGTCAGGTCATTTGCATTCTCCGGCGCAGGCATGGCGCATGCGCCGAGAGCAACCGTCGCCGCAACTGCCAACCCAAAGCACAGTATCTTCTTGATAACGGATTCAGGTTTCATTTGATACGGACTCCTTGTGGGAATAGCTTGACGGGATTAAAAAATCTCGCTGTCGTTTTCGACCAGGGAAGCGTCGCTGACGCATTCCAGCTTGATCAGCCTGTCGATCAGTTCGGAAGGCTTGGAAGTCTTGACTTCCACCGCGATATTCATGCCGGTCTTGGAGACGTTTCTGGCTCTGGTTCTGCTGTATCGGCAGAATTCCTTGACGACCTTCATGATGAGCTCCTCATTCGAGTGTGAATCGGCGTTGACCACCAGCACCATCGTGCTTCCCGATTTGAAGGAAGCCGAGAAGAGGATAATCAGCAGGGTGACGAAGAGGGAAGCGACCACGGCAATGCCCGCAAAGCCGGCGCCGCAGATGATGCCGGCGCTGATGGACCAGAAGAGGAAGGCAAGATCCATGGGATCCTTGATGGCGGTGCGGAAACGGACGATGGAAAGCGCGCCCACCATGCCGAGCGACACGACGATATTGGACTGAATGGTGAGAATGATAGCGGCGGTGATGACGGCGATGATCACCAGCGAGATGTTGAATCCCTTGTTGTAGAAGGAATTGCGGTTGACGATTTTGTAAATGCAATAGATGTAGACAGCGATCGCCATGGTGCATCCGATGCACACAAGCACCGTGCCGATGGTGATGCTGCTGGTAGCGTAACCTTCCATAAATGCCTTTTTGAGCAGATCAATAAGTCCCATTGTTGAATTACCTCCGAATTAAAATAGTGTGAAATATGCAGATATGCCTTCTGCCGCCTACCTGACCACAAGCCGGCAGGTGTAGTATTTGGAAAATGTACTCCACTGCAGGGTATCGAGCTGCATCATGCTTTTGATGTGGATGGGAAGCAGCTCGTCCCACTTGACCTCGAGAATGCTTTTCCCGTCGGGCAGCACCGGGTATTCCCGGTAGCCGCGGCTGAGGAATTTCTTCGTATCGTCGGAAGCCGTGATGTTCCCGTCAAAGGTGACGCGCACGTTCCCGGCGGGATAGATGAAGGGAATGCGGCTGTAGGTGACAATGACCTTGGGCATCAGCCTGCGGGAAACCAATTCGGTGAGAAGCCGGCGTTTTTCCTCTGGCATTTCGGCCGTGATCTCGGGAAAGCCGCCGGCGCAAAGGACCTCCGCTTCGGTCTCCGTCAGTGCGCAGGAACGTTTGAGGGTCATACCGCGCCGTTTGATTTTCTTCTCCAGCCGGATGAAGGATGTGTCGTCGTCGTAATAGCGGATGCGGTATTTGGCTCTGGGGTCACAGCCCGATTCGTTCTGATAGAAGCAGGTGTCGGCAGCGTCGTCGAAGTAAAGACTGCGGATGACATAGCTGCCGTCCTCGCCCGTATGCGGATCGGGTTTCATCAGGGGTCTAGCCTTCATGAGCAGAATCTGACGCTGCCCCCGGTCGATGAGGTATTTGTATTCGTGCCTGTATTTATCCATTGGTCAGACACCCTTCCTCGATGAAGATATCGTGCTCCGCCTTGGTGTTGGACATAACGCCCTTGAGGAACGCCCTGCTGGAAACCATATAGATGCTGCGCGAAGCGTTGAGGGCGTGTTCTCCGGCAATGACCGAGAGCTTTGTGTCGGATATTTCTATGTTGCCCTTGCGCACCTTGCCGGCTTTGGTGGTGCGGATGCCGCATTTCTCAGCCTCCACGGAAACATCCGCGCCGCAGATCAGAATGCCGTCATTGCCGTGAAGCGCGTCGTCCTTTGCCCTTGCAAAGAGGGTGACGTCGGAGATCCTGAGATAATCCTTGGTGTGAATCGCGTCCTTGTAATAGCCGGAAACGGAGAGACTGCCTCCGCCGTTTATGGTGAGGTCGCACATGCTGAAGATACAGCCGTCGCAGACGTCGCTGATATACTTGCTGCCGTCCGCCAATGTGTTTTCACTTCCGGATTCCACCGTGATGACGACCTTGCCGGCAGATTCAATATGGATAGCCGGAGCGGTGACGGATTTGACCTTCACACCGTTGAGAAAGAGATGCACGATCTGTTCCTCGGCATTGATGTGAATGCTGCCGTTCATCTCCCCGCGCAGCCGGTAATCGCCCGCGTCGGTAATGAGCAGTTCCTCTCCCGCCGCGCCCAGGTCAATCTCCTTTGCGCTGCCGGAGGAAGTGCGTCTGTCTTCCCGCGTCATTTCAATGACCGGTTTGACGACGTTTTCGCCTTTTTCGGCGTCGGTTCCCGACTGAAACAGCGAACAGCCCGTGAGAGCGCCTGCCGCGACGAAGGCAGCCATCAGCAGCGCGACCGGCTTAATCCTTTTCAAAAATCGCATTGAGTGTAACACCTCCGTTTACTGAAATATCTATGGCAGCGTCGGTTTTTCCGTCCGACCAGCCTGCGAAATGATAGCCCGGATGGGGGATCGCGGTGACGGACACGTCGTATTCGGTGAAGTACCTGCCCGTCCAGCTTCCGTCCGAGAGATCGATCACCGACGTATTGACCCGGACGCTGCCGGCTTCGGGCTGATCCGTGGTAATTGTCAGCTCGTCCGTGCTGTTTTTCAGGCCGAATTCCTTGGCGGTGAAGGCAATCATGTTATCGGGACGGTCGCGGAAGAAATACTGATGCCAGCTGATGTCCTGCCCGTATTTTTCCAGAAGGGCGGACATGCGTTCTTCGGTAAAATCGGTGTTGATCATGTCCATCATGGAAAGGACGAACTGCCTGCGGAATCCGGGATTGGCCTTGAGTGCGCAGTAGATCACCCGTTCGTTGACGGGCGGATCCCAGTCGCACACGATATTGAATGTATCGAGCTGCGCGTCGGTGATATTGGTCAGCCCGTAATTGTAGCGGCAGCCGGCGGTCTGGAGATCCATGTCGTAGAAAGCCCAGCGCCAGCGACCGTCGCCGTAGGAATCGTTTTCCTTGGTGGTGGTACGCCACATGGCGGTATTGGCAATTTCGTTGTAGTCGGTGTTGCCGAGATAGACGTTGGAACAGATATAGTCGATGTAGCTCTGGATATCCACCATCTTATCGAATTGATCATAGTTCTCCTGTACCGAAAGATCGTGGCTGTCGAGGAAATCCCTGATTTCATCGGTAATGCCGACCTTGAGGAATTCGACATTTTCCACGCCGAAGGTCTGGCGGAAGTAGGTGTTGTTGTATTTTTCCTGCATAAAGGTGTCGTACCAGTATTCGCCGTTGAGATAGACCTTGACGGGAAGGCTTTCCAGCACAGCCACATCCCTGTCGGGAACGGTGTACATGCTGAGCGCGTTTTCCAATCCGTCGCGCAGCATGACGGAATGAGTGGCCTTTCCCTTGAAGAATTGGGTGGGGAAGGTGCTGCGTCCGCTGTATTCCTTGCGGGAGAATACCGAGAAGCGTTTGAGGGGCAGCCAGCGGGTGGAACCGCCCTGAATTCTCAGCCCTCCGTCCTGGCAGAAGGTGAGCTTCCTGCCGTCGGCGAAGTATTCGACGCTGACGGGACATTCGGTGCCCTTGATGTCGAAATTGGCGGTAGGCCGGTCGCCGCTGCCGCCTCCGAGGTACCAATCGTCGTACTGCTTGCCGGTGACGTACATGCCGTTTTCGCCAAAGAGCGCTTCATCGTCCGCCGCAAGCGAGATGACCGCGACGTCGGTGTCAAATCGCTCCCCCACAAAATAGGAAGCGCAGGCCTGTTCGCTCACGGCGCCGTGGGAATCCGTTGCCACCGCCCTGACCAGGAACGCCTTATCGACCGGCTCGGTGAAGGGCTGGTAATTCTTCCAGTCGTACACGATGTTCTGGAGGGAACGTCTGGTATTGGGCTGGCTGCTCCTGTCGGTCACGCGGATGGGTTTGTCATATACGGGAGAATCCTTTGTGGGGAGCGTGCCGTCGGTGGTGTAATGAATTTCGGTTCCCTCCTCCGCAGTGAGCGTGAGGTCGAATTCGTCCGCATAGTAACCCGCCTCGACCGAGAAAACCGGCTTTTGCACAATGGCGGCTGAAGCGGCGTTGTTTTCGCCGGGCGTCGGGTGCATATAATTCCAGCTGTCTGTATTGTCCACACGGCAGTAGGAATAGCTGCCGTCGCGCGGTTTGTCTGCCACGACCCTGTCAATGATCCTGCCGGTGCCGTCGGAGAGAATCACCACGCTGCCGCCGGATTTGCTGAGGGTGAAAACTTCCTTGTTGAGGGGAATCAGCAGCAGTTCACCGGCGCCGGCCAGGTTGTCCGGCAGTGCGTATTTTTTGAGGTTGTCCTCCTCGTTGCTGAGGAAAAGTCCCCTTGTGCGGCAGGGAAGGGAAGCCTCGTTGAAGAGCTCGATGTAACCGCCGTCGGACACCCTGCCCACTTTGGCGTCACAGACCTCGTTGAACTTCAGGTGTCTGACGCCGCTTGTGCAGAAGGCCATGGAAGCGATGATGACGATTCCGAGAAGGCACAGGTCAAACGTCATCATAACGCCCATGGAACGGCGTTTTTCCGGAGGAATAAAGGGCTTGTCGTCCCCCAGACGGGAAAGCACCGTCGCTCTGATGGCAAAGCCCATGGCGGCGGCAAGGGGAATCCAGAGCAGCAGAATGCCGTAGATAAATTCCAGCGACTGATAGCTCAGCTGCCTGTTCACCGTCATTCTCAGGGTTCTGAGAATATCTCCGCTCCCTCTGAAAATCAGATGAAGCAGCCATAGGAAAGCGGCATTGCAGAGAAGGCCTGCCGCAATGACCGCCAGTCTGATCATCCGTGCTCTTCTGGGGTCGTCGGGACAATAGGGCAGATCCGCGATCAGGATACTGATAGCGGATACCGCAATAAGAATTGCTGTCATGGACACAAGGGCAATTGTGAATGCCATATTTCACATCACATCATTTCGCAAAAAAATCAGAATGTATCTTATATAATTATAGGTACTATTTATAAAAAAGTCAATATGGAAGAGGAAATGATCGGTATCAAAAAAAACGCGGCAAGACTCCGGAATTCGCACCGGGGATCCTGCCGCGTGATAGGATGATTAATATTTGAATTTATTCAGGAACTTGTCGATGATTTCTTTGTTTTCTTCGTCCGTGGGAGGAACGTAAACCATTGTATTTTCAATATAGGACACCATGAGATACTTGCCGTTGGTCACGACGGTACGCCTTGCGTAATTCTTGCCGTTGGAACTCGTGCCGGTATAGTCTGCGTTCTTATATCCGTCGACGACCTCGCTCTGAGCCAGATAAAGATTCTTAGCGTTATCCCTGTCGGTGATCACATAGAATTCGATCTGAAACTCACGGCCGGAAGGCGCCACGACGGTTGCTTCCCTGATCTGAGGAGCGTTGATGTACTGCTCGGTTATGTCGTATATCTCAAAGTCAAACTCCTTGGCAACCTGTTTGAATGCCGCCGTATCGGAGGGAGTCTTATTACACGACGTCAGAACCGCAGCCAGCATGATGACAGCCAGCACAACGGCTGTCAACCGGACTGTTTTTCTCATAGAACCATTCCCTTTTTCCGTAATGAAGAAACCGTATCGCGCTTAGTACTTCAGCTCGTTCAAAAAGCTCTCAATCGAAGTCTTATTGGTGCTGTCGGTTGAAGGAACATAGACGACGGTATTCTGCACGCGTTCAATCATCATGAACTTCCCGTACACTTCCAGCTTATAGAGGTCAAAGTTGCTCCCCGAGTCGGATTTGTCGATGGAGTCTTCACCCTTCATCATGACAAAATTATTCTTGTTGCTGTTATAGAAAGACTTGGCGGTATCTTCGCTGTTCAGCTCATAGAATTCAATCTGAAAAGCCTTATCCTGGGGCGCGGCAAGGGTGACAAGTTTGATGTAATCATAATCCTTGAAATAATCCGTGCCATCCTGCACAATATAGCCCTTCTGCGCGGCGGTTGCTTCGAAATCAACCGTTGAAACAGGATCTTTGCTGCCACAGGCTGTGAGCAGTGAAGCAGTCAATGCAACGGCAGCAAGCAGACAAGCCGCTTTTATTCTAAAAGATTTCATATTCAGCGCTTCCTCTCAGATCATAATAAAAAACTGTCTGAATACATTTTAACAAAACAAAAGATAATTGTCAAGAATAAATAGAATAAATAATTACTGATACAGCGGATAGGCTTCGAGCAGCTGGGTGACGCCTGCGCGGATCGCGTCGGCGCTTCCCTCGAAGTCCCTGATGGCGAGGGTTATGTACTCGGCGATCTTCTTCATATCCTTCTCGACCAGACCTCTTGTGGTGACGGCAGGGGTACCGAGACGCACGCCGCTGGTCACGAAGGGGCTGAGCGGCTCGTTGGGAATGGTGTTCTTGTTGGCGGTGATGTAAACGTCGTCCAGTCTGTGCTCCAGCTCCTTGCCGGTGATGCCGGTATCGCGGAGGTCGAGCAGAATCAGGTGGTTGTCGGTGCCGCCGGAAACCATCTTGATGCCGCGGGCGTCGAATTCCTCCGCCATTGCGGCTGCGTTGGCGACGATCTGCTTGCCGTACGCCTTGAATTCAGGCTTGAGCGCCTCGCCGAAGCAGACAGCCTTGCCGGCGATGGTGTGCATGAGAGGACCGCCCTGCGTGCCGGGGAAGATGGCCTTGTCGATGGCCTTGGCGAATTCCTCGCGGCAGAGGATCATGCCGCCTCTGGGACCGCGGAGGGTCTTGTGGGTGGTGGTGGTCACGATGTCGGCGTATTCGACGGGATTCTGATGAACGCCGGCGGCGACCAGACCCGCGATGTGTGCCATATCGACCATCAGCAGAGCGCCGACGGACTTGGCGATCTCGCTGAATTTTGCGAAATCAATGGCTCTGGGATAAGCGCTTGCGCCCGCGACGATCATCTTGGGCTTGACCTGGGAGGCGATCTCGTACACCTTTTCGTAGTCGATTCTGCCGGTCTCTCCGTCAACGCCGTAGGGAACGAAGTTGTAGAATTTGCCCGACATATTGACAGGTGAACCGTGGGTCAGGTGACCGCCCTCGGCAAGATTCATGCCCATGACGGTGTCGCCGGGCTGGAGCAGGGCAAAGTAAACGGCGGTGTTGGCCTGTGCGCCGGAATGAGGCTGCACGTTGGCATGTTCCGCGCCGAAAAGCTCGCAGGCTCTGTTGCGGGCGATATCCTCCACGACGTCCACGCACTGGCAGCCGCCGTAATAGCGCTTGCCGGGATATCCCTCGGCGTATTTGTTGGTGAGCACGCTGCCCATAGCCGCCAGAACGGCGGGAGAAACGAGGTTTTCGGAAGCGATGAGTTCGAGATTTCTTCTCTGTCTGGCGAGCTCGTCGCCCATAGCGGCGGCGACATCGCTGTCATAAGACCGGAGGAAACCGATGGAATCAAGCATATCTGCGTACATTGGCTTAAACATCCTTTCAAAGAAAAGTAATAAAACAACTGCTATATTATAGCAGAAACGAAAGCGTCCTGCAACAATTTAATGAGCAAAAATATGTAAAAATTTAATCGGCAATTCACTCATATTCTATTGGAATAGCATTATTTACCAGCCCGTTCCGAAGGCGGCTGCCTTGATCGCGGGCATTTCGGACATGACGGCAACGGCGGCAGTCACACAGTATACCGCCCTCGCGCCGGCGTCGAGAAGGGTGATCGCGCACTCGTTGAGGGTGATGCCGGAAGTGGTGACGTCGTCGCAGAGCAGCACAGTCTTTCCCCGGATCATTTCGGAACGCGGCACACGGAAGACGCCCTTGACATTGCGCTGGCGTTCCATGAAGGAAAGGGTGTGCTGCGGGCGGTTCCTGACCTGCTTAATCAGCGCCTTGGAGAGAAGCGGCGCCTCAATTTCCTCGGCGACGGTCCTGGCGAGAAGCATCGCCTGGTTGTAGCCGCGTGTCATGAAGTCGTCCTTGTGCATCGGGACGCCGATCACGCAGTCAATATGAACGCCGCTGTCAAGATATTCCGTTCTGACGATATTCGCCATCAGCTTGCCGAAATAGATGCAGGAATAAGGCGAGTTGTTGAATTTCATGCGGTGGATGCCCTTTTTGGCGGCCTTGGTATAGACCAGCGGAGAAACATTGCGCACGAAGGCATAGTCGCCTTTTCTGCATGTGCAGGAGTAGAGCGGCCTGCCGCAAATCCGGCAGATCGGACGGTGGATGAATTCCACGTCCCGGGAGCACCTGCTGCAAATGCGTTCATTGCTGTTGATCATAGCGCCGCAGAGCGGACACCTGCGCGGATAGACCGCTTCCGAGAATCTCTCCTTTATTCTGTCCAGCATTCCCATTAATTGTTCCTCCCAAAATAAACTGTATGAGCCGATGCAAACCTGATGCAGCGAACGGATGTGATTGCCCTACATCGTGTCCCGCCGCAGGAATACGTCCAGCGCGGAATAACGCAGGGTCTTTTTCTGATTCTGCACCATGCGGTAGACCATCTGCCTGTGACCCACCATGATGAGAATGGACCGCGCGCGGGTGACGGCGGTGTATAAAAGATTGCGGTAGCAGAGCTGGGGCGCCATGGGGTACATCGGAATGATGACCGCGGGGAATTCGCTGCCCTGGCTTTTGTGCACCGTAATGGCGTAGGCGTGCTCGAGCTCGTCGGCGTTGTCGATGGAATAGGTGGCCGTGCGGTCGTCAAAACGCACCCTGAGAAAGCCGTGCAGCTTGTCTATTTCCTCCAGCATTCCCACATCGCCGTTGAAGATACCGGTTCCCTCGGTGCCGTCGTCCTTGGTCCATTCGACGTTGTAGTTGTTCTTGACCTGCATGATCTTGTCGCCCTGGCGGAAGGTCACGCCGCCGATCTTGATTTCGGGACGCTTCTGGTGCTGGGGATTGAACCGCTGCTGCAGGATGCGGTTAAGCTCGGTCGTGCCGAGTTCTCCCTTGCGTCCGGGACAGAGCACCTGAATGTCTTTCAGGGGATTGAAGCCGTAGGCGTCGGGCAGCCTTTTAAAGCAGAGGTCGCTGACGGTCTGGGCAATTCTGTCGCTTTCCCGCATGGGCAGGAAGAAGAAATCGTTGTCCCGCAGGTCGAGCTGCGGCAGTTCTCCGCTGACAATGCGGTGGGCGTTCATGATGATGGCACTTTTCTGCGCCTGACGGAAGACCTCGGTGAGCGCGACCACCGGCACGCGTCCGGATTTGATGAGATCGCCCAGCACATTCCCCGCGCCGACGCTGGGCAGCTGGTCGCTGTCCCCGACAAGCACCAGACGGCAGCCGAATTTCACCGCCCGCAGCAGACTCTGGAAGAGCAGTATGTCGGTCATGGACAGCTCGTCCACGATCAGCGCGTCGCAGTCGAGGGGATTCTTTTCGTTGCGGGCGAAGGACTGGGTGTCGTTCTCGCCCCATTCCACCTCCAGCAGGCGGTGAATGGTCTTGGCCTCATGCCCGGTGATTTCGGTGATGCGTTTGGCGGCGCGTCCCGTCGGCGCGGCGATGGCGACCTTGTGACCGTATATTTCCAGCAGTTGAATGATGGCGTTGAGGGTGGTGGTCTTGCCGGTGCCGGGACCTCCGGTCAGCACAAGCAGCCCCTTGTTCATCGCGGCGTCGATGGCTTCGGTCTGGTGTCCGTCGTAGGCAATGCCGGTCATGCTTTCGATGAGTTCCATCTGCCGGACGTAATTCCTGATGGGTTCGGCGGGACACATCGCCATGGTGGCGATTCTGCCGGCGCAATAGAGTTCCGCCTCGTAGACGTACGGCAGGAAGATGAATTCGTCGCCCCTGATCTCGTCCTGCATGAATTCGCTGTCGTCGAGCGCCTCTTCCAATTGCTCGGCGACGGCGGCGCGGTCGATTTCCAGCAGCGAAGAAGCCACGTCGAGCAGCTTGCCCTTCGGCAGACAGGTGTGACCGTTGCCGAGATTGTGAGTCAGCACATATGTAAGCCCGGCGGCAATTCTCCTGCCGCTGTCGGGGGATTTTTCCATGCTCATGGCGATGGCGTCCGCCCGTTCGAAGCCGATATTCAGCTCATCGGCGCAAAGCACATAGGGGTCGTCCTTGATCAGCTCGATGCAGCCCACGCCGAACCGCTTCCAGACGGCGAGCGCCTGATTGGGGTTGATGTGGTACTGCCCGAGGAAGGCCATTGCCTCCCGCAGCCCGAAGTGAGAACGGAAGTCCTGCGAAATCTGCTCGGCCTTGCTCTTGGAAATGCCGCGTATTTCGGCGAGTCGTGCGGGCTGGTTCTCGATGATTTCCAGCGTGCGGTCGCCGAAGGCTTCCACGATCTTGGTGGCGGTGGAAGGGCCGATTCCCTTGACCGCGCCGGAAGACAGGTAGCGCAGGATGGCCGAAGCGCCGGAAGGCATTTTGCTCTCGCAGCTCTCGGCGGAGAACTGCCTGCCGAATTTGGGATGCGTGGTCCAATGCCCGTACATATGCACTTCCTCGCCGGAATTGACCGGCGGCAGCACGCCGACAGCGATCACAAGGTCGTCGTCCACGTACAGTTCCAGCACGGTGAATCCGCTTTGCTCATTGCGGAAGGAGATATCCTCGACCACCCCGGAAATTTCATCGAGTTTTTTTCCGGTATTTTCCATGGCGGACATCAGAATCACCTCCCCGCTTCATAATGCATTCAATGCCTATCTTATTATTTTATCACACAAATTTCCAAATGCCAACAGGAAATCATAATTTATGCAAAATAGACAAAAGCGCAGCGCGACGCAGCTTCTTCGGGCAAGAATGGAAAACGACACGATGAAGTCCGGAAGTAACGTAACAGGACGTTTCTGCTGCAATAACCTGCGTTTCTGCTGCAATAACCTGCGTTTCTGCTGCGGATTGCATGCCTTTCTGCCTGACTGAAAAGAGAGCAGAAATGTCCTGCAATGTGACATCACTGCTGCGAAAAAACGGCAATTACCCGGGGAAACGAGGGTTTTTGCAGTAAAAACCCGGGTTTCTGCTGCAAAAACCCCCGTTTATGCAGCAGAAATCCCACAAAGAAAAGCAAATAAAAGCAAATAAAACAAAAGTAAACAAAATCAAAGCAAAAGCAAAGCAAAGCTGCCGATGCTTTTTCCGCGGAAAAAACAATGCCTTCCTGCTTTTGCGCGATTGCCGAAAATGACAAAAAAACGATGACGGATGATGATGGACGATGAATATCAGCAGACAAACTGGATGAAAAACAGCGCGATTGCCGTGAAAAGGCATGCCGTGCCGCCGTATTTAGCGATGGCACGCTCGGTGGAATACTGTTCGCCCTGCATTCCTCTGTAGAGCCTTACCTGCCCAAGCCAGGCTGCCAACAGCAGCACGATGACAGCCGTAGGTAATTCCAGCTTCATTTTGTGATTCCGCCTCCCGCCGCAGTGCAATTGACTGTGATAGTGATTTCCGATGCCGGATAAATGCGTTCCCAATCCTTCTGGTGAAGTGCGTACCAGTCGGGCTGACGCTGCCGGATAACGTCCTGCAGTCCCAGAACCGACGAGCCAAGGGAATCACGGCTTCTGTCGGCGAGCGCCTGCAGCCGTTTTTTCACCGTATCCTCGGCACTCTGCTCGATAGATGTCTGCGCGTCGTCGGAATGTCCGAAGCCTTTTCCGCTTTCCGTGTCAAGCGGAAGGATCACCAGCTCCAGCTTCATCCGGAATTCCGGCGTACCGTCGGCGATTGTGCATTTCACCGAGCAATCCGACTGTCTGACCTGACAGCAATACCGGTTGCCGCTGCCGTCCTGCACGGTAAGGGAACCGCCTGTTCCGGAACCGCGTGTCAGCCGCAGCAGCTCCAGTTCCTCCTCGCTGAGATCGCCGCGGAATTGTCCTTCCCTTCCGTATGCCGAAGCGCCGGACAGCGTCAGCAATGCCTTGCCGCCGGCGTCTTCCGCGGCAGCCGAGATTTTGGGGAGGAAGAATTCATCGCGGTTGACAAGGATTCTGTAGAGCAGGAAGAGATTCATGGCAATGCCTCCGCTGCCCGCGTCGTAGCTCTGCAATGCGCTTGCCGCCTCGGTGGAAATCGCTTTGTCGGTGGCCGAAGAGCCGAAGAATGCCTCCGCGCTGCCGCTGCAAACCGCAATGCAGCTCTGTCTTCGCACCGAAGCACGCCGGAAGAAGTAATCGGTAAGCCCGGTAAAATCCTTCCGCGAAAGTCTCTCGCCGATGACAATCAGGCTGAGCTGTTCAAAATTGATCTGCCTGCCGAGATCCTTTTCCAGCGTCCGGACGGCAGCGGCAGGCGTGCGTCCTTCCACCGTGCGGGAGGTGTATTGAATCGAGCCGGAGGAATCGCTTTCGCCGCTGACCGGAATCGCCAGCTGGAAGGTGAATCGGTATGCCTCGCCGCCGCTGTCCGCGCCGAAGCCGAGTACGAAGGCACGGCCGTTGATCTCCGCGTCGTCCCAGCAGCCCGTCATTGTCAGGAGGGCGAAGATTCCCGCCGCCGCCATCAGAATTCCTGTGAAGCGTTTTATGAAATACATGCGCGTTCCTCCCGTCGCTTTCTGAATGTCGCCGCGATAAAGACCATGGGAATCAGTCCGAATAAAAACAGCAGCTTGCCCCAATCGGCGATGAAAAGGGCGATTCTGCCGTCCGACAGGCTGAGATAGGAGAGGGTGTAGACGACCGGCAGCAGCAGGAAGTTGAAAACGCTGTGGCTTCGGACGCCGCAGACGCCGCAGAGCGAAATGCAGCAGCAGTAGAGCAGAATGCCGGCCGAAAGCAGGGTGACGGCGTTGTAGATCATGATATAGAGAATGTCGAAACGGTGGTTGAGCGAAATATTGCCGATGCTGACCACGCGGGAAAGCTCGGTGAGGGGGAAGGCGAGGTGCTTGATCCCTTCGATGGAGAAGACGCCGACGCAGCAGACCAGCACGCCGACGCACAGCGCCGCCAGCAGGAGCGAACCCGAAAGCAGGCAGCGCCGCAGCCTCCGTTTCTCGTAGTAGCCCGCGAAGAAGGCAGCCGCCGTGATTCCTCCCCAGGGTGAGAGCCATTCGGAAAGGGAAGCAACCGGCAGCCCGTCGGGACGCAGCAGGGGAAGCAGCTCGCCGTAATCCAGCGAAAAAAGCCCCATCGCCAGCACAAAAAGCAGCGGAATGACCACCGCCGGAAAAAGCAGCTCGGCAGCGCGTGCCACCTGCCGGATGCCCGACGTGATGAGGAAGCAGACAGTGAGCAGCGTGACTGCCGGAATGACCTGCGGCGGGGTCTTTTCCAACAGAAACAGCCCGGTCATGCGGGTCTGCTTGACCGTCACGCAGCAGATTTCGGCGGCGAAATAGACCGCCGCTGCCGCCAGAATGATCCGCGCCGGAATCAGGCCAAGATTTTCCCGCAGCAGCTCCGGGAAGGAAACGCTCTGGCTGAGGGAGAAGCATCTGGCCAGCATTCCCATAGAAAGCAGCACCAGTCCCGCGGTCAGAGCGAAGGAAATTCCCGACCACCTGCCGAAGCTCCGGGGATAGAAATACATGCCGCCCATTCCGGCGACAATGACGAGCACGGTGAGCTGCCATTCGGAAAAGGTGGATTTGGATTGGATGGATTCCTGCATGACTTTGACTTGTCGCCTCCTCATTTCATCCGGATCAGGTCGATCGGCTCGTAGTATTCCGGCCGGGTGTCCCGTCGGAAGATCGGCAGTTCGATCAGGCTTTCCACAAAGCCCTTGCGGTAGGCAGGGGAGAAGGGGGCGGTGAATTCCGTGCCGTAGGAATAGAGCGCACAGAGCTGCGATACGAAGAGCACCAGACCCACGGTCAGTCCGAATATCCCGAACACCGCCGAAAGCGCCAGCAGGAAATACTTCACCAGCCGCAGCGAGGAGGCCAGTTCATAGGACGGAATGACAAAGGATGTCAGGGAAGTCAGACCGATGATGATGATCAGCAGGGGACTCACCAGTCCCGCGCGGATGGCGGCGTCGCCGACGATCAGACCGCCGACGATGGACATGGCGGAGCTGATGCTGCCCGGCAGGCGGATGCTTGCCTCCCGCAGCAGCTCAATGAAGAATTCCATGATGATGACCTCCGTCACCGCGCTGAATGGCACGTTGATGCGGTTGGCAGCCGAGAGCAGCAGCAGATCGACCGGCAGCAGTCCGGGATTGTAGGCCACCACCGCGACGTAAAGGGACGGCGCGGTAATGGCGATGAAAAACGCGACCCAGCGCAGTATTTTGAGAAAGGTTGAATAGGTCCAGCGCTGGTACCTGTCTTCCGTGACCTGCATCATGGAAGACAGCGTCGCCGGCGCGAGAAGCACAAAGGGACTGCCGTTGACAATGATCGCCGCGCGTCCCTGGCAGATTTCCGCGGCCGCCGTGTCCGGCTTTTCGGTGCCGTCGATCTGCGGGAAGGGGCTGAGCGGGTACTGCTCGATGAGCTGGGCCAGCTCCCCGGAATCGCCCAGAAGGTCGACCGAAATGGATTGCATATCCCTGCGCAGCCTGTCGGTGAGCTGCGGATTGGTGACGCCGTTGATGTAGCACAGGGCGACGGCCGTGTGGGAGCGAAGCCCGATCTGCAGCATTTCAATGGTCAGATTGGGGTCGGAAATTCGCCGACGGATCAGCGCGGTGTTGGTGCGGAGGTTTTCGGTGAAGCCTTCGTGCGGTCCTGCCACCGAACCGGTGGTTTCGCTGGGCGACACCGAACGGGATTCGATGCTCCTCGCGCCGATGACGAAGCCGACATTCAGCCCCTCGATGCAGAGAAAGAGGTCGCCTGTCAGCGCGGCGATATACCCCTTGGAAAGGCTGGGCTGCTCGCTCAGTTCGGTGTTGAGGATAAGGGAAGAAATCTGCCTGAGCGGCGGAATGCTGTCCGGGCTGCCGCCCAGTTTCAGCTGCATGGCGGGGAGAATGAGATTCTGTTCCGCGCTCTGTTTGGAGCAAAGTCCGTCCACCAGCAGCAGGAAGCTGCGCCTGCCGTCCGCGAGCGTGAATTCACGGATGAGCAGATCGGCGTTCTTCCCCTTGAGTCCTTTGCAGTAATCCAGATTGCTCTGGTAATCGGGCGACACCGGCCAGTCGAATGCCGGGCTGATGTCAAAGAGTCCGGGCGGTTCGCAGCTCGGCGAGGCATCCGGCAACTCCCCGCCGTTCTGCGCACCGTCCTGCCAATCCTTCGGCTGCGAAAAGCCGATCAGGTCAAACAACAGATTTCCTGGCAAGGCAAGGCCTCCTTTTTGGTTCATGGATAAGATAACAGAGAAGACAGAACAGCTGACAGAGAATGAGCCCTGCGCGCTGAATCAATATTGCAAGGCGCTTTGTGCCTTCCGTCTGTCTTTTCGTTATTCTTTCTAATCTATAATCTATTCTCTAAGCGAACGAATGCGAGCGCTTTTTTATTACCTTTCCCCAAAATGCCGGAAAAATCCGTCCTGACGCAAAAAATCCGGCTCATCAAAGCATTTCTGCTTCCATGAACCGGAAAAATCTGTTGAAGAGCTTATTTGGTTTTGCTCCAGGCCTTCATGCGGAGGGCCTTGTCCAGAATGACCTTGCGCATGCGGATGGATTTGGGAGTGACTTCCACCAGCTCGTCGTCGGCGATGAATTCAAGACACTGCTCCAGGCTGAGCACGGTGTGCGGAACCAGCCGGAGCGCCTCGTCGGAACCGGCGGCGCGGGTGTTGGTGACATGCTTTTTCTTGCAGACGTTGACCACGATGTCCTCCGATTTTGGGGAGGCGCCGACGATCATGCCCTCATAGACCGGCACGTTGGGGCCGATGAACATTCTGCCGCGTTCCTGCGAATTCCACAGGCCGTAGGCGGTGGCTTCGCCTGTTTCGTGGGCAATCAGGCTGCCCTGCTGACGGACGACGATATCCCCCTTGTAAGGCTCGTAGCCGTCGAATACGTGATTCATGATGCCGTTGCCGTTGGTGTCGGTGAGGAATTCCGAACGGTAGCCCATCAGACCTCTGGCGGGAATCCTGAATTCAAGGTGGGTCATGCCGGTCTCGCGGGTGTCCATATTGAGCATTTCCGCCTTGCGGGTGCCCAGCTTTTCCATGACGGTGCCGACGTAATCCTGCGGCACTTCGATCATCAGCAGCTCGATGGGTTCGCACTTCTTTCCCTTGATCTCCTTGTAGATGACCTGCGGACGCGATACCTGGAATTCAAAATTCTGCCTTCTCATGGTTTCGATCAGGATGGAAAGATGCAGCTCGCCGCGTCCCGATACCTTGAAGCAGTCGGTGGTGTCGGTTTCCTCGACGCGCATGGCGACGTTGGTTTCCACTTCCTTGAAGAGCCTGTCGCGTATGTTGCGGCTGGTGACGTACTTGCCTTCCCTGCCGGCGAAGGGGGAATTATTGACCATGAACATCATGGAGACGGTCGGCTCGTCAATCTTGATGAAGGGCAGCGGCTCGACGCATTCGGGAGCGCAGGCGGTTTCTCCGATGTTGAGGTCGGCAAGACCCGAAACCGAAATGATGTCCCCGACGGAAGCGCTCTCGGATTCCACCCTGCGGAGTCCCTCGAACTGATAGAGCCGGCCGATCTTGACATTCTGGGTGGTGCCGTCGCTGTGGCAAAGCACCATCTGCTGTCCGTTCTTCACGGTGCCTCTTTCCACACGGCCGATGCCGATGCGTCCCACATAATCGTCGTAGTCGACATTGGAGAAAAGCACCTGCGCGGGCGCATCCGCGTCGCCTACCGGGGCGGGAATCTCGGTGAGAATCGTTTCAAAGAGCGCCTTCATATCGGTCCCCATGTTGTCCGGGTCAAGGGAGGAATACCCGTCGCGGCCGGAAGCGTACACCACCGGGAATTCCAGCTGGTCCTCGTTGGCTCCCAGGTCGATGAAGAGGTCGAGAATCTCGTCGATGACCTCGGCGGGACGCGCGCCGGGGCGGTCGATCTTGTTGATGACCACAATCGGCTTTTTGCCCAGACCCAACGCCTTTTTCAGCACGAATCTGGTCTGCGGCATGCAGCCTTCAAAGGCGTCCACCAGCAGCAGAATGCCGTCCACCATCATGAGAATGCGCTCCACCTCGCCGCCGAAGTCGGCGTGACCGGGCGTGTCGATGATGTTGATCTTCACATTCTTGTACTGCACGGCGGTCTGCTTGGACAGAATGGTGATGCCTCTCTCGCGTTCCAGGTCGTTGGAATCCATAACCCTCTCGGCGACGGCCTCATTCTCGCGGAAGATGCCGCTCTGCCTGAGAAGCTGATCCACCAGCGTGGTCTTGCCGTGGTCGACGTGGGCGACAATGGCGATATTCCTGAGTCTTTCCTGTGTTGTAACGCTCATTCAAAGAACCTTCTTTTAGCATACATTTTTTACCATGTATTATAGCACAGTTTTTCTCCGTTTTGAACCACATCGGACAAAAAATCCGGCTCCCGCGTGAAGAAATGGAGAGTCTTATCTTAAAATTTTTTGTAAATAATTTATGAGGAAGCGGCTGATTTCAGAATGCACGCTTGCGGATGGAAGGACGCCCGCCCCGAAAGCAGCGCATGAACCAGCGGCGAACTGCCCGGCAGCGTCGACGGGCAACACGAATCATGCCTGTGCTTGCGCCAATTCACAAAAAAAAATCGCCCGTGCGCACTTCCTTTGTTTCGGGAGAATGCGCACGGGCTTTTTATGTAAAATAATAACAGAATATGATGAAATCCATGCCGTAATACGGAAGAAACGAATTATCCGCTTTTTCTTCCTTTATTGCCTTGAAAAGAATGAGTGTTTATGTTATAATGGAATAAGTTCATATGAGCAATTTGTGAGGTAAAAATCGAATGGAAAAAAAGATCTCCTTTAACAGTGTCGTCAATGTCGTCTTCGGCAGGTACCAAATGGTCATACTCTGCACCGTATTGTGCGGAATTCTGATGTTTATTGCGTCGGAATTCATTTTGCCGAAGAAGTATGAATCCTATACGACCCTGTACGTCAAGAACAGCAGCGAGTCGTACAACACCGAAAATGTCAACATCAACGACATCAACGCATCCAAATCCCTGGCCGAAACCTACATCGAGGTTCTGGGCAGCAACGCCGTCATGAACCAGGTGGTCGAAGGCCTGGGCAGCACGCACAAAAAGAGCGAGCTTGTCCGGATTTTCGGCAAAGAGGAAGGCAGAATCGACATCGAGGCAGTGAAAAAGTGCTTTACCATGTCCGCCTCCAACAAGACCGAAGTGCTCAAAGTGTCCGCCCGGACAAAGGATCCGGAAATCTCCGCCGAAATGTGCAACATTGTCGCGGGTTTTGCCCCTGAATTCCTCGAGCGTATCGTCGGAGCCGGCTCCGTGGAAGTGATCGACGTGGCAGTGCCGAAGAATGACCCCATTGAGCCGAACGTCGCCGCTTACAGTCTGGCGGGTCTGATTCTGGGCTTCTTCCTATCCTGCGGAACCATCTATCTCTTCGACCTTTTCGACAACACCATCAAGGATAAGGAAGCCATTGCGGAAATCTTCAAAAAACCGGTTCTAGGCACCGTTCAGCATCTCAGTGCGTCCGGCAGGGGCAAGAAGCAGGCGGAAAAGGGCGACGGCAGCCAGCTGATTCTCAACAAGGACATGCCCTTCCACTACACCGAGAGCTACAAGACCATCCGGACCAACGTCGTCTTTTCGTTCAGCACCAACGAGAACAAGATACTGGTGGTATCCAGCCCGAATCCCGACGAAGGCAAATCCACCGTATCGGTCAACCTGGCCACAGCGCTTGCCCAGAACCGCGAAAAGGTGCTGCTGATCGACGCGGATATGCGCAAGCCGGTGATTCATAAGATGTTCAAGGTGCCGAACAAGAGCGGTCTTTCCACCGCGATCATCCGAATAACGCCCTTTGAACAGGCGATCCAGAAGAACGTCGTGCCGAATCTCGACATCCTCACGTCCGGGCCGATGCCCCCCAATCCCTCCGAGCTGATCGCTTCCAGATACTTCCATGATCTGCTTGTCATGGTGGAAAAGGAGTATGATTACATCATCGTGGATACGCCTCCGCTCAATGTGGTCAGTGACGGGCTGGTTTTCACGGATGTCCTCAACGGCATCCTGCTGGTAGTCAGACACCGCAAGACCTCCTACGGGGAGATTTCCGAAGCGATCAACGCCATAGAGCTTTCCAACGCGAATCTTCTCGGCTTTATTCTCAACGACTACAGGCAAAAGGGAGCGGGCTACTATTACCGTTCCAAGGACGCCTATTATGCCAGAAAAATATGATCTGCGGGTTTTTCCTTCATGCGATGGGTAGCGTAACAGGGGGTTGATCAAATCGCAGCCGGACTGTTCAATCCGGACAGGGAAAATCGGCTTTTTGAACATACGGTGATATTGAAAAATGATACAAAGGTATGATGAATGATTAATGAGTGAAGAGAAACAGATGGTGCGAAAGATGTGCAGACAGGCTCTCCGACAAAAGAATCGGCCTGCCTGCACGGATGATTCTCTCTTCCTTCCTGCTTTTTTCGGCCTGCCCGTGAAGCTCACCTCCGAAGGCCCTGCGCATTGCATCGACGAAAGGGCGCAAGGCAATTCTCTGAAAAACAAACGGATTTTGAGGTGAGAGCATGGGACAGATTTATATTGCCGCTCATAAAGCATTTACAGCGCCGAAGGATCCGGTCTATCTTCCGATATTCCTCGGGAAAGCAGCCGATAAGGGATATGACGGCGCGGCGGACAATACCGGAGACAACATTTCCGGAAAGAATCCCTGCTATTGCGAACTGACCGGCCTCTACTGGGCGTGGAAGAATGCCCCCAGGTCGGATTTTGTCGGTCTGGTGCATTACCGCAGGTATTTGAGTGAAGCAGGAAGCAAACAGATACTGTCAGGGGACAGTGCAAAGCAATTGATGTCGGAATATGACATTGTTCTGCCGAAAAAGCGGAATTATTATATAGAAACATGTTATTCGCAGTACAAGCATGCCCATAATATTGCCGATCTGGACAGGGCGAGGCAAATCGTCTGCGAAATGTACCCTGTATACGCGGATTCGTTCGACAGGGTGATGGCACAGCGCAGCATTTATATACACAATATGTTCATTATGAAGCAGAGGCTTTTTGAGGATTACTGTCAGTGGCTCTTTCCCGTTCTCTTTGAACTGGAAAAGAGCATTGATATTTCCAATTACAACACATACAACAAGCGGGTTTTCGGATTCATCGCCGAGCGTTTGTTCAATGTCTGGCTTGATTACCGTCAGCTGAAATACTGTGAGCTTTCCGTTGTTTTCACGGAAAAGCAGCATCTGATCTGGAAATGCCTCTGTTTCATAGGGAGAAAAATCGTGGGTGGCAGACGATATGAAAAGAAATAGACCCATTAAGGTATTGATGGTATCCCCCCGGCTGGAGATCTGCGGGGGAGTGGAAAGCTACATTATGTCGTATTACAGAAACATCGACCGGCATCATGTCACCGTCGACTTTGCGGCTCACAGAGCGGACGAGCCTTCCTACAGGAAGGATATCGAGCAGGCAGGGGGCAAGGTCTTCATCATACCCGAAAAGGAGCTGAAAAATCCCTTTGGCATGATGAAGAAGCTGGACGCTTTTTTCAAAGAGCACGGCGATTACGATGTGGTGCACTGCAACATGCCCAACGGCGGATTTTATTATCTCCGCGCGGCCAAGAAGGCCGGTGTGCCGGTGAGAATTCTCCATGCGCACCAGACGAAATACGCCGATATATGGCTCCATTCCGTGAGGAATTACCCTCTCATCAAGCTGGGAAAGCTCTATGCCAACGAGCGCTGCGCCTGTTCGGAGGCGGCGGGAAAATTCCTTTTCGGCAAGCACTTCCATGTGATCAAAAACGCGCTTCCATGCGAGCGCTTCTTTTTCCGTCAGGAGGACCGTGCCGGCCTGCGTAAGGAGATGGGGCTGGAGGGCAAGCTGGTAGTCTGCCATGTGGGAAGGTTCTGCAATCAGAAAAATCAGCTGTTTCTGCTGGATATTTTCAGGTGTCTGCTGGCCAGGCAGCCCGACGCGGTGCTGATGATGGTAGGCGACGGCGAACAGAAAGCCGACGCCGAGGCGAAGATCAGACAGCTCGGGATAGGCGGCAGCGTCATTCTTGCGGGAGTGCGGAAAGACATTCCCGCTTATCTTATGGTATCGGATGTAATGGCGATACCGTCGCTGTATGAAGGCCTGCCCTTCGTGGGACTGGAGGCGCAGGCTTCGGGACTGCCCTGTGTGGTTTCGGACACCGTGACGCCGGAACTGAACATAACGGGCAACGTGACATTCTGCTCCTTGAAGGCAGGCCCGGAACAGTGGGCGGACGTCATTCTGGAATGTGCCGGGCGGGAGAGAATGCCGCAGGATGAAATACTGCAAAAAATGCGCCGAGGCGGGTACGACATTCACATTGAAGCCCGCAAACTGGAGCAGCTATATGAAAAAATGCTGAGTGCAGATGGTGATGGATATTGATCTATTTGTTCATGACTCTTTTATCAGTCATTCTGGCTGTGATTTATAAAGAATATGATGACCGATATTCCCTGAAACGGCGTGAGGGGGACTTTCGCAAAAGCAGGACAGCGGCGGTCCTTTCCGTTTTGCCCTTCATCGCCGTGGCGGGATTCCGCTACGATGTGGGAACGGACTATCTGTACACGTATGTTCCGAATTTCAAAGAAATCGCCAACGGGCAGGACAGCTATTTTGAATGGGGATTTTACCTGCTCAACAAGGTGATTCAGCTTTACACGCTGGATTATTTCTGGCTTTTCCTGGTATGCGCCGCCATCACCTATATTATGGTGTTTGACTGCATTTACCGGTATATCAAGGATCCCGCGTTCGGCATATTTCTATTTGTGGCCACCACGTCTTTTTTTGTTTCGCTCAACACGACCAGACAGTATATGGCCATTGCCTTCTTCCTCTGGGCACTGCGGTATATCAAGAGAAAAGAGCTTGGGAAGTATGTCGTCGCGATCCTGCTGGGAAGCCTCTTCCATTACAGCATCCTGATCATGCTGCCGCTTTATTTTTTCTGCCGGATCAGATACCGTCCGGTTGCGGGATTTGTCATTGTCGGCCTTTCGTATGCCGTCACCAGCCTGCTGCGTGTGATTCTGACGGGTTTCTTTGCCCAACGCCGTTACGGGGCGTACTTTGATTCCTCCTACGATTCACATGAAACGGCGGTACGGTTTCTGCTCATCAACGCGGCTGTGCTACTTTTCGGCACGCTGTGTGCCGGAAGCTCTGCCGGCAAGTCCGCCGATGACGACGAAACCATGAATATCTACATGCAGATACAGCTTGCGTCAACGGTCGTGTGCGCGTGTTCCGGTGCGCTGCCGCTTGCCTACAGGATCATATGGAACTTCTCGTCCATCCAGATCCTACTGATTCCCGAAGCGCTGAACCGCATTGAATCCGACGGATGGAGGCGGTTTTGGAAGGCGGCGGTGATCCTTTCCTTTGGGCTGCTGACCGTTGTCACCGTCTTCATTCTGGGCGAGCATCAAGTCATTCCCTACCGGACCGTTTTTGAAAAATGAGGTGGCCGCAGATGATATCAGTGATTGTTCCGGTCTATCGGGTGGAGCATTATCTGGAGGAATGCCTTGACAGCATCGCGAAACAGACCTATACGGAATTCGAGGTGCTGATGGTGGACGACTGTTCGCCGGACAATTCCCGCGCCATATGCGGGCAGTATGCCGCGAAGGACAGCCGGTTCCTTCTTCTTTCACGCGAAAGCAACGGCGGACCCAGCGCCGCCAGGAATACCGGACTGCGCGAGGCCAGGGGAGCGTATATCGCCTTTGTCGATTCCGACGACAGGATCGCGCCCGATTACCTGGAAGTGCTTCTGGAATCCATGATCGCAAACGGCTCGGACATCGCGGTCTGCGGCATTTCGCAGGTGCTTCTCAACGGAAAGGTGCTGCGCCGCCGTGCGGAAAGCAGGTGCTTTGAGAGGGAGGAAGCCATTGTGGAAATGCTCTGCCAGCGCAGCTTTGACACAAGCGCGTGGGGCAAGCTCTACAGCCGGAAGGCACTCGAAGGCGTTTTTTTCACCGAGGGCATCCTCTACGAAGATCTGGATATCATGTATCTTGTCTTTGAAAGGTGCCGGAAAATATCCTATACCGACGACACCTCCTATTATTATCTCCATCACAAAAACTCCATTCTGCGCGGCGGCTTCAGCGAGCGCCAATTTGACGCGCTGAAGGCGGCGCAGCGCATCATGGATCATTATTCTGAACGGGGCGGATCCCTGTACCAGGCGGCTGTCAGGCGGTATGTCTATTCCAACTTCATGCTGCTGAATATGCTGCTGGATGACGGGTCGGATGGCGGGGGCAGGGAAAGGCGGTATTACCGCATGCTCAGAAGCAACATCATCCGATATCGCCCCGAAATTCTGCGTTCGGAATGCGCGAAGAGATCGGACAGGCTGGGTGTGATTTGCATCTCTGCCGGAAGGGTGCCTTTTCGCGTCGGAATGGCCATATTCCGCCGGTTGAGAGGAGTGTCCCATGAACAAGACTAAGCAGAACTTCTTCAAATCGTCGATATGCTATCTGCTGGGCAACATTCTTTCCAAAGTCGTCATTGTCTTTTTGCTGCCCCTGTATACCCATTTTATCAGCCCGGAGGATTACGGACGTTACGATCTGTATGTGGCCTTCTGCAATTTTTTTTCCTCGGTGCTGTTCGGTGAAATCTGGATCGGCACCATGCGGTTCATGATCGAAGAAAAGGAAATACGCAGGAAATACGCGGTGGTCAGCAGTTCGCTGGCGGTCTACAGTGTATCGGTGCTGCTCTATCTGGCGACATTCAGCCTGTTCAATCTGTTCATGGACATCCGATGCTTCCCGCTGGTGCTCACCTTCGGACTGATGATCACGGTGCAGAATTTCTTTCTCTTCCCGGCGAGGGCACTGGGAAAGAATATACTGGTGGCGGTCAGCGGTTTTGTTTCCACCTGCGTGATGGTACTGATGAACGTGATTCTCATCACGGTCTTTCATATGGGCTACAGCAGCCTGTTTATCGGGTCGATATCCGGCATGCTGGTGCAGACGGTGATTCTGGAGCGGAGCGTCAGGTTCTTCAGGCATCTTTCCTTCAGGCTGACAGACCGGACCACCGTCAGAAAGCTGGTCTTCTACTGCCTGCCCTACTGCCTGAATTCGGCGGCGTACTGGTTTCTGACCGGCTTCAACAGCGTCACCGTCACCGGATGGATCAGTCCGGAACAAAACGGATATTACGCCATAGCCAATAAATTCTCGGCGGCAGTCAATCTGGTGGGAACCTGCTTCTCACTGGCGTGGCAGGAAGCCGCGTTCGCCAAAAGCAGCGAAAGCAGTTCTCAAGGCAGGTTTTATTCCAGAGCAACCGATCTGTATATCAAGTTGGTGCTCTGCGGTCTGACGGTGATAGTGCCGGCTGCGGCTGTCGCCTTTCCTGTGCTTGTCGGCAGCGAATATACCTTTGCCAGGCGGATCGTTCCTCTGTCGCTGATGGGAGCGGCGGCCAATCTGTTCAGCCTGTTCCTGGGCAATATCTTCGGCGCCGTCAAGCAAACGAAATACATCTTCGTGTCGACGGCGGTTTCATGCGTGGTGAATGTGGGGCTGCTGCTCGCCCTGATCGATCCGCTGAAGGCGCAGGCTGCCGCGCTTTCGCTGACAGTCGGCTTTTCCGTAAGCTCCGTGATCCGCATGGTGCTGCTGCATAAACTCATCGGGCTGAAGGTGGATCTGCTCCGGCTGGGGCTGTACAGTCTTCCGCTGGTTGCAGTCTGCGTGATCTACTATCTGTTCGGTACGGCCATCAACGCTGTCGCGCTGTCGGCAGCGGTGGCGTATGTCTGCATTGTCTGCAGGCACCTGATCAGGGACCTGTTCCGCATGGTGAAGGGCAGGCTGTTCAGACCTGCTGTCCGTGCGTGAATCCCGTGAAGGCTTGACCGTTCGCCCGCAGAGGGGCAGAAATGACGGCTCCGTTCCGCCGTCCAAATCCGATGCGGCGGCGTGATAGATTTAATAAAACATAAAAAAATCAGTGAATTTTGCATTTGTGGTTGAATTATTCATAATCATTTGTTATACTTTATTCCATCAAACTGTTGAAGGGAAAAAGAATATGAACAAAAATATCAAAAAATTCATTGTTGCGGTACTGGCAGGCGCGACGTTTTCGTGCATGGGCGTCATGGAGGTGTTGGCAGCTCCCCAATACGTCCAGATCACGGGCGATCCTGTGGCGGTGCGTGACAATGCCGGCACAACGGCGACATTCATCAAACAGGTGCGTTACGGCAACCGTCTGGTTTATCTCAGCGAAAAGAACGATGCCAACGGCACCCGCTGGTATCAGGTGAAGCTGACAGGCGGCAAGAAAGGCTGGGTTACTTCGGTCTTTGCCGATACGGTGGATGAAAAATACGTCGGACGGGTAGAGGTGGATACCAATCTCCTCAATGTACGTGCAGGCGCCAGTCTGACAAGCGAAATACTCGGCACCACCCGGGTGGGCACACAGTACGATTACTTTTCCACAAAGAAGGACGACAGCAATCAGTTATGGTACCTTGTTCATTATAATGATGAACAGACCGCGTGGCTTCTCGGCACCTACTGCAAGGTTGTGAGCAAGCCCGGTTCCTCCGGCAAGACCGACAGCAAAACCGGTACCAAGACCGTTGAGAGGATGGTCGAGCTGACCGGCAGTTCGGTGGTCGTCCGTTCAAAGGCGAGTGCGAAGGGCGAAAAGATCGCAACCGCCGCAAAGGGCAAAAAGTTTGAATATCTGGCGACAGGCACCGACGAAAAACAACAGACATGGTATAAGATACAGTATACGTCTGACAAGTCGGGCTGGGTTCCCGGTTCGGACAGTAAGATCGTAAAAGCCGCGGATAAGACGGAGAGCAAGACGGTGAAGAAAACGACCGTCAAGCAGGTGCAGATTACAGCGAGCAAAGTGGTGGTGCGGAAGTCTGCAAGCAAAACCAGCAAGAGTCTGGGAACAACCGCAAAGGGCAAAAAGTTCAACTATCTTGCCTCCAAAAAAGGCACGGACGGCAAGACATGGTATCAGATACAGTACAATTCCAAGACCAAGGGCTGGGTCATCAGCACCTATTCAAAAATAATCACCACGGAAACGACAAAGAAAGAAGAAAAGACGGGTAAAAAGATAGTGGAGATTATTGAGTCCCCGGTCAATGTGCGAGCTTCGGCAAGCCTGAATGGTAAAAAGATCGGAATTACCTCCAAAGGGAAAAAATTCGCTTATCTTGCCACCAAGAAGGATTCTGCGGGCAAGACATGGTATCAGATACAGTACAATTCCAAGACAAAGGGCTGGGTGCTCGGTTCGCTCAGCAGAATTGTGATGGAGGAAGTCAAAGCAGATTCAAAGACCGACGGCAAGACGACTGTAAAACAGATCGTCATAACCGGAAACCCCGTCAATGTGCGGGCTTCGGCAAGTGAAACCGGCAAGAAGCTGGGAACGGTATCCCCGGGAAAGAAGTTTAAGCTCCTCTCCACGAAAAAGGATAATAAAGACAGAACATGGTATCAGATACAGTATGATTCCAAGACAAAGGGCTGGGTGCTTGGCGCATTTGCCGAGATCGTCTGACCGTGCGTGCTGCCGGAAGATTCCCCGTGATACAATAAAATAAAAAAAAATTCCCCATATGAGAGATGACCGGAGTCACTCTCATATGGGGAATCGTCATTTTATGCATGTGAAAAGGTGATGATTGCCTGTGAAGCAGAACGGAATAAACCCGGATGAACAGCATTGGAAAACGCGGGTCTACCTCTGTTTGTTCTGGGTTCCGTTACGTTCCGCGTCGATCATTCCCTCTCCGAGAATATAAGCCATGAGTGAGCCTCCGGACATAATGAGAGCCGTCACCTGCGTGGCCGTGCTGTCCGTCACGCCGAAAGCAAGAAGCATCGGCGTGACAAACCCCGCAACCGCAGCCCAGAATTTGCGGCTGCTCAGTTTTTGTTTCCAATTGATTTTCAACCTTTGTTCTCCTTTTTCGGTTATCTGGCTTGATGTTCGAGATCGTCAATCCTTTGGGTTACGGCCCGGATTTTTTCCTCCTGCAGTTTCACGGATTCTTCCAGCCTGTAGGTGCGTTCGATCACGGCGTTGTGCTTGTCCTGTTTCTTTTCCAGCTGTTCAATGCGATACGCTGTCAATTTGCTGTTGACAAAAATGCCTCCGAAGGTGCCAAGCGCACTGCCGAGCAGCGTGATAATGGATATTACAATTTCGGATTCCATCGTTTACTTCACCACCTTCTTCAACGCTGCCCGCGTCTTAGGACCCACAATGCCGTCCTGCACGAGCTTCTGCTTCCTCTGGAAGCGCAGCACCGCCGCCTTGGTCAGCGGTCCGAAGCTGCCGTCCACCTTCAGTTTCTCGCCGATTGTGGAAGAATTCAGATGCCACTGCACCCAGCGGACGCCGTTGCCGGAAGATCCTCTCCGCAATGCCTTCTCCGGCTCCGCGTAAGGGCATTTTGCTTTCGGCTTCGGCGCGGGAGCCGCTTCCGGTTTCGCCTTGCTTGCATAATCCGGCAGGCCATAACCCCTGATATATCTACCGTTGACGGTCACCGTGCGGAAGGCGACAGCGTCGTTCTTGTTTCCTTCAATCACCGAGATAATGCCGCCCGAAACTCCGGTCACAATGCCGACATGCTCCGGGCTGCCTTTGTTGTCGGAGGCGGCATAATCTGTGCCGTCCTGCCAATCATAAAAAATCACGTCGCCTGCCTTCGGAATGTAGGAATCCTTCTCCTGCCAGCGCCCCAGCTTCTTGTACAATGCAATCATGTAAGCGCAGCCGCATTCGATGGGCATGATATCCGTCAGCCCGCATTCAATGGCAATTGCCGAGACGAAGGTCGCGCACCACGCGGCGGAATAGGTCATCCGGTGATTCCGCGGCAAAGGGCTGAATGAATTGTAACGGTCGATGAATTGCCAGTGGCTGCCGTCGGATTCCTTGCAGCCGAGGTATTTCTTGGCGGTTGCAACCACCTTCTGTCTGATTTCCTTTTCAGTCATGATAAACAATTCACGCTCCTCTCTAAAGTAAATGTATCGATTTCCGTCAAGAAACCGACATTGCC
>CAMHMN010000018.1 GCA_946186245.1 uncultured Clostridia bacterium
AGAAGGCGGGGCTGATTCCGTGCAGGCTTTGGACTGCTTTTCCGGAGTCGGCTCCGTATTGCTTTTTACAGAAACAATTCAAATCAATCAATGAAAGGTATGACGAAAAAATGAACAAGACACTTCGCAAGGCTGTTATCGCCGGCAACTGGAAGATGAATAAGACTCCCGCAGAGACCACCGTCCTCATCAACGAGATCGCTCCCCTGGTAAAGGACGCGGACTGTGACGTTCTCGTATGCGTTCCTTACGTTGACCTCCAGAACGCTCTGGAAGCCACCAAGGACACCAACATCAAGGTTGGCGCTGAGAACTGCCACTGGGCCAAGAGCGGCGCCTTCACCGCTGAGGTCAGCGCGGAAATGCTCACTTCCATGGGCGTGCAGTACGTCATCATCGGTCACAGTGAGCGCAGACAGTACTTCGGTGAAACCGACGCTACCGTCAACATGAGAACAAGAGCCGCTCTGGACGCCGGCATGACCGCCATCGTATGCGTCGGCGAAACTCTCGATCAGCGTGAAGCCGGCGTAACCGAATCCCTTGTCCGTGAGCAGACCACCAAGGCTCTTGAAGGCGTTTCCGCTGAAGAGCTTGACAGAATCATCATCGCCTACGAGCCTGTCTGGGCTATCGGCACAGGCAAGACCGCTACCGCAGAGCAGGCCAACGAAGTCTGCAAGATCATCCGCGACCTCATCGGTGAGCTTTACAGCGCAGAAGCTGCCGACAAGATCGTGATCCAGTACGGCGGCTCCATGAACGACGGCAACGCTGTCGAGCTTCTCGACCAGCCTGACGTTGACGGCGGTCTGATCGGCGGCGCTTCTCTCGTTGCCACCAAGTTCGCAGCCATTGTCGCAGCAGCCAGCAGATAATTTTTTCCTATACGCAGGCGTTTTCCGTCTATTGAAAAAACGATAAACGGGAAACGTCTGTTTGCGCTTATTGCTGATCAGGCATAAATAATCGGACTCTAATTCCGAGTCAATGAAAGGAACGCAAGTAAAAATATGAAAAAACCCCTTGTTCTTTGCATCATGGACGGCTACGGCATCAAGGACTCCTACGGCAACGCCATTGTTGCCGCTTCCAAGCCCAATCTCGATAAATTCTTCACGGAGAACGCCTATACCACCATCGGTGCCTCCGGCATGGCGGTCGGTCTTCCCGACGGTCAGATGGGCAACAGCGAAGTCGGTCACACCAATATGGGCGCCGGCAGAATCGTCTATCAGGAACTTACCAGAATCACCAAGTCCATCAAGGACGGCAACTTCTTTGACAATGAAGCCCTCAAGGGTGCGATGGAAAACTGCAAGGTAAACGGCAGCGCTCTGCACCTCATGGGTCTTATGAGCGACGGCGGCGTTCACAGCCACATCACGCACCTCTACGCTATTGTGGAAATGGCCAAGAAATACGGTCTGACCGAAGTTTATGTGCATTGCTTCCTCGACGGTCGTGACGTTCCTCCCGCTTCCGGCGCGGATTACGTCGCACAGCTTCGCGACAAGCTGGCCGAAATCGGCGTGGGCAAAATTGCCACCGTCATGGGCAGATATTACGCCATGGACAGAGACAACCGCTGGGAGCGCGTCGTCAAGGCCTATTCCGCCATCGTTTACGGCGAGGGCATCCAGAATCCCGACCCGGTCGCCGCGATCAGGGATTCCTACCAGCAGATCGACGAGGAAGGCAAGAACATCACCGATGAATTCGTCATTCCGGTAGTCTGCACCGAAGGTGCCGGCATGAAGGCCAATGATTCGGTCATCTTCTTCAACTTCCGTCCCGACCGCGCAAGAGAAATCACCCGCACGCTGGTTGACCCCGATTTCAGCGGCTTCGAGCGCAGAAACGGCCTTTTCCCGCTCTATTACGTCTGCATGACTCAGTACGACGCGACCATGCCGAATGTGCATGTGGCTTTCAAGCCTCAGTCATTGAAAAACACCCTCGGCGAGTACATTTCTTCCCTCGGCATGACGCAGCTCCGCATTGCTGAAACCGAGAAGTACGCCCATGTGACCTTCTTCTTCAACGGCGGTGTGGAAAAGGTGTACGAAGGCGAGGACAGAGTGCTGGTCAAATCCCCTGCCGTTGCGACATACGATCTCCAGCCTGAAATGAGCGCCTATGAAGTGCGCGACAGACTGGTCGAGTGCGTGCTCTCCGGCAAGTACGACATCATCATTGTCAACTTCGCCAACTGCGACATGGTCGGTCACACCGGCATCTTCGACGCCGCCAAGGCAGCCGTGGAAGCGGTTGACACCTGCGTGGGCGATCTGGTAGAGGCTGCCGTCAACAAGATGGGCGGTGTGGTCATGATCACCGCCGACCACGGCAACGCCGATCAGATGCTCGACGAAAAGGGTGAACCCTTCACTGCTCACTCCACCAATCCCGTTCCGTTCTGTGTGGTCGGCTACGACTGCAAGCTGCGCGAAGGCGGTTGCCTGGCGGACATTGCCCCCACCATGCTGGAAGTGCTCGGCATCCCGCAGCCGGAAGAAATGACCGGCGTATCGCTGATAGCGAAATAAAAAGAAAAAAGAAAGCGCGCAGCGCAATTATGGGGTCCAGGGCAGGGTCCTGGCAGGTCCAGGGCAGGGCCCTGGCGGGAGGTCGAGGGCAGCGCCTTCGAGAGCGAGACGAAGTCGAGCGAGCAAGACCCGTTCGGATAGGACGCCAGCCCGGGCGAATTCCAAACCAGAACCCACCACCGAAAAAAATAGCAAACAACAACAAAAGCCGGACAGACACATTTTCAAGATGAAAAACATGCCTGTCCGGTTTTTTTAAGGAGAATTGAATCAATTGTACCAGAATTATATTTTTGACCTCTACGGCACGCTGGTGGATATCAACACCGACGAGAGCAAACCGTATCTCTGGAAGAAGGTCACGGAACTGTACGCCTACCACGGCGCATATTACACCCCAAAGGAATTCCGCGCGGGTTACCTTCGCCTTTGCGGAGAGCACACCCAGCGCCTTCGCGAAAAGAACGGAGCGAAATATCCCGAAATTCAACTGGAATACGTCTTTGAGGACCTTTTCAAAGAAAAAGGTGTGGAAGTTTCCATGGATATCATCCGCACCATCGGGCAGACCTTCCGCGTGATTTCCACCAAATTCCTTTGCCTGTACGACGGCGTGACCGACCTGCTGGATTCCATTCACGCGGCCGGACGAAAGGTTTATCTGCTGTCCAACGCACAGGAAATGTTCACCAAGCACGAGATGATCGCGCTCGGAATATTCGACAAATTCGACGGGATTGTATTCTCTTCCGACGAAGGGCTCTGCAAGCCGGAGGAACGATTCTTCCGCACGGTGGTGGAACGCTACGGACTGGATATTTCGGAGTCCATCATGATCGGCAATGACGCCGGCACCGATATTCTCGGTGCGAATACCATCGGCATGGATTCGCTTTACATTCATTCCGACATTTCTCCCAACCTCACAGACCCGACCGGCGCGGATATTCCCGCGACATACCGGGTGATGGACGGCGATTTTACAAAAATCAAAGGATTAGTTCTATAATTGTACGAAAAACGACGGGAATGCTTACTTCATCCCCGCCGTTTTTTGCTTCCATTCTATTTTATTAATCTCCATACATTCCGAGCCGAATCTTTAACTTTAGAATGCGTCGGACTGACTCGTCGAGACGTTCCTGCGATATCTCTCCGTAATTGACCGCTTCCAGCACCGCATTGTAATCGTCAACAGGATTTTTTGGCGCACAGAGAATATCAATACCCGCCAGTACAGCCATGACACAAACCTTCCCGCTGTCACCGCCGCTGTATTTGATGATGGCACCCATTTCCAGTCCGTCGGTGATGAGAACCCCTTGAAATCCCATATCATTGCGGATAATATCCACAACGTCAGCCGACAACGAAGCAGGATGATCGGGATCGATATTCTCAATGACAGTGTGCGTCAGCATGATCGCATCCACACCTTCTCTGATAGCCGCATCGAAGGGAACCAGATCTGTCTCTTTAAGCTCATAAAGGCTTTTTTCGTTGACGTCAAGGCCCTTGTGCGTGTCTGATTTGCTGTTGCCATAGCCCGGAAAATGCTTGACACAGGACGCCACCGGCGATGCTTTCATCGTACTGACCACCTGGGAGACATATTCCGCTGTTTCCTCCGCTCCCTTGCCGAATGAACGCTTGTACATGAAGCCGGAGGACGAAGTGCATACGTCGGCAACCGGCGCCAAATTCATATTCAATCCCAGAGAATTGAGCAATTCGCATTTTTCCTGCGTATCGGATACGATCAGTTCCAAGCCGCCTTTTTTGTAAAGTCTCTGGGGAGATAAAAACCGGCTGCTTCTCAGCCTGGGGTTGCTGCTGATACGTACGACATTTCCGCCTTCCTCATCGACGGCTATGATCATTTTACCGTCAGACGAAGATTGAATCTCCGCGATCATGTCGCGCACCTCATCGGCTGTTTTTCCCTTGAATTCATCGGCGAAAAGGATTGCTCCTCCGGCATAGGTCTGTGAAACGGTGTCCAAAAGCTTTCCTTTTCCGTTGTTTCTCACCATAAACAGCTGTCCAACCTTCTGCTCGTTGGACATGGAGCTGAGCTCTGTCTCAATGATCTGCGCAACCGGATCCACCTGTTCCGGTTCGGACGAAACCGGACTTTCCGACGATGAGGCATACGCGGTTTCCATTTCGTCATTTGAAACAGGTGTATGACTGACAGCCGTTTTTCCCATAAGCACTGAAATGATCATAATACCAAAGAACACCGCCATCAATGTATATATCAGACCGGAACTGACTTCCGGCTTTTCCTCTCCGAAGCCGCCCTGCCATTCCTTTCGGTGGGAATGCTCATTCAGCTTCCCTGAATGAGACCGATAGCTCTGACTGCCGCGGTTTCTCGGGGGAACCGATTCTCTGTGAGGAGTTTGACGATTCCGGCCGCTGTGAACCCCTGTACCGCTCCGATAACCTTGTTGTTTGCCGCGATTTCTCTGAACATTGCGATTTCTGCTGCCGAAATAATCGTCGTAATCGCTGAAAGAATCATAATCGTCGTAATGATCGTCTTGATGATCCCAATAATATCTGCTCATAGATAATGATTCGTGAATTAAAGAACACTGTTGATATCGTCCTTCATGCGAAGAGCCTCTCTTCTGGCTGCACCTGCATAATCGGATTCGTCACAGCCTTCTTTTTTATATGCGCACATAATGGCACGGGAGGAATTCACCACCGCACCGAGTCCGTCCTGATTGAAAGCGCCTGCCAATCCCTGTGCTCCGCCTCCTTGCGCACCGTAGCCCGGTACAAGGAAGAAGATGGATGGATGCTCCTTGCGCAGCTCGGTAAGCTGCTCAGGATAAGTCGCGCCGACAACCGCGCCAACGCCAGTGAAACCGTACTTTCCCGGAAGCTCTCTTCCCCATTCGTCGCACATACTGGCCATACGGGCATAAATGCTTTCGCCGCCTTCCAGCAGAAGGTTCTGAAGCTCACCGGACGATTTGTTGGAAGTCTTAACCAGCACAAAGATTCCTTTGTCCTGCGCCGCGCATACCTTCAGCAGCGGTTCAATGCCGTCAGATCCAAGGTATCCGTTGACCGTCAACGCATCCGCCCCGAATGCGGAAAACTGTTCACCGTCCACATCGGTCATTCCAAGATGCCCGGCGGCGTATGCCTCCATTGTGGCGCCGATATCGTTGCGCTTGCCGTCGGTGATGACATACATTCCTTTTGAATGGGCGTATTCCACCGTGCGTGTGAAGGCTCTTACTCCCTGCCAGCCGTACATCTCGTAATATGCCATCTGCGGCTTTACCGCCGGTACAACGTCGCACAGCGCGTCGATCAGTCCGGTGTTGAATTCATACAGCGCTTCGGCTGCGCCTTCCAGTGTTCTGCCGTACTGCGCAAAGCACTTTTCCCTGATATACTGCGGAACATAGTCGAGCTTAGGATCAAGACCGGCGACGGTGGGATTTTTCATTTCTATGATTTTTTCGATAAGAGGATTGAATGACATTTTTTTGATTCCTTTCGTTATTGATTTCAACTATTATATATCATCTGTCTGAAATATGCAATAGGAATTAATAAACCTTTTTGCCGCCGCAGTAGGTGGCTTTGACCCTGCCGGTCAACGTTTCCCCCTTGAAAACCGCATTCTTCGACCTGCCGTGGAGCTTTTGCGGGTCAACTGTCCACTTTTCACTGAGGTCAACCAACGTCAGATCAGCCGGTGCGCCGACCTTGATTTCACCCCCGGCAATCCCCATAATTCTTGCGGGATTGTACGACATGAGCCTTGCAATGCCGCTCAGCGTCAGCTTATCGCGCATGAAAGTCAGCGTTGCCGCGAGAGAGGTTTCCATGCCGACAACGCCGTTGGGTGCTTTGACAAAATCGTCCTTTTCTTCCGGAGAATGAGGGGCGTGATCGGTGGCAATCGCATCGATGGTGCCGTCCAGCAGACCCTCGATCACCGCAAGTCTGTCTGCCTCCTCACGAAGGGGAGGATTCATGCGGTAATCCGCGTCGCGGCCCAATACCTTCTCAAAGGTGTAAACAAAATAATGCGGCGCGGTTTCGCAGGTAACTTTCACCCCGCGGGCTTTTGCCTGTCGGATGATTTCAATGGACTCTTTTGTGCTGACATGGCAGATATGCACCGGAGCATCCACACTTTCCGCAAGTGCGATCGTGCGCTCAATGTCCCCGTATTCCGACGCGGACGACATTCCCTTGACGCCAAGCAATTCAGAAGCGCTGCCTTCATGAACCTTGCCGCCTGCCGCCTGCATTAAGTCCTCACAGTGACACAGCACCGGCATTCCCAGCCGTTTGCCTTCCTTCAGTGCGAAAAGCAGCATTTCGTCATTTTCCACAGGACGTCCGTCGTCCGAAATCGCAGCTGCCCCGGCTTGACGGAGAGAAGCGTAATCGCAGCATCCCTTGCCTGACAAGCCGTATGTGATCGCCGCCGCAGGATAAACATGCAGTCCTGTCGCCTTCGCCTGGTCAATGATATATTTCACTGTTTCTGGGCTGTCGACAGCAGGATTTGTATTGGGCATACAAACCAGCGACGTAACCCCTCCGGCCGCTGCCGCCGCACAGCCCGAGAGAATATCCTCCTTGTGTGTCTGACCGGGATCGCGGAGATGCACATGCATATCGACAAGCCCGGGAAAAGCACAAAGCCCTTCCGCTTCCATCACCTGATCGGAAGGAGAAATCTCTGCCTTTCCTCCGACCTGGGCAACCACTCCGTCGATCATCACGATGTCTCCTTTTGTGATTCCGGTGTTATTTACAATTTCCGCATTTTTGATGATGATTGCCATTTACAGAAAACACATCCTTTCCATAAGAAAACACAAAAACAGGCGGATAATCCAGTCACCCCGGCAAACGGTACATTCACCACTTGCCGGAATAACGTAATCCGCCGTTTTAATCAGATTTTAATATCGCTGAATACCTGTATTTTGTCTATTTCCTCTGCCGACCTGAATTTATCATAGGAATGCACGGCTTCGGAATTACCCATTTCCGCCTGAAGTTCGCTTATGTACTCCGAACGGGTCTTGACCCTCGACACACGGCGAACGGAACTGCTTCCTTTCATGGCTCGGCGGGCATTTTCCTTTGCACGCTCCTGCGGGGACATATAAATTGTTTTTTCCTTATTTTCTCTTCCCTTTCTGGAATAAACCGACTGCTCCTTGTGGGTGAGATTATCCCACCAGTCGCGGATCGCGTCAGTGCGTTCATTCAGCAGGTCACGAATTGCCCTTCCCTCTGATCTCGCCCAGTACATAAACACGTCGTAAGCGTTGTCGGTGCTGACCGGCATGGTATTCAGCAAGGGACTGTTGGGTCTGGCAATGCTGATCACCGAGATTTCCGGAGGATTGTTGAATCTGGTGCGGGAGGGGCTGCCAAGTCCGCGCGTCACATACATCTTGCTGCGACCAATGCGGTATTCTCCGGAAGTGTAAGCGATCTTATTGTTTCTGATCAGTCTGTCAACAAAAGGAATTCTGTAGTAACCCCCATGGGTTCCTCCGGCAAGCACCAGTGTCGCTCCCCAGCGGGAATAAGCCTCAAATCCCTTCGGAAAATGGGTGAGCAGTATGACAGTGGCATCCTGCGGACACTCGCCCAGAGCCTCAAAAACATCGTTGTTGCGAACCTTCTGATACTTCCAGTCCTTCACCGGCTTATTGGGATCCGCTTTAAGACCGGGGCAATAGCCGTAGATATAAATCTTTTCACCGTCAACATTAATCTCCGCACGCGAATTATTGAGTATCACTCCGCCGGCTTCGTTGACCGACTTGACGAAATTCTTGTGCAGGGTGCCGTTGCCCAGACGGAGATCTTCTTTTCCGGGCACCATTACAACGGGAATGTCTCTCCCCACTGAATCGAGGAAGTCATAGAACGCGTCGACATCGGCTGCCTTCGCGTCGCCCATATTGCCCGCAAACAGAATGTAATCCGGATGTTCTCTCCTGACCTTTCGCGCCAGCTCGGAATTCTTGTTGCCGAAAGACATGCTGTGCAGGTCGCTGATCACAACAAACTTCATGCCGTCAAGCACGCGAGGCAAGCCGTTAATGGTAATAGCCTTGTGTGTGGTGGAAAGAACATATTTGCTTCTGATAAATTCCATATAGACCATACACACGACAAATGCCGAGAGTATGGTAATGATCCAAAGCCAGTTAGGCAGCAACATCATTGATTCCCCCAATTATGGAAATATACTTTACCGTTCATATTATACATGATAAAAAGCGTTTAGTCTATACCCTTAATAATAAATTTACGAACTTTTTATCTTGTTATTTTTGTCACATGCGGCAAAAAACGGTACCGATATATTTCTACATCGGTACCGCACCGGCTTTATGCCGCCGAAGCTATTTTGTTTTTGCAATGTCCTGTTGCTTGCTTTTTTCGGACTCTTCTTTCCTTGTCCGTTCCCGGCGAATATCGCTTGGATTTCTTCGCCTCTCAAAGCTTAATTGTACTTTGGACTCACCCTTTACATTTCATTTCTTGTCAGCATGTAAAACGTTCTTTTCATCGAAGCTCACTTGCTTTCATCGAAACTCAACTTGGTGAAGCTTTAAGTTTTCATTGGACTCGACCCTTTGCTTTTTTACGATCTATAGTTGTATATCTCGTTCAGGTCTTATTTCATCTTTTTTACAGCTTACGCCTCTTTAAGATTGATTACATCGGATTTGCCGCTGCTTCATAAACCTGTCGGGTTCTTTCTATTTCAACATTGATGACTGTTTCTTTTGCTCAGCGTAAGGCGTTGTTCGCACGACGCTTCTTGCTTTTTTGCGGCTGTTGCTTTTTCTTCGCTTTTCCGCTTTTTGTATCAATGATCTGATCTTCTCCTGTATAATTTTTACTGCATGCGACTTATTACTTCATTTCTTTTTCATTCTTCTCGTAACTGACATCCCGCCTTTTTCACAACTGGCTGGGATCATCTTTCGTCGCTTTCTTTTCTTTCTTCTTTTCTTTCGTTACACTCTATGCATCTTTTTTCTTATCGGTTTCACTTTCTGATGCATTTTTTTATTGCAGTAATTTTTATACATTCTGCGCGGCTTTTATCTGCTTGATTTCTGTTTCGCGTTTCTGTTATGTTTCCCGTTTCCGTCAGCAGAAACTCTGATTTGTTTCAAGCGGTTTTCCGTTCCGCTTGCTTGCTTACATTATCGAAGCCTTTGGAATTTTCATTGCTTTTGTAACTCCAAGGCGTACTGTTCATAAACATTGCACAGGCTTTTATCTTGCATCAATCGATCTGCTTTGATTTTCATCTCGGATCGCTTGCTATAAAAGCTCTCGGTGCTCATTGCCTTTTTTGTTACGCAGCAATTTCATACTCGTGGGCTTCGATTCCGATGTGCTGTGAGGCTGTTACTGCATCCATCGGCGTCACCCCGTTTCTTTTGTATTGCCTATTTGAGCTCTGTTCTGAAAAGGAATTAATCATTTTCATTTCAGGTTTTTCCCATATGAATCCGATCTCAGGCAGCTTACTTTTTTCGGTCTCATTTTTTCGATCAATATTTTGATCTACATTTCTTTACGTAAGACTTACTTTTTCATCCTGTCTGTCCTTAACTTTGCCGCTCTCCTAAGCTCAACTATAATATAACACATCTTTTTTAGTTTGTCAATAGTTTTTTTAAAAAAACTGAAAAAAATTTATTTATTTTGAAATAATCTAAAATTCCTATTGACACATCGAAAAAAAGCGTGTAAAATACTAATGGTTTTGAAGAAAACCCTTGAATGATGTGTCTTGGACAGTTTTTTTGCCATTTGACATTCAATTATTTTCTATTTTGTACAGTGAGGACTAATCCGAAATATGAGTAACGAGATCAACACACGCGGCAGAGACTCCGCAGCTGAGCATGACGAAGAAGATGACAGCATCATCTCCCTGATCGACGATGAAGGCCGTACATCCGAATATGAAATTCTTGACGCCATCGAGACCCAGGAAGGCAAGTTCGTTGCGCTTATGCCTCTTGCTTCCATCGACGACGATACCGGCGAAGCGGAGTACATGATCCTTCAGGTGGACGTTGTGGACGATGAGGAGGAACTTGCCGAGATTGAGGACGAGGAGCTCCTGATGGCGCTGGACGATCTCTTCCGCGAGCGGTTCAAGGAGCTTTACGGCGACGAAGACGAGATGCCTGCGGCTGAAGGCGATTCTCTGGCGGGTGCATAAATTCCCGCCCGCACGCACACAATAATATAAACATTGCTTAATATTCTGCCCGATACGCGAACTGTGCTTTTATAACCCTACAAATTATTTTTAGGGAGCCAGGTCTCCGGCGGTGGATTGCAGACCTCCCGCAGTCTTGAACTGAGTTCGGAAGCAGGGAGCGAGAAGCCGTTGGGATGGCACCCACCTGTTACTTTTAGTAGCAGGTTATTTAAAGCACATTACGGTCGGGCGGGATTATTTTTTTCTTTGTATACCCCAAATACAAAACACACAGGAGCGAAAGATAATCGCCGCCTGTGTGTTTTTGTTCTGCTATGCTGTTACCGCATTCCGTTATCAGTCAAAATCGTAACTGAAAGTTTCCGTTTCCTCATCGAATCCGGTCACATTTTTCCACTTGCGGAATGAATTCTTGTATTTTTCCCTCAGAGGAGCCGCTCTCCAGGGGACATTGGTCGTTCTGCCCTCGCTCTCAACAGCGAAGAACGAATTGCAGTCAGGATTTGACTCGATAAAGCGCTGCTGCTCCGCCTTGGGAACATTCTTGTCAAAAAGAACAATCTCAAGATTGGGATGATTGTAAAGCGGAGAGAGGTCCTTGATTTCTGAGCTTCCGTAGAGATTGACCATTTTCAGGTTTTTCAGTCCCGAAAGCGGCTCAATGTTTTTCACGTAATTGCCGTTCATCTCGAGGAATTCCAGCTTGGTGAGTTCCGCGAAGGGGGAGATATCAATGACGTTATTATTCATGATGATCAGCGCGCGCAGCTGTTTCAGATTGGCCAGAGCGGAAATATCCCTGCAATGACAGTGTCCGATATCCAGCGACACCAGATCGGTGCAGTATTTAAAGAGAGGTTCCATCGTGTCTTCATTCAATTTGTCGGCTTCCTCGTGCAACGCGATCAGGGTTGAAAACGCTACGGCATCGGTTCTGACCTTGTAGTGTGCAAATCTCACATACCACACAAATTTGATATCAGGGTATCTGGCCATCAGCTTTTCCATCTGAAGATTGGACAGATCACAGTCCATCATGTACACTTTTTTCAGGTTGCTGAAGCGGCTGAATGACTTGTCAAAAGCCTTCATAAATTCGTCAAGTGAATATTTCTTTTTGCTGAGGTCGATTTCGGCTGCGGCAGTATCAAATTTCTTGTCGAACATCCTGGTATACCATCTGACGGTATACTGCGGAAAACGCTGTCTGAGGTCGAGCAGGACATCGCTGTCCTCGCACGCAAAAGCATCTATCTCGCTGAGCGAATCGAAATACCTGAGGCGAGCAAGCTCTGTTTCCGCGTTTTCTTTGTCAAAAAAATCAGCCGACAGCTTGACCGACGTATCGGTATTCAGGTATTGCGTTCCGTCAAATGAAACCTTCCTGACAATCCGGCATCCGGGAAGCTTTTCTTTGAGGTAGTCATATGTTTCGTCGTTGACCTCCGAACCGCTGAGATCCAGTATTTCCACATTCTTCAACGCCGCCAACGATCGGATGTCCCCGTCGTTCATTCCATCCGAAAGCGTCACGCTTTCCGCAAGCGAACTGAAACGGGTGTCTCCGATCAGCACGCCGCATTCCAGTCTCGCGCCGGGATGCGCATCATAAAAATCCACGCATTCCTGTGCGGGGAAATCGCTGCCGCTGACCGAAAGCAGGCGCAGAGACGTGCAATTTTTCAGAGCAGGAAGCGACTTGATTTTATTGCCCGAAACATCTGCGCTTTCCAGCTTTGCAAACCTGTTCAGAACGGAAATGGAATCGATCCCCGTGTCCTTGAGATCCATGGTGCTGACGGAAAGGGAATAGAGATTCCCATTCACAACCGCGAAATTTGTAAAGAATACCAGCACGCCGCAAATGATCAAAAAAGCCATGGCAGACAGCACAAAAATCCACGTCGTCTTTTTCTTCATAATTGAAAAACCTCCGATAATCCTGATAGTTTCACGCCTAAAGACCTTTTGGCAAATATGTTTTTTTAGTATAACATACAATAGCGTTTTTTGCAATAGCGAAGACAGGAGATTTTGAGAATAATTTGTAATTATGTTTGACTTAATCGGGCTGCGATGGTATTATAGTAATCAGGAATTACCAGAGGAGGTAAATTAGAAATGAAATACACCCAGGAGCTTTGTCCCATCATCAAGAAGGAACAGCTCAACCAAACAACCTTCAGCTTCACCGTGGCATCCCAATCCGCCGTGCAGAGCATGAAGCCCGGACAGTTCGCCAATATCCTGGTCGAAGGCAAGACATTGCGCCGTCCCATCTCGATATGCGGATTCAGCCGTGAAGCAGGCACCGTCCGCTTTGTCTTTGAGGTACGGGGAGAGGGTACGGAAATCATGTCGCAAATGAAGGAGGGGCAGAGCATGGATCTTCTGGCTCCTCTCGGCAACGGATTCGACATCGACCCGGCCGAAAAGGCGGTGTTCGTCGGAGGCGGCATCGGCGTTCCTCCCCTGCTCGGCGCGTCTGCGCCCTACGCAGCAAACGCAACGGTGCTTCTCGGCTTCCGCAATAAGGACGCGGTGATTCTGGCCGACGAATTCAGAACCAATGGCGCGGATCTCCGCATCGCTACCGACGACGGTTCGATGGGTCATCACGGATTTGTGACGCAGCTTCTGACACAGCGGCTGGACGAGGCGCCCTGTGACACAATCTATGCCTGCGGGCCGAAGCCAATGCTCCGGCTGACCGCCGCCGAAGCCGAAAAACGCGGCATTAAGTGCATGGTTTCGCTGGAAGAAAGAATGGGCTGCGGCATAGGCGCCTGTCTGGTCTGCGCATGCAAAACAAGAACGTCCGACGGCGGAGAAAAGTATCTCCACGTCTGTAAAAACGGTCCGGTATTTGACAGCAGGGAGGTAATCTGGGAATGAGCAGACTTAATGTGAACATCTGCGGGGTGGAATTCAAGAACCCCGTCATAGCCGCTTCCGGCACCTACGGATTCGGCAGGGAATACAACGAATTATATCCCATATCCAAGCTCGGCGGCATTTCTTCCAAAGGCATGACCATATGCGAGAAAGCCGGCAATCCTCCTCCGCGAATCGCCGAGACGCCCAGCGGCATACTGAATTCCGTCGGACTTCAGAACCCCGGAGTGGATCATTTTATCCGGGAAGACCTTCCCTGGCTGCGTCAGCAGGACACTGTGATCATCGCCAATATCGCCGGTGCCACGGAAGAGGATTACGCCGCGATCGCCGGAAAAGTAAATGATTCCGATGTGGACATGGTGGAACTGAACATCTCCTGTCCCAACGTCAAGGCAGGGGGCGCGGCATTCGGCACTTCCTGTTCGGGCGCGGAACGCATCACCTCGGTCGTCCGCAAACACTGCCCGGACAAGCCGCTGATCGTCAAGCTCTCGCCCAACGTCACCAGTATTGCCGAAATTGCCAAAGCAGTGGAAGCTGCGGGAGCCGACGCGGTTTCTCTCATCAACACACTGCTGGGCATGAGAATCGACATCCGCACCCGCAGACCCATCCTTCACAACAACAAGGGCGGAATGTCCGGCGCAGCCGTGTTTCCCATCGCCGTCCGGATGGTCAACGAGGTCTACAACGCCGTCAAGGTTCCCGTCATCGGTCTGGGCGGCATATGCACCTGGAAGGACGCCATCGAAATGACGCTTGCCGGCGCATCGGCGATTCAGGTCGGCACGGCCATGTTCACCGATCCCTACGCCCCACTGAAAATCATTGACGGCATGGAAGAATACCTCGCGCAAAACAAGATCGCCAACATCTCCGAACTGGTCGGACAGGTGCAGCTATGGTAATCCTGTCGGTCGATTTCGGGCGTGCGAGAACCGGCATTGCCATATGCGATCCCGGAGAAATGCTCGCATCCCCTGTAACTGTGATCAATGAAAAATACGTGCCGAATCTCGTGCAGAAGGTTTCCTCCCTTGCCTCGGAGCGAAAGGCGGAACGGATCGTTGTCGGTCTGCCGGTGAATATGGACGGTTCGGAGGGAGAAAGCGCCCGGAACGCCCGACGTTTCGCCCAGGCATTGCAGGACGAATGCGGCATTCCCGTGGACATGTTCGACGAACGCTGCACCACCATGGAAGCGCATGTGTTCCTCAACGCGACCAACACCCGCGGCAAAAAACGCAAGGAAGTGGTGGACGCGGTTTCGGCCGTCATCATTCTGGAAAATTACCTTGCCAGACGCAGGGCATCAACGGGGAAGTGAATAGAATGAAGCCTGTGGGGATCTACATCCACGTGCCGTTCTGCCGGTACAAATGCCCCTACTGCGATTTTTACTCGGTGACGGCAAAGGATGAACTGCTCGACAGATACACCGCAGAAACCCTGCGCCGGGTTTCATTGCTTTCGGACAGGGGAATCTCCGCGGATACGGTCTACTTCGGCGGAGGCACCCCTTCCCTTCTGGGCGGTCAGCGAATCGCACGCATTATGGATGCGCTGCGCAAGAGCGTGGAAATTACCGGCGATGCAGAAGTCACCGCGGAAGCCAATCCCGCGAACGACCTCGGCGATTTTCTGGAGGGATGCGCCGCTTCGGGAATCAACCGTCTGTCGCTGGGAATGCAGTCGGCTCTCAGAAAAGAGCTTTCGGCACTCGGCAGAAGGCACGCGCCGGACGACGTTCTGCGGGCAATGGAAACCGCTTACCGCTGCGGCATAGACAATATTTCACTCGACCTCATGCTGGGAGTCCCCATGCAGACGGCAGCATCACTGGAGCAATCGCTGCGGTTCATAGAGGAATCCTCACCGGCGCATGTCTCGGCCTATATGCTCAAAATCGAGGAAAACACACCGTTCTACCGCATTCAGAATGCCCTGAATATCGCGGACGAAGACGGGCTTGCCGACATGTACGAGCTGACATTCAACCGTCTGGAACAGGCGGGATACGTCCAGTACGAAATCTCCAATGCGTCAAAGCCCGGATTTGAAAGCCGTCACAATCTGAAATACTGGAACTGCGACCAATATATCGGAATCGGACCTTCCGCACACGGCTTTTATGACGGAAGACGCTATTATTCTGACCGCAGCCTGGACAGATTTCTTTCGGGTTCTGCGCCGAACGACGACGGAGAAGGCGGTACCCTGGAGGAATATGTCATGCTTCGTCTGCGGCTTTCCGAGGGGCTGACGCAAACGGGCATGAAAGAACGATTCGGGATTGACATTCCCAAAGGAATGCGTGACTGCGCATCATCTCCCGTAATGGTTCCCTATTGCATATGCGACGGACAAGGAATACGCCTCACCCGAAAGGGGATGCTGATTTCCAATGAGGTAATTTGCCGCCTTACGGAGCTTATGTGAAAATAACAATTTTTTTCGTATTGTTTTCCGAATTTCTAGTGAATTCCATTAAAACTATTTACTTTTTTTCTTTCATATGGTAGAATGACTGTAGTCAAATGAATAGAAAGAGGTAATTTTCATGAGTTATTGCTCAAACTGCGGCGGCAGACTGAACGACAACGGCATATGCCCCAACTGCGGAGGCATGAGCGAGGCCAATGTAAAGCCCGCACAGATGGAGGATTCCGACGTTCTCGCCTGCGTCAAGGCGTTTTTCTCTGAATCCCCTCTCAAAGGCGTCGAAAAGGCAGCTCGCACACGTTCTGCTGCGGTATGGGTCACCTTCGGTTCCCTGTTTATCGTTTCCGCTTCCGCCATGTCACTCGGGGCGTTTGGCACACTGTCTTCCGGATTCTTCCGCGAAGTATGCGGCTCACGGATAGCGTCTGTCATAGAGAATGCATCAGGTTCTTCCGGGAAGACGATCCTGTCCTTCGGCACACTCACCGTCCATTCGGCAATCATGGCGATCATTGTCATGATTCTGCTCACGGTCATCACGGAGATCGCCTTCATTCACGCAACGGAAAAACCTTCGCCTAGTCAGGCGCTTAATATCTCTGCCTTTTCCCTGCTCCCTCTTTCGGTTGCCATGCTGCTTTCCATTCCTGTCGCGCTTATTTCCTCATCGCTCGGAATTATGCTCTGCATGATCGGCATCATCGCTTCCGCCGTATGCTATTATTTCGGAATCCAAAAAGCCTCCCCATTCAAACGCAGTCCTTTTCTGACGCTGCTTTGCTCGACAGTGGTGGCAGCCGTGATTCTGGCACTCTGCTCGAATTGTCTGGCGATGCTCTTCTTCGGATAATGGAGGGGTGGTAAAGCATATGACAAAGAATTCCATCGATTACATTACCAAGAAACACTTCCGTTCGTTTTCGAGCTTCCTCGTAACGCTTATTACGGCAGCGATTGCCGCGCTGTCCGCTTATCTTTCGGTCATGAATGGCCTTAACGCAGCATTCGCGGTATTTGCCGGGTTTGCGATTCTCTCGGTTTTGTTCTCTGTCATCAGTCTTTTTTCGCCAGGAACAGGCTGTACACTGATGAGAATAACCATCTCGGTAAACGCATTCGCATGCTTTTTCGCCGGAATGGGAACATTCACGCTCGGCTATCTCTTCATCCGTCATGGCGGATCCCAGGATCGGATAAACGATCTTCTCAGAGAATTCGGATACGGCACGATCGCAACAGCCCCCAAAACCACCGGCGCCCTGTTGTTTGCCGCCTCGGTTATTCTGTATCTCGCTTCCGGATGTGCATTCTTCGGGCACAGATATCTCGGAGCTGCCCGAAGCTGCTGCGAGGGGACATTAAAGAGAAACGGATTCCGCGTATTTCCTCTGCTTTCGTTTCTTCTGTTCGCGGCAGTCGGTTGTGCCGTGGCAGTATTCTTCCTGCTGTCCGGACAATCATTTATCGATCAGATAACGGCGGGCTTATATCCGATGCTTGTTTTGCTGTTACTGGCGCTGCTTTTGCTTCACCTGCTCTTCTCAGGAATCTGCGCAAGATCGCTTGCAAGAAAGACATTTGCCTTCAAGGTGTTTGAAAAGCAGATCATGAAGGTGGAAACAAATGCTGACGGCACGGTTTACGTTCCCATAAACGAGGACAAGGAACCGGACGCGGAAGAACCCCTCACCCCGTCGAAGAAAAAGGATGTCAGCAGTGAAAAACGCAGCGGAAAGCAGTACATTAAGGATTTTGCCCCTTCCTCCCCGGGCAATTCCGAGTACGTTGAATACGCGGAAGGCGATATTCTTTAACCAATAAATGAATAACCCGGTCGGTATCTGGCTACATCAGATGCCGACCGGGTTATTTTGATAATTGAATCAACCGACTCGATTGAACTGTCAGTTTTCAGCGTACGAAACGGTGATGACGATTTCGTTGTCGATGATGGTGACGTTCTTGAACTTCAGATCATGGATAATATCGCTGACCACACCGGCTGCCCAGTTCTTGAACCAGCCTGTTATGCCGTCTACGAGGTTGTTCCACCATTTTTCCACAGCGTTCTTGTCCTCGTCGTTGTTTTCCTTCTTCTCGTCGACCTCAAGATTGAGCTGTTTGATGGTGACTTCCGTAATCTTGTCGTTGAAATCAGTCGTATCGTAATAAATCATGCCATTATGAACTGAAATACTCTCATATTCTATGTTGTTTCCGACAAACTCAATAATCTTTTCCGACGGAAGATTGAGACTGCCGAGATAGGATTTCTCCATGGAAACAATGATGTACGGATCGTCGTAACTCAGTCTTGCCACCGCCCTTACCGGCCACGTGATGCCTTTATACTTTATGCGGGCGTAAATCGTAGCCCTGTCGCTGGCGATGACCGAGAAAAGGTCGATGATCTCTATTCCGTGTTCGGCTGCCTTTTCGGCGGATTTTTCCTTTACGGTTGTGAGGAACATATTGACCTCATCGGAATTGAGTCTGATTTCACGATCTTTCAGCGCCTCAAGCGCGGAATCCACGGCGACCGTCTTCATGTCGGTCTTGACCTCCGGCGCGGAAGGCATTTCGTCTCTTGTGGCAAAGAAGAACAGCACCACGCCGCCTATGACCGCCACCACCAGCAGGAAGATAATCAGCGCGCCCAGCGCTTTGAAGATCCTGCCGACGACACCCGGCTTTTTGGGATTTCCGTTCTGGGGGTCTCCGCTCTCCGCAAGAATGCCGGTTTCTTCCCTCTTTACAACCGCCTTCGCGGACTTTTGCCTGTCAGCTTTTTTGTCAGGCTGGGATTTGCCGCTCTTCTGCCGGGTTGGTTCTCCTGTCGCCGCAGATTCTACCGGACCGGTTGTGGGCTGCACATGCTCACCGTCCGCAGTACTTCCGCCCAGAGGAATTGCCAAGGTTTTTTCTTCTTCCATTTTTCATTGCTCCTTCTTAGAATAAATAATAAAGATATAAAATTTGCATAAAGCAAAATAACGCGCCTTATTTTTTCAGTTCAAGTATGGTAACGCCTGTTTCTCCCTCACCGTAAACACCGAGTCGGAAGGATTTGACGCTGGGATGCTTTTTGAAATGCTGATGAAGTCCTGCCCGGAGGGCACCGGTGCCTTTGCCGTGAATCACCCTGACTTCCCCCAGCTTCATGACGATCGCGTGGTCGATGACCCGATCTACTTCCAGAATGCCTTCCTCAACGGTGCAGCCTCTGACGTCCACCTCGGTCTGCACCTTCTTGGTGTCTATGGAATGGGTGGTACCGCTCTTCTTCGGCTGCTTCTGACCGTTGAGCGTTACCTTGCTTTCCTCGATCAGACGCAGCTCGCTCAGCTTCACGCGGGATTTGATGATGCCCATCTGCACCTCGACATTGCCCGATTTGTCCGGCAGCCGCAGCACCGTTCCGCGTTCGTTGATGCCGAACACCTCCACGGTGTCCCCGATTTTCAGCGCGCGTGGAAGGACGTAGCCTTCATTGGAACGCGTTTCGACGGGGTTGACGGAATCCTCTATCCTGCGCAGTCTCGCGCGGAGACTGGCCTTGGCGTCGCCGTTGAGAGCCGCGATTTTCGCCGATTCGTAATCCTTGCGCAGACGGTCAATCTCCTTGAGAAGGTCGTCGGCTTCCGCCCTCGCCTGTGCCACGATGCGTTCCGCCTCGCGGCGTGCGTTCTGCACCTCGCGCTTTTTCTCTTCCTCCAGCCTGCGCTCCTTCTCCAGCATTTCCGCTTTCAGGGCTTCGGACTCCAGACGGATCTTCTCGGCCTCCTCCAGCCTGCGCTCCATCTCCTGACGCGAGCTGTCAAGCTGTGCCACTACGTCCTCAACACGGGTATTCTCGCCCGAAACGAGATTCTGCGCACGTTCCACCACTTCATCCGGCATACCCAGATGGGCGCAGATCGCAAAGGCGTTGGAACGTCCCGGCAGACCGATCAGCAGCTTGTAGGTGGGGCGAAGGGTTTCCACATCGAATTCACAGCTCCCGTTCTCCACACCCGAAGTGGTCAGCGCGTAGCTTTTCAGCTCGGCGTAGTGGGTAGTGGCCGCTATCCTCGCACCTTTTGAACGAAGCTGCTCAATGATCGACTCGGCCAGGGCAGCGCCTTCGATGGGATCGGTTCCCGCTCCCAGCTCGTCGAGCAGCACAAGCGAATGCTCCCCGGCCGCTTTGAGAATGCGGATGATATTGGTCATATGCGCCGAGAAAGTGGAAAGCGACTGCTCTATCGACTGCTCGTCGCCGATGTCGGCGAGTACGTTTTCAAACACTGAAATCCGGCTGTTGGCGCCGGCAGGTATCATCAGACCGCACATGGTCATGACGGTGAGAAGGCCCAGCGTCTTCAGCGTGACCGTCTTGCCGCCCGTATTGGGGCCTGTGATCATCAATGTATCAAATTCTCCCCCCAGACGGATGTCCGAGGGAACGACCTTCTTTTTGTGTATCAGCGGATGACGTGCCTTTTTGAGATCGATCACGCCGTCGGCGGTCACAACAGGCAGCGAACAATCCATGTCATAAGCCAGATTCGCCTTGGCAAAAAGAAGGTCAAGCGCGATCATGTTGTGATAGCTGGAAATGAGCATATCCGCGTTGTCACCGCATTCTCCCGAAAGGGCTGTGAGAATTCGCTCGATTTCCTCCTGCTCCCTGCCTTTGAGGAGCTTGATGTCATTGTTGGTTTCCACCACCGCCATCGGTTCGATGAAAACCGTCGCGCCTGACGACGACGTATCATGCACCAGACCCGCCACCTGACTGCGGAATTCCGCCTTGACAGGCACCACGAAGCGTCCGTCACGCATGGTGACAAGCGCTTCCTGCAGGTATTTCTGATAGGTGGCCGAACGGATCAGCTTGTCGAGCTGCTCGCGCACGCGGGCTTCGGCGCTCTTGATCTTGCGGCGTATGTTGTAAAGCTCCGCCGAAGCGCGGTCGTTTATCTCGTCGGGGCTGTCGATGGAGGTGACAATTTTTTCCTCCAGGCGGTTGTTGGTGGCCAGCGTCATAAACAGCCCGTCCAGTGAGGTGGAAACGCCCTCGCAATGGCTACGCCAGTCACGCAGCGTCCGTATGGTACGCATGACCGAGGCAATCCGCAGCAATTCCCCCATGGAAAGCACCGCGCCCGACTGCGCCCTTCTGAGGGCATTGGAAATATTCGGCGCGCCCGCAAATCCCGGGGTGCCGAACCTGCCCGCCAGCATATGCGCGTCGGCGGTCTGCTGCAGCATTTCGTGAACCTTGTTGAGGTCGGTCTGCGGCTGAATTCTGAGCGCTTCCTCGGCGGTATCGGCGCAGGAGCATTTTGCCGCAAGCATCTCCAGCACCTTGCCGAGTTCCAGCACTCTGTAATCTCTGTTTGTAATATCCATTATGTCTCCGTTCAAATCATCTTGTTTACAAAATCTTCGCTTCTGGCCGTCAATTCCATCCATGCCGGACGGAAGCCGCTTCTGATGGCATTCCGCGCCGACCTGACATTCGACCACGCGGCACAATAAAAAGGCACTTTGCCCAGAGCAAATACCTCGAGGGCAAGCCTGGAAGTGACTGCCGAAGCAATGCCGTGCCTGCGGTATTCCGGAAGCACGTCCACCCCTATCTGCCACATGCTGTCGCAGTCGGAGGACGCCCCGGCCAGTCCGGCGAGCCGCTGGCCGTCGAACGCACCCACGGCAATCTCGTCCCTCTCGCTGTGCTCGGCGCAGATGGCGTTTCCGAACTGCGGAAGGTAGTACTTTTTGAATTCTTCCCTGCCCATCACCCTGAGTTCCAAGCCGCAATCCCTGGGAACAATCCGCTCGGGCACAGGGAGATAGTATTCCGCCATGAAGCAAACCTTATATCCGTATTTTTGCACCGCATCGTTCAGCGCAAGAAGGGCGGGCGTTTCAAAGCTGCGCACCGCGCCGTATTTTTCAATGTATTTTTCCGCGAAGGGAGCAAATTCTTCACTTGCAGATGCCACCACATTATTTCCGTATGTAACCAGCTGACAGAAGAAGGGCAGCTCCAGATATTTGCGGGCGTTTTGATCGGGGTGCGAAATAACGACCTTATTCCTGTCCGAACAAAAATCTTCAGGCGCACAGCCCAGATCAACAGCCGACTGCTCCATCGCAATCTGCACTATTTTTTCATATGTCATGGTTCTGTTCCTGTTCATTAATTCTATATTACATCATCGTTTTCAAAAATGCAAGGGTAGTAAGATTCTTTTCTATTTTGGATAACGCAAATGCTTCCGCCGCTTCCGAAAACTGCTTCAGGCTTTCGTCGCTCAATGTAAAAGCAAAAAGCTTTCTGAGGTCGGCATACACGGAATGACGAAGAGCCGTCATCGCCCCCCTGCTGAGTCTTACGGCATATTCGCCGCCTTTGACGCCGCAATTTCCGCAGCGGATTCTTCCCGTCGCAGGCATGAAATACATCAGGTCATGTTCATACGCGCCGCATTCACGGCACATCACAAGATCGGGCATATACCCTGCCATGCTGAGCATGCGCATTTCCGCAGCCGCCTTCACCAGAAGCGGCGGGCGGCTGTTTTCGGAAAGGTACCACAGCGCCGTCCGCATCAGCTGCAGGTACTCGCCCGCCGGCTGTTCCTCCGGCACAAGCTCCATCGTAAGCTGGCAGAGATACTGCGCCACAGACAGCCGGAAAATATCCTCCCGCAGTCCCGTGTATAATTCCTCGTACTGCGATTCGTCCATGATATAGGTATCCCTGCGGCGAAAAAGCTCATAGCTGCCATAGACAAACTGCGCCGTGGCCGTGGAATTCTTGTTTTTCATGCTTTTGGCACCCTTGGCGAACGCGCTGATCACACCGTGCGTATCGGTCAGAATGGTGCAGAACCGGTCGCTGTCACCCGATTGGCTCACCTTCAGCACTATTCCCGACACCGTCAGATTCATGTTTCTCACCTCCGGCAGGTGTTTCCCCGACGGAATTCTCCGTTTGCGGACGCCTGACATATCCCTGCGCATAAATGTCGATTCCCCGGCTGAGCAGATAATAATCCACCCTGCCCGTCTCGATGAATTTTTCCCATGCTTCCCTGCTGTCCATTTTTGTCGTCACCCGATATCTTTGTATTTATTACTATCATTGACAGAATATTAAAAATCATCAATACAGGTCGACAATATTTACAAAAAATTTTTGCATGAACCAAAATGTGACAGGCTTATTTTTCCTCCACATAGCCGAACCGTTTCAGACCTCCCGCCTTGTTGCGCCAATCGGGAGTGACCTTGACCCACAGCTTGAGATTGATTTTGGTTTCGAGGAATTTCTCCAGGTCGGTCCGGGCAAAACTGCCGATCTTTTTGAGCATCGCGCCGCCCTTGCCGATGATGATGCCCTTGTGCGATTCCTTCTCGCAGTAGATGGTCGCTTCTATGTCCATGATAGAGCCGTCCGGACGCTCGCGCATTTTTTCAATCTCAACAGCCGTGCCGTGCGGCACCTCGTCGCTGAGCAGCCGCAGCATTTTTTCCCGGATGATCTCGGCGGCAATCACCCTTTCCGGCTGGTCGGTGAGGGTGTCGTCGTCAAAGAAATGCGGGCCTTCCTCCGCCATTTCGCAGAGCTTATCGATAAGCTGCTCCATGCCGTCTCCGTCCTGCGCACTGACTGGAATGATTCCTGCAAAGTCGTACAGTTCCGCCAATTGAGAAATGCGTTCCAGCAGCTTGGACTTGTCGGTGAGCCTGTCGATTTTGTTGATGGCAAGCAGAACAGGCATATCCAGCTTTTTGAATTTTTCAATCAGCTCCAGTTCGGCTTCGTGCAGCTTTCCGCTGTCCTCCACCACCATCAGGCACATGTCCACGTCGCCTATGCTGTCGACAATGGTCTTTACCATGTAATCGCCCAGCTTGTTCTTCGGCTTATGCATGCCGGGGGTATCGGTGAAGACAAGCTGCGTTTCGCCGTATTCTCCCGCATTCATCACGCCCATGATCTTGCTGCGTGTGGTCTGCGGCTTGGCCGAAACAATGGCGATCTTTTCGCCGAGAAGCCGGTTGAGCAGCGAGGATTTGCCGACATTCGGCTTACCGACAATTGCCACAAACGCAGATTTTGTTGTCACTTCTTTATTCAAATGATTCAACTCCGTATGCTTCATTTATTTATGTCCATATTATACCACATGAATAACAGGATGAAAACAGTTTTGAGATAATTTTATCATTTTTTAAGGAATTTGTTTTTACATAAAATTAAAAATATTTTCCCCCGCCATCATTGATATTTTGCGGATCATCGTTTATAATGGATAGAAATAAATGAAAATAAAGGAGCTTGTTTCAATGAATTATTCCTACACACCCAAAGGCGTATGTCCCATAAAGATTGATTTCAATATTGACGGTGACATTATTACCGATATTAAATTTACAGGCGGCTGCAACGGCAACCTCAAGGCGGTGTCCAAGCTGGTCAACGGCTGGACGGTCGATCAGATCGAAAACGCCCTGAGCGGCAACACCTGCGGCAGAAAGCCTACTTCCTGCGCCGACCAGCTCGCCAAAGCCGTCCGTCAAGCCTACAACGACACCCACACGGCATAATCATTCCACACGCAAAAGGCACACAAAGCAAATCCGGCTTTATGTGCCTTTTTTATCGGGAATCAGAAAACATCTTGAAACAGTTCCAATCCGGAGACCCTGAAAACCCATTTGAAAAATTGCAGCGACCGGACCGGCGCGATCTTATATGCGGCGGACATGAAATGCGCGTCCATTCCAAACACAATACGGCTCCTGCCGGCATTGACACGGCGGAGAAGAATCCTCGCCGCCTTTTCGGACGGCATGCTGAAGAATCTGATCAGCGGACTGACGCTGCGCCCCTGTCCGTTCATGATATCGGTGCGGATGAAACCGGGGCAGACAGCCGGAATGTAGATCTTCCCGCGGTATTCCTCCCTGAGAGCTTCCGAAAACGCGCGCACCGCCGACTTCGCCGCGGAATAGAGCGATGTGCCCGCAAGGGGACACAACGCGTCTGCGCTGGCGATATTGATGATAGCCGTTCCCGCCTTCTCCTCGAAAAGAGGTACGAATTGCTCTGCCGAAGTGATGACGGAATTCTGGTCAAGCGACAGACATTTTTCGATTTCGTCCTGCGAGTACAAGCCGAATTTGGCAAACCTCGGCAGCATACCGGCGTTGTTGATCAGCACATCGGCGTCAAAACTCCCGGAAGTCACCAGCTCCGCCAGCCGCTTCCAGCTTTCTCTCTGAGAAACGTCGAGGATCCTGTACGAAAACCGGTCCGAAAGCTCACCCAGCTCTGATTGCAGAGAAAGCAGCTTCTGCTCATTTCGAGCCACTCCCAGCACACGGCAGCCGTATTTGCGTATCAGCAAAAGCGTCATCGCCCTGCCGAGTCCTCCCGAGGCGCCGGTCACTATCACATTTCTGCCGTTCAGACGGAATGTTTTCCTAAAGCACATATCAATTCACCCGAAAAAATTTACTCATACAATTTGTAAGAAGTTTAACTTTTTAATTGACATTCTATTATAATAATTGTATAATAGTGTTAAATAAATATGAATATTTGGAGAGGTGTTTTTTGTGCTAAAAAAAACCATCGCGCTGCTTTTGGCAATCGGTATGCTGACGGCCATCATCACGTCATGCAACACCGAAACAAAAGAGGAAAAAAAGGTCTACGACGATAATTACAGGAATTTTTATGAGATATATGTGCGATCATTCAGTGATTCAAACGGGGACGGAATAGGCGATCTCCAGGGGGTTCTCTCCAAGCTGGATTACCTGAAGGCCGCAAAAGGCCAGGACGATTCCCATTCTCTGGGAATCGACGCGGTGTGGTTCATGCCCATCAGCCCGTCTCCTTCCGACCACAAGTACGACGTGACCGATTACTGCGCCATCGACCCCAGCTACGGCACCATGGAAGATTTTGAAGAGCTTCTTCAGAAATTTCATGAGCGTGGAATACATGTCATCATTGATCTGGTGCTTAACCATTCGTCGCAGCTTCATCCCTGGTTTCTGCAGGCCTGCGAAGCGCTGAACAAGGGCGACATGGATAACAAATACGTTACCTACTACAATTTCACCACCGAGCCGGAAGACATGGATGCCGACGGCAACCCCATCGGCTACAATCCCGTTCCCGGCAATGAGGAAGGGTATTACTACGAGTCGAGATTTTCTCCCGATATGCCCGACCTGAATCTCGATAATCCCGACGTATGGGCCGAGATTAAGGATATCATGAAATTCTGGATCGAAAAGGGAGTTGACGGATTCCGTCTTGACGCCTGCAAAAGCTATTATACCCATTCCATGAGCGACAGCATTGAGGCGCTCTCCAAGATCGTGGAATACGGCAAATCCGTCAAATCCGACTGCTATTTCGTTGCCGAGGTTTGGGACAGCGCATGGACGATTGCGCAGTATTACAAAAGCGGCGTGGACAGCATATTCAATTTCGACTGCTGTTTCATGGGGCCATATGCCGGCCTTTTCAATAACATCGACACCGGATACGGCGCAAAAATCGGACGTGTGCTGGAAAATTTCAACGTCGGAATACGCAACAGCAACATCGACGCCATCGACGCGCCTTTCATTTCAAATCACGATACGCCCCGCAGCGGCACTTATTTCAAAGGATCCGCCAATAAAAAGCTCGCCGCCAGCCTTTATATGATGCTGCCGGGCAACCCCTTTATTTACTACGGTGAAGAAATCGGCATGGTAGGCGGTTGGGAAAACGACCCGTACAAACGGCTTCCGATAAAATGGTCGGCAAGCGAAAGCGGCATCAACATTATCCCCCCCAAGGGAGGACAGAACGTTAAGGCGCCTCAATACGGGGTTTATGACCAGCTTGACCATGAAACCTCACTTGTGAATCACTACAGGAAACTGATTAAACTGAAGAATCAGAATCCGGAAATCCAACGTGCCCAGGTCGTTTCCGACTGCGATCTCCAAGCCCGTAATGTTTGTTCCTATACCTGTGCCTATGACGAATCCTCCGTCATGGTCATCACCAATGTAACGGGCACAATCAAAACCATTGACGTCAGATCGGCCGGCTACGAAAATTACAGCGAACTCAACGGATTCGTAATAGGAGACGATTACATCGAACAGGAGCAATTCAGAGCGTACATGGAAGAGAGTGAATACGAGGTACCGGAATTGATGCCGAAAGCCTCCCCTGTCTTTTATGTCAACGGCGTGCTGACACTTCCTCCCAGGGCAACGGTCGTTCTTCGCAACCCGGGCAAGGTCAACTCAACATTCGTCACCACCACTACAACCGCGCCGCCTGAGGTTTCGCCCTCCGATTTGGTGACTCCCTCCGATACCGAATCTTCAGAAGATTAAGACCGCCCATTCTTTTCTCAAAAGTAACTCAAATCCCGCAGACTGACTGGATCTCGGTCTGCGGGATTTTCATTTATGTAATGCCGATACGGTTTTTATCTGGCTGAATACGCTCTGAGCGCTTTTCGTTCACTCATGGCACTGTCTTTCCTTCTGAATGACGTCTGATTGGGTCTGTGTTTTTTCTTAACGGAGGGTCTGAAATCAAGGTACAGCAGTACGCCTGCGATGGTAAAGAGGACAAAAACAGCCGTACTTACGTTGACAAGTCCCTGGCACAACTCCGCCACAAATCCTATTGCATACAACACGCCGAAAACTGCCGCCCCGACAAGGATCAATTCCGCCGCTCCGACAGCCAATTCCATCATCAATAGTCCCGTCATACTTCTCTCTTTTTTCATAATTCAAATAACCGCCTTTCACTCTCGTTTTTGAGACTCATTAGTTAAAAAAAATAATCCAATAAATTGCAATTTACCCAACAGTCAGCCTATAGCGCCTTGCTTCGGTCGCGTTTTTGCTAACCTCTGAATATAATATACCACGCGGCGAGGTAATTGTCAAGCATAAAATCTCGTTTATGAGATAAATAATTGAATTTTTAGTTTTTTTACAAATTCAGTCTCATTTTTTTGTCAATTTAGGGTTGCATTTCTGAGAAGTATATGTTATAATCACTATGTAAGAAATAAATGTAACGCAACAAATCAGTCTATTTTATGCGACAATAATACACTCCAGACAAGGACGGTAATGACTATGAACGTGAATGAAAGAATTAAACAGCGCAGGCAGCAATTGGGGCTTAATGTAAACGACATTGCGGAAGCACTGGGGATTTCCCGCGCTACGCTCTACAGATACGAAAGTCATGAGATCGAAAAGCTGCCTATTTCGATTGTGGAGCCTCTGGCGGAAATCCTCGGCACCACCCCTTCAGAGCTGATGGGATGGGATGAAATAGGCTTTGACGGTCACAGGCGCATACCGCTGGTCGGCACGATTGCCTGCGGTTCGCCCATACTCGCGGAAGAAAACGTCGAGGATTACATCGCCGCACCCCTCGGCTGTGACGCTGATTTTGCCCTCCGCTGCCGTGGTGACAGCATGATAAGAGCACGCATCTGCAATGGCGACATCGTGTTCATTCATTCCCAGCCCGACTGCAACAACGGCGAGATTGCCGCTGTCCTTATCGGCGATGAAGCCACGCTCAAACGCATTTACAAACAGCCTGACGCCATAACGCTCATGCCGGAGAACAGCGAGTATTCTCCCCTGGTCTATCGCAAGGAACAGATGAATGAAATCAAAATTCTCGGCAAAGCTGTCGGATTTATAAGCTATTTTTAGTTTTTTCCATAAAAAAGCACAGTGGAGGCAAATCATACATGACATGCTCTCGCACTGTGCTTTTTTTATGTGGATTTTTTCGGTAGAATGTGGATTTCTCAGTCCGGAATCACCGTCTGATAAACGGTGTTCTGCTCACGGTTGTGAGCTTCGGACTTATCCACAGCACGGATGACCATGTAATAGGTCTTGCCGCTCTCCAGGCCAGTTACCTCGGCCTGGTAGGGGAAGGCGTCATACTGCCCCTGCGCATACGCCTCGCTTATCGAGGGTTCAAGTATCATCTTCCGGGCCTCGCAGAGTTCCGGATCAGCCGAAAAATCAAATGGCTTGTCACTGTAATACAGCACATACGTCACACCGGTCTGATCAAGAGCCACATCCCAATATACCACCGCGCCGCCTTTGGTGGGTTCCGCTGCGCCTATTCCCACTCTCGGTTCGGGTTCATGCGGCGGCCATTCGGTGGAATTGTTATACACGCTGCTCCAGATAGGCGGATAATCGTCTTCTTCTATGCGATTGTTCTTGACGAAATCGTTGAGCATCGTGACAGAACCGTCGGTAATATAATGGGAGAATCCGGCGACGACTTCCGTCTCCTGGATTTCCATGCGAAGCACGCTGACTCCCTTTTCCGATTCACCCGAAAGCGTCTCCTTCAGGGCATACTTTTCGGGACCTTCGGCATAGCCCAGCGAAAGCACCGTAAAGCCGTCGGCACAGCTTGCTTCGACTGCCAGCTTGGGCATCTGACTGTTCTTATTGTCGGCAAAAAAGCCCTCGTTGTAGAGCTGCGTGGGATTGGAATCCAGCATATAGCTCTCATAAAAGAGAAAATCCACACTGGCCCGTGGCGAAAACCTGTAATGCTCCAGCAGGTGATTGTAGAAGAACAATCCGCGGTTCTGGCATAGCAGCTTGTCAGGGTAATTCTGCTTTATTCTCGCCATGAAGTCCTTCACGCCGGGCGCTGTCCATTCAAATCTGGTTCTTCCCGGATCGTCATCCGCCGTATAGGTATTGGGGGCGCAGGTGTCGACGGTGTCGAGGAACAGCCCGTCACACCCCAGACCTCTGCCGTAGTCGGTGGTAAGAATTTCTTTAATGCCCGGCACGTTGTCCTCACCGTCAAAGGTCATGTTGTCAAGCACCTCATACCATTTCGGGTCGCCGATATTGGTGTAGGCACAGGTGAAATAGGGGTTGAAATCAGGTTTGCCGTCACGGTCATTGTCGTCGAGATAATACGAAGCGTAGCCCGAACCGCCCGGCGATGTGATGCCGTTGATGTCGGCTGCGGCCAGCGAAGTTTCGCCTTCGGCGCGCGCATCCACCTTCGGGCCGGTGCCGTCTCCGGTAAACCGTTCCTCCGCCAGCAGTTCTTCGGCAGTCTTGCCCGCGGTGCGAAGGTCTTCGCCCACGGCAATATATCCCAGCACCTTGGTGCCGGCCGACTGAATTTCCTTCACCTGCTTGCGTGTCATTTTCCCCATCCTGGGGTGCAGAATGGCAATGTCGTAGTTCTTCGCGTTTTTAATGACGGATTCATTGATCTCTCCGTAATAGATCATATAGGTCGGTTTTTTGACGAGGGGATAATCAAGACCGTCGCCGGTTTCTTTTTCCGAACCGCAGGAGGCAAAAACGGATGTCATCATCATCACCGCCAGAAGCAGAGCTATTGTTTTTTTCATCATAATCCTCACCTATTACTCAGAAAGCCCGATCAATCGTATGATTCTGTCAACGAATAACGAATGACGGGCTTTTATTAATATTATAAGGTATTTTCAGAGCATAGTCAATGCTTAATTTGCAAGAAGTGCGCGGTCGTTGGCAAATTCGGAACCGCTGAGCTTGGCAAATTCTTCCAGGAGCTCTTCCACTGTGAGGTTCTTCTTCTCCTCGCCGCTGACGTCGAGAATAATCCTGCCCTCGTTCATCATAATGAGACGGTTGCCGTGGGCAATGGCGTCACGCATATTATGGGTGACCATCAGCGCGGTAAGGTGATTTTCTTCGATGAATTTGTCCGAAAGCTCCAGCACGTTCTTGGCTGTTTTCGGATCAAGCGCCGCCGTGTGCTCGTCGAGCAGCAGGAGCTTGGGCTGATTCATGACCGCCATCAGCAGCGTGACGGCCTGACGCTGACCTCCGGAGAGCAGTCCCACCTTGGTGGTCAGGCGGTTTTCCAGGCCGAGATCCAGCTTGGCAAGCATTTCCTTGAATTCCTTGCGCTCCTTGCCGGTGATCGCCCATCTCAGCCCGCGGAATTTGCCGCGGCGGTTGGCGATGGCGAGATTTTCCTCCAGCCACATATCCGCAGCCGTTCCCATACGCGGATCCTGAAAGACACGGCCGATGTACTTGGCGCGTTTGTGCTCCGACAGCTTGGTGACGTTGATGCCGTCAATAGTGATGGTGCCGCTGTCCACGGGGTAAACGCCGGCAATCATATTCAGCATGGTCGATTTTCCGGCGCCGTTGCCACCGATCACAGTGACGAAATCGCCGTCGTTGAGGGTCAGATCAATGCCGCTCAGCGCCTTTTTTTCGTTGACAGAACCGGGATTGAAGGTCTTATAGAGTCCCTTGACTTCAAGCATTTTCGATTACCTCCTCTTTCTCGGAATAGGTCTTCTTGCTGAATTTCTGTGTAAGCTGGCCCTTCCAGTAGGGGATGCCGAGGAACAGACCGACGACAAGCGCGGTAAAGAGCTTGAGGTCGTTGGCCTTCATGCCGAAATTGAGCACCAGTGTGATGACGATGTAATACACGATACCGCCGAATATAGTGGCAAGCAGTCGGAGAGCAAAATTGTGGAAGATCTTGCCGAAGATGACCTCACCGATAATGACGGCGGCAAGGCCGATGACGATAGCGCCTCTGCCCATATTGACGTCGCAGAAGCCCTGGTACTGCGCAAGCATTCCACCCGAAAAAGCCACGATGCCATTGGAAAGAATAATGCCCAGAATCTTGTTGTTGTCGGTGTTGATGCCGTTGGCGCGGGCCATATCGAGATTGCTTCCGGTCACGCGGAGAGAATGTCCTCTTTCGGTGCCGAAAAACCAGTAAAGGATGGCGATCAGAGCTACTGCAATCCCTGAGCAGATAATCAAAGACTGATTGATGTTGCGCAGGGTGATGGGATACTGATATTTCATGTAGGCAAGCGGCAGGTTTGCCATATCCGACTGTATTCTCAGATTGATGGAGTAGAGACCCAGCTGCGTGAGAATACCTGCGAGAATGGCGGGAATGCCGAACTTGGTGTGGAAAATGCCGGTTGCAAGACCCGCCGCACAACCCGCGAGAAACGCGCAGAACATGGCAAAATAGAGATTTTGTCCGCCAGTCACCATCGAAACCAGCACAGCGCCGCCCGTGGCAAAGGAACCGTCCACCGACAGATCGGCGACATCGAGAATTTTAAAGGTGAGGTACACGCCTATTGCCATTATACCCCAGATAATGCCCTGCGTCACTGCGCCGGGCATGGCGTTCAAGAATGGCACAGAAAACCAACTTCCTTTCGTTTTGTAGTCATCGATCAATACCAAAATCAGCGATAAGGCGTTTTTTGAACACCCTACCGCAGATTTTAGACAAAAATTTCTTATTATACTGTATTATCCCAACAATCAGTCAGCGATTGCCTCATAGCTTTCGGGGACTGTAACGCCAAGCGCTTCGCAGCGAGCGGCTACATACTTGAAGACAGGAGCATTGTCATACTGAATTTCCATCTCGGCAGGATTCTTGCCGTTGACGAGAATCTCATAGGCCATCAGACCGGTGTTGTAGCCGATCGTAGAATAGCTGATGGAAAGAGTAGCGATACCGCAGCCCTTGCAGATACCTTCTTCGCCGGCGATGATCGGCTTCTTGGCAGGCTCTGCAATGCTGTTGATCAGCTCTGCGTTGTTGGCGCACTGGTTGTCAGTGGGAATATAGAGAGCATCCATCTCTTCACAAGCCTTGGTAACAACCTGTGAAATATCATTGGAGTCGGCAAAGCTGTATTCAGTTACTTCTATACCGGCCTTCTCAAGCTCAGCCTTCACCACATTGACCTGGTACTTGGAGTTGGCTTCGTTGGAGCAGTAAATAATACCGACCTTCTTTGCATCGGGAAGAAGCTCTGTGAACATGGCAGCCTGCTTGTCGAGAGGAGCAAGGTCAGATGTGCCGGAAACATTGATGCCGGTCTTGCCATTGAAGCCGTCGATGCCAAGAGCAACGCCATACTCGGTGATGGAAGTGGCAAGGATCGGAATATCCGGTGTTGCGGAAACAGCAGCCTGCAGGGCAGGAGTTGCGTTTGCCATGATCAGATCGACGTTGGAAGAAACAAACTGCGTGACAATGGTGGTACAGGTGGCGGAATCGCCGGAAGCGTTCTGCTCGTCAAACTTGACCTTATCGCCCAGCTTCTCGGTGAGAGCCTTCTTAAAGCCTTCGGTAGCGGCATCAAGAGCCGGATGCTGCACCAGCTGGCAGATACCGACGGTGTAGGTGCCGTCTTCCTTCTTGTCAGCGCCGGAATTTGCGCTGTCACAGCTTGTCACAGCCATGAGGGATGTTGCGATCAGTGCACAGGAAAGCACTGCCGCGAGGATTCTTTTGAATTTCATGTCTTTCTACCTCCTGAAAAATAACCAGCGGATTTATCCGCTAAGTAGCTGATAGTGAGTATAGCACTTTAAAGCGCTGATGTCAAGTGCTTTTATTCATTTTGGTAAATAACTTCAAACATACCAAAAAAGAAGTATGCGGTTTTAGCATATTGAACATACATCTATGCAAAACGCTAAAAATTTATCACAATTTCACTTATGCCATTGACATTATATTGAATTGTGATATAATTATTTTTATAAATACTTCTTATTTTATTCATAGTGTTAAGATTTTACATTTTCATTGACATTACAGCAAAGGCAGGTGACAGCTTTTTGCATTATAAAACACACGGCCTGCGTCACGAACTGAAATACAGCATCTCCTATGCGCAATACATCGAACTGCGAAGCCGGGCGATGTGCTTCATGCGGCACGACGAGAACGGAACCGACGGCAGATATTTCATCCGGAGCCTTTACCTTGACGACATCTGCATGGCGGATTTCCATCAGAAGGATGAAGGCCGCAGCAGGCGAAGAAAATACCGCATCAGAATTTACGATTACAACGACTCCGTCATCAAATTCGAGATCAAGGATAAATTCGACAGCTATATTTCAAAAAAATCCTCTCTCATCACCCGTGAACAGTGCGAAAGCATCATCAGGGGAGATTTCGGATTCGTCAGCGACATGATCCTTTACGACCCGGAAACCGCCGGCACGCCGCAGAACCGCGCCCTTCGGATGGGCTGTATCGACAACGCGTGCAGAATACTCCGTCCGCAGGTGGTAGTGGATTACGACCGCGAGGTATTCATCTGTGATGAGGGAAACGTGCGCATGACCTTCGACATGAATCTTCGCGCCGGTCAGGGGACGGGCAGTATTTTTGACCCCCACCTTCCCACCGTTCCGGCTTATGAAAACGGCAGGATGATACTCGAAGTCAAATACGACGATTACCTGCCACAGTTTATCCGCCGCATGCTCCGCTCAAAGAAGCTGAGCCTCTGGCAGTCCGCCGAATCAAAATATTCCCTTTGCTGCATTGCCCAAGCAAATTATTTCGGAAAGGTTGTAATTTAATATGAATTTCAGTGACGTATTTAAGAATAAGTTTCTCAGTCAGTTTGCCCTTACATCTCCTATTGAATATGTCCTCGCGCTGGTCTTTTCCATTATGGTGGGACTCATCATCTACTACGTTTACAAAAAAACCTACAACGGCGTCGCCTACAGCCACAATTTCAATATGTCGCTGATTCTGATGACGCTTATCACCACCATCATCATTTTCACCATCACCGCCAACCCCGTTCTTTCACTCGGAATGGTAGGCGCGCTCTCCATCATCCGTTTCCGCACGGTGGTCAAGGATCCCGTCGATCTGATGTATCTCTTCTGGGCCATTTCGATGGGCATTATCATCGGCGCCAAGCAATACGTCTTCGCGCTGATCTGCGTCGTCATCATCACCATCTTCTGCATCATCATGTGCAAAACCAGCGACAGTGAGAAGCTGTACCTGGTGATCGTGCGCTATGATGTGTCGGTCACGGATGAAATCGACAAGGCCATCGGGGAAATCAAGGGCAAGATCCGCAACCGCACGGTCAGCAAGTCCGGCGTGGAAACCATCATAGAGGTCAAGAACAACGCCATAGACGACCATTTCGTCGAAAAGATCACCAAGATCGAGGGCGTGGAAAGCGCCGCCCTGGTCAATTACAACGGCGACTATGCCGAATGAATCCTTCCCTGAAGCATAAAAAATCCGCGCCGTCTGCCAAAAAGTGCAGAAGGCGCGGATTTTTGCCTGTTCGATGAATTCTGATGAAAATCAGTCGGCAAAATTGAAGTAATCCTTGTTTCTCTCCTTGAAGATATCAAAGACCGCCTGCGCGACCTCTTCGCTCTCCACCGTGACAAAATCCTCTTCCTCTTCGTCATCCGGGGTCGGCTCGACCTTGAGAATAACGACCTCGTCGTCGTCCTCGTCGGTAGAGATAAGCACCACATACTCGTCGCCCTTGTATTCCACAGAATCGAGATATTCAAAAGCCACCTCGTTGCCGTCCTCGTCGCTGAGATACACCAGATTGTCCATTTCTTCCTCGTCAAAAATATCGAAATTTTCCTCGCTCATTTCCACATTCCTTCCTTTCGGCGCAACTGGGCGCAGATAACACGCTCGTCATATAGAGAAATCCCGCGCGTTTCAATGATGATTCTAACATAAGTGCGGTGCATTGTCAACAGGAAAATTCAATACACCCGTGTGACGCGCCTGCTCAGGCTGCACACAAATTCATAATTGAATGAAGCCGCCATATCGGCTGGTTCTTCGACAGGGATAAAATTGTCCCCGTCGCGGCCGAACAGCGTCACGACATCCTCGATCTGCACATTGTCAATGTGCGACACATCCACCATGATCTGATCCATGCACACCCTGCCCAGCACCGGCGCGAACTGTCCGTGAATCAGCACCCGTCCCTTGTTGGAAAGCGCTCTGGGATAGCCGTCGGCATACCCAACCGAAACGGTGGCAATGCGGGTAGGCTCCTTGGTAACGTATGTCGCGCCGTAGCTGACGCCGATTCCGGCAGGCGCGGTGTGCACATTCACCACATGGCTGCGGAAGCTCATGGCCGGGCGCAGGTCGAGGGCATTCTTGTCAACCTCCTCCGAGGGATAAAGGCCGTATGTAATGATGCCCGACCGCACCATCTGGAACCGGTGGCTGTCAAATTCCATGATTCCCGCACTGTTGCAGATATGCTTGATGGGAATGACAACATTCCGTTGCTCCAGCATATCGCACATGCGGTCATACTGCTCCATCTGCATTTTACTGTAGGCCTTGTCATACATGTCGGCGCAGGAGAAATGGGTGAACATTCCTTCCAGCTCCACATGCGGCAGAAGGCTGATTGCCTTGATGACATCGGCATTCTCTTCATTCACCGCAAAACCGATGCGGGACATACCGGTGTCCAGCGCAACGTGCGCCTTGGCGGTCTTTCCCTGCGCCTGGGCTGCCTTGCTGAGCAGCAGGGCGGTTTCCAGCGAATAGACCGTCTGTGTGACGTCGTACCTGACCACCTCGTCATACCGGCTGGGCGATACATACGAGAGAATGATGATCGGCAGTCTGATTCCCGCTTCGCGCAGTTCAATTGCCTCATCCACCGTGGCGACAGCGAAATACTCCACCGCGCTTTCCAGATAGCGTCCGACGGCAACTGCTCCGTGGCCGTAGGCGTCCGCCTTGATAACGGCGCAGATCTTCACTTCGCTGCCGACGTTTCTTCTGACCTCGGCAATATTGTGTCCTATGGCTTCAAGGTCTACCTCGGCATAGGCTCTGAGATATTTTTCCAAAGTTACATCTTCTTTGCTTGTTTATTTATGTAATAATCCATTATTGCATTCCATCGTTTACGATGAGCCGCAGAGCCTTGGGAATGACCTCAAAGGTCACCTCGCGCAGCTTCAGACATTCACCGTCAATATTGACGATCGCGGGCTTTGCTGACTCAATCTTCATCTTTTTGCCGCGTTTTACGGTGAGCAGTCCCTCAAATTTTCTGGATTCCGGATACCTGCCGCTCTTGTATTCCCCCAATAGGGAAGCCATTTTCAGCTTGGAAACCCGCTTGATCATGACGAAATCCAGCAGCCCATCGCTTGGATCCGCCATAGGCGCTCCGCGGTAACCGCCTCCGTAATACTGACCGCAGGCAGCCAGCGAGAACATGAATTCTCCCTCATACACCTCTTTGTCATCAATGGTCACTTTCAGAGAATTGTACACCTTTCCCAGCATGGAAATCAAGACCGCCAGGGTATAAGCTCCTGAACCCAGCAGTTTTTTCGCACGGGCCATGCGGTTGGTACGGTCGCAGATGATGGCGTCAATGCCCATGGAGCAGATATTCACCGAGGCGAAATGTCCCGTGTCGATCGCGTCCACATACCGCGACGGTGCGGTGAGGTAATGCTCGATATCCTCAAATCCCTTTGCGCCGCCGAAGGTCTTGACGTAGTCGTTGCCCGAACCGCAGGGGATGATGCCGAATTCCACATTGTCCATACCGATCACGCCGTTGGCGGCGCCGCATATGCCGCCGTCGCCGCCCAGCACGATGATTCTGACCTCGTCGCCCTTCTCCCCTTCGGCACGCGCGAAGTCGGTGAGATCGGAGCCGGAGCGGGTCAGCATGAATTTGTACTCCGCACCGAGCTTTTCGCAGACGGCGGTGATTCTGTCCTTATATTTTTCAAGACCGTTTTTGGCGCCTGCTTTCGGATTGGCAATAAAAACATACCTCACAGCGTTTCCTCCCGTCAATTATTCGTCGTCACTTTCTTCCGTGTCGGGATCCGATTTAAGGGAAGCATGGAAGTCGGGACCGTAGGCGGACGTATCAGTGGGAAGCCCTCGCTTCCTCAGAAAATATTCCGAAACACGCTTGACAACATAATAAAGCGTTGCAAAGGTCGGCACGCCTATTATCATTCCGATGAAGCCGAAAAGCGAGCCGAACATCAGTATCGCAATGGTGATATACAGCGCCGGCAGTCCGATGGAATCGCCCATAATGCGCGGTCCGATGACATTGCCGTCCACCTGCTGGAGAACAATAATGAAGATAAGGAAAATTACGCACTGCTTGGGATCGACCAGCAGCAGCAGGAAGGCGCTGGGAATCGCTCCGATAAAGGGGCCGAACATGGGAATGATATTGGTGACGCCCACAATCACACTGATGATCAGCGGATACTCAAAGCGGAAAATCAGCATGAACACAAAGCAGATGACACCCACAATAAACGAATCAATCAGCTTGCCTGTAATAAACCCGCCGAACATTTTGTTTGCCTGACGAAGCGTATCGTAAACGGCGTCATTCACGCGCTCGTTCCGGCTGACTGTATGGAAGATCTTGCGGCACTGGTTCAGGTATCTCTCGCGGTCAAGCAGCAGATAGATCATGATGATAAAGGCGAGCAGCACATTGACAATGGCAGAGCCCACTGACATCAGGCTGCTGGCAAGATTATAGACCGTGCTGAGAAGATTGGTCTTGATCCATGTGACCAGCATATTTTCAGTCGATTCGACAAGCTCGGCAGCCGTGGAAGCAAACTGATTGTTGGAAATGAGAAACCTCTGTGCCCGGGCCAGCTGGGTTTCAAGCATGCCCGGCAGCTTGGGAACGAGGTCGGAAATGCTGGAAATCAATTGCGGAAGCAGCACCGCGAGAAGCAGCGAAAAAGCCGCAAGCACAGCAATACTGGTGATGAGGACCGATAACGGTCTTGCTAAGCGGTCAATTTTTTTCAGCTTCTTCAGTTTTTCCTCAAAAAAAGCCGCAACGGGACAAAGCAGGTAGGCAAAGGCAATGCCGACCCACAAAGGCTGCAGACCCGATATGAACATCATGATGACATTCTTGATATCCTGAATGTGAAAGAGGGCAAAGAGAAGGAGAATGGCGGCAGCCAGGCTGAAAAAATTGGTCAGAAACTTCGTTTTATTCATACTACGACCTCCCAGAACCTTGCTGATAATGGCAACGCCTATCCGGCAAAAGTATGCCGCATATGGTTAAATCAATTATATCACACAGCGCATGTCAAGTCAAGTAAAAGCAAAAACGCAGTTTCTAATCCCTCTGCATAAAGATGCAAATCCGTTAGCCGGTTCAGACCGAGGCCGACCTGCTTGAAATATCCAGCCGGATACGGTCAGCCAGCATGGCGATGAATTCACCGTTGGACGGCTTTCCGCGCATATTGTCTACCGTATAGCCGAAGTACGCCGCAAGTACTGCCGAATGCTCTGAACGCCATGCCTTTTCTATTGCGCAGCGTATCCTGCGTTCCACGGAAGACGGCGTGGTACCGAATTCTCCCGCCACCGTCGGATAGATGGCCTTGGTTATCTGACACGTTCCCTCTTCCCCACAGGCGGCAAGCATCACAGCTCGCCTGAGATATTTCCCGCCCGCGTCACATTCGTTTAGCCCCAATGCTTCCAGGACTTCATCTATAGCGGCGACCAGCTCATTCACATCGTCGGAATGCGTCAATTTCACTCTGTGGTGCAGTCTGTGAACCGCATGTGTTCCGGTGCTTCTTGCCGAAGCAAGCGGCGTTGTCTTGAGCTGGGACACCTCGGCAAGCATTGAGCGCAGTTCGCGATTGCAATCTCCGTGACAGATCAGCCGCCGCACACCGCATTCTTCCAGCTCATGCTGTAACCTGCCCGTCACGAAGGGACAGATCACTGCAAAATATGTAAATGAATCCGAATAAAGCGTTTTATATGCTTTTATCACTTCTATGGCGTCCTGATGGGGTGTAAACAGGTTCATTACCACCACATCGGGCTGTATACAGGCTATCTTCTCCACCAAATTCATGTCACTGTCATCAAAACAATCCAGTTCTATCTGATAATTTTTTCCCGCGCTTTCCAGTGTGGTTTTCAGCGCATCTGTCGCAAGTATTCTGATGGTATTCTTCATAATTCACATTCCTTTTCATTCATCTATAATGATATACTCCCATAATTATAAACGCAATGAAAATGAAAAATGTTGTTTCCTGTCGAATGGGTCTGGGGGGGATACCGGTTGTTTATTTGTCCCCATTTTTCTTTTCGTGACTAAGAGCGTCCAAATAGCCTGCGGTAATAATGCCTGCCGGCAATGCTACAATGGCAATACCGAAAATGGATGATATCATTGTTATGATCCTACCGGCAGTTGTAACAGGGTATATATCGCCATATCCAACCGTCGTCAAAGATATGGTAGCCCAATAGATTGCATCAAAGAATGTGGCAAATGAATGACTCTCAACATTAATGATGATAAGTGCAGATACAAATATATAGCCTATTGCAAGAGTACAAACCGCTAAAAGAGCATCTTTGGAATTTTTCATAACATTAATAATGATAACAATGCTCTTTGAATACCTTAATGCCTTAAACACTCTGAATACTCTGAATGTCCTGAAGATTCTAAAGAGCCTGAACAACTTGAAACCACTGCTCAGTAAAGTCAATGCCGGAAGAATGGAAACCAAGTCAATGATCGCCCACGGAGTGAATGGGTATCTGAAAAAAGAATTGGCTCCTTTATGTCCCAGTTTAAAATCGGTCGTCATCAGTCTTAATAGGTAGTCAATGATAAAAATAATGGCCGTTACGATATCTATTATGTGAAAGAATGTATTTGAATTCTTAAATGCAAGAGGCAAAATACTAATGAAAATGCTGCACATCATCAATATGTCATAAGCCATACTGAATTATACCCTTTTAATTATGTTCTGTCAATCAAATATATTAAGAAAAAGGCAACCTTTTGAGATGTTTTCTTTCATAGAATCAGTCCTGTTTTATGAGATGGAAGTGCGGTTTACGATCAAAAATTATTAATTCTTCAGTCTTCCGTTTTCAGTCTTCAGTTAGAAAATCCTGTCGTGTTACTGAAACCGCTGACGCTCG
>CAMHMN010000019.1 GCA_946186245.1 uncultured Clostridia bacterium
TTAATCGTCATTTGTGCATTTTGACGAATGTGCCTCTTTTATGCTCATTTATAGTAAATTAATAAACCACTCGTATTCCTCACTGAAATGTTTCAAAGCGTTAATCAAATTCATATATTTCTCCCCTTTACTATATACTGACATTATATCACATGATTTTCACAATGTCACCCTTTATTTTTTTAATAAATATTTAATTCTCTCAAAACCATCAAAAAATCGCCGTCCCTTGCAAATGAAAGAAAGACAACGATTTTTTCTCTGTTATGTTATATTCAACAAATTACATTCCGACATTACTCGGCGGTTTCCGGCTGAACCGGTTCCGGAGCAGCTTCCACAGCGGGAGCAGCTTCGGTCTGGCCTTCCGTCAGTTCCGCGCCATAGCGGCAAATCACCGATACGATAATGAATGTAATGCCCAGACCGATGGAAAGGCCGTGGAATTCAGTCTTGTCCGCCGTTTCGATGGTCTTGGAGAAAATGGCATAAACGGTGCCGGCTACAATGGAAACACCGAGGTTGACCGCGATGTAGATGATGCCGAGACGCATGAGTTCCTTCGCGCCGCGCATGGTGAAGGGAGTGCCGTCCTCGATCTCATGCTTGAAGTAATTCTGCGCAAAACGGGCGACAACCGCACCGGCAAAACAGAATGCCGCTGCAATGGCGATCATCATGATCATCATGGGGTTGGTGAGCTGCTCGACGATCTGGCGTGCCTGTTCATCGTCAATCTGACCGGCGTTGTCCTTGGCAATGCTGATGGCCTTTTCACCGTAAATCGCCAGCAATCCAGCGCAGACCGCGCAGGAGATTCCGCCGATCATGCAGCACACACGGGCGATAATGCTGAATACCTTGCCGAATTTGGCAAGCATCTGGATTGTCTTCAGAGTTTTCATAAATAATACCTCCGATAATGAATAGTTTTCCGCGCAAAGGCGGTTAGTCTGACAAAGGGAAGCTTCCTCCGTCGCTGTCTATATTATACATTCATCATTCATCATTGTCAATTATACTTATGTACATTTCACCTTCGTTTTTGGCAATTTATCCGAATAATCATTTTTTCGCATAGAATGGGGGGGAGCGGAACGGATCGCTTTCTTTTGTTTTTTCATGAATGTACTTGCATTACCCCCTCCTCATTTGCTATAATGATTGCAATAACGTACAAAGGCGGCTTTCCAATTGAGTCAGAATCAACAGAAGATAAATTATCACTTAGAGTGCGAAAAGGAAATCAGGCGCAACGAGGGACGGCTTCCCAAGCTGCTGCTGCACAGCTGCTGTGCCCCTTGCAGCAGCTCGGTGCTGGAATTTTTGTCCCCTTATTTTGACATAACGCTGTTTTATTACAATCCCAACATCACCCCGGAGGAGGAATACCGCAAGCGCGTTGCCGAACTGCACAGGCTGGTTGCCGAAGCGGATTATCCCAATCCTGTCACAATACTGGAAGGGCGTTACGACAGCCGCGAATTCTTTGCCATTGCCAAGGGGCTGGAAGACCTGCCCGAAGGCGGAGAACGCTGCTTCCGCTGCTACCGTCTGCGGCTGCGGGAATCGGCCAGGGCTGCCGCAGAAGGCGGATTTGAATATTTTACCACCACGCTCAGCGTCAGCCCCTACAAGAATGCCGCCAAGCTCAACGCCATCGGAACGGAGCTGGCCGAAGAATACGGGGTCAGATATCTGCTCTCTGACTTCAAGAAAAAGGACGGCTACCGCCGTTCCATAGAGCTTTCCGCCCAGTACGGGCTTTACCGCCAGAACTACTGCGGCTGTATATTCAGCGCGCAGCAAAGCTGCGATAGGAGAACAGAAAATAGAAAACCGTGAATTGATGATCGTTTGAAAGCACCGTACAAGCGCGGACTGGAATAAAGAAGGAGAACACCAAACACATGAACATTCAGATATTCGGCAAAAGCAAATGCTTCGACACCAAAAAGGCGGAACGCTATTTCAAGGAACGGGGCATTCAATACCAGTTCATCGACATCATCCGCTACGGCATGAGCAAGGGCGAATACAACAGCGTCAAGAACGCGGTCGGCGGCATGCGGAATCTCATCGACGAAAAGTCCAAGGCCTACGAGCAGAATTACTGCGCCTACCTCGCGGACGATGCCGCCGTGGAGGAAAAGCTGCTGGACAACCCCGCCATGTTCCGCACGCCCATCGTGCGCAACGGCAAAAAGGCAACCGTCGGCTACTGCCCTGACACCTGGAAAACATGGGAATAATTTTCTGCAAGGGAGTGTTTATCTTGAACCCCATCAAAAAAGCCATTGAAAAATACCGCCGCCTTCCCAAACTCGCCAGGTACCGATACACGGCGTATTATGAAAAGCTCCCCGTATCGGACGATACGATTCTCATCGAGTGCTTCAACGGCGACGGCATCACCGGCAATCCCTTCTGGCTGCTCAAGGCAATCTGCGGGGATGAACGGCTTGCCAAATACAAAATATACGTCGCCGCCAATCCCGGATATTATTCTTCCGTCTGCAGGACACTCGCGGCACGGGGGTTCGGACAGGCCACCGCTGTCGCAAAGTACGACAAGCTCTATTTAAAACTGCTTGCCTCGGCGAAATACCTGATCACCGATGTGTCGCTTCCCATTTTCTTCATCAAGAAGCCGGGACAGATTCTTCTTGATACCTGGCACGGCACGCCGCTGAAGGGATTGGGACGTTCCATCAGGGATAATCCTCACACCATAGGCAACGTGCAGCGGATCTTCCTCATGTCCGATTACCTGCTCTATCCCAACCGCTTCACCTTTGACAGAATGCGGGAGGATTACATGATCGCTCCCTTCTTCAGAGGGAAATATGTGATTTCCGGCTTTCCGCGCAACGACATTCTGTTCGACGCAGAGGCGGCGCAGGCGGTCCGTGAAAGGCTCGGACTGAACGGGAAACGCATTCTCGTCTATATGCCCACCTACAGGGACTGTGCTGACGAGAACGAAATAATTTACCATGACAGAATGCTCAAAGGGGCTTTGAACGCCATTGAATATTCCTCCCGCGACGATGTCGCAGTGATCGCAAAGCTCCACCATCTCGCCGCCGGAAGCATCGATTTCTCGGGGTACAAACGGGTGATTCCCTTCCCCGAGGAATACGAAACCTACGAAGTGCTTGCCGCAGCCGACTGCCTGATCACCGATTATTCCAGCGTAATGTTCGACTTCGCCGACACCGGACGCAAGATCGTGCTCTACGCTTACGACAGCGAGAATTACCAGAACACGCGCAGCATGTATTTTCCGATAGAGCAGCTGCCCTTCCCCATCGTCACCCAGCCCGACGCGCTGGCCCGCGAGGTCAGCCGAACCGATTACACGCCCTATGTCGACGAGATGAAGAAATTCACCGGGTACGACTGTCCCGATTCATCCAAAAAGCTCGTTGACCTTCTCTTCTTCGGGAAAGTCTCTGAAGGAATGGAAATCATCGACGGTCCGGCTTATCACAATGACAAGCCCAATGTGCTGATCTTCTCCGGAAATCTCAACAAAAACGGCATTACCACCGCACTGATGGGCATTCTGGAAAACGCTGACATTTCCCGCTGCAATTTCCTTGTGACATTTTATCAGCGGCTTGTCAGCAGCAACAAGGCCACTGTCAACCGCTTCGGAAAGGACATAGGATATCTGCCCATGCCCGACGGGAAGCCGATTACTTATTATGAGGCGATCTGTCAATATCTGTACTTCCATCTGAATATTTCCGCGGGATTTATTCTCAGAGCTATCGAACGCCTCTCGGCCCGTGACGCGCTGCGATGCTTCTGCGGCATAGACTTCCACTCGGTCATTCACTACACCGGCTACGAGAAATTCGTCATTCACCTGTTCAAGGCAATGGACGCGACAAGAATCATCTACGTTCACAATGATATGATGCAGGAAGGTCACAACCGCAACCGCACATTTGTCCATCGCAATTCCATCATGACCGCCTACAACAGCTATGACAGAATCGCCGTTGTACGCGAAAGCATGGTGCCGGAAATCAAAAGCTATATCCCGTCGGCCAATGAGGAAAGAATTCTCCCCGCCCACAATATCAACAACATCGATTACATTCTCAAACGAGCCGACGAGCCGGTCGTATTCGACGATGACACCTATTGCAATGTTCCGTTTGAACGCGTTATGGAATTGCTTAACGACAAACAGACCGTGAAGTTTATTGATATTGCGCGATACTGTGTGGAAAAGGGACTTGACCGTCTGGTGGAAGCGTTCCGGCGGCTGTCTGAGGAACATGACGACGCCTGTCTGATTATGATAGGGGGGCTGGGCGATCAGTTTGACAACATCTGCCGGCAGGCCGAAGCCACCGGGTCAGACAGGATCGTTTTAATCCGTTCTCTGAGCAATCCTTATCCGCTGCTCAAAGCATGCGATGCATTTATTCTCTCGTCTGTCTATGAGGGTCTGCCTATGACCATCATGGAAGCGCTGATTCTCGGCAAACCCGTCGTTTCCACCGATATTCCCGGACCGTCTGAATTCCTGCGGGGCAGCGGCTGCGGGCTGCTTGTGGAGGATTCGACCGAGGGCGTTCTCGACGGACTCAACGCCTATTACGACGGACGTCTGGACACGCTGAAGCCATTCGACGCGCAGGCATTCAACGACAAAGCCATGAAGGAATTCTACGAGCTGATAAAATAATTCTCCGACCGCCGGTTCTTTTTGAGAATCGACGGTCTTTTTTATCATGCGCTTTTCATATCCGGCATATAAATTCCAATGAATTTGTATCAGAGGTGGCAATATGAAAAGAATTATTCATTCTGACAGAATCGGTATCGTTTGCAGAGGTCTTGCGCTGGTCATTCTGGGCGTTCTCGTGCTGTGCTACCCGGTAGGCTGCAAAGGCAGAGGAAACACGGAACTTCCCCAGGAAAAAGAAAGAATCGTTTACAGCGACACACAGTTCAGAATGGTGCAGCGCACGGCTATCCGCTATCCGTCCCCCGTCAAGGGACGCGAATACGTTTTCATTCCGCTCAGACTGAAGAATTCCGGCGGCGTCAGCATCATATTCAGTACACGGGTGTGCATTACGGCCTACGCGCTTCCTTCCTGCGAAAACTGCCCCCATTCCCACGAAGCAGTCATGTACGGCAAGGAACACATTAAGGGCTTTTCGCTCTTCGACGGCATCATTTATTCCGGACGTGAAACCAACGGCTGGCTTGCATTCGACCTGCCCGAAGGATCCAAATCGGTGCATGTGGACTTCTCAACAGGCATCAATGAGGGAGAATATATGTCATTTGACTGCAAATTATGAATAAATTTAAACATAAAAAAGAAAATATATAAAATAATATAAATAATAATAAAAAAATTATTGAAATCCCCAAAACTGTATGATATAATGTTCAACAAGCGGCGTATGAGATTGTAGGAAAATTATATTTATTTTGCCGACAGTGTTATACAGCGTTTAAATAAGCGCATATTTATTTAAATAATCCAAAAATTGGAAAGAGGTAGTTCAAATTGAAACAGTATCCCGCAGACAAGATTAAAAACATCGTCGTCACCGGTCACGGCAACTCCGGCAAAACTTCACTGGTGGAGGCAATGCTTTATATATCCGGCGCCACCGACAGAATGGGCAAAACTGCTGACGGTACCGCTATCTGCGACTTCGACCCCGAAGAAATCAAGCGCAAGTGTTCGGTTTCCGTTGCCGTCGCCCCCGTTGAATGGAAAAACGTGAAATTCAACATGATCGACGTTCCCGGTCTGTTCGACTTTGAGGGAGCTGTCGCCGAGGGCTTCCGCGCCGCTGAGTGCGCCCTGATCAACGTGTCCGGCAAGTCCGGCGTCGCTGTTGGCTCCGAAAAGGCCTACGCCAAGGCATCCAAGTCCGGCATGGCAAAGGTCATCTTCGTCAACAAGCTCAATTCCGAAAGCGCCGACTTCTACAAGGTCTTTGAACAGCTCAAAACGTCATTCGGTCCCACTGTCAGCCCGATCGTCGTTCCTCATATGAACGGTCATCAGGTCGATTGCTACATCAACCTGCTTGAATACAAGGCATACCGCTACAACGGCACCAAGGCTCAGGAAGTCCCCATGCCCGATATGGGACACCGCCTCGAGGGTCTTCGCACCGCTATCAGCGAAGCCATCGCCGAAACCGACGACGAACTTATGGAAAAATACTTCTCCGGCGAGGAATTCACCCCTGAAGAATATATACTCGGTCTGACACAGGGCGTCCGTTCGGGTTCCATCACCCCCGTCTACTGCGGCGCTTCCCAGACAGGCGAAGGCATTGATCAGCTGATGAACGGCATGAGCTGGCTGGTTCCTTCTCCCACCGAGTGCGAGCCTGAAATCGGCACCGACGCCAACGGATCTCCCGTGGAACTGGCTGTCAGCGACAGCGCTCTTCCTGCCGCGGTCATATTCAAGACCGTCGCTGACCCGTTCGTCGGCAAGCTGTCCTACTTCAAGGTCGTCACCGGCAAGGTTTCGCCCGACAGCATTCTGCTCAATATGCGCACCGGCAGCACTGACAAGATCGGCAAGCTCTTCACCGTCTGCGGCAAGAAGCAGTCCGATACGCCTTTTGTCGGCGCAGGTGACATCGGCGCCGTTGCCAAGCTCACCGGAGCCGTCACAGGCGACACACTCTGCGCTCCCGCTCGTCCCGTCACGCTCGAAGGCGTCGACTATCCCGCACCTTCCCTTTCGATGGCTGTCATTCCGGTCAACAAGGGCGACGAGGAAAAGATCGCACAGGGCATGATCCGTCTGACAGAGGAAGATCCTTCCATGCATTTCGGCACCAATACCGAAACCAATCAGATGATCGTCAGCGGTCAGGGCGAACAGCACATCGACGTTATCATTTCCAAGCTCAAGAATAAATTCGGCGTGGAAGCAAAGGTCGAAAAGCCCCGCATCGCCTACCGCGAAACCATCCGCGGCAAGGTGGAGATTCAGGGCCGCTACAAGAAGCAGTCCGGCGGCCACGGTCAGTTCGGCGACGTATGGATCCGCTTCCAGCCCAGCGAGGCAGAGGGTCTGGAATTCACCGAGGAAGTCGTCGGCGGCGCCGTTCCCAAGAACTTCTTCCCCGCAGTCGAAAAGGGACTCCTCGACTGCATGAAGACCGGTTCTCTCGCCGGTTATCCGATGGTCGGCGTGAAGGCAACCCTTTACGACGGCTCCTATCACCCTGTCGATTCCTCTGAAATGTCCTTTAAGACCGCCGCTTCCCTCGCCTTCAAAAACGGCATTCCCAAGGCAAATCCCGTCCTGCTTGAGCCGGTCGGCGAGCTGCACGCCTACGTTCCCGGCGACAACACGGGCGACGTCATGGGCGAGCTCAACAAGCGCCGCGGCCGCGTGTTGGGTATAAACGCCGGCCACGAAGGTCTGCAGGAGCTGATCGCCGAGGTGCCTATGGGCGAAATGTACGACTTCGCCACCTATATGCGCCAGACCACCCGCGGCAGAGGCTTCTTCACCTTTGAATTCGTCCGCTATGAGGAAGCTCCCTTCTCCGTACTGCAGGAACTCCAGAAGGAAAAGGAAGAATAATTGTTTCCCATTCGTTCGTTTGACTGAATAAAGAATCATCACCGCCCCGGTCGGCTTCATTCCTCCATTGCGGAATGAGCTGAGCGGGGCGGTTTTCCAATCTCCGGTCCGAATGTAAGACCTGTCTGCCAAGCGGGGTGTGGATTTCATTCCCGTCCTTGCCGACAAAACGAAGGACTGCACACACAGATTCTAAAACAAAAGAAAAACGCTCATTAATTTCTTGCAATCAACCGTACATTAGGGTATAATAGGCTTGTTATGCTGTGTACTTATCCTATCGCAAAGAAGATGAAGAAAAGTGAGCCCCTTGAAATGCAATAACTGCGGCGCGCCGTTGGAAGCCGATGATAAATTCTGCCAGATTTGCGGCATTCCTGTCGATTCGCCCGAGCCTGAAACGGAAATCCAATCCGATGCCCCTTCTGCCGCGCCGTCATTGGTCTGTTCAAAATGCGGCGCGGAGCTTGCGCCTGACGACAGATTCTGCCAGATGTGCGGCCACCCGGCGGATTCCGATGAACCGGAACAGGAAAGCCCATCCGACGCTCCTTCCGCTGCGCCGTCATTGGTCTGTTCAAAATGCGGCGCGGAGCTTGCGCCTGACGACAATTTCTGCCAGATGTGCGGCACCCCGACAGGTGCAGCCGTTCAGCCGGAAGCAGAAACTCCCGCTTCTCCCACGCAGGAAACGCTGGGAACATCCTCCGCTTCCACCCAGGAAGATCTTCAGCCGCCCCGGCAAACAAAAAAGATAAATTCAAAGAGAATCCTGCTTATTCTGCTTGTATCTGTCTTGGCAGTCTGTCTGCTATTCGTGTTTCGGGGGCATAGGCAGCGCGATCTCATTTCGGAAAAAGCCGATCCCGATAGCAAGGGCCACCAGACCGTTTCTGTTTCCGTCCCGGAGAACGAGCTTTCCTCCGAAAGCCAGGTTGAAACGGAGATACCCTATCATTCCCAGATCATTCGCGTCAACACGCAAGGAGATAAGGCGACGCTGACTCTCGATATTTTCGATGAAGATTCTCTCAGCTGGAAGCATGTGCTCGACGCAAAAGCATACATCGGAAAAAACGGCGCTACGGCAAAAAAGAAGGAGGGCGACAAATGTACTCCCGCCGGCACATTCGACCTGCTTTTTGTCTTCGGCACGTCAAAACCCGATACTTCGCTGACGTTTAAAAAGGTGGACAAAAATACCGTCTGGATTGACGACACAAAATCCGCCTATTACAACACCTGGCAGAACGAAAAGGCAAGCCACAAGGACTGGCAAAACAGCAAACCGATTATCAGGAAATTCGAGCAGAAGCTGGTCACCTACCGCATTGCTTTCAGCTTCAACGGAGACTGCCTTTCAAAAAACAGTGCAAAATCCGGCAGAGGCTCGGGGCTTTTCCTCGAAGGAATCGGGTCAAAGGGAAAACTGACGTCCGGTTACGGCGATATCAGAATATCCGGGAAGGATATGAAAAAACTGCTCCGGTACCTCGATTCCTCCAAGCATCCGCAGATTGAAATCAATTAGTTCTCACTAAAAAAACCGTTCCCCGCAAGCGCTTGAAAACGCTGAAAGGGAACGGTTTATTCTATAATTTATCCGACGGAAATGATCTCGCGTATGACAGCCATTTCGTCCGCGCCGCTGTCAACGGCAAGCTGTCCCACGTCAATGAAAGCGTATCGCTCGTCCACCATGATGATCTTTTCGTAATCGCCCACAATGCAGGGCAAAAAGCTGTTGGCGAATGAATCCTTGAGCACCATCAGGGTCCTGCCGTTCTTCACCTTGGGATTGGTAACGGTGAGAATGCCGTGATTGCCGCCTTCAAAGAAATTGTACTTGTCCTTCGTATCCAGCGCGGAATAGTCGTAAAGGCTGATCTCCGCGCCGTCGGCTTCCACCGTCACTTCATCGGTCAGTTCAAACGCCTGCAGTTTCTCGCTACCGATCAGGCTGCTTGGCACCCTCGACCAGAGCGTGCCGCGGAAGCTGTCGCTCACGTTGATCACGGTCGGGCTGTCCTTGTTGTCCAGCTCATAGCCGTGCGCAACCCGCCATTCGTAATAGGCCGCCGCCGCACCCGCCGCAGTCCAGTGATGGTCAGTGGCATAGTAGTATTCCGGATGCCCCGAAAGCACATTGCGAAGATCGATCATATGCACTGATTTCAGTTCTTTCTTCAGTGAGGAATACAAGGCATCGTAATCGTACATCGGCGCGCCGTACGGCATGCAGTTTCTGAGAACCGTGCCGGCAGAAGGCACGTACATCACGTAGGTTTCTATTCCCGTCTGCTCGGCTATACGATTGACCTTTGCGGCGTATTTTACACATTTTCCGCTGTCCACGTCGCTGTCAAGCAGCTTCTGAAAGAGCCTTCCGTCGCTGACATATGCGCCGCCTATGCAGCCGGACCCCCAGCGCAGCTTCATGTCTGTTTCGATGCCTTTGATCCGATTTCTCAGCGGGAACTGATCGGAAAGATAATTTTCCAGTCCTTCCTGAAATTTCCCGTCCAGAATGTCAAATTCCACATCGGCAGCGGTGGTCAGCACCCGGTTCTCATTCTCAGAGAAAGAAACGTCATGCTTCGCTACGATCACCGACAGCAGCACTAGCGGAAAAAAAATGAATAACGCAATGCAAACGAGCTTTGCATCGATTTTGAATTTAAATAGTTTCATAATCAGAACCTGAAATACAAGAATGGATTGTAGGAGCTTCCTATGACCGCCAGCAGCGAAATGAGATAGAGTCCCGCGCCGATTGCGGTCCTTATGCCGAAACGCACCCTTTCATCCGAAAGCGAATTGACTTTAGCGGCCACAAATCTTCTCACAAAGCTGACCGACAGAATCGCTCCTATCACCAGAATGAAGAAATGCTCTCTGAGATAATAGACAGAAGATGCGTCGGCAAATCCGTTGGCACCCAGCATAGACAGAATATACCGTCCGGCATCGCCTATGTCGTCGCAGGCGAAGATCACCCACGAGAAGAGTACCGCCAGCAAGGCGTAAATGTGTCCGACCGCCGCCGGCGCCTTCTTCAGCTTATCCAGCAGGAAGAGCTTTTCCACAGCCAGCAGCACGAAGAAGTAAAGCCCCCAGGCCACGAAATTCCAGCCGGCGCCATGCCACAAGCCTGTCAGACTCCACACCACAAGCAGATTGAACATCTGCCGGGGCAGTCCCTTGCGGTTGCCTCCCAGCGGAATGTATAGATATTCCCGAAACCACGAACCGAGGGAGATGTGCCATCTCCGCCAGAATTCCGTGACGCTGGAAGATTCGTAGGGATAGTCGAAGTTTTCCAGAAAATCAAAGCCCAGCATCTTGCCTATCCCTATCGCCATATCGGAATAGCCGGAGAAATCAAAGTAAATCTGGAGCATATAGGCACAGGCACCTATCAACGCCGTCACTGCCGTGTTGCCCCGCTGCGCCGAGATCTCGTCCCAGATTACGCCGCAGTTGTTGGCAAGCAGCACCTTCTTGCCCAGTCCTAAGGTAAAACGGAATATCCCGCGGCATATGCGGTCGGTGTCGAGCGTTCTGCCGCGCAGCTGCTTTTCGATATCACGGTACTTGACGATCGGGCCCGCTATCAGCTGGGGGAACATGCAGATATACATGCCGAAGCTGAGTATGTTGTGCTGCACTTCAATCTCGCGCCGGTAGACGTCTATCGTGTAGGACAGCGTCTGGAATGTGTAAAAGGAAATGCCTATCGGCAAAGCGATGCCGAGCAGGTCGAATGCCTGTCCCGAAAGTGCGTTGACGCTGCTGATGACAAAATCGGTGTACTTGAAGAACCCAAGCATTCCCAGATTGCCGACCAGCGACAGCACCAGCACCCATTTGCGGGCTTTCGGCTTACCCTTGCGGTCGAGCCATTCCAGCATCAGACCGTTGCTGTAATCGAAGACCGTCGAAAACAGCATGATCAGTATATACACCGGTTCTCCCCAGCCGTAGAAAATCAGGCTGGCTGCAAGCAGCAGCGGATTGCGCACGCGTTCCGGAACGACGTAATACATCAGAAGCACCAAGGGCAGGAAAACCAGCAGAAATACCGCGCTGCTGAATACCATTGCGCTGTCCCTCCCGTGTTATTTGCTGAAGAATTTGAAGAAAGCCGCTTCCATCTTATCCGCATCATCCGCAACCATGAGAATGGCAAGCGTGCCTCTTGTGAGCACTTTCGCCTTCTCGAGCTTTGGCATCTGTGTCTTGTCATAGGTCGCGTAGAGCGTCTTGCGGGTATCCAGATGGATTTTCAGCGAGGCGGCGGCTTCATTGAGGTCGGACTTCTTTTTGACCTGAATGGCGACAATTTCGTCGGCGTTGCCCCTGCCGTTTGACGCATAGGTGATAAAGAACGCCTTGACTTTGCCGTAGTCAATATTGGAAACATGGGACAGCAGATCCTCCGCATTTGTATCGCTGCTGCTGGCATACTTCATTTCGTCCGGATTGCCGGTGAATTCTATAAGCGCCTGATTCAGATCAAACATGCTGATTTCCTCGGCGACATCCCCGCATGAAACGAAGATCCCGCAAATAAGAATGGCTGAAAGAACAACTGCGGTTATTTTTTTAATCGCGGTCATATTTACACTCCTTCTGGCTTAATTGTAAGCATTTTCAAAAAATTTATACTCATTAAGCACTTTGTTGATTCTGTCGTCAATCTTATCTCTCTGCTTATCGGTCAGATTATTCGTTCCTTCGTCATTGAATGTGAAGAAGTAGCAGAGCACGTACTCGCCGCTCTCGTTGGTTGTCCACTGCGACGAACTGTAGTATTTATCCGTACCCGACAGCGTATTGTCAAGCTGTTCCACCATGTACTTGGCGAGGGCTTCGTCCTCGGGAGTGGCTATTTTGTTTTTGAATGTGCAGCTGATGGCAGGCGCTCTGTTCTTGATGCCTTCCATCACGAACTTCGGGATGGCGTAGATATCCTTTATCTCCTTACAGACGGCCATCAGATAATTATACTTCTTGCCGCTTGCCGACGGGAAAAAGGAAATGTTCCATTCATGACCCGATTGGGAGCAAGCGAAGTCGTCCATATTGAAGTTCCGGTAGTTTCCGCTGTCGGAATCCATATAGCAGTCGGTGTGATACCAGCAGCCATCGTCAAGCTTGACCAGATCCCACGAATGTCCGAGCGTCGAGCTGTGAACTACCATACACTGGATATCAAGCATCTGCATAAACATCCTGAATGTGGTCGCATAGCCCACGCAGACTGCCGATTTGTTCTTCAGCACATCGTGAGGGTTGTCGTTGTCGTTCGATGTATCGGTAATGACGGTGAGTATGTTGGTAGTAGGCTTCAGACCTGTCGTCAGGTATTTATAGACAGCCTCTTCCTTCTTGAAGTTATCCATATCGTCCGTGATGATTTCCTTGAGGATGTCCTTGGCCATTGCAAGGGTTTCCTTGTCGCGGTCGTCGAGCTTGGATGTATCACCCGACTTGTACGCATCGGAAATCTGTGTGGTAGACTTGATGGTGTAATGCTGTCCGATCACCACATCGTCCTCCTGCGCGGGATCCTCTACATTTCCCAAGAAAGAAGACATCAAATTGTCTATCTTTTCCTGCCTGATGACCAATACGGCAGTCATTGCCGTGGTGCCGATCATGAGTACTGTCAGAACCACAGCGGTTATGACAACTGAAACTTTTGCAAACTTTGACATAAGCAATACCTCTTTTTTCCATTTTACCTAGAATAAAATGATTATTTCCGCCGAACTCCGACTGGATTGAACCACCTCGGTCCAGCTCATGATTTGAGTATATTCTTATCATAATTAAATGTCAAGCGGATAAAGCAAAATAAACAATTCTGTAAAGAATGCGGCCGGATTTATAAAAAAAACTTAACACTTAATGTGACTATATCACAGAAATGTCATTGATAACGGAGTATACTTGACGTATAATAAATATGCGGAAAGCAAATCATAAGCCTTTCGCCTATCACAAAACGGAGGTAATCAATATGAAAGAAATAAGAATCACAGCCGAGAACTTCACAGCCGAAGTCATTCAATCCGACAAGCCGGTTCTGCTTGATTTCTGGGCGGAATGGTGCGGTCCCTGCAGAATGCTCGGGCCGGTGCTTGCGGACTTCGCCGAAAAGCACGACGACGTGAAGGTCGGCAAGGTCAATGTAGACGAACAGCCCGCTCTCGCTGCCAGCTTCGGCATTATGAGCATTCCCACGCTGATTCTCTTCAAGGAAGGCAAACCGGTGGCACAGAGAATCGGTCTGCAAGACGCCGCCGGACTGGAGCAGTTCATCAGAGAATAATCCCCAGCGGCGACCGGAAGCCGGAAGATATCAACAGCCAGGCAAGTGACATTTGCAAGTGCGGAATCATACCGGACTGCGCTCTGGCATCTTTTGTATAAAGAAAGGCTGCCATCCCTGCATCACTTCACATTTCACACCAGAAGAGCTTCTCATTTTTCCCAAAAAGGGGTGCATCATAAAAATGCCAAACAAAACCGTTATCATCGGCGGCGTTGCAGGCGGCGCAAGCTGTGCCGCAAGACTTCGCAGGCTCGACGGAGAACGCGAAATCATTATGCTGGAACGCGGCGAATATATTTCCTACGCCAACTGCGGACTGCCCTATCATGTGGGCGACGTAATCCGCAGCAGGAATGCCCTGCTTCTCATGACACCGGACATGATGAAGGCGCGGTTCAAAATCGACGTAAGAATCAGGAACGAAGTCACTTCCATCAACCGCGGAGCAAAGACCGTTACGGTCAGAAATCTTGCCACGGGAGAACAATATGACGAAAGCTACGACGAGCTTGTCATTGCCACAGGGTCCTCTCCCCTGCGCCCGAAAATTCCCGGCATCGAGTCGGAGAGAATCCGCACCCTCTGGACCGTACCCGACACCGACGAAATCCGCTTGGTCGTCAGGGAAAGCGGAATCAAAACGGCTGCCGTGATAGGCGGCGGCTTCATCGGGCTGGAAATGGCGGAAAATCTGCGTCATTCCGGGCTTGACGTGTCCATCATTGAAGCTGCCGATCAGGTGATGGCGCCGCTGGACTTCGAGCTTGCCCAGCTCCTGCACGAAAACATCCGCGACAACGGCGTAAGGCTTTATCTCTCAGACGGAGTGGAGAGCTTTGCCGACGACGGCAGAAAGGTCACCGTCACCCTGAAGAGCGGAAGGAAGGTCACCGCGGAGCTTGTGATTCTCGCCATAGGCGTCCGCCCGAACAGTCAGCTTGCAAAGGACGCGGGATTGGATGTCAACGCGCGTGGAGGCATTATAACCGACGACCGTATGCGCACGAGCGATCCTTCCATCTTCGCGGTGGGCGATGTGGTGGAAGTCGAGGATTTCATCCTGAAGCAGCGCGTGATGATTCCGCTGGCGGGTCCCGCGAACAAACAGGGACGCATTGCGGCGGACAACATCGCAGGCGGCGACGCTGTCTACAAGGGAACACAGGGTTCTTCGGTCGCCAAGGTATTCGACCTCACAGCCGCTTCCACAGGACTCAGCGAAAAAGCGCTTGTCCGTCAGGGAATGGTGAAGGACAAAGATTTCCGGACGCTGATCATTACCCAGAATTCACACGCCGGTTACTACCCCGGCGCGGTTCCGCTCACCATGAAGCTGGTTTTTTCGGCTGACGGCAACAAGATATTCGGCGCACAGATCGTCGGACGCGAAGGGGCTGACAAACGCATAGACACTATCGGCGTCGCCATCCGTCTGGGTGCGAAGGTCACCGATCTCAAGGATCTGGAGCTTGCCTACGCGCCGCCTTATTCGTCGGCAAAAGACCCCGTCAACATGGCGGGCTACGTCGCCGAGAATATTCTGCGCGGCATGGTGACCATTGCGGAATGGAACGAGCCGGATTATTCTCCCGAAGCGCTTCTTCTCGACGTGCGTGAGGAAGCGGAAGTCATGGCATACGCCATTCCCGGCGCGGTCAATATTCCTCTCGGAAGGCTGCGCCCGGAACTTGAACAACTCGACCGCTCCAAGGAAGTCATCGTATTCTGCGCGGTCGGCGTCAGGGCCTACAACGCAGCCAGAATTCTCATGCAGCACGGCTTCGGCAGCGTGAAGGTTTACCCCGGCGGTGCTCGGTTCTACAAATCGACCCATTCCGGCGAAGAAACGACCGACGAAGCACCCGCTTCTATTCCGGACAGAAAGGATGAATCCAACGTGAGCCACCCAAGCAAGCCCGCCAATAAAATATCCATTGACTGCTGCGGCATGCAGTGTCCGGGTCCGATCATGGAAGTATTCAAGGCGGTCAACACCATGAACGAGGGCGAATTGCTGGAAGTAACCGCTTCCGATCCCGGCTTTGCAAAAGACGTGGGCGCATGGTGCCGCAGAACCGGCAACACCCTCGTTGCCAATGAACAACGCGGCGGAGAATATATCGCCACCATATGCAAAGGTACACAGGCAGCAGCTTCTCCCGCCACAGGTGCGACGGATTCCGGAGCGAAGGGAAAGACCATTATCGTATTTGACGGCGACATGGACAAAGTGCTCGCCAGCTTCGTCATAGCCAATGGCGCACTCGCTATGGGCAGGCCGGTGACGATGTTCTTCACCTTCTGGGGACTCACCGCCCTGAGAAAGAGCAAAAAGGTCAAGGTCAAAAAGAGCTTCATGGAGAAGATGTTCGGCGTGATGCTGCCCAGAGGAGCCTCCAAGACCAAGCTCTCCAAGATGAATATGGGCGGCATGGGCACCGCCATGATGCGCGGCATTATGAAGGACAAGAACATCGACTCCCTCGAAGATATGATGAAGAAAGCCATCGACAACGGCGTCAAGATCATCGCCTGTTCCATGAGCATGGACGTCATGGGCATACGCCCGGAAGAGCTGATTGACGGGGTGGAAATAGGCGGCGTCGGCACCTATCTGGGCGACGCAGAGGAATCCGACGTGAATCTCTTCATCTGAGGGGAGGAATACAATGGACACAGAGCACGAAATCAAACAGCTTCCCTTCTGGACAGATCTCACTCCATCCGAACGTGAAACCATTCTGCGCTGTGCGAGAATCAAAGAATACAAAAGCGGGAGCCTGATCTATTCGCCGGAGCAGGAATGTCTGGGGCTGATCAGGCTGCTGTCGGGCGGCATCCGCACCTTCATGCTCTCGGAGGAAGGGCGCGAAGTGGTTCTTTACCGCATGAAGGAAGGGGATATCGACCTGCTTTCGGCTTCCTGCGTGGTCAATCAGATCACCTTTGAAACACAGATGGTCGCACAGTCCGACTGCACGGTGCTTGTGGTTCCCGCCACCTGCCTTTCCGAATTCAAACGCAATAACCTCGCCGTGCGCTGCTTCATTTATGAAAAACTGGGCGAACGCTTCTCCGACGTGATGAAGCTCATGCAGACCATGCTTTTCACCCGCATAGACAAGCGAATCGCCGCTCTGCTGCTCGAAAAATCCGAAGCCCGCAGCTCAGACTCGATTCGCATCACACATGAGGAAATCGCAGCCATGATCAATTCGTCCCGCGAAGTGGTTTCACGCACACTCAAGGAAATGGAACGCTCCGGACTGCTTTCACTTGGCAGAGGAAGGATTACGCTGCATCCGGATTTCAAAAAAATGCTTTGACAACCGGACAAAAACAAAAACAGGAAATTCTCCGCACCCGTTGCCGGAAGGATTTCCTGTTTTTTTGTTGTATGATTATTTTTTCAGTCTGCAAATCACCTTGCCGCAGCACAAAACACTGTCGCTGGAGGTGTAGAGCTTGGGCGGATAATCGGGGTTGACCGATATCAGCTCGTCAACGCCCTGCTTCTTGATGAAGCTCTCACCGTTGAGGACAAAGATGCCTATCTCCCCCTCATTCACATGCGCGTCCTTCTCCACAAGCACCAGATCGCCGTCATTGAAGGCGGGCGTCATGGAGTCTCCGCTGACACGCACCACATAATCCCCCTTGCGATTCTCCGGCGTATCGGGTATTTCAATCTCTTCCTCCGGGGACACATCGAGGGGATTTCCAAAGCCCGCCGACACGGAAATGGAGTAAAAGGGGCGCGTTATCATTTTCTGTACCGGATGGCAGCGTTCATACTCAATCGTCAGGATGGAATCCATCACGTTTTTGCCGTATTTGTCGAGCGAACGGTATTTGTTGATATGCTCGATCTCGCTGAATGAAAAGACAGACGCGGCTGGTGCAAGACCCATGGCGTCGTCCACCGAGCACATCAGCGCACGGCATATGGCTTCAATGGTAGTGAGCTTGGGATTGGCGTTGATACCGGAGGTAATCTTGCTTACGGTGCCCTTGGGCAGACCGGAGCGTTCCACCAGCTCATCGACTGTCATGCCGAGTTCTTTTCTGCGCCTGTTGATGTATTCATTGAATGTCATAAGTATCACCCGTTGGCATTTTTTATTTCAAAATGATCTCTTTGTTTTTAGTGTAGCACATTTGCGGATAGGTGTCAAGCTGCAATAATTCCCTTCTTGGAATTTTTAATAAAAAAAGTACTTGACAAATTCAATTTAAGGTATTATAATGTCATCATAAATTCCTTTTAAAGAATTATGCAATGCAAAGGAGGATCTGTCCCATATGCAAAATGATACTTCGCCTATGTTCCCAAATCTGACAGCCGCCGTCTCTAGGAAGGGGCTGACACGCAAAGAACTTGCCAGCGCGCTTGGAATGAGTCTGTCCACATTAGGCAGACGGCTGCGAGGGAGCATAGAATTCAGGTGGAACGAACTGCATCGACTGCACGATTTATTCCCGGACGTGCCTATGAGCGTTCTGCTTAAACGCAAAACAAATTCATTATGAACACAAGGAGGACTGTTTTATCATGTCAAAGGGAAAACACTGTAAATACTGCGGATGCAGGACAACCAACCATAGCGGCATCTGCAACACCTGCTCCGAAAAGCTGGCGCTCGTGAGAAAGCTGAGAGCCATCGTATTCGGAATCAAACGCGACGCAGAAAAGGAGAAAAAGAATGGACAAACAGGAAATAATCCGGACATTGAAAAGATACAGATGCCTGCACGCGGAATGTGACAGACTGCGCCGAAGAATTATCGACAAACGCGACGGCATGTACGACATTCATGCCGTCGTAACAAACAGCGTGAACGTGAAGTCGGGTGAGATCGCCGACAGAGTGGAACGCGTGGTGGAAATGATGGAAAGCGCAGTCAATTTCTACACCCGCAGGCTGGAGGAGGCCGAGCAAAGCGAACACCGCATTCTGGAGCTGATCGACAGGATAGGTGACAGCGAAGAGCGGACGGTGATTCTGATGCACTATATCGAGGGAAAAACATTCCTTGACATAGGAGAGGCTCTGTACATTTCGGAACGTACCGTATGCAACCGCCACAGAGCTGCGATTGAAAAACTCTGCTACGGCACAAAAAATGCGCCCTCATACTGATTTCCGGCCAAAATCAGTACGAAAGCGCACAGGGATTCGATGTGAACAGTGCGTAACAAACGGGTTCAGAAGGCACAGCGTCCGTCCGTTCATTTTCTCGTGATTCACTGTTCGTCAATCTCCGTTTTCTGTTCACTCCGTGAGCGATTTTATCATCCTGCGGTACATGTCGGCAAGTCCTACCTGCGGCTGCCAGCCGAGAGAACGCAGCTTGGTTGTGTCAAGATTCATGTGAAGCGTCGGCGCGTAGCCCAGTCTGGCAGCGTCGGCGCGTTCTCTTATCTCAACTGCGATGTGACCGTCGGCACATTCCTTTGCCACCAGACAGGCCATCTCATATATGGAGCAATAGGTATCCTCGTTGGCGGCATTGTAGGCTTCACCGGCCTGTCCTCTGGCGAGTACCGTGAATATCGCATCCGTCGCATCCTCGGTGTAAAGGTAATTGCGCTTTGTTTCGCCCTTGGTATTGAGCACAATATTCCTGCCTTCGATCGCGCAGCGGGCAAATTCGGCAAAGACCCTGCCGTCGTTGTATTCCACTCCGGGACCGAAGGTCTGGGTCAGGCGGACGACCATTGCCGGAACGCCGTATTCCGAGGCGTAGGAGGAGCAAAGGCTCTCGCACATTCTCTTGCTTTCGGGATAACATGTGCGTACCGCCATCGGGTCAAGATTGGTGGAATGCTTTTCGTCTATCTTTTCATCGGTGGATGGCGTACCGTAGACCTCCATGCTGGAGAGATAGACAAAACCGCTGACGCGATTTGCCCGGGCAAATTCCAGCATTCTGACGGTTCCCTCCACGGCGGTCATGACGGTTTCCACAGGCGTTTCAATAAACGCCTTGCTGGATGTCTGACTCGCGGCATGAATAATGTAATCCGCGCCGATATTCCGTGGCTCGGCATTCCGCACATCGGCCACAATCAGTTTCAGGCCTTTTGCGATATAGTCTCCCAGAACGGCCTGCGCCTTCTGCTCATTCCGCACCATGGCCAATGCGGTTATCGGCTGGGCAGCCTTTTCGTTCCATGCAAATATCTGTCTGATCAGCTCGCGTCCGATAAGTCCTGTCGCTCCGGTCACAAGTATGCTTTTTCCTTCAAATGTCTTCATGTCTGTCATTTTTTTCATTCTCCGTTTCAATCAAACTCGCGGTCACAGCAGTTGAGTGCCTCCGCTATGACCTGATCCATATCATAATATCTGTACTGCGCCAGCCTGCCGCCGAATATCACATTGTGTTCCTGCTCCGCAAGCTGTCTGTACTTCTCGTAAAGCTCGCCGTTCCTGTCATCATTGACGGGATAATACGGCTCGTCGCCCGGCTTCCATTCCGAACTGTATTCTCGGCTGATCACCGTCTTGGGCAGATCGCGTCCCTGCGCGTCCTTGCCAAATTCAAACCACTTGTGCTCGATGATCCGCGTCCAGGGCGTTTCGCGGTCGGTATAATTGACGGCGGCGTTGCCTTGAAAATTCGGCTTATCCAGCAGTTCATTCTCAAAACGGACACTCCGGTATTCCAGATATCCCAGCCTGTAGCCGAAAAACGCGTCGATGGGGCCGGTGTATACAACTCGTTCCGCAAGCGCGTCAAGCTCCGCCTTCTGTTCGAGATAATCGGTGTTCAACCTGATTTCAACGCCGTCGAGCAGTTTTTCGATCATCTTGGTATAACCGCCGATGGGAATGCCCTGCCATAGTGCGTTAAAGTAGTTGTTGTCAAATGTAAACCTGACCGGAATACGCTTTATGATGAAGGCAGGAAGATTCCGGCAGTCTCTCCCCCATTGTTTCTCTGTGTAGCCCTTGATGAGCGTTTCGAATATGTCGCGTCCCACAATCGAGATTACCTGTTCTTCCAGATTCCGCGGAGTCCCCTTAATCTCGCTGCGCTGCTGACGGATAATGGCTTCGGCTTCCTCCGGAGTAACGACTCCCCACATTTTATTGAATGTGTACATGTTGAAAGGAAGCGAGTAAAGCTCCCCCCTGTAATTGGCAACCGGTGAATTTGTAAAGCGGTTGAACTCGGCAAATTGCGTAATGTAGTTCCACACACGTCTGTCATTGGTGTGGAATATGTGAGCGCCGTAAACATGAACATTGATTCCTTCCACATTTTCTGTGTAGACATTGCCTCCCACATTCGGACGCTTGTCCACAATCAGTACAGATGCGCCGTGAGCCCTGGCTTCATGAGCAAATACCGACCCGAAAAGCCCCGATCCCACCACAAGAAAATCATACTGCTTACGATTCATGTTATCCTCCGTTTCCTCAATATTTCATCAACGACTGCGATTGAATGGCAGGGAAGCCAAAATACTTCCCATCACACACTGCCTTGATCCGGTTCTGAAACCGATCGGCTTTTGGCGGAGATTTTTCCGGTCATTACAGCCAGCCTTTTTATCAGCTGCCCTGCAAGGTCGCAGGTGAGCCATTCACGCGTCCAAAGAAGAACGGCTGAATACGCTCCGAAGAAAAGCACGGTTGTAATCGCCAGCGTCATAAAGTTGCTCAGACCCAGAAACGCCACCCAGTAGGAACAAATCGTTCCGGCAACAAGCCCCAGGGCGATCTTCCAATACGATACCGCCCGGAACGCCTGCGATATCTCGCTCCGGAGGGCGAAATACTGCACGACCAGCACCCCGAACTCCGCCGCAAGCGTGCCTATCGCTGCTCCTGTAGATGCCATTTTCGGAATAAGCAGGCTGTTGAGAACAAGATTGATCACCAGACCCACCACTTCCGAGAGCAGCACCGACTTTTCCCTTCCCATCGGCACCATGATCTGAATGCCGGTGATATTGGTTATTCCAATAAACAGGAGGGTTGGCATGACAATGCGCATGGGAAGGATAGATCGCTCAAAATATCCGCCGGAAAGAAGCATGATGCCAAACCGGGTGTACAGCATGAAATACAGCATAAGCGCCGTTGAAACGATAAACACAAAATCCAGCGCCTTCCTGCTGACCACACGGAATTTCTTCATCTTTTTCTGCTGAATGAGATAGGATGATCTCGGGAGCAGCACTACACCGAGTGATGTGACAATGCTGACGAGCAGCACCTTGATTCTGACCGCTGCGTTGTAATAGCCAACATCTGCTTTTGTACGCATAAAGCCCAGCATCAGCGTATCCATGTGCGTATAGATCGTCGTCGCACATGCCATGGCAAAGAATATCGCCAACGGTTTCAGATGCCTTTTCATATTATAATTTCCGACCGGTTTTAAATCTATATACCTGTGCACGTTGACAAAATTGAAAATATTGGATGCCGACGAAGCAAATATCGCTATGCAACCGTAGATAACGTAATCGTCCCGGCTGTGTACAAGGAGAAAGAGTGCCAGCAGAGCAATAAATTTGAAAACGATAGATCGCACGGCTATGTATCGGTACTGTTCCAAAGCCTTATACAGCCATTCCATACCGATGGAATTCAGCAGTATGGTGGAGCTTATGATCAGGTACAGCAGTCTGTCCTGCCACAGATCCGGCACCATCAGCAGAAACAGTGAAAGCAGCATATAGGAGATCAGACACATGATCAGATTGATTCCCAGCAACTCATGCGCCGTGCGTGTGAGCTGTAATCGGTTCCCTCTCACCTTGGAGCATGTGCGGATTCCGTATGTCGGCATTCCCAGCTGAGACAGCATGGTAAAGTAGGAAATCAGCGACGTCGCAAACGACACTCTGCCCATTCCTTCCGGCATCAGTATACGGGATACATAGGGAAAGGTGATAAGTGGGAAGATGAAGCTGGACATCGTGAGAATGGTGTTGTATATGTAATTTCTCTTGATGGATTTTCTTTGTTTTTTCATTTCATTCTTCCTGACATATTCACAGTATTGGTTCAATACCTGTATTTTTTCAGCATAATGCGGTGAAGCACGCCATACAGAGTGAACCGGCTCCAAACAAGCAGCTTGACAAACCTCGACTGTCGCAGCAGATCACGGTAAATGTCGGGCTGCCTCTCCTTCAGATAACCCATGAACCGGATCAGCTCCCGCTTATGCGCCTTTGATTTTGAGATAACCAGAAATGTCCTGAGATGAAAACGGGTACGTTTGACAAAATATCTGTAAATGTAGCCGTCCTTCTTTGTACGCTTTTTATGTGCGTCGGAATACACGTCGTACAGCCTTTTGAGTACGGTTGTCTGCTCGTTGTAGTGCTTTTCAAGACCGGCTACACTCACGCTCTGTTCGCCGTGTCCGATACGGTAACAGTATACCGTGAGCGGAACGATTCTTATGGTATTGACCCAGCGCAGCGGCAGCAGGTCGTATTCCTGATCGGTATAATAGCAATGCTCGGTGATGGTGATGCCGCTTTCTTTCAGCAGGGAGGTGCGATATGTCACAGCGTGCATGGTGAACCAGGCGTCGTCAGGCAATTGGTCAAATGTGCCGGTTACAAAGGGAATCTTCTCCCCCTCATCGCGTTCCTCGATGTGTCCGTCCGGCTCAAATACCCTGCGAAACCGCGTTATGATCATGTCCTCGTCCGCCTTTTCGAGCACTTCCATCAATTTTCCGAGTGAATCCCGATCGAACCAGTCGTCCCCGTCGAGCAGACGGAAGTATTTGCCCGTCGCGGCTCTGATGCCGGCATTCACTGCGGAACCGTATCCGCCGTTTTCCTTGCTGATCAGCACAAATGAATCCGGAGCGTTCCGGACGTATCTTTTGGCTATTTCTTCCGTACTGTCGGTAGAACCGTCGTTGACAACAATGATCTCCAGCTTGTCCAGAATATCGGGAAGCAAACAGGAATCCAGCGTCGTTTCCAGATATTTTTCCACATTGTAGCTGGCCACACATACGCTCAGAATTTTATTTTCATTTGGCACATTCACACCCCACAGTACGCACCGGTGAAGGACATCACGCCTCCGGCAGCTTGTCAGCAAGCAGATCAAACACCATCTTCGCGGCTCTTTCGGAAGCCCTGCCGTCGTCCACACATCCCTTTGCCGCCAGAAACAGATTCACTTCCTCCCTGTACTTTTTTTCATCGAAGTCCCCTATCATTTTGCGGGCCGAAGCACTGTCCGTCGCCAACGGAAAAGGGGTGGAAGTAATGGGATAATAAAATCCCGTGCTGTTCTGGTATTCCTCCAGATCGGGGGCGAAAATCATCCCCGGCTTTTTGGTGACAACATAATCGAAAATCCAGCTGGAATAATCCGTAACGGCAAAATCTATGGCGACCATCAGCTCGTGTATGTCGGTATAGCGGTTGCCGTCGAGGATGAATTCTCCTTCCGCATTGACCCTGCGGGTTCTGGCGTCCTTGGGATGCAGTCGTTTGAGAACGTACCATTCTCCCCCGAAACGCTCCGCAAGGCTTACGCGGAGAAGATCCGCGTCAAATTCCTCAAATTCCTTGGACGCCTCTCTCGCAAAGGTGGGCGCGTAGAGTGCCAGCTTTGCGTCGCCCGGCAGACCGTAGAAACTCCTTACTTTTTCTCTCAGATCGCAGTCCGCATCGTCGTCTCTTCCCCTGATCAGGATGTCGTTGCGGGCATGACCGTACATCAGCACGGGCGTTTTTTCCCAGAAGGAGCTTCTGTAGACGTCGGTTTCAAATTCGCTGTTGGAAATAATATAATCCGCAAGCGCGCCGCAGCGATAACCGATCCTGTTGCGCTTTCTGTTCGGGTTGGAAGCCGCGTCTATCCGCTTGATTCCGAGCGAGCCGTGCATGGTTTCGATATAATACTGTCCCTTTTTCTTTTCCACCGGCTGCCTGACAAAGTTGAAACCGTTGTCAATCAGCGCCTTTGAAGAATACAACGCCCTGTAGTATTCCGGGGTGCCGTAAATCACGGTTTCCGCAAAGTCGGGAAAGCCTGTCCTGTCCCCGTCGCATGCCACAACCCAGACGCACCTCGTTTCGGGCGACAGTTCGTGCAGGCTGCGACAGATGTATTTGGGATTGCAGGTATATTGGCCCTGAAACGTGAAAAACATCACTTTATTCTGTTGTATCGCAATGCGTCCCCGCATTGCTTTATACCAGTAGGCGAGAATACGCCTGACTGATTTTTGACTAAACTCACTTACATTCATATATTGATTGCTCGCTCCCGGTAAACTGCGATTTAAACAGCGCAATGGCTTCGGTATCAATGGCGATATCCGTCTCAAAACGACTGTTGATTCTTTCCTCCAGCTCGCTCTCCACATTTCTGCGGGGCAAAACCGGCAGGTTGTTTGTTGCAAAAAAGCCGTCGGCTCTGTGGTCGATGCCGATCACTATGCTGCGGCAGTAATTGTGAAGGGCAAAAATGCCTCCGTGCAGCCGCGTCCCCACGTAATCGATATTGCCGCCGCAAAGAATCCTTCTGAACGCTCCGATGGAATAAATCCTCGGCAGAGGTTCTTCACCCGAAGAAACCTCCAGCGCATCAAGATATCCCTCGTCTTCCGTGGTCTGTATCCAGGCCCAGACCTTATCGTAATTCCGCCTGACAATGCGAAGCATCGCGGCGTCGCGCCTTGGGTCGGTCTGTCGGCTGTAGCCGCTCACGCTGACAATGCAATGATTGGCTTTGCCGGTGGGAATGGCGGAGCAGTGCTCCTTTGTCAGTTCCCACAGGGTAGGGCAGCCTGTGTTCACCGCCCTGCAGCCCAGCGACTCCACGATTTTCTTTGAAAGATCGTCCCGCACGCTGTGGATATATTCCCTGGACAGCACCTTTTTGTATAACATACGGGCATAAAGATCGGGCTTTTCGGTCGGTTCGGTAGTACCGGCTCCGATCAGTATGCAGTTTTTATATATCGTCAGATTGGAGGGGTAGAGCTGCCACTGGGAATTGATCTTGCCCAGCCTGGTCTGTGCCAGAAGATTGGTGCCGCAGATAAATTTCCAGTCGGCTTCCTGAAAATATCTTATCTTGCTGTTTCGGTGAAGCATCTGCTTCATGGAAAAATTGTTGACATGGGTGGCAAGCCGCAGCGAAAAATTCGCCTCGAATACTTCCTTCATATTCCGCTTTACTGCGTCAAAAATAATCTCGTCCCCGGCATTGCTTGACCCAAGCGCCGTGTCAAATATGGCGATCTTCTTCATCGGCTCATGCATCCTGTCTGTCATCATTCTCAGAATCGGTTGCCCCGTCCGGAAATCGTATTTCGAGAACGACATGTTCCTCTCTGGCGTCCGGATCCGGCATCTCCATATAGTTGCCGTACATATTGCCGAGATACAGGTCGTAGTTTTTCGGAACATTCCACATGTGTCCTTCAAACAACGCTTTTTCACACTCGACAAAATCCGAGCGCCTGTAAAGTTCTCCGAAAAAATGCCTTCTGCCTGCCGGAACCGACACATATTCCGACCGGTTGTTTTTGCACCGGCTGTAACAGCGCTGGGTCTTTTCCGCCCATTTGTCCAGCGAACGGAAGCTGATGAGCATTCCGATAAAAATCTTGACCCTCAGCACGGCGGCAAGCCTTTTATTGCTGCCGGCCAGAGCGATGGCGCTTTTTCTTTTGTAACAGTAATTCCGGCACGACAGCAAAAAGCCCATTCCCATGCAATCCATACCGTGCATAAATCTCAGGACGGGATTGTCATAGGTATTTTCTATGCGTATGATATCCACAAAAAAGCCGCATTCATCGTTATCGGAATCCTCTCGGGCGCGAAAAACGCTGTTTTTCAGCCTTACGCGGTTGACCAGCATGCCGTAATTCTTCTTCCTGTAGGTATGAAGCCAGTATTTGTCGGAAAACCTCGCCAGAAACGCCTTCTCAAACCGATCGAAGTCGCTGCCGAGAATATCTATATCCATATCGTCGTCCCACGGAATGAAACCGCCGTGCCGGACCGCCCCTAGCGCCGAGCCGCCAGTCAGATGATAGGTGACGTTTTCCTCCTCGCACACCGAAATAATATCCTCCGCTATGCGCAGCAAGTAACGCTGATATCTTTTGAGCTGATCGCCGGTGAGCATGACGGCTCCGGCGGTATTGACCTGTTTGAACTGATCGACCGTAGATAGTAATTTAATCAAGCCCATAAATCAGCCTCCGGAATTCTTTGATCATTCATGGCAACGCGGCTTGGATTCTGCGTTATCGCCGTTCTCATACCTTATGCCGAAAAATTTTGCCATCAATAACCCCACTGCCTTTTTCAGCAGATGCTCATTCTCCATAAACCGGCAGGGAATCTCGTGTATCTGCTTTTTGCTTATTTCCCCTGTGTCTATATGATACTCTAACCATACATTGAATATGATTTCGCTGACACGTCCGTAAAATCTCGCCTGAAAGGTAGAAAGCGGCGGCATCGGCACCCTGCCTTCCTTCACCCGCCTTTCCAGCTCGAACAGCACATCAAAAAGCCATGTGCAGTACTCTTGCAGCAACTGACTGTCCATGATCATCATATTGAACATATACCCGCCGGTGCGGTTGACCACCTTGTCAAATGAAGCGAGATATTCGGGATACCGTTCCTCAATGATCCTCCGCGTTTCATCGAGCTGGCTGATATAGTGGGTGTATTTGTAGTGATTGTATAGGGTGTCTATATAATATCTTCTCTTTTTCGGCACAATAATTCTGTACTTTTCCAGCATGGGCGCAAGCTCACTGTATCGCAGCACGCCGTCAAAGGGATCGCGGGTTCTGTGAAGGGTAAAATGCCTGCGGTAGTGTACCAGGCCCAGATAATCCGCGTGAAGATGCTTCCATGCCCAATAAAGCCCCGTAAGCTCGCAGTAGCCGGGATTCTTCGCGGAGATGTTGTCGCCGGTATTGTCCTTTACATAGCCGAAATCAAGCGGCTGTCCGGTCGCGCTCCTGTTGCTGTCGACGCCGACATGGAGCGGGATATACATTGCATCGTCAGGCATACGGAACGCCTTGTGCGCGGCAACGATGATCTTTACCGTCTTGCCTTCTGTCACAATATCCCCTCCCGGTTTCTGATGCAATCAACAGATTATGACCTGATTATCGGGCATAAACTATAGATATTATTCTATCACATTAATTTAAAAACTTCAATACATGTCAATATTTTACCCGAATTTTTTCTTTTTTTCAGACACAGAAAAACTCCCGCAAAATCAACCGGGACCCTGCGGGAGTGATATTATGAAAGATAATGAAGGTTTCCTGTGCCGCCACTCAGGCCATGACAGCCGCAGCCGCGTCCGATTCAGCCGGAAGTTCCTTGTCCGACTTCTTCAGCGAATATTTCTGACGGTATTCCTCGATCAAATCGTCGGAAAGGCTGGCCTTCAGCTCGCTGCCGAGATTGTCCACATGGATGCTGTAGCTCTCGTCATGCGCCTCGATCATGGCAAAAATGACTTTGGAACAGTGAACCGCGATACGCTCGAAATTGGTCAGCAGCTCATTGAATTCCGTACCCTGCTTGATAGTGCAAACGCCGGATTGCAGACGTTCCACATGATTGACCTCCGCCTTGCTGCACATGGAACGGATTACCATTGTAAGAGCCGACACCCTGCCGTCGGTGCGCCAGCGGTTGTGAATGAAATCATCAACCGTAATGCCTACGATCTCATTGACGGCCTGCTCCATCACGGCAAGCTCGGCCTGTGCGTCCTCGGAATAAACGATGCCGTTATCGCTCTTGTCCTTGGCGACGAATCCGATGATCATCGCATGGTCTGTGAGCCTTTCAAGGTAGGAAAGCGAGTGAAGATATTTGAAGACATTGTTGCTCTGATCATTGTTAAGCTCACTCTTGGACAGCTTCATGAGGTAGGTGCCGATGCTGTCTTCATAGAGATCGCCCAGCTTCTCGTAACGCTGCACCTTGGCGAATTTTTCCTCGTCGTAATCCCTGAGCAGATCAAAGCAGGCATGAATGCTCTTCTGTGCGGTGAGCGCCATATCGAATACAGCCTTCTGCGACTGTGAAATAGCCAGCGCGGGATAGGGCAGGAAACGCTCGTCCAACGCGATGGGCTCCAACTCCTGCGAGTCGTCGCCTTCTTCCTTTTCCTTGATCAGAAGGCAGGTCATTTTGTCAATCGGCGCGATAAACGGGTACAGCGCCACGACATTGAAAAATCTGAACACCGTGTTGGCCAGCGCGATGGACACTGTGTTCATGGTCATGGTGGTGAAGGGGAAATCAAAGAAGGCGTCCAGTATGTAAAACGCCGGAGCGCAGACAACGACACCCAGCACCGAAATAATCAGATAGACCCACGCGGTACGTCTGCCGTTGGTGTTGGCACTGATAGCCGACAGCAGCACCGGCAGTGCCGCGCCGATTGATATGCCGAAGAGTATCGGCAGAGCGGTGTGAAAATCTATAGCGCCGGTGACGCTGAGCGCCTGAAGAATACCGACAGACGCGGATGCGCTCTGAAGAATGGCGGTGAACACAATACCGACCAGTATGCCGATAACGGGATTGGAAAACATGGTGAGTATCTCGATAAAGGCAGGGCTTTCCTTCAAAGGATCAACCGCGCCGCTCATGTTGCTCATGCCTACCATCAGCACGGCAAAACCCAGCATAATGTCGCCCACGTTGTCGTACTTCTTCTTGAACATGCGGATGAAAATGCCCACAAGAGCGATAATACCTGTCAGGGTAGCCGTGGAAAAAAGAGAGATCCAGCCATCCCCGCCGCCTATCTCGGAAAGACATATCACCCAGCCGGTAATACTGGTACCGAGAATGGCGCCCAGAACGATCGGGATTGCTCTGCGGAATTTCATCATGCCGGAGTTGACAAAGCCGACCGCCATGACGGATGTTGCCGAAGACGACTGAATAATCGCCGTCACACCCGTGCCAAGCAGCAGACCCTTCAAGGACGTATCGGTCAGTTTGGCGAGAAGCAGCTCAAACTTGCCGCCCGCCGTTCGTTTCAATCCGTCCCCCATAAGTGACATGCCAAAGAGAAACAGAGCCATTCCGCAAAGAAGAGAAAATACATTAGAAATATTCATCTTGTCACACTCTCATCGGATTTCGTTTATTCTGTTTGTTAAGTATACCTGTCTGTATACACTATGATTGTAACACACGCGCACGCCGATGTCAAGAATGATTGCTCCGCAGGCGTAATTTTTTATTTGAATTTACTATAATTTCAAATGTGCGGCTAATCACCCAGCAGGGAAAGAAGTTCGTCGCGGGTCATACTGCCTATGCCGCCCAGCTCGCCGCTGAGTATCTCGTCGGCAAGGTCTTTTTTGGATTCCTGAAGCTCCAGAATTTTCTCCTCTACGGAATTTTTGACGATAATCCGGTAGACAGACACGATTTTGGTCTGACCGATACGGTGAGCGCGGTCGGTCGCCTGATTCTGGGCGGCTACATTCCACCACGGGTCGTAATGAATCACCACGTCGGCGCCCGTCAGATTGAGCCCCGTTCCTCCTGCTTTCAGCGAAATCAGGAACACGGAGGTGGCGTCCGAATTGAATTTCTGCACCAGTTCCACACGTTCCTGCTTGGGCGTGGAGCCGATGATCTTGTAATAGGATATTCCCTCGGCGTTCAGATCGCTTTCCAGCAGCTCCAGCATAGAGGTGAACTGTGAAAAGAGCAATATCTTATGTTCGCCTTCTATCGCGCTTTTTACCAGCTCCATGCAGGCAAGCCGCTTGGCCGATTCGCCGCTGTAATCCTCAAAGAGAAGCGACGGATCGCAGCATATCTGCCGTATGCGGGTAAGCTCCGCCAGAATCTGAATTTTGCTTTTGCTCAGGGTGGTCTGATCGGTCTTTTCCAGCAAGCCCTTCATGTGAGCTACCTGGGCGTCGTAGATTCTCCGCTGCTGGGTGTCGAAGGCGGCGTAACGCACTTCCTCTATCTTGTCGGGAAGGTCTTTGAGCACATCGCTCTTCAGACGCCGGAGAATGAAGGGCGACGTCATGCGCTTGAGCTTTTCGGTGGCAAGGGGATCGCTCTTTTTGGCGATAGGAGCTTCCAGCTCCTTGCGGAAGGTCTCATAGCCATAGAGGAAACCCGGCATGAGGTAATCGAAAATGCTCCACAACTCGCTCAGACGGTTCTCAATCGGCGTGCCGGTCAGGGCAAATCTGGTGCGGGAACGAATTACCTTGACCGACTTGGCAGCCGCGGTGGAATGGTTCTTGATGTACTGCGCTTCGTCTATAATCTCGTAATGGAATCCGATCTTCCCGTAAACCGAAATGTCCCGTTTCAGCAGGTCGTAGGAAGTCACCGCCACGTCGTAGTCCTCTATCCTTTCGATGATCTCCGCCCTCTCAAACTGATTGCCCGCGACGGCAACGGCATTCAGTTCGGGTGAAAACCGCGACAGTTCCTCCAGCCAGTTGTAAATGAGCGAGGCGGGACACACCACCAGCGATGTGCCTGCGTTTCCCTCGGACTTGGCGGCTGAAAGAACCGAGATCACCTGCAGCGTCTTGCCGAGTCCCATGTCGTCGGCGAGAATGCCGCCGAAGCCGTATTTTTCCAGCGTGCGCAGCCAGCGATGGCCGAATATCTGATAATTCCGCATAACGCCCTGGAGATGCTCCGGCACCTCAAAGTCGGATTCGCTGACCGTCTTGAATTCCTTGATCAGCTTTTTGAAGTAGGAATCCCGCCTGACTCTCAGCGCATCGCACTTCTCCGACATCTTGTCGAGATACAGTGCGCGGTAGACAGGCAGGTTGACGCTGCCCTTTGCCAGCTCGGCAGGCGTAATCCGCATGGTTTCAGCCATCTCGCTCAGCTCGGCGATTGTCTCGCCGATATCCACAAACTCGCCGTTTTTCAGCCTGTGATACTTCTTTTTGCGGCGGTAGCTCTTGAGAATATCGGCAAGTTCCCTGATGGAAACATCCTCCGATTCAATGGTGAGATTCATCAGGTCGCCCGAAAGGGAAACGCCCATCTTTACGGGCAGCCGGCGGCGGATGTTTAGCGCCTTGAAGCTGTCGGTGCAGTTGACCTCGCCGATCCGAAGCAATTCGCCCACGCCTTCGGAAAGCACACGGTATGCCGCGTCATCGTCGCCGCCGCAGACAAAGAGATCGTGTTCCGGTTGATACTCCGGAAAATATCCGGTCACCACTTCCAGGGCTTCCGATTCCCGCTGGACATCCCTGTGCGCACTGTGAATCACGCTTCCCGGCAGGCTGTCCGCCAGAGGGAATTCCGTGTCGCCGTACCTTGCGGCGGCGCGGCAGGTGAGCAGACCGTTGTCATTGTCCAGGTAAAAGACCGGCTCGGCTTCGGGCGGAAGGTACTTCGCTATTTCTTCCGCGTCATGCTCACGCACATTGATGATTTCCCGAAGCATGGGCAGAACGCTGTAGCAGAATTCAGCCATATTGTTTCTGCCGACGCTGAAGGTAAATTGTCCCTTGCCCAGAAGCACGTAAAGGGGCGCGAGCTTATTGTCGGTTTCAGGATCGATGCGGCAGAATCTGTCCTCATCAATGAAATAATGATGCTCAGAGCCTTTGAGGAATACCGGCGCGTTACCGACAGCCCGGATGCCGTGAAAGATCATTTCGTCGTCCACATCGCTCCTGATGTCGAGCCAAATGTCGGGCGAGCCGGTGCCGGGAAAAAGCTGTGAATTGACCTTGCCGGTATCCGTTACATCGGTGAAGGTTAGCTGCGTTATCCTGCTTTTCGTCAGCGCGTCAAAAAATCCGTCCAGACGGCTGCCGTAAAGCTCTATTCGGTTTTTAATCGAGTCGGAAGGAGGCATATAGCCGTAATATGTGTTTTTGGCCGCAGATGCGCGGACCGTCGAGTCATCCACCACATCCTTGATAAAGGAATAGAGCGGGGTGCATTTTTGACTGAATGTGTCACGGGGAAAGACGAAGGACAGCTTGCCGGACTGATAGCCGGATCTTTCCTCCTCGGCTTTGACCAATTCGGTGATGTTCTTGACCACAAACAGCTTGTCGGTTCCGGCGCGCAGCGTCATGTAATACCTGCCGTCCTCCCTGATCATGCGGGGTTCCAGTTCAATCTCCCGCCGCAGTTCGGAAAGGCTTCCCGACACGCGTTCCGAACGGAAGGCGCTGAGCAGCTTCATTCCTGTGCCGCTGGTGGAATCGCCCGCATTCGGATCATCGGCCAGCTGCTTTCCCGCTTTCAGCATCAGCGCAAGCAGGTATTGATTCGGCTCGATCCTGTCGCCATGCTGTATCATTCCCGTTGTGCCGAACCCCGAAACGTATTTCTCACAGAAGCTGCTGAATATTTCATTCCTGTCAAACGCAATTGTAAGAAGGCACTCATAGTTTCCTTTGTATTTGCCCTGCGCCTCGCAGATCATGCCTCCCTTTTCCTCGCGGAAGCTGTATCTCAGCGAAATATCGGTGATCTTCCCGCTTTCAAGCAGTCTGAGAGCCCGCCTGTAGGTTTCTTCATAAAGGACGACATTGCGCGTGATTCGCCGCATGTCAAAGTAACGGTAACCGTCCTCCGTCTCGCTTTCGCAGTTATACAGGGCCTCGAAGGGATTGCTGTCCAGCTCCCGATCCGACTGGGTGTTTTCGTAATCGTCAATGGCATACATCACGGCGGCTATATGCTTGCAGTAATAGCCCGAACGCGAATGAGGACAGTCGCAGCTCGCGCGAAAAAGAGCGCCGTCCCTTTCCTCAATGCGGACCGTATAGGCCCTTGAACCCATGACCTTTGCCAGATAAATATCTCCCATGGGGAAAAGCCCGACCACCTTGCCTCTCCTGTAATAATCGCTTCCTCTCATCAGGATATTCTGCATAAATAGATTTTTCCAGAGCACGTTCCGTTCCTCCCCTTATCACAAATTGCCTGAAAGACTATTATACCACATGTTTTTAAATTCATCAAGATTGAATATCCGATATTTGAATTATCCCGCGTGCGAGATGAGCGAAGTCAAGCAGGAATGAATTGAATTTATTATAATATTTATAATAATTATCAAATAATTTCTCTCAATATCATGAAATAATTGTATAAAGTGTGTTGAAATCGCAGATCGTTTATGGTATGATAGTAGTTGACATTCAAGTTAAGGAAGTGAATGAATTGAAGCCTCCGAAAAACAGACTTCCTCTGATGATCACCGTGAGCGCGGTACTGTGCGCTGTCGTAGCGGTTTTCAGCGTTATCATAATCCGTTCGGCTGACGAAAGCATGATGCGTGACAGAATCGACGAGAACAAGCTGTCCATGCATCAGGCCGCCGAAATGGTACAGGCGGAAATCGTCGAAAAAAAGGAATTAATCTCAGCGTCAGCCGCTTCGCTGTCCGGTACCGAAAAGAGCTTTGACAAGCTGCTGAAAAAAAAGGGCAAGGCATTCAAAAAAATCGCCGGAGCAGGCGGGTTTGACAAGCTGCTGATTGCCGACCTCGAAGGCAACGCCTCCGACGTGAAGGGCAATGCCTACACCGTAAGCGGAATAGGCTTTTTCAATAAAGCGATCGCCGGAGAATCGGGCGTTTCGGATAAACCGCAGAGCGGCTTGCTGGATGACGGCGGAAGCGCTGTCGTCTATTACGCGCCGATAACCGGCGAAGACGGCGTTATCGCCGTACTGATGGGCTTTTCTCCAGCCGGTCTGAATGTTTCGGACTTTACCGGCGATTCCATGAATTCCCGTTCCGGCATGTACATCTTAGACCGTTCCGGCGCTGCCATCATGACGTCGTTCACGGCAGAAGGGAGCAGCTTTTATGATGACGCAAAAAGCAGCAGATATGCCGACGGCAGCGATTCCGGCTACCGCGAGGTAGAAGTGCGCACGGAGAAGGAGCCGGCGGAAGGCGAAGACGCCCCGAAGGTGACCGAGGTCACCACCGATTCCTTTGCCGGCGACATAACCGATTCAAAGGGTTTCCTTCGCTGGCTGAACGACAAGCAAAAGGTGAGCCGCATTTACCTCAAAAAGCCGCTGTCCGTCAACGGCTGGACACTTTTCTATGTACGTCCGGTGGAACTTTCGGAAAGCACCGTCTCTTATATGATACGCAGCCGTCTGCTGCTGTCCGGCATTGTGGCGATATTCATCGTGGCGATAATCTTCCTGCTTTGGCTGCAATGGCGCAGCGGCAAAAGAATTACCGCCCTCGCTTCCCGCGACGAGATAACCGGGCGATTCAACTGGCAGAGTTTTGTGGCGATATGTGACGCCAGACTGAAAAGCAGAAGCTGGTGGAAAAGCAATCACGCGGCTCTCTGCATAGACATCAACCGTTTTACCCTCTACAACGATTATTACGGCCACAAAGCGGGCGACGAGCTGCTGCGTTACATCGCCGAAACGCTGGAACAGACGTGTTCCTCTCGAGAGATGTCGGCAAGGCGGTGCAGGGATATCTTTGTGGCGCTGTGGAATTATTCCTCGAAGGACGAACTGCAAAAGCGGATTGAAGGCTTTTTCTCACGTGTCAAGGACGGGCCGAACAGCGAAAACATTTCCATCTCGGTCGGTGTGTATCTCCTGAATGAGAAAGACAAGGACATTGTCCACGCGATCGACATGGCGACCATTGCCGAGCAGACGGTGGAAGACGCCAAGGTCGACACTGTCACCTTCTTCGACGAAAAGATCCGCGCCCGGATGACAGAGGAACACGAGCTGGAGCAAATGATGCATTCCGCTCTGGAAAAGGACGAATTCAAGCTCTTCATTCAGCCAAAGCACCGCGTCAGCGACGGCGCTCTCGGAGGCGCGGAAGCACTGGTCCGCTGGATCAGCGAGGAGAAGGGATTCATCTCACCCGGCAGATTTATCCCGCTGTTTGAGAAAAACGGCTTTGTGGGGCCTGTGGACAATTACATTCTGGAGCAGCTCTGCATATTCCAGCGCAGCCGTCTGCGCAAGGGTTACAAGACGGTTCCCATCTCGGTCAATGTTTCACGCGTACAGCTCAGCAATCCCAACCTTGCTCAAGAAATTTGCGACATAGTCGACAAATACAGCGTTCCCCACAAGTATATCGACATTGAGCTGACGGAAAGCGCCTGCTTCGACGACATGGATGTTCTGATTGACACCATCAAACAGCTTCGCTCCATGGGGTTCCCGGTTTCAATGGATGATTTCGGATCGGGTTATTCCTCGTTGAATCTGCTGAAGGAGCTGCCCTTCGATACGCTTAAAATTGACGGCGAGTTTTTCCGCAATGTCACCGACGCCAACCGTGCCAACATTGTTGTCAAGAATATTATTGACCTAGCCAAGTCCTTGAATATGACGGTTGTCGCCGAAGGCATAGAAACACAGGAACAGGTGGATTTTCTCAAAACCACAGAATGTGACCTCATTCAGGGTTATTTCTATTCCAAACCCATCTCGGCGAAAGACTTTGAGCAATATATGTCAAAGCATCGGATCGAGAATAAATAAAACAATGCCCGACACAATTTCCTTTTGTGAAAAACGCGCCGGGCATTGTTATTTGAAAAAAAGGAAAAATAAGGATTAATAAAATGAAAAAGATTGTAATGAAAAAAAGAATTCTTTCGATGGTTCTGATCATGTCCATGATCATTATGCTTTTACCCGACCTGGTATTCCACAACAAGGTTTACGCTGCGTCAGCCAGTGATATCTGCCAGCCATCGGTATTCATCAAACAGTCCCAGGGCGGCACCTGCACGCTTGCCTCCGCAACCATGATCATCAGGAGAGCTGCCATCCTGCAGGGTGACCCCGACTGGGAATCCATCACGGAAGCAGATGTAAGAAAAGTAGCGTGGAATGACGGACTGTCATCCGATTTCATATATAAACATAACGGCATTTCTTACAGAATCAAACGCGGCGATCTGCCAAGGTTTTCGGATGAAAACGCAGCCAACAAGTCGAAACTGATTTCCCTTCTGAATGCGCATCCGGAGGGAATTGCGATCTACAGAAACTTCGAACCGAAACACGCCGTCTTGCTGACGGACTATACAGACGGGGTGTTCTACTGCGCAGATCCTTCCAAAAGCAAGCCGGAAGGGCGTATGAACATCAGCAATGCCTTTTCGGTAACAACCGAAAACGCGAAGAGATACTGGTATCTGGTCACCCCCAAGTGTATACTGAATTCCACCGCTGCGTTTCACGATCCGGATAACTTCAAGGTTTCCTTCAGCCGCACTTTGTATTACAAGAGTTCAGTCTGCTGTATGAGCGGCGACGACGTCATGTATATGCAGATGTGCCTGAAATACCTCGGATACAACATTGACCCTGACGGATGGTACGGGTCGGCTAGTGCCTCTTTTGTCAAGAGCTTTCAGTCAGATTACCGCGTTTCTCCGGTTGACGGACGTTGCGGTTCAATCACTTGGAAGGCCATTGAAAAAGCGGTCAACGACGCAAAGCAAACAGGCATCGTCACTTCCTTCAACGTGTCGAAGAAATCCCCCCAAGTGGAGAATACAACCATTAAGCTGACTGCGTCTGGCGGTTCAAAGTATAAATTCTACAGCGAGTGCGCGGGAACAAGGAAGCTCATTCAGAACGTATCGACCAAGAAAACCTGCGACTGGAAACCGACGAAAGCCGGGACGTATCAACTTTATGCCGATATCATGGACAGCAGCGGCAATCTTCTGGCCAGCCGGAAGATAACCTATGTCATCACAAAACCAGAATTCAAGGCGACAATCAGCGCCCAATATGCTTCTCCGCAGAATGCGGGTTCCACCATCAAGCTAAAGGTCAAAGCGACAGGCGGTACAGGCACACTCAAGTACAAGTTCTACAGCGAGTGCAACGGCATACGGACAAAGCTGTGGGATTACGATACCAACAGCGAGTACAACTGGCACGCCACCACTGTCGGCACACATACGGTTTACTGCGACGTCATGGACAGCAGCGGCAAGACGATTACCTGCCATCTCAGTTATAAGATCGTCAAGGGAACCAGCTTTGTCGTCGATCTCAATGCAAATATGAATTCCGGCCAATACACCGGGACAGAGATAAAGCTCAAGGCTAATTCCTACAACGGCAAAGGCACGGTGAAATATAAGTACTATATGGAAAAAGGCGGCACATGGACCACCCTGAAGAATTTCAGCACACAGGAATACATCCTCTGGACACCTACCGAGGCCGGATACTATAATCTCTATGTGGACGCAAAGGATTCAAACGGCAGTACTGCATGCAAGAGACTCTGCTTCACAGTGGAATCCGGCACGCCGCTCAAAATCAAGTCGCTCACGGCGAATCCTTCCTCACCGACGACGGACAGCCTGTCAAGCTGACCGGAACGACGACAGGCTGCGACGGAAATGTGACCTATAAATTCTACTACGAACTTGACGGCACACGGATCCAGCTCAAGGATTTCTCCGCGACGAATACCTGCTCCTTCACTCCATCAAAGGCGGGAACCTACTGCATTTACATGGATGCCATCGACGGCAAGAAGAATCTGCAATCTAAGATGATTAAGGTCGTTGTCAGGTAAGACCGATGATCATTCCATGAACAGAGAAAACGATAATAAAGACCTGCGCTTTGGGATTTTTTGAAATACCCGAAGCGCAGGTCATATTTTTACTGATGAAACAATCAGCCCTTGAAATTATAGGAATCCTTGAGTTCCACCGAGCGGTTGAAAACAAGATGGTCGGGAGTGGAATCCACGCTGTCCACACAGAAATATCCCAGGCGCAGGAACTGGAATCCTTCGCCCTGCTGTGCCATTCTGAGACAAGGCTCGAATTTGCAGCCCTTTCGGACGGTGAGGGAATGGGGATTGATGTGCTGCATGAAGTCCATGTCGGCGGCGTCAGGGTTGGGAACGTCAAACAGACGGTCGAAGAGACGCACTTCGCCTTCCACGCAGTCGGCGGCGTTGACCCAATGAATGGTGCCCTTGACCTTCAAACCCTCCGGCGGATTGCCTCCGCGGGTTGCCGGGTCGTATTCGGCATAGACTTCTGTCACCTTGCCGTTCTCATCCTTTTTGCAGCCGGTGCATTTGACGATGTAGGTGCCTTTCAGACGCACATAATTGCCGGGGAACATGCGGAAATATTTCTTCGGCGGTTCCTCCATGAAGTCGTCGGCTTCGATGTAAAGCTCGCGGCTGAATGTGATGTTGCGCATACCGGCGAGTTCATCGAGCGGGTTGTTCTCGATCTCGAATGACTCGATCTTGCCTTCGGGATAATTGGTAATGATCAGCTTGACCGGATCAATGACCGCCATCGTGCGGATGGCGTGTGCGTTGAGATCCTCCCGGAGACAATGCTCAAGGAAGCTCCACTGCACCACATTGTCATTTTTGGCAACGCCGATGCGATCGCAGAAATTGCGGATGGAAGCGGGTGTGTAGCCGCGTCTTCTGAGCGCGGCCAAGGTCGGCATTCTCGGATCGTCCCAGCCGGAAACGATGCCTTCCTCGATGAGTTTCCTCAATTTGCGCTTGCTGAGAACGGTGTAGTCAATGCCCAGACGAGCGAATTCAATCTGTCGCGGCTTGGAGGGAGCGGAGATGTTTTCAATAACCCAGTTGTAGAGCGGACGGTGATCTTCATATTCCAGCGAGCAGAGCGAATGGGTGATGTGTTCGATCGCGTCGCCGATGGGATGGGCAAAGTCATACATCGGATAAATGCACCACTCGTCGCCGGTCTGGTGGTGAGTCGCGTGCTTGATGCGGTAGATGACAGGGTCGCGCATGTTCCAGTTGCCGGAAGCCAGATCAATCTTGGCTCTGAGCGTATACTGTCCGTCCTCAAATTCGCCGGCTCTCATGCGCTTGAAGAGGTCGAGGCTCTCCTCCTTCGGACGGTCGCGGAAAGGACTCTGGGCGGGGGTGTCATGCGTGCCGCGCATTTCCTTCATCTGTTCGGGTGTCAGCTCACAGACGTATGCCAGTCCCTTTTCGATCAGCTCAATCGCGTACTGATAGGTTTCTTCAAAATACTCGGAGGCGAAGTGGTATCTGTCGCCCCAGTCGAAGCCCATCCAGTGAATGTCGTCCTTGATCGCCTCGACGAATTCCTCGCGTTCCTTGGTGGGATTGGTGTCGTCCATGCGCAGGTTGCAGATGCCGCCGAATTTCTCCGCCAGACCGAAGCTGATGCAGAGTGCTTTGACGTGACCGATGTGGATGCAGCCGTTGGGTTCCGGTGGGAAACGGGTGTGTACCGTCATGCCCTCAAACTGTCCGCCGGGAGCGATGTCCTCCTTGATGAAATCCGCAATGAAATTGCTGGGCTCGGTTGTTTTTTCTTTTAATTCATTATTGTCAGCCATTGTGAATCCTCCTCTTGTTGATGGCAGTTCCGAAAAGAAATACCCGTATTCGTTGATTTGCTTTTCAAAATCATTCATTTGACGCTGTATTGATTTTGAAAACAACCTCGGTAAAAATTTGATCATCACCGGGCGGGGCGAACAGAAGAACATAAAACTGCCGTCGTCCGCGTCCTTTTCACCGATGAAATTTCCGTCAGGCCTGTTTTCGGCATAACGTCTGAAATTCCGCTCGCACTCGCCAAACAGAATCTTCCTGCCGCAGGACAATTCAATCCCATCCGGCAGAATCCGCACAATGTCTTCCGACGAATAAGCGTCATAATCGGCAAAATAATCGTCCATTACAAGATCACCATTCTTTACTCCAAGGCGCTTGCGCCTTCCGACATTATTCATTTTTCAATTTTAAGTCTTCAGTTTTCAGTTAGCGAACGAACGTGAGCGCCTACTCGCA
>CAMHMN010000020.1 GCA_946186245.1 uncultured Clostridia bacterium
TGGCGGGAATGAGGATGTCGTTGACGAACTTGACCAGCTCGGGTCTGTTGCCGGTAGCAACCTGAACCTTGCTGTCGTCGGTGCAGTTCTTCCAGGATTCGGGAACCTGCACTTCGACGATGGCCTGCACGCCGGCGTCGATCGCGTCATGGTTCATCTTGACGATGGCTTCGCCCTTCTTGCCGTAGGACTTGGTAGCGGCGTCCTTCATGAACTTCACGGCGTCCTCAATCGGGATAACGCCGGAGAGCTTGAAGAAGGCGGACTGAAGCACGGTATTCACGCGGGTGCCGAGACCGATTTCCTGACCGATCTTGATCGCGTTGATGGTGTAGAACTTGATGTCATTGTCAGCAATGAACTTCTTGACCTTGCCGGGGAGGTTCTTCTCCAGCTCTTCGCCCGACCAGATGCAGTTGAGCAGGAAGGTGCCGCCGGGTACGAGATCCTCTACGATGTCGTACTTATCCATGTAGGAAGGATTGTGGCAGGCGACGAAGTTGGCCTTGTTGACCAGATAGGTGGAACGGATCGGGGACTTACCGAAGCGCAGATGGCTGACGGTAACGCCGCCGGACTTCTTGGAGTCGTAGGAGAAGTAGCCCTGTGCGTACATGTCGGTGTGGTCGCCGATGATCTTGATGGAGTTCTTGTTGGCGCCGACGGTACCGTCAGAGCCGAGACCCCAGAACTTGCAGCAGATGGTGCCTTCGGGGGTGGTGTTGGGATTCTCGCTGACCTTGAGGGACAGATGGGTGACGTCGTCCTCGATACCGACGGTGAATCTCTTCTTGCTGTCGGCAGCGTCCATGTTGCGATAGATGGCGATGATGTGAGCCGGGGTGGTATCCTTGGAACCGATACCGTAACGGCCGGAAGTCATCTTGACGCCGGCGAACTTGCTGTCAGCCAGGGAAGCGACAACATCCAGATAGAGAGGCTCGCCGATGGAGCCGGGCTCCTTGGTTCTGTCGATGACGCTGATGTACTTGGCGGAATCCGGGATCGCTTCGATGAGCTTCTCCGCGCAGAACGGACGATAGAGGTGAACTTCCACAACGCCCCACTTCTCGCCGGCTGCGTTCATGTAGTCGAGGGTTTCCTCGATGGTGTCGCAGACGGAACCCATGGCGATGATGACCTTCTCCGCGTCGGGAGCGCCATAGTAATTGAAGGGCTTGTAGTTGGTGCCGATCTTGGCATTGACCTTGTCCATGTATTCCTCTACGATGCCGGGAACGGCGTCATAGAACTTGTTGCATGCTTCACGGGTCTGGAAGAAGATATCGGGGTTCTGAGCGGAACCGTGCATGACGGGGTGCTCAGGATTGAGAGCGCGGCGGCGGAATGCGTTGACGGCATCCCAGTCGAGCATCTCGCCGAGGTCTTCATAATCCCAAGTTTCGATCTTCTGAATCTCGTGAGAGGTACGGAAGCCGTCGAAGAAATGGAGGAAAGGCACACGGCCCTTGATAGCTGCCAGATGAGCGACTGCACCGAGGTCCATACACTGCTGGGGGTTGTTGGAGCAGAGCATTGCGTAGCCGGTCTGACGGCAGGCGTAGACGTCGGAATGATCGCCGAAGATGGAGAGGGCATGGAATGCGAGGGAACGGGCCGAAACATGGATAACGCCGGGGAGCAGCTCACCGGACATCTTATACATGTTGGGGATCATAAGGAGCAAGCCCTGAGAAGCGGTGTAGGTGGTGGTGAGAGCACCGGCGGAAAGGGAGCCGTGCACAGCGCCGGCGGCGCCGCCTTCGGACTGCATTTCCGTGACCTGCACTTCTCTGCCGAAGAGGTTCTTTCTGCCTGCTGCGGCATACTTGTCGGTTTCATCAGCCATTACGGAAGAAGGCGTGATGGGGTAAATGGCAGCAACGTCGGTAAACGCGTAGGATACGTGAGCCACGGCGTTGTTGCCGTCCATGGTTTTCATTTTTCTGGCCATGTTTTCAGTTTCCTCCTTAAGGAATTTTTTAAAAGATTTGAAATGCGATGTGTGCAAATGCGGCTCGGTTCGTAAGAGGGAGAACGAATTCGCCGTCTATATCTGCGGTCAGAGCCGCATATCCGGCACACACCGCAATGATCTTGATTAAGACGTTTTGCGGACATCGCAATTCATCACTGTATAGTTTAACACTTTTTATTTCGTATGTAAAGCGGGAATTAACTATTTTTTTTAAAATTAATGCCTTATTCAAAATACCTGCACAAAATGCGGGAGGATTTTTGGCATTTAGGACACAAAAGCAGAGGAGGAAAGCAAAAATAGAAAAAAAGGAAAGCGCGCAGCGCGCTTTCCTTTTTTCCTTTTTTCCTTTTTACTCGTTGATCTTGAGCGCCTCACCCATCGGTATCTTCCTGATCCTCACGTATTGCAGCATGCTGATCACTAAATACGACACCACTCCAATCACCAGCATCTTCCCGTATGTCGCCGGCGCTACAAAGAATGTCAGCCACCCGTGCATCCTCTGCATGAATAACCCGTAAATCTTCCGCATCAGGACAGCCGCCAAAGGCAGCGTCACCACCAGCGAAATCATTACCACCCACGCAGTCGAAGCAATGTACAGCTTCCCGATCTCCCGCCCGCTATAGCCTAAAATCTTGGTCATGGAAATGGAATGGGCGTTCTTCTCCAGCACCAGCTTGGACAGCATATAGATCATCAGCATGTACAGCAGTATCGCAAACCCGCCCATAATCGGGAATACAACCCCCATGCTGTCGTCCAGCTGGTCGGCGATCACCACCAGATCATGCTCCGTAATCACCGAGGCAATATATGCGTCCGGAATGTCGCTGAGCTTCACATCGCTGAAATAGCCCGTGAAGTAATCGCTCTCTTTTTCAAAGCTCTCCCGGAAGCATTCGTCGCTGATGAAAACCGCCAGCGCCGCCGGATAATTGACGATCTCCTTCACCCGGAAGGAATGTGTCTTGCCGGTGTATTTCTCCTTGACGGTCACATTCTCGCCCGCTTCAATGCCGTATTTCTGCATGTAGCCTTCGGAAAGATAAGCCTCTCCGTCCGTCGGAATCTGCATTTCGGTGATATTCTTGAAATAGGCGCTGTCGGGTGAAATGCCGTAGACCATCACATCCTCGCCGGAAGGGTCGTCCGACAGCTGGGTCAGGCAGTATTTCTCCGCCTTCACGTCGCTGGTGGAAACCGGGGCTTTCAGCACATACTGGAAATTGGACAGCTTGCTGTCCAGCACATTCTCCCGGAAGCTGTCCATCAAAGGCGCCATCATCAGTCCGAAGAGCAGCAGGATATTGGCCAGAAGGATGCCCACAAAGAGCGTCACGTAGGTCGGCATATTCTGGAAGATCACCCGCAGGCGGAATCGCGTCAGGAATCCCAGCCTGTGCGGCAGATGAATAACACGCTTCTTATCGCCGGAAGTCAGCTCGCAGCGGAGGAATTTCAGAGGGGAAAGGCGAAGCTTGCGTCTGATGACGATGAAATTCACCGCCACCAATATCACCAGCGGCACGAAGGTCGTCAGCCAGAAGGCCTCCGCGCTCCAGACCGTGCGGTATTTCGTGAGGGAATAGCTGTGCAGATAGAGCGCGGCGAAGTATTCCTTCAGCACCGTGTAGCCGAGAATATTGCCCACCACGGCGGCGACCAGCGACACGACGATCGGCAGGGAAATGTAGTGGCGCAGCAATTCTCCGCGGCTGTAGCCGGAAGCACGCAGCGTGCCGATGACGGCGGCCTCCCGTTCAATGGTGCTGGAAGTAGTCACCGCGAAAATGAACGCCATGATCACCATGACGACATAGAGCATGGCGGAGATCATCGCCTTGTCGCTGCCCATGTCGGTGCCGGTGAAGGAAATCGCCTGGTTGTCCTCCCGCTTGAGAAAGTCGGTGAGCACCGCCCGGTCGGCTAGCCAGTGCATGATGTCGTCGGCCTTGTCGCGGCATTCCTCGCCGGAGAGGGTGCGGTCGTCGTTGACCCAGCTGTAGCAGTATTGCAGGTCTTTGTACTGAATCGCGTCGAAGTCATTGTCGCTCACGAGCGCCACGGTGAATTTGTTCGCGTCGAACATCATGTCGGTGTTGTTCTTGAAAAGGGCGCTGTAATCGGTGAGCGCGACAAATCCCGTCACCCTGAAGCGCCTGCCGTTCACCGTGACGGAATCACCCAAGGAAATACCGTTGTTCTCGGCGTAAAGGCGGTCAATGGCAATCTCGCTCATTGTCGCGGGATATTCCCCTTCCCAGAGGTCGGTGCGGTTCACGTCCTCCCTCATTCTGTAGACGCGGATGGAATTGCCGTCGTCGGTTTCAAAATCGGCGTAGAAATTTTGGTACACCTTGACCTTGTGCAGCCGTTCCAGCCCGTCAAAGAATCCCTTCTCCGCCGGCAGGAGCAGGGTGAAGTGTCCGTCCTCGACGTTGTATTTTTCAAAGCTCTCGTCGTAAGCGGTTTTCAGGCTGACATCCGACACCAGAAAGCCGGACACCATCGCGATGGTGGCAAAGATGAAGCCGAACACCACCAGGTATTTCCCGAAATCCTGTTTCAGTTCGCGAAGCAGCCGCTTGCGAAGGGGATTTCTCACCTTTTTGATCTTTTTTGCGTCACTCATAGGAATCATACCTCCGGCTTACCAATCCAGCTCGGCGGCCGGGGTCTTCTGCTCATTGGTGTAATCCCTGCGCACCATGCCGTCGCGCAGCTTGATGACCTGATCCGCCATGTTCTTGATCGCGTCGTTGTGGGTGACCATCACAATCGTGTTGCCGTATTTTTTGTTGAGTTCCTCAAAGAGAATGAGGATTTCCTTGGAGGTCTTGTAATCCAGCGCACCGGTCGGCTCGTCGCAGAGCAGAATGTCGGGATTCTTGACGATCGCCCTGCCGATGGCGGTGCGCTGCTGCTGTCCGCCGGAGAGCTGGTTGGGAATCTTGTTGCGGTGCTCCCACAGGCCGAGGGTCTTCATCAGCTCGTCCACGTCGAGGGTATTTTTGCCGAGAAAGGCGCCCACTTCGATGTTCTCCCGCACCGTGAGATTGGGAATCAGGTTGTAGAACTGAAAGACGTACCCCAGATGCCTGCGTCGGTACTGGGTGAGCTTCTTTTCGCTCATGTCGGAGAGCTTTTCGCCGTCAATGCTGACGTAGCCGCCGTCCGGCTTCTCAATACCGCCGATGATGTTGAGCAGCGTGGATTTGCCGCATCCGGAGGAACCGAGAATCACGCAGATTTTCCCCTTTTCCACCCCGGCGGAAATGCCCTGCAGCACCTTCACGCGGCTTTCGCCCTGTCCGTAGTACTTTTCAAGATGGCTGATTTCCAAGAAATTTCCCATATCTGTTTACCCCCAAAAAGAATCAATACCTTCTACCTGTCCTTGTGGCATATGCTGGCGGAAGGACAGCCTTCGCAGTCGCAGCCGCAGGAGCATTTGCCCTTTTTCTTATTCACCAGAATCCCCCGAAGGGCAAGCCCGACAATCACCAGCAGAATCACGCACACGATGATGTTTCCGATGTTTTCCGAAATAAAGTGCAGCATATTTTTCTCTCCTCTTGGTATCCGGCTGAATTTATGATCATTATACAGCTATGTTAGCACAAGCTAACTCGATTGTCAAGTGTTTTTTATAAAAGAAACGGAATGCCTTTTCCCTATTGACAAAGATCCTTTGCTGTGCTACAATATTCCTTGTAAGGTATTTTATTACCATAATTATTTCCTTAATAGGATTATTTAAGTGAAGGAGCGATCGCAATGGCTAGACCAAAGAGAAAGGGATTGGATTTTTATTACAAGAGCGTGCACGAACTGGACGACTTCCGCGTGATGGATCTGATGGAAAAATACGGCGCCGTCGGATACGTCGTGCTTGACATGACCATGAGCTGTGTCTACCGGAACGGTTATTATCTGGAAATGCCCATCAACCGTCTGGCCTCCTACATTTACCGATATATCGCCGGAACCTGTACCCAGAACAGCCATGATATCGCGGAAATGATCAACTACTGCGGAGAGCTGGGTCTGTTTGACAAGGAACTGCTCGGTCAATCGGTCATCACTTCACGGGAGATACAGGAGCATTATTCATCGGTGGCTGCACGCCGGAAAGCCGATAAATCAAAATACTGGCTGCTTCCCCCCAGTAATGACAGCCCTTCCCGGGAAAACGAAGAAACACAAAAAGGCCATTCCGCAGCAGAAACCCCGGTTTTGACAGCAGAAACCCCGGTTTTTGCTGCAAAAACCCGCATTAATGACGCAGAAACTCAAATTAATGCGGCAATAATCCCACAAAGCAAAGAAAACAAAAGCAAAGCAAACAAAAGCAAAGCAAACAAAAGCAAACAAAATCAAAGCAAAGCAAATCAGAGCAAAGCAAAGCAAAACACCCGCATGAGCGCAGACGAAATTTTCTGCGAGCCGGATGCCGATGAAGCCTTTGCCTGCGATGATGCTGCCGATACCGGAGAAAACGGATATGATGCCGATGCCGATGCCGATGAAGCCTTTGCCTGCGACGATGATGCCGATACCGGAGAAAACGGATATGATGCCGATGCCGATGAAGCCTTTGCCTGCGGCGATGATGCCGATATGGGATATGACGATATTGAAAATGCCTATTACACGGCTGCCGGCAGAATGCTCAATGATACCGACAAGGCGGATATTGACGTGATACGGTGTGAAGGAGCGGATGACAGTCTGATCATATACGCCATCAGAAAGGTGGCTTCAAGGCGGAACAGGCAGAAAATCAATTCCTTCCGCTACTTCATGTCCATCATACGGGAGTTGATGCAGGAAACCAAGCAGAATATCCATCAGACCTATCATTCCAATCACCATGCCAAGCCCGCGTCGCCTCCCATGCACTACCCGCAGTATAACGACGGATTCATTCACAACGAAACCGTGTACGAAGACCCCTACGCGGCCTGCACCACCAACGAGGAATACCTCGCCGTGCTGGACAGGGAATTCAATTCCGCTCCGAGATGGTAAAAAAACGCCCCGCAGAAGGCCGTTGCACATTCTGCGGGACGCTGAGAAAAGACGTATTGAATCCGCTCACACATATTTGACCGTGGCAAGCGGCTGGTAAATGCTGGTCCACATGAGATCCTTGCTGATCTTCTTGTTGTCCTTATAACGCACGCGCCAGATTTCTACGGTCAGACCGGGATCGCCCCATTCGACCTTGCCGCGCGGCTTGCCGGTGGTGGCTTTCTTTTCCACAACCGTGGTCTTGACCATCTTGATGGTCTTGTTGTCAAACTCGCAGCGGTAGCCGTCGTCGGTACCCCAGATCTGGCAGGTGATGGTCGCCTTGCCGTCGTATTTCTTGTTGGAATTCTTATAGATCATCTTGACCTTGACAGGGTAGCTCTTGCTGTTCTGGAACTTGAAGTCGAGGGTGCCCCAGTTGACCGTCGCATCCTCGCCGGGAGTGGTCCAGTAATGCACCTTGTACATGTGATTGGTGCGCTGGGTGATTTCCAGATCGGCTTTGAACGCCGCCGAGAAGATGGCCGACGAAACCTGACAGATACCGCCGCCGACGTCGTTGGTGGTACCGGTGTTGGTGTAAACGGTTGCCACGGAAAAGCCGTTGGCCTCGGTGCGTTCGCCCACCGTGTCGTTATAGGAGAAGATTTCGCCCGGCTGAAGGATATACCCGTCCTCAAAGCTGCCGAAGGTGTTGATGCGTTTGGAAGCGTTCTTGATGTTGGCCGCGCGGGTCTTGTTTTCCGCGCTGAATGCCGTCGTCGTTTCGGCGAGAAGGTCGGGACAGTAGGGCGCTTTCAGCTCGACCAGCGACACCTTGGGCTGGGTCAGCTTGAGCTTGATGTTCCAGGTATTGCCGCCTTCCGCGATGGTGGCGCGGGCGGATTCCAGATCGAATTTCTTGCCCACCACGTCGGAATTGAAGATCGTGTTGCCGCTTTCATCGACATAGGAGGTGGCGTCCTTGACGTCGCAGACCACTTCCTTGTGAATCTTGTCGATATTCACGTCGGGGGCCTTGGTGGTGACAAGCTCCTCCACCAGACTTTCCTCGTAGTTGCCGGTCCGGATGCGTTCCAGAATCTCGCCCATCAGGCTGTTTTCATCGATGCCGACGCCGTCGGATCCCGCCGTGATGATGAGCTGATCGCCCTCGATGGTGTAGGAGGGCTTGATCATGGTGGTGCCGTATTTGTCGGAAATGGTGTTGAGCAGCGTTTCCATTTTGGTCTGGTTGTAGAGGATATTCTTGAAGGTCACAATCGTGTTGGTGACTTCCTTGCCGTCAAGATCCTGCTTGGTGACTTCCTTTTCGGTGCCGTCGGCGTCGGAGGAATAATTGAAGCCGAATTCCCCGAGGTTGATCATGAAGGGCTCGCCCTTGACCACGAGCTTCAGCGTCTTGTCGCTGAGTCTGCTGCCGATCACGCCCTGCAGCATTTTGGTGGTGTCGGAGCCCTGTATGTTGACGATGGAATTTTCCACCCTCACCGGATTGTAGATGTGTACCGATGTGAAGTAATACACCGCAAGCGATACCACGGCGATACAAGCCGCTGTGATTCCCAGCACTTTCAGCCGCTTCTGCATTCTGTGGCGGCGCAGGCTGACGGAATTGTTCTTTTTGGCGGTCTTGCCGTAATGCTCCTCGTAATAGGAGCCTTCGCCGTTGCCGGTGCCGAGATATTTGGCGTAGATCGGCGGAATGGGCTCCGGCGTGCGATCGGCGGGTCCGCGGTCCCTGCCGTAGTACTGATCGGCGTCGTCGTAGTCGTCGCCGTAGTCGGCAGAGGTGTCGTAATCGTAGAAATCTCCCGTCTGACCGGTAGGCGCGCCCATGCGCTTTCTCTTTTTGCGTGCGTCCTCGGCGTAACGGTCGTAGCGTTCGGACTGGGTTTCATGCCTGCGTTTCTCGGGCACCACGTTGCGGGAAGCCTGACGCCGGCGGGAATCTTCGCCGCTGTAGTAGCCGCGATCCTCAAAATCCGCGTAATTGACGTTGCTGTAGCCGTCGTCATAGCCGTCGCTGTAGCCGCCGCCTGCGCGGGAATTCCTTCCGCCGTAGCCGTCGTCGTCGAAATCGTCGTCGAAGCCGTCGTCGTAACCGCCGCCTGCGCGGGAATTCCTTCCGTCATAGCCGTCGTCGAAATCGTCGTCAAAATCGTCGTCATAACCGCCGCCTGCGCGGGAATTCCTTCCGCTGTAGCCGTCGTCGAAGTCGTCCGACATTCCGTCGTCGTAGCCGTCGTCGTAATCGTCGTCGTAATCGTCGTCGAAATCGTCGTCATAGGCGTCATAGGCGTCATAGGCGTCGTCGTATTGGCCGCCGTAATAATCTCCGCGCGAGCCGCCCTTCACATCGTCGTATTCATCGTAATCCCTGCCGCCTGAAGCGTAATCCGTTCCCGCAAAATCGTCCTCAAAATCATCCATGGCATCGCCGTCAAAGCGATAGCCGCCGCTTCCGAAACTGCCGCCCATCTCAATCCACTCCTTTTCCGTCATTTTATGGGAGAGTATTTTTCTGAATGCATACTCTCCCACGACTATATCTTACTCCATTTGCCGTCGGTTTGCAAGACCCGGAACACACATTTCACACAAATTTCAGTTTTCGTTTTTGTAATAGTTACAAATCAAGACAGATAATTTACAAAGGTGTTACAATTAATTAGAAATTGCTTAACTCATGGGCAGATTATTTATTTATAATTGGAATTGGTAAATGGTTTTGGTTGTTTGTGTATGAATAAATGTGTGGAAAAAGGTGATTTCCAATGGCAGGCAAGGGCACAGGAAAGTATTATGCGCCGGTTTACCGCGCAAAGAAATCTCCCGCCAAGCTGAGACAGATGAGGCTCTTCAAGCGCTGCGCCATCATCGCGGCGGCAGTTGTCATCGCGGCTGTTTCCATCGCGGCATTTCAGATCAATAAAGACGACAGCGAATCCTTCGTGAAGGTCGCGGCTTCGGAGCAGTCTTTCGCGGAAGTGTCGTGCTATCCCCGCGTGGTCAACAGCGATTCTCCCCTGACGGAGGAGTTTGTTCCCGAAAATCTGATGTCGCTCGGCACCCTTCCGGGCGGCGACAATATTCTGCTTCGCGCCGACGCTGCCGAGGCGTTTACGGAAATGTGCACCGCCATGTCGCAGGACGGACTGGGCATCGTTCCGGTCAAGGGATATATCTCCTATGACGAGCAGAGAAACGAGCTGACGGACGCTGCCGACAGGCTGGTGGCCGAAGGGGCTTCCGCCAGGGAAGCCAAAAAGCAGGCGGCTGCCGAAGTTTCCGCTCCCGGCGAGAACGAGGCGCAGCTCGGCACCACCGTGGAGATTTCCACCGACGCCAATACGGTGGACGGCTTCGCCCTCACCGAGCAATACCAATGGATTTGCCGCAACGCCCACAAATACGGATTCATTATCCGGTACACCGCCAACAAGAAAAAGGTCACCGGCATAAGTGCTCAGCCGTGGCGGCTGCGATTTGTCGGCCATCACGCCGCGGAAATCATGGTTTCGTCCAACATGTGTCTGGAGGAATATGTACGCGCCGTCAAGGCGGCCAATCCCAAGGCAGCACCCGAAATCTGACAGTATGGAAAATCACATTCCGGAATGATGCATTTCCCGAAATGAACCATTTCCTGACATATTGCTTTTCTCCATTATCATTTAAAAACAGGCCCGCACCTCATCGGCGCGGGCCTGTTTTTTTTCATGTCAGAGGCGGGCTGCCCGTGAAAAGAGGAAAGAGCAAAGCATTATTCCTCCGGTCGGGTGAATTCGTGACGGACGTCCGCGTCGGAAGGCTGTGCCGTTCTCGCCCGCGCCAGAAACAGCACGATTTCGGAATAAGTGTCGATGATTTCTTCGTCTGTCATTCGTTAAAACCTCCTTACACTTACCAAACGCTTTCACCGCCCAAAAAGTGATGCTGTGCGAAAAAATTTTTTCTGTTTTTTTGAATGATTCCGCCCTTCCCGCGCATGATAGAAATACAGGATTGAAAAAAACGGAGGAATGAAACATGCAGAGATTGCAACGGGGCACCTTCCGGTTTGATATGAAGCCGACGGTGCTTGCCTTCGCCGGGGTTGCGGGAAAGAAGGAAAGCGAAGGCCCGCTGGGCGACAGGTTCGACAAGGTGCACGAGGATCCTATGCTGGGGCAGGCTTCGTGGGAAAAGGCGGAAAGCACGCTCCAGCAGGAAGCGATCGCGATGGCCCTTGACAATGCCAGACTGCCGGCAGCCAGCGTGGACGTGATGTTCTCCGGCGACCTGCTGAATCAGTGCATCGCTTCCACCTTCGGGCTGAGAAGCTTGGGCATTCCGCACATGGGAATGTACGGCGCCTGCTCCACCATGGTAGAAGCCATGATCAACGCCTCGGTCTTTGTGGAATCGGGGGCGGCAGGCATCTGCGCGGCGGTCACTTCATCCCACTTCTGCTCGTCGGAAAGGCAATTCCGCACGCCGCTTGGCTACGGCGGACAGCGAAGCCCTTCCGCCCAGTGGACGGTGACGGGAGCCGGCGCGGCGGTCATCGGACAGGGCGGTTCCATTGCGGTAAACGCCGCCTGTGTCGGAATCATCGACGACCTCGGCATCAAGGATCCCTGCAATATGGGAGCCGCCATGGCTCCCGCCGCCGCCGATACCGTCAAGCGATTCCTCACCGACACCTGCACTTCGCCGGACGACTATGATCTGATTCTCACCGGCGATCTGGGATTTGTGGGAAGCGATCTGCTGCGGCAGCTGCTCAGCCGCGAGGGAATCGACCTCGGCGAAAAACACAACGACTGCGGCATGATGATATTCGACCGCGAAGGGCAGGACGTTCACGCGGGCGGTTCGGGCTGCGGCTGCATCGGCAGCGTGCTCTGCTCCCACATCATGAAGCGGATGAATGAGGGCAGCCTGAATCGGGTGCTGGCCATTGCCACCGGCGCGCTCATGTCCACCACAAGCGCGTGGCAGGGCGAAAGCATTCCCGGCGTGGCACACCTGATTGAATTGCAGAAGGCTTATTGAGCGTCGTCCGGGGAAAATCAGGCCGCGCCATCCGGAAAAGGAATTCGGACGGCGCGGCGTTTTTTGATATTTACATGTTTTCATATAAAGCGGTTGAGGCTGGGATCGTATTCATACCCGATGGATCGGAGCGACCGGGTGATTTCTTCCCTGTCGGCTCCGAGATCGTCGCACAGTGCGTCGAGGGTGGGATATTTGTCCCGCAGCTTGGTGTTGATCACGCTCAGCAGCATGAATTTATCCTGCGGCAGTTCATTGGTCATGTGAATCACCGGCTTTCGTTTTGAATTCTGGCGGGGAATTTTGTCGGGGCTGCGCGCTTTCTTTTTTTCTTTATTCTTTATTCTTTCTTACTCGTCTTCTTCGTCCTCGTCAACAAAGCCGTATTCGTACTTGTAATTGTATTCGCCGTACCTTCCGCCGTACTTCGGAGTTTCGCCGATTTCGTCCTCGTCGTCGTCCTCATCATCCGCTCCGTCGTGGTATTCGTCGTACTCATCGTATTCGTCGTAGTCGTCGCCCATGCCGTCTTCATAGCCTTCTTCCAGCTCGGCGTGATAGATCACTTTGTCCTCGTTATAAGCGGCACGCTCTTCCTCTTCCTCGTCGTAATCATAGTCGATCAGACTCTCCTGCGCGTTGATATCCTCGCCTGAAATGCGGTGGTAGGCTCCGTCGCTGCCCAGCCGGCGGGCTTTGACCGTGTCACGCCAGTAGATGTCGATGTCCCTCTTGATCTGGGCGAAGACATCCTTATCCTCAATCGGGAAGAGCAGCTCCACGCGGTGATCCAGGTTGCGGGTCATCCAGTCGGCGGAGCTCAGGAAGAGCTTCTGCTCCGTGCCTTCCGCACCGAAGAGATACACGCGGCTGTGCTCCAGGAAACGTCCCACAACGGAACGCACCTCGATGTTCTCGCTCAGTCCCGGAATGCCGGGGCGCAGGCAGCAGATGCCGCGCACAAAAAGCCGGATTTTCACGCCCGCGGCAGCCGCCTTGAACAGCTCCCGCACGATGTCCGGGTCGGCAAGCGAATTCATCTTGGCGAAAATCGCGGCCGGCTGCCCTGCGCGCGCCTTCTTCTTCTCGGCGCGGATGAGGTTGGTGAAGTTAAGCCGCAGCGCGTGAGGTGCCATGATCAGCTTCTGCATGACCGGCGCGCGGAAGTAGCCCGTAATGGAATTGAAGAAGACCGTCGCATCCTCCCCAAGCTGCCGGTCGGCGGTCAGGAGCGAATAGTCGGTGTAGATGCGGGCGGTGACGTCGTTGTAATTGCCGGTGCCGAGGTGGAGATACCGCTTGATGCCGTCGGCTTCACGGCGGACAATCAGGGTGATCTTGGAATGGGTCTTGAGCCCCGCGACGCCGTAAATGACGTGGGCTCCCATTCTGGAGAGCTGCTCGCCGAATTCGATGTTGTTTTCCTCGTCGAATCTCGCCTTGACCTCCACCAGCGCGGTGACCTGCTTGCCCTTGTCGGCGGCGCGTTCCAGCGCGGCGACGATGGGACTGTTGTTGGAAACGCGGTAGAGCGTCTGCTTGATGGCCAGAACATCGGGATCGTCGGCGGCTTCGTCCAGCAGCCGTACGACCGGGTCAAAGCTGTCGTAGGGGTGGTACATCAGAATGTCCTTGCGCGAAATGACGCTGAAAATGCTTTCGTTGGTCAGCAGCTCGCGGCAGGTCTTTGGGGTATAGCTTCTGTCCTTGAGATGCTCGAATCCCGGCAGCGAATAGAGCTGCTTGACCAGGAATGTCAGATTGATGGGCCCGTTGATCTCGTAAATATCGCGTTTTTCGATTTCCAGCTTTTTCTGGAGGAATTTGAGCATTTTGGGATTGGCGCCGCCTGCGATTTCCAGACGGATGACCGAACCGCGCTTGCGCTCCTTGAGGGAATTCTTGATTTCGCTCAGCAGGTCGATGGCTTCCTCCTCGTCAAAGGAGAGGTCGCCGCTGCGGGTAATCCGGTAGGGAACGCAGTCCAGCACCTTGTAGCCCGAAAAGAGCTTGGCGATATTCATCCTGATGATCTCTTCGATGGGAATGAATATGTAGCCCTGCTCGGAAGGCAGCTTGATCAGGCGCTGGAGATTATCCGGCACCTGCACCGTGGCAAAGACCGGCTTCTCGCCGCCGCAGTCGAGCAGCACGCCGATATTCAGGCTCTTGTTGAGAATCAGCGGGAAGGGATGGCTGCGGTCAACCGCCAGAGGAGTCAGCACGGGATAAATGGCGTTGTCAAAAAGGCTCTTGCAGAACCGCACCTGTTCGTCCATCAGCGAATCGGCGTGAATGACGGATATTCCGTTGGAGCGTAATTCCGTCAGGATGGACTTGTGATAGATGGAATATTCCATATCCACCAGCTCGTGCGTACGTTCGCTGATGGCAATGAGCTGCTGCTTTGGGGTCATGCCGGCAGGGTCTACCGCGTCATATCTGGCGCGGAGCTGGTCGCGGATCGAGGCGACTCGCACCATGAAAAATTCGTCGAGATTGGAGGTGACGATCGAGAGGAATTTTATCCGTTCAAAGACGGGATTTTCATCCGCCACCGCCTGCATCATCACGCGATGGTTGAATTCCAGCCAGCTCAGCTCGCGGTTGATGTAATGTTCGGGCAGAATGCTTACGGACGCCATAAAAAAAGCAGCTCCTTCTGAATAATTGAGATTGTGGGAAGAAAAATCAATAAAACCATTGAGGAATGATTTCATGATATTGTATATATGTCATACAAAGATGATTATAACACCGCGCGGAAGCAATTTCAACAGAATTTTGTTAAATATGTTAAAATTCCGTCCGATATTTTTATTTTGAGCATGGTGACAAAAATGACACCGCCCGGCCGGCGCGTTCCCGGCGAAGCGGTGTCATGACGGATGCAGGAAGGATGGAGCAATCAGTCCTCGGTCTTTGTTTCCTCTGCCGGCGCGTCGGCAAGGTTTTCCTCGGCGGTCGCCTTGAGCTTCTTGGTGGAAGTGGCGTTGACGTCGATCTTGAAGGCCTCAAACACGATGGTGCAGAGAATCGCGCTGCCGAGAGTGGTGAGAATCAGTTCGGGGAACATATAGCCGCCGTTGTACATCAGTGAATAGGTATAGGGTACCATGTCGGGCTGGAGCATGCGCTCGCTGATAAAGGCGGGAGCGTCGTTCCATTCCAGCGTCTTCCAGACCGTGACACCCGAGATGAAGTGGCAGAAGAAGCGCAGGATGCAGGCAATCACGGAACCGAGAGAAGCCGCGACCGCGCGGTTCCTGATCTTGCGGGTGATGCCGGCAAAGCCCATCACGCCGAAGGCGACGATATAATCCATGGTGGCGACAACGGCGTAGGCCTCCACGCCTGTCACATAGCCGAAATTCTTCAGGCCCAGCACCATCTGGACAAGGCCGTAAACCATGCCGGTCAGGATTCCCCAGGGCGTGCCGTACATCTGGGCGACCAGCACCAGCGGAACCATACTGAAGATCGTGATGGAGCCGCCGTAGAGGAATTCGATCTTGAAGAAGCTCAGCACGGTGGCCAGCGCGACCATCAGGGCGCTGAATACCAGCTTGAATGTTTTGTTGTTCACTTTCATGATGAAACAACCTCCTGTGAAATAAGTTTTACGGAACAAAAAACACTTTCGCAGACTTTATGCAGGCCGCGGAAGTGTCAGATGCAGATTAAGGAACGGCTTTTTCGTTCACCGTATCAAAAAACACCCATAATGAAATAAACTTCCTACGACGGCATTATCCGTATCAGGTCAAAGGGTTCAGAGTGAAGCCACCCTGTCTCAGCCAAAAATTAAGAAGGCACCCCCGGGGTTCGTGTTTTGTTGTTCTGCCATCATTTTACATCACGATGTGTCCATTGTCAATAGTCACATCCCATAAAACTTGTTTTTTTGATATAAAATCATAAAAACAACACCCTGACAGCCCGAAAGAAGAATTCCTTGGGGTGTCAGGGTGAATTGTATGTAATATTCTTTGCAAAGATTACAATTTGGAATATTTTTAGAGAAAATCAATCAATAATCGAAGGCCATTACAGATTGCTGGAGTAGTTGGGTGCTTCCTTGGTGATGGAAATGTCGTGGGGATGGCTTTCCTTCAGGCCCGCGCCGGTGATCCGGATGAACTGCGCCTTGCGGTGGAGATCCTCGATGGTTTCGCAGCCGCAATAGCCCATGCCGCTTCTCAGACCGCCCATCATCTGGAAGATGGTGTCGGCCAGCACTCCCTTGTAAGGCACTCTGCCTTCCACGCCTTCGGGAACGAGCTTCTTCGCGCCGGTCTGGAAGTATCTGTCGCTGGAGCCTTTGCCCATTGCCGCCAGAGAACCCATGCCTCTGTAGACCTTGAACTGTCTGCCCTGGTAGATTTCGGTGTCGCTGGGGGATTCCTCACAGCCTGCCACGAGCGAACCCACCATGACGACATTGCCGCCGGCCGCAAGCGCCTTGACGATATCGCCGGAATACTTGATGCCGCCGTCCGCGATGACCGGAATGCCGTACTTGTCGCAGAGGCAGGCGACGTCGTAAATCGCCGTGATCTGCGGAACGCCGATGCCGGCGACGATTCTGGTGGTGCAGATGGAGCCGGGGCCGATGCCGACCTTGATGGCGTCCGCGCCTGCGAGGATCAGCTCCTCGGCAGCCGCCGCGGTGGCGACGTTGCCGGCGATCAGATCAACGTCGGGATACTTGGCCTTGATTTTCTTGACGCAGTTGATGATGCCGATGTGGTGGCCGTGCGCCGAATCCAGTGCCAGCACGTCCACGCCGGCGTCAATGAGCATGCCGGCTCTTTCCAGCACGTCGGGCGTATTGCCGATGGCGGCGCCGACCAGCAGTCTGCCCGCCTTGTCGCGTGCGGAATTGGGGTATTGCAGGGATTTCTCGATATCCTTGATGGTGATGAGTCCTCTGAGGATGTTGTCTTCATCCACGATGGGCAGCTTTTCGATGCGATGCTGCTTGAGAATTTCCTGTGCCGTATCGAGGGTGGTGCCGACAGGCGCGGTGATGAGATTCTCATGGGTCATGAAATTCCTGATGGGCTGGGAGAAGTCCTGCTCATTCATGAAACGCAGGTCGCGGTTGGTGATGATGCCGACGAGTCTGCCGTCTTCGTCGCAGATCGGCACGCCGCTGATCTTGTATTTGCCCATGAGGACGTTGGCTTCGCCCACCAGATTGTCGGGGCCAAGATGGAAGGGATTGTCAATAACGCCGTTTTCGCTTCTCTTGACGCGGTCCACCTGATCGACCTGCTGCTCGATGGACATATTCTTATGAATGATGCCGATACCGCCTTCACGGGCGATGGCGATCGCCATGCGGGTTTCGGTGACGGTGTCCATGGCGGAAGTCATGATGGGAATATTCAGAGTGATCTTTCGGGTAAGGTTTGTAGAGAGCCTGACCGACTTCGGCTCGACCTCGCTGTGAGCGGGAATGAGCAGCACATCGTCAAACGTAAGACCTTCCTTGACAAATTTTGTCTCGTAGTTGGTGTTAAGCATACAAACATCCTTCCTTTCGATTCAACGGACAGCGTTCCGGATGAGGCTCCGGGGAAGGCTTGTCCGATTAACTAGAAATACGGAGATAAGAAACTATTTAAAAAATTATACCCCAGCAAAATAACTTTGTCAACATGCGCTAAGCATAAACCGGGAATATTCAGCCAATTGCCCAAAAAGAGCGCGCTATTGTAGACAGAGTTACACCTGTTTTTTTTGGGGGTTAAATGAAAAAACCGCCCACACCGGAAGGTGAAGCGGTTTTGGCTGATTTTACGGCTGCTCCTCGGCGGGACGGGTCCTGATGTCAATATAGACCGGCGCGTGATCCGACAGCTTGCCGAAGAAATTCGGCAGGGCGTAATTATAGGAAAGAATCCTCGCCTTTTTGAGATTTTTGACCACGATGTGATCGATGCTGTTCTTTTTGTATGTGCCGGCGTTGGGCTTATAGCTGAACGACAATTTATTGCAGATATACCGGCCGCTGGAATTGCTCGCGTATTCCGTGGCGATCTCGTGGCAGTCGTCAAAATGGTAGTTGAACATGGTGGCAAATTCCACCGCCGAGGCTTTGCAGTTGAAATCCCCCATGACATAGCAGGAACACTTGTGCTCCTTGATGAGTTCGTTGGCCTTTTTGCAGATTTCGGTCATCTGGTCGATACGCCACTGGGTGCTGCCCTCCTTGGCGGTTTCCTTCTTCCACCACAGATGGGTTGAAAAGACGATGAATTCATATCCCGTTTCCCTGACCCTGAAATAGCCCCATGTATAGGACTTGGTATCGGAGTTCTGTCCGTAGGCAAACAGATGCGAACCCGAATCCAGCAGCTCCAGCGTTTCGGTGTTGTAGATGATGGGGGTGTGATTGCGCTGGACATAGAAGTTCATAAAGCCGTCGACAAATTTGTAATTTCTGCCGCCTTTGTTGATCTCGTTGAGCAGCAGACCGGAATAATAGCTGGTAGGCACAAGCTCCTGGAAGGCGATCACATCCGGCGTGTAAGCGAGGTAAACCTTGGCAATTTCCTTCAGCCGGTACTGATCCGAACAGTTTTCGCCCAGGCTGAACCAGGTATTCTGGCCCTTGTTATTCCAGACGTTGCTCGACATGATCCTGAGATTGGAATCGCCGTAGTAGGGAAAAATCTTCTGTCCATAGATGCTGCCTTCGGTTAAATAAGCCGCCGGAACCGGAATCTCCCTGGACAGAAACGCGTTGATCAGCGAATCAATGGCGTATCTGATCGCCCAGTCCGAACCGCCCAGGATATACAGGTTGCTGCCCTGCTGCAATATCTTGTAATGAAAGAGATCCGTCTCTGCCTCGTAATATTTTTTGCTGACGTCAAGCTGGCATTTGCCTATGACGATCTTGTTTCTGATCTTTTTGTTTTTTTCGGCGTCGGAACAGTCGGTGTTGTTGATGGACATCTCCACACCGAAATTCTTGCGGAAATACTCCCTGAGATACTTGGCGTTTTCGCGGCTGTCGTAATACTTGCTGTCGCTGTAATAGACAATTTCGTAATCGCTGACCGGCTTTCCGCCGATGGTATCGCTGAGATAATGCCCCACGTAGATTTTGGAATCGGGTACGCTTACGGCGTAATTGCCTTCTTCCGGCTCACCCATTTCAATATATTCCGTCAGATAATAATCCAGCGCGGAAAGCACCGATTCCCGCGAACCGCAGATGATGGAAATGCCGTCTTCGTTGCTGACGTCTATGTAATAGTCGTTGTATTTGAGCGACGTGACTTTTTTGTCCGAAAAAATACTGTCGGAGGAATGGTAGATCTGTCTGGTCTTTTCCTTGAACTGTTCCTTCATGGCCTTGACGCTGCAAACCGAGCCTTTGTCCGCGACGAGACGGAGAGACGATGTCACGCCGGAGAGCAGTTCATTTTCCGGCGCCTTTTCCGCCGGCTTGCCGGTGTCCTTGACGGCGTCGATGTCGTATTCGGTGAAAACCGTCTTGCCCGCTTCGGCGATCTGAATGAGAAGGGACACCTTGTTGGATGGATCATAGATTTCGGCGAGCCGCACTTCCGCGTCGATTTTTTCATTGACCGCCCTGATATAGACGTTGTTGGGCTCGATTTCCTCGTTGATCACCACGTTGAAATAATCGCTCATCATATCGAGCAGATAGGAATAATCGTCGTTGTTGTTGAGATACTTGAATACTTCATCCGATATGATCATGCTGCAATTGGGCGTATCATCGGTCAGAATATACATCTTTTCCCTGTCCACCGTGACTTCCTTGTCGGAACGGTTTTTGTTGTTTCCGGAGCACGACACGAATGTCACCATCGCAAACGAGGACAAAATGACCGTCAAAAGAATGATCAGCCCTTTTTTCGCCGCATGCCAGTTCATATTGATTCCCCCTCGCTTAGCTCCCCATACCGTAAGCTGCATAATTACAACAATTATAACAAACGCTCCGGCGTATTGCAACGTCAAATCGGCAACTTTATGATTTGTTTAAATATTTTTAAAATACACAAAACACAATCCGCCCGCGTTTTCCACACAACGGAAAGAAACGGTGGAAAACCGCGGGCGGATTCTTCGATTGGTTATGGATGCATGGAGAAACGGACGGCGCAGGCTTTATTTGTCCGAATCGGCGGCATCGTCGCTGATATCGGTGCCGAGCATCTTGGGCACCTTCATGCCGGCCATTTTGAATGTCTCGCTGAGAGGCGGAACCGACTGCATGAGTCCGCTGATGAAGTTGGCGGTGGAAGTCTTGCCGCCTTCCTTGCTGCCGCTGTCCCAGACGGTGACCTTGTCGATCTTGATATCCTTGACCGCTTCGACCTGCGTCTTGACCAGATCTTCCATCTTGTCGGCGAGAATGAGCTGTACGGCGTCCTCGGAGCTGCCGCCTGCCGCCGCGACGATCTGCGCGAAACCGGCTGCCTGCTTGGTGAGGATCTCCTGCATACCTCTTGCCTGCGCTTCCATCTTGGCATAGATAGCGTCGGCTTCACCCTTTGCCTTGCGGCGGATCATTTCCGCCTCGGCTTCGGCTTCGATCTCCATGCGCTGCTTCTCGATTTCCGCCTTGACGATGACGTCGGCTCTCTGGGTGGCTAATTCTCTGGAAGCACGCGATTCTTCCGCCTGCTTCTCGGCGATGTAGGATTCTTCCAGTGCCTTTGCCTTGGCGACATTCTCGGCTGCCATGGCGCGTCTGGCGGCTTCGGCCTCGCGTTCGCGGCGGGTCGCGTCGGACTGGGCAATGGCTGCCTTGGCTTCGTTTTCACCGTTGATGGCGGCGGCGTTGGCGGAGGATACGTTGATTCTCTCGTCCTTCTGGGCGTTGGCCTGACCGATGGAACCGTCGCGGTTCTTCTGGGCGACGCTGATCTTCGCGTCGTTGATGGCGCGGGCGGCGGCTTCCTTGCCGAGAGCCTCGATGTAGCCCGATTCGTCGGTGATGTCGGTCACGTTGACGTTGATCAGACGGAGACCGATTTTCTTGAGTTCGCTCTCGACATTGTGGCTGACCGCTTCCAGGAACTTGTCGCGGTCGGTGTTGATTTCCTCGATTTCCATGGTGGCGATGACCAGACGCAGCTGACCGAAGATGATGTCCTTGGCAAGCTCCTGAATTTCGCTCAGGCGCAGACCAAGCAGACGCTCGGCGGCATTCTGCATGATGCCCGGCTCGGTGGAAATACCTACCGTGAATCTGGAGGGAACGTCGATGCGGATATTCTGGCGCGAAAGGGCGTTGGTCAGATCGACGTTGATGGAAATGGGCGTCAGGTCGAGGTACTGGTAGTCCTGAATGACCGGCCACACGAATGACGCGCCGCCGTGGATACATTTGGAGGACATGCTCTCGCCGTTCTTGTCGTTGCCTACCTTACCGTAGATGACCATGATCTTGTCGGAAGGGCATTTGCGGTATCTCGAAAGAACCACCGCAAACATGCTGAAAATGAGCAGCGCGATGACTGCCAGGGTAATCAATACTTCTGATGGCATAATTGTTTCGTCTCCCTTTTCATTGCAATAGTTTATATTATAAAGCATCATGCTTTAAAATATACCGGATGATTGATGGAATTGTAATATTAATATTCCAATCTGATAATTTTACAAGTTATATTTCGATTTGTTATATCGTTTGTCTATTTCAAAGTGAAGCAGTCGAGGCCGTTCTGCGCGCAGTACTGCTCGGCAAAGGAACCCTTTCTGACCATCAGCTTCGCACTGCAATTGGTGAAGGCGTCGCCGCCGATCGAGAGGATCTTTTCGCTCAGAATGATCTGATCCATTGCGCCGCAGCCATAGAAGGCGTTGGCTCCGATGTCCTGGAGGGAGGCGGGAAGGTGGACGGCCTGCAGCGACGTGCAGCCCATGAACGCCATATCGCCTACCGAAACCAGCCCGCTGTTGAGGGTGACCTTTTTGATTGCGGTATTCCCCGCGAAGGCTCCGGAAATCTGCCGTGTGCTCTTGGGCAGCTTGACTTCCTCTTTATCGCCGTTGTAGGCAATCAGAATGCCGTCCCCGACGGTGACAAATTTCTTTTTGGACTGGGCTTTCAGCCATTTGGTGCCGCTGAATGCCCTGCCGCCGACCTTCTGAACCGTCTGCGGAACCGTGATTTCGCTCAGTGAACGGCAATCATAGAAAGCTCCCCTGCCCAGCGTTTCGAGCATTTCGGGAAGGGCTGCCGACGTGAGGGAGGTACATTCCTTGAAGGCGTATTCGCTGATATCGGTCATGCTGACGTTGAAGGACACGCTCTCCAGATTGGTACAGCCGCCGAAGGCATTGCTGCCGATGTGCCTCACATTCTTGCCGAAGGTGACCGACTTGATGAGTTGATCCTCCGCAAAGACCGAATCCGCGATTTCCCTGACCGGAATGCCGTAAATCGTATCGGGAATCCTGACGTCCGACTGCGAGGCGATGTGCTTGGTAATCACAATGTATTTCCCGTCGCTGCCGCTGACGGTGGTGTAATTGAAATAGATATTATTGATGTCAAACGGTTCGGCAAATCCCGACGTACATCCCACGATCAGCCCGATGGCCGCGACAGAAGCCGCGATCAGCAGTGCTTTGACAAAAAATGCCTTTTTGAAAGAAAACTTCACTGATTATTCCCTCCGCTATTGTTATTAGAGCTATCGGAAGGTATTATAGCATATCCTGAAGAAATTAGCAATATCGGAGAAAGAAAATTCATCGGCGATTGCTGCGTTTCAGCAGCTTTTCGGGATTATTGACATAGCTGTGAACCACGCTGCCGCATTTGCGGCAGATGATGTGGCGAAGCGACTGACTCGATAACAAGCTCTGCGCGCCTGTAACAGCTCCGTATCCGTCCTGGTAGCCCTCCACGAATTCATTGCTCCCGCAGAAGGGACACTGTGTGATCTGAACGGGATGGATTCTGTTTTGCATTATTTCTCACCGCTTTCCGGCTTCTTTTCCTCCGGCTCCGCTTCGGCATCCTGCTTGTTTTCCGCTTCATCCGCTGCGTCGCCGTCGGCTTTCTTTTTGTTTTTCATCGCGTCGTAGGCCGTGCCGAGGCACAAGCCTATTCCCACGCCATAGCACATGCCAAGTGCTATGTTATGAAACAAAATCTGTCCGATACTCAGACCCAGCGCAGTGCCTAAGCACATGCCGATGGCAAGACCCTCATGACTTTCGTCCTTTTTTTCTTCCGGATTGTTGTCGTTCTGATTCATGATGTTCTTATCGTCTGCCATTTTGAATTCTTCTTTCTGTTATTTTCAAGCCCGAAGGGCCTCCGACATTATTCACTATTCTCTATTCTCTAAGCGAGCCTGTGAGCGTCACGGGTCTTACCTTAAAAACATTCCCCACCGCCATGCCGACCACTTCCACCGGCTCGCCGTATTTCAACGGACGGTCGCTGTCGGTCATGGCTTCGGCTTCGGTCAGCCTGCCCTGAATGATGACATTCACCTTGCCGGTGCCGGTCATTTCCGGAGGAACCGTGATGTAGACCTCGCCGACCTTGCCTACCGCGCTGTCCATCTGCAAGGTGCCGTTCTCGTTGAGCGAAGCCGCCCATCGGAAGAACCACGCCACCAGCAGCAGCGCAAGCGTTCCGGCAATGAAGGCCGTTATGATCGCGGCTGCCGGACTTCCGCTGAGCGACAGGGCGGAAAGCCCTGCCCATCCGCCGACCGCAAAGAAGGCGACCATTCCTCGCACCGTGAAGATCCGCAGTCCCGAATCCCCCAGATGCACGTCAGGCGCGTCGGGAGAATCGCTGCCGAATACGCCGTCAATGCCGTTGTCGTCCGGCATATCCACGTCGGAATGTCCCGCCATGCCGATGAAAATCATCACCGTCTGCAATATCATGATCACAGTCGCAGGAACGGCTACGCAAAGCAGCGCAGATCGGAGTGGAGCTGTCATAAACCATTCTTTCATTTTTGAGTAACACCCCTTTGGTTATGCTAAATTTTTCTTTCGATGAAGGCCTTACCCACCATCTTGTTAAATTCCTGCTCCTCGAGATAGAGGGAAATCTCGTGGCACTTGGGGCAGATGGCTGTTTTGATGGGATAAGACCTCAATTCCCTGTCGTTGAGCTTGAATCCTGCCCCTATGATGTGGCCGCATTCCATCATCTCGGTGCCGCAGCGTATGCATTTTCTCATCTCTTTCATAGGATGACCGTCCCTTTCATAACCTGTATTTTCTGTCCCCTTGTTGATACTCTTTTCAAAAGATAGGCCGTGCCTATCCCCTTTTGGATACTCTTTTCAAAGACAAATTCCTATCCTCTTGTCCCCTTGCTGACGCTCTTTTCAAATTGATCCGTCGCTATCCCGTTATTCTTTTGCTTCTTTTGACTCGGAGAAGAGATACATTTCTTCATCTGTTTCCACTTTGTCATCGGTATTTCCGTCCATCACGCCGAGCTTCTTCATCTGGTAATTGCCTGCGAAGGCGCCGGTGTGCTGCCCGATTCTGTAGAATTTGCCCGGCTGATAGCCTTCCTTTACTCTCACCCTCTGGTACATCCGGACGGACGCAATCACTCCCGTCACAACCAGCACAATGATAACAATCCCTGCAATCGTATAATAATCCATCCGTAATCATCCTTTCAGAATATGTGTTTCTCATTTCGGCCGGAAACCTTCAGACGTCACATTTCACGCGCCTGCCTCCTGCCTTTGCCCCGCGAATCACATCTGCTCCAGTTCGGCTTCGGCTCGTTTGCGAAGCTCGCTGCTCATGTAGGTCAGCAGAATGATTCTCAGCGCGTCGTGAAGCCGTTTGGCAGCGTCGCTGACGTGACCGGTGTAGCCTTCGCCCGTGCCGTGATAATCCTTGATTTCCTCGTCGATGACCTCATCCAGTCGGTCGAGAGTGAATTTTTCAAGCGGTTCTGTCCTTTTGACAATATTGTAGATGTATATGTAGAGGTCAGCGTCCATGATGATGTCATCCGACTGATCCTCCACATCGCCGTTGACACATTCCATCAGCCGGAGAATATTCTCCAGCTTCATGGATTTGCGCAGCATGTCAATGATGAGGATTCTCGCGACCTGGCGCTCGCTGTATTTCTTGTCCACCGGAGACATGATCCAGCCACGCTTGATCCAATTCTGGATGGTGGATCCGCCCAGCCCCGTCATTTCCACCACCTGCGAGAGCATCAGCCCGCCGGTCACGGCGAATGCCGGACGTATCGACTCAAAATCCACTAGCTCCTGTCTGTCATTCATCTGATATGTCATATGATTCACCTACAAGTTTATTTGACTACCGCTTAAATTAATATGATTGTATCACATGGTCATATGATTGTCAATAGCAATTCTATGATTATTTATGAATTTTTCATGAATTTTTTGAATTATTCTATTCTTTTGCGGCAGGGATGGTTTGATGATAAAATCTATTGACAAATTTTCTTCTTTCTAATAAAATATAGCTATACCACCAAACGAAAACCGGGAGGAAAAAATATGTTACATTCGTTCACCAGAAATTACAATGACCTGTCCACCGAAGCCGGATTCCAGTTTGAATTTTACTGCGACTGCTGCGGAAACGGCGTTCAGAGCACCTTTATCCCTTCCACCACCTACAAGAAACAGCAGAACGCGAGAGGCTTCGGCCGGCTTGCCTCGGCTGTCGGCAGAATGATCGGCGGCGCCGCGGGTGACATCGGCTATGCCCTGGAACGCGGCAGCGACGCGGTGGGCAACCGATTCGAGGGTCGTTCTCCCGAATGGCGCAAGGAATATGAGAAGGCGTTTGACGCCGCGCAGGAGGAAGTGCGCTCCCAGTTTATCAAATGCCCGGCCTGCAACAAATGGGTGTGTTCCGGCTGCTGGAACGAGGACGAAGGACTCTGCACCGACTGCGCTCCCAGAGAAGCCGGCTATGTCGCGAAGGCACACAGTGAAGCCATTCGCCGCAATATTGACGCCGCCGCCGAATCGGCGCAGGTGTGGAAGGGCAAAATCGAAACCCGCACCACCATCTGTCCCGAATGCGGCAAGCCCGCCGGCAACGGCAAATTCTGCAACAACTGCGGCGCGCCGCTGAACGTGCAGAAATGTCCCAAGTGCGGCGCAAGCGTCGCGGCAGGTCTGAAATTCTGCGGCGAATGCGGCTCGCCCATGCAGAAAAAATCCGGCATTTGCCCCAAATGCGGCTTTGAAAACGACGCGGACATGAAATTCTGCGGCGAATGCGGGACCAAGCTGAACTAACATTCAGCCGCTGAACTAGCGTTCCGCCGCTGAATTGACGTTCCGCCGCTGAATTGACGTTCCGCCGCTGAATTGACGTTCCGCTGTCCTTTCCTTATATATATTATATAGCAAAAGCCGGTCCTTCCGATGTGGGATGACCGGCTTTTTTGCATTGCCGCCTGCAAAATTCTATGTGCCTGTCTCTTGACATATTTGATAAGTATGTTATAATCTGTTCATAGCGATGTTCAAAAATTCATCTAGGAAAGATTCTTTTGAACAAATATCAGTGAAATAAAACAACTGTGGGGTGTATGATATGGATTTATCCCGAAAGCAATTCAAGATTTTGGAAACGCTGGCGTGCTCCAGAGAATCCTTCACCCAGCGCGATCTGGAGAGAGAAACAGGTCTGAGTCTCGGCACCGTCAACAAGACGGTGAAGGAACTCAATGAACTCGGCCTGACGGAGGACGGTGCCATTACCAACGCGGGATTGGACGCGCTGGAACCCTACCGCGTCAAGAGAGCCATTTTTATTGCCGCGGGATTCGGTTCGCGGCTCGTTCCGATCACCTTCAACACGCCCAAGCCGCTGGTAAGGGTTCACGGCGTGCGAATCATCGACAGGCTGATCGACGCCTGTCTGGAAGCCGGCATCAGTGAAATATTTATCGTGCGCGGATATCTTTCCGAGCTGTTTGATCAGCTTCTCTACAAATATCCGATGATCAAATTTCTGGAAAATCCCGCCTACAACGTCGCCAACAACATCAGCTCGGCGCTGGTGGCGCGTTATATGCTTTCCAACGCCTATGTATTTGAGGCGGATCTGCTGCTGTACAATCCCAGAATCATCAAAAAATATCATTACACCTCCGACTTTCTCGCCATCAAGAAGCAGCGTTCCGACGACTGGTGCTTTCAGGTCAAGGACGGCATCATTATTGACCAAAAGGTCGGCGGCGAAGGCGACGACATCTGGCAGATGGTGGGAATTTCCTACTGGAATTCCTCCGACGGCCACAGGCTTTCGCAGGACATAGCGGAAGTCTACGCCTCCCCCGGCGGCAAGGAGCGTTATTGGGAGCAGGTGCCGCTGGTCTACTGCCGGCAGCATTATTCCGTCGAGGTGATGGATTGTTCGGCGGATGACATTGTGGAAATTGACACCTTCAACGAGCTGAAAGCCATCGACAAAATCTACGACGTTTGACCTGTTTCATTCAGAAAAATTCCAAACTGTAATATAAAAGGAGTATATAACTTATGGAAATAAAGAGAAACGTGCTTCTGAATCCCGGTCCTTCCACCACGACAGACACCGTAAAATTCGCGCAGGTGGTGCCGGACATCTGTCCCCGCGAGAAGGAATTCGGCGAACTGATGAGAGGATTGCAGGCAGACCTGGTCAAAATTGTACACGGCGATCCGGAGAAATACACCAGCGTACTTTTCTGCGGTTCCGGCACACTGAATATCGACGTAGCGATCAACAGCCTTCTGCCGGAGGGCAAGAAGGTGCTTGTCATCAACAACGGAGCTTATTCCACACGGGCGGTTGAGATATGTGAGTTTTACGGACTGCCGCACATCGACCTTCAATTCCCTGTGGACGAGCTGCCGGATCTGAAGGTGGTGGAGGAAACGCTGAAAGCCAATCCCGACATCGGGCTTGTTCACACCACGCACAACGAGACCGGCACCGGCATTCTCAACCCGATCAGGGAGATCGGGGCGTTGGTGCATCGCTACGGGGCGACCTTCACGGTAGACACGACGAGCACTTATGCCATGCGGCCGATTGACATTGAGAAGGACAACATCGACTTCTGCATGGCTTCGGCGCAGAAGGGACTGATGTCGTTTACGGGACTGAGCTTCATTGTGGGCAACAAGGCGATCATTGAAGCCAGCAAGGATTATCCGAAGCGTTCCTACTACTGCAATCTGTATTTGCAGTACGAATATTTCAAAAAGACGGGCGAAATGCACTTCACGCCGCCGGTGCAGACGATTTACGCGACGATTCAGGCGATGAAGGAATACTGGAAGGAAGGCGAAGAAGCGAAGTGGGCGCGGCATACGCGGGTCTTCAACGCGATCAATGCCGGGCTGGACGAGCTTGGATTCCGTCAGGTGATCAGGCCGGAATGGAGAGCGGGACTGGTTTCCTCGGCATATTATCCGGACGATGAGAACTGGAATTTTGAGAAGGTACACGATTACTGTTATGAGCGCGGGTTTACGATTTACCCGGGGAAGATCAGCACAGCGAACACATTCAGGCTTTGTTCACTGGGAGCGATTGACGAAGGGGATATCAAGGATTTCTTTGAGGTATTCAAGGCAGCGTTAGAGGAATACGGGGTACAAATACCAATCAGGTACGAATAATAAAAGAAAAAAGAAAAAAAGGAAAGCGCGCAGCCCCAATAAAGCGAGCGAACGCGAGCGCGGGGTGCAGGGGGCCACTGCTCCCTGCCGGGTCAAGGGCAGAGCCCTTGCGGGAGGGTGAGGGCAGAGCCCTCACGAGCGAAGCGAAGCGGAGCGAGCAAGACGGGCTAAAACATACAAAAAGGGTCAGGCAAATACGGAAAAGAGGAAAAATCACAACGCAACATGTTTCTCATCACGACAGAGCTTTTATTCCGATATGTAATATAAAAGATATTAATTACATATTGGAATATTTGTTTCAAAATTCAATCAATATTCAAAGAACAAACAACAGAAAAACAGCACTTGCAAAGCTGCGTCAATCCAATGACGACTGTCTTTGAAGTGCTGTTTTGTTATTATCGGAAGAAATTTGGCTTTTGGTGGGAATTGCTTTGGCATTCGCCCTACGCCTTTTTCTTTGGCTGGGTGCGTCTTGCTCGCTCGGCGTTGCCTCGCTCGTGAGGGCTCTGCCCTCACCCTCCCGCAAGGGCTCTGCCCTTGACCCGGCAGGGAGCAGTGGCCCCCTGCACCCCGCGCTCGCGTTCGCTCGCTTTATTGGCGCTGCGCGCTTTCTTTTTTTTTTCTTTTTCTTTTTCTTTTTCTTTTTCTTTTTCTTTTTATTCTTCTTCCTTTTCTTCCTTTTCCTCCTCTTCCTCCACCGTATTATCTACACTATCCGTCTGCTCGCCTTCCTCGTGCTTCACTCTCGCTAAGGCTACCACCTTCCCGCCGTCTTCAATCTTCATCACTCGCACGCCTTTACTCGGCCTCGCGCATTCCCTGATCTCGTTCACGGCAATTCGGATAATAACCCCAGAATTATTGATAATAATCACATCATCGTCATCGTCAACCACACGAATCGCAGCTACATCGCCGTTCTCACTGCGGTAATTCTTAATGCCCATTCCGCCGCGGCTCTGCAAACGGTAATCCGAAATAGGCGTCAGCCTTCCGTAGCCCGTTTCGCTCACCGTCAGCACCCGGCCGCCTTCACGCAGCGTGGACATGCCGACCACTTCGTCCCCTTCCCGCAGACGAATCGCATGCACGCCTGCCGCGCCGCGTCCCATCGCTCTCACGTCATTCTCGTTGAATCGGATCGCGTAGCCGCCCTTCGTCGCGACAAGCAATTCATTGCTGCCGTTGGTCAGCCGCGTCCACACCAGCGAATCGTCGTCCCGCAGGCTCAAAGCAATGAGTCCCTTCTTGCGGATATTGCCGAATTCGCTCAGCGCCGTCCTCTTGATGAGTCCGTTCTTCGTCACCATCACCAGGTACATCTCATGCTCGTAGGATTTCAGCACCCTGATCATCTCGGTGATCTTCTCGTCCCCCTCCAGCGGAAGCAGGTTGACGATATTGATCCCCTTGGAAGAGCGCGAGCCTTCCGGAATTTCATACCCTTTCAGCCGGTAGACCCTTCCGCGGTCGGAGAAGAACATGACGTAATCGTGCGTGGAAGTGATGAACATCTCCGTCGGCACGTCTTCTTCACGCCTCGCCATGCCGCTCACACCCCTGCCGCCTCTGTGCTGAATCTGGTAGGTGTCGAGCTTCTGACGCTTGACATAGCCGAATGCCGTGAAGGTGATCACGCAGTCCTCTTCTTTGATGAGGTCTTCAATGTCCATCTCGCCCGAAATGGTTTCAATCTGTGTCCTGCGTTCGTCGCCGAATTTGCGGGCGATTTCCTGCGATTCTTCGATGATGATGTCGCGCCTGCGTTCCTCGCGGGCAATAATGTCGTTGCAGTCCTCGATTTTTTCGAGTAACGCTTTCAGCTCGGCCTCCAGCTTTTCCTTCTCCATGCCGGTGAGCTGTGCCAGACGCATCTGCACAATCGCCTGCGCCTGCACTTCGTCAAAGCCGAATCGGTCCATGAGTCGCTGCTTGCCTTCGGGGATATTCTTGGAGGAACGGAGAATCGCGATCACTTCGTCGATGAAGTCCAGCGCCACCTTCAACGCTTCAAGGATATGGGCGCGTTCCTTTGCCTTCTTGAGGTCAAAGATCGTCCTGCGCAGAATCACTTCGAGCTGGTGCTTGATGTAGTACTCCAGCATCTGCTTCAGGGTGAGGGTTCTCGGCACGCCGTCCACAATGGCCAGGTGAATCGCGCCGAAGGTAATCTGCATCTGGGTGTTCTTGAAAAGGTTGTTCAGCACCACATTCGGCGAAGCGTCCCGCTTGACGTCGATGGTGATACGCATGCCTTCACGGTCGGAATGGTCATCGCAATTGCTGATGCCTTCCAGCCTTTTTTCCTTGACAAGGTCGCTGATGCTCTCGATCAGGCGTGCCTTGTTGACCTGATAGGGCAGCTCCGTCACCACAATCTGATAGCGTCCGTTGGGACGTTCCACGATTTCCGCCTTGGCACGGACGGTGATCTTGCCGCGTCCGGTGGCGTAAGCCGCCCGAATGCCGGCGCGTCCCATAATAATGCCGCCTGTCGGGAAGTCCGGACCCTGAATGCATTCCATCAGCTCGTCAAGGGTCGCGTCGGGATTTTTGAGCAGCAGACACACCGCGTCGATGGTTTCGCGGAGATTGTGCGGGGCGATATTGGTTGCCATGCCGACCGCAATTCCCGTCGAGCCGTTGACTAGAAGATTCGGATAGCGCGAAGGCAGCACCGTCGGCTCCTGGTGCGAATCGTCGAAGTTGTTGGTGAAATCCACCGTTTCCTTGTCGATATCGGTGAGCATTTCCATGGAAATCTTGCTCATCTTGGCTTCGGTATAACGGTAGGCGGCAGGCGGGTCGCCGTCCACGGAACCGAAGTTGCCGTGTCCGTCCACCAGCATATATCTCATGGAGAAATCCTGCGCCAGACGCACCAACGCGTCGTAGACCGAGGCGTCACCGTGGGGATGATAACGACCCAGCACGGCGCCGACGGTGGTGGCGCACTTCTTGTAGGCGCGTTCGGGATAGAGTCCGTCCTCGTACATTGTATAGAGAATGCGCCGGTGCACCGGCTTCAATCCGTCGCGGACATCCGGCAGCGCACGCTGCACGATAACCGACATCGAATACGCGAGGAAGGAATCCTTCATCTCGTGGTTGATATCGACCTCAATGATTTTTTGGTTTTCATGACCTTCATATTCCATGGGCTGTCGTCTCCTTAATTGTCTGTTACGAACTGTAATATTCTTTCAGAAATACCACTTTTTTTAACCCGATTTCACCGGGTTATTCATGATTTCCAACTTTTCCCTAAGAATCCACTTTCATTCAACCGCTAATTGTGGAAAACTCGGTTGAAACTGTTAAAACTTATTGTAATATTAAATTCATAATTTACGGTTCGGAATATTTTTGCCTGAGTTTTTCAATATTACAGTGGGTTATCAACCTTTTCCACCGAGTTTTCCACCAATTTTGCGGATTTCTCCACGTCAGCCGGTCAAAAACCCCATTTGATGCGGCATACAACCGGTGGAATACTCTGTGGATACTGTTGAAAAAAATATATTCCAAGCGCGAAGCGCTTCCTATATTTATCATTTTTCAGTTTTAAGTTAGCGAAAGCGCATCACACGTCCAGATTTTTGACGTATTTGGCGTTCTGCTCGATGAATTCGCGGCGGGGTTCCACCTTGTCGCCCATGAGGATGGAGAAGGTTTCATCCGCTGCCATCGCGTCGTCGAGCGTCACGCGCAGCATAATGCGGGTGGCGGGATTCATGGTGGTTTCCCAGAGCTGCTCGGAGTCCATTTCGCCCAGACCTTTGTAGCGCTGCACGTCCTCGGAGCCGCCGATTTCGGTCAGAATGCGGTCGCGTTCCTCATCCGAATAGGCGTAGAGGTGGGCGTCCTTCTTGGTGATTTTGTAATGGACGGTATCGTCGGCGTCGCCTTCCTCCTTGACCTTCTTGACAGTCGCCGTGCCGCCGAGTTCGCGGACAATCCTGTCCTTGTCCTCCTCGCTGTAGGCGTCCATTTCGACCTTCTTGCGGGTAATGCGGTAGAGCGGAGGCTGCGCGATGCAGATATTGCCGTTTTCGATGAGCGGACGCATGAAGCGGAAGAAGAAGGTCAGCAGCAGCGTTCGGATATGGGAGCCGTCCACATCGGCATCCGCCATAATGATGACCTTGCCGTAACGCAGCTTGCCTATATCGAATTCATCACCGATGCCGCAGCCCAGCGCGGTGACGACCGGCATTAATTTGTCGTTGCCGTAGACTTTATCCATTCTCGCCTTTTCGACGTTGAGCATCTTGCCCCACAGGGGGAGAATCGCCTGGAAGCGTCTGTCCCTTCCGCCCTTGGCGGAACCGCCTGCGGAATCGCCCTCGACGATGTAGATTTCGGTGTTTTTGGCGTCGCGGTCGGAGCAGTCGGCGAGCTTGCCGGGCAGGGAGGCGTTGTCAAAGGCAGTCTTGCGTCGTGCGGCGTCACGGGCCTTGCGGGCGGCGTCGCGGGCGCGGGAAGCCTCCAGCGCCTTGTTGAAGATGGCCTTGGCGACGGCGGGATTTTCTTCTAAATAATTCATCAGCTTTTCGGAAATCAGGCCGTCCACCAGGCCGCGGATTTCGGTATTGCCCAGCTTGCCCTTGGTCTGTCCCTCGAACTGCGCTTCGTGAAGCTTGACGCTGATGACGGTGGTCAGACCCTCGCGCACGTCGTCGCCGGTGAAGTTGCGGTCGCTGTCCTTGAGGATATTGAATTTGCGTGCGTAGTCATTCATGACCCTTGTCAGGGCACGCTTGAAACCTTCCTCGTGGGTGCCGCCGTCCACCGTGCGGATATTGTTGGCGAAGGAGATGGTAAACTCATTGTAATCGGTGTTGTACTGCATGGCGACTTCGGCGGTGGAATTGCCGTCGGAGGACACGCAGGCGAAGTGCATGACGTCGGGGTGAAGCACCTCGACCGCCTTCTTCTGATGAATGTATTCGACGAAGGAGCGGATGCCGCCCTCGTAGCAGTAGCTTTCGCTGACCGGCTCTTCCCCGCGCAGGTCGGAGAGCCGGATGTGTATGCCGGCATTGAGGAATGCCTGCTCTCTGAGGCGTTCCTGGAGCACGTCGAAGGAATAGACCGTCGTCTCCCGGAACATCTCAGGATCGGCTTTGAAACGAACCTTGGTGCCCTTCTTGTCGGTATCGCCGATGACGTGCAGCTCGCAGGTCTTCTTGCCGCGTTCAAAGCGCTGGTAATGAATATGTTCGCCGTCGCTGACTTCGACTTCCAGCCATTCGGAAAGGGCATTGACGACCGACGCGCCGACGCCGTGCAGACCGCCGGACACCTTGTAGCCGCTGCCGCCGAACTTGCCGCCCGCGTGAAGGATGGTGAAAACGACCTCCACGGCGGGAAGTCCCGTTTTCTGCTGAATGCCGACCGGAATGCCGCGGCCGTTGTCGGTGACGGTGATGATGTCGTCCTTTTCGATATCGACGGTAATCAGATCGCAGTAACCCGCCAGCGCTTCGTCGATGGCGTTGTCCACGATCTCATAGACAAGGTGGTGCAGACCCTTGGGACCTGTGGTGCCGATATACATGCCGGGGCGTTTTCTGACGGCTTCCAGACCCTCGAGCACCTGTATCTGATTTTCGTCGTAAGCCTCTTCATCTACTGCCGTGCTGACCGATTCAAAATCAATGTCTTTTATTTCTGTCTTTTCTATGTTATCCAATACATCGTCCCTCCGAACTGTTCATGAAAAAAGGCGCGCAAGTACGAAAAAACGCCCTTTTTCAGCTTTTGGTCTATATGAAATAATTATATCACAAACAGCTGAAAAATGCCATAATAAATTTTTAAATTTTTTCCCTATTTATTAGTATGTTAATACTAATATATTCATTATTTCCAGCCCGAAGCGATGATTTTCTATTCTCTGTTCTTTGGCAAGGGCAAAAAAAGCGTCGTATTCCGGCTGTAACGCTCAGAATACGACGTAAATTGCATCCGATATAAGTTTATATGCCTGTGCCCTGTTCGGCGCGCCCTGCGAGCGCTGAAGGCGAAATCTGACAGAGATAAACGCTGCCGTCCCTGCACAGCACGAAGCTCTTGGGCAGATCGCTGGTGACAGCCGTCACCCTTCCGGCCTTTTCCGCCAGCCGGAGAAGGTTGCGCGTATGCTTGGAAATGGTGGTGTTGTCCATATCGAAAATGCCGATAATCTCCCTTTCGGGAATCACGTAATTGTTGCCTAAATGCAGGTACATTTTGTCAACTTTCTCCCTTCACCCTTCAGCCCGAATAAAACCTTCCGCCCTCGACTTCGATAATTCTGCCTTTGTCCAGCCCCTTGACGGTGTGCGGATCGCAGCAGGAAATAAAAACCTGCCAGCCCTCCATATGGTTGAGAAGGTAATCCTGCCGCAGGCTGTCGAGTTCGCTCATCACGTCGTCCAGCACGGCGATGGGCCTCTCCCCTGCCGATTGCTCCAGAAGGGACGCCTCCGCCAGCTTGAGCGCCAGCACGCAGGAACGCTTCTGCCCCTGCGAGGCATAGGAACGAGCCGCCATGCCGTTGACCGCGATGTTCAGATCATCCCTGTGGGCGCCGTAATTTGTACATCCCTGGGCGAGATCGGAAGCGCGGTGCGCTTCCAGCTGTTTTTTCAATTCGCAAGCGGTCTCCTGCACCGAGTCAGAATTCAGAAAGCCGCAGGAATAGCGCAGACTGACAGAATCCCTGCCGGAGGAAATGCCGTCGAAGATTTCTTCGGCCTTGCCCACCAGCCGGGAAACGTATTCCGCCCGTTTGCAGGCAATTCTCGCGCCGGTCTGGGAGAGATTCTCGTCCCAGATATCCAGCATGGATTCAAAGCCCGCGGTGGAGGCGGATTTTTTGAGGAAGGCATTGCGCTGGGCCAAAATCCGGTTGTATTCCACCAGCAGCCGCGGATAGGCCGGGAACTGCTGGGAAATCGCCGCGTCAAGGAATCGGCGGCGCTCAGCGGAACCGCCCTTGACGAGGCTCATATTGTCGGGCGAAAAGACCACCGCGCAGAACCGTCCGATGAAGCCGGTCGCCGCCGCCAGCTTGACGCCGTTGAGAGTGGCCTGCTTCTTGTCGGTAATGACGAGGCTGGCGCTCTGTTCCCGTTTTTCGGCGAAGAAATCCAGCTCCATGCGGGCGAATTTTTCCCCTCTGGCGATGAGCTCGGCATTCTTGGCGCCGCGGAAGGAGCGCACGCCGGTGAAAAGGCAGAGCGCTTCGAGGAGGTTTGTCTTTCCCTGACCGTTCTGACCGCTGATGACGTTGACGCCATCGGCAAATTCAATAGGTTCGGCCGCGAGATTGCGGTAATTCTGGGTGGAAATTCGGCGGGCAATCATATGTCTGCGCCCTTTACCTCCAGCTCCACGCTGTCACAGGGAATGGATACCACATCGCCGGGGCGAATTTTTTTACCGCGCATATTGCACACTTCGCCATTGACCAGCACAGCGCCGGAGGTTACCATGAATTTAGCCTCTCCCCCGACTGCCGCGATTCCGGCGAATTTAAGCAGGCTGTCCAGTTTAATGAATTCGGTAGAGATTGGTATAATACGGTGTTCCACAACATCAACTCCGTGTAGTAATGTAAAGCAAAAGGAAAGAAGAAAAAAAGGAAAAGCGAAGCTCGTAATCAGCGGGCGAATGCAAGCGTACATCTGGTCAAGGGCAGCGCCCCTCGCTGCAACGCGCTGCGATATAAATCGGGGTCGGACGCAGTGATCGCGGAACCCACTCCGAATTGCATCGCGGCTTTTTTTGATGATTGGGCAAGGATGATTTCGGATTTTCCTTTATGGCTATTCGCCCGACTCTTGTTTTTTTCTTGGTGCGTCTTGCTCGCTCGGCTTCGCCTCGCTCATGAGGGCTCTGCCCTCATCCTCCCGGCAGGGAGCAGTGGCCCCCTGCACCCCATTATTGGCGCTTGCTTTTTCTCTTAATCGTTCTTCTGTAATCTTACCGGCAGCAACAGGAATAAAAAGCTCTCCCCTTCCGGCGGTAATACCTTCACCGGATTGACCGGCGAACCGATAATCAGCCGTACTTCATCCGAAGAAACCGCCCGGAATGCGTCCATCAGATACCGGTTATTGAAGCCGATTTCCACCGGCTCGTTCGGCGCTTCCGCGTGCATTCTGTCGCTTGCCGAACCCACCGCCGTGCGGCAGTTGAAGGTGATCTCGTCATTGCCGAATACGCAACGCACCGGGCTTTTGATCGCGTCGCTGATGAGCAGCCCCATGCGCTCGCTTGCCTCGATCATGCGGCGGGTGCTGACCCTGACTTCCTTGTCGTTGGCAGCCGGAACGGCATTGTTGTAGTCCAGAAAATCGCCCTCGATCAGGCGCGAAATAATGGTGCAGCCGTTGATCATGAATTCAATGTGTCTTCTGGTGGAGCAGATTTCCACGCGTTTGTCCTCGTCGTCATCCAGCAGCCGTAGAATTTCTTCCAGCGTCTTTTTCGGCACGATGAAGGAGGAATCGAAGGTGGAAGTGATCGGCTCCGTGCGCATCGCCAGACGGAATCCGTCTACCGACACAACGCGCAGCCTGTCGGAAGTGATTTCAAACAGCGAGCCCGTGCAGGTGGGACGGGAATCGTTGTCGCTCACCGCGAATATGGTCTGCGCGATCATGGATTTGAGCATTCCCTGTGAAAGGGAAATCCTGCGCTCGCTTTCGATGACCGGAAGCTCCGGGAAATCCGACGCCGAAATGCCGATGATGGAATATTCCGACTCCGAAGAGCGAATGGTGGTGATCAGATTTTCGGTGCAGGTGAGCTCCACTTCATCTCCCGGCATCCTTCTGACGATCTCGCAGAAGAGCTTGGAGGAAAGCACGACGCTGCCTTCTTCGTAGACATTCGCCAGCACCTTTGTGGAGATCCCCAGTTCCAGGTTGTAGCCGCAGACATAGAGCGAGCACTCCTCGGTGCGCAGATAAATGCCCTCCAGCGCGGCCATGGTGGAACGTATAGCGACGGCTCTGGAAACCTTGTTGAGAGCGTCGGAAAGCATTTCACGGTTGCATTTTATTTTCATTGTGTGATCCAGTTCCTTTCTCATATTGGTGATTTTGTCGTACCTTTTATTATAGCTTACTTTTTAAATGATTACAAGTGGCAGATTGTAAAAATTGAAGGCGGCTTGTTTTTGACATCGGGTGTGGAAAACCCGGAAGGAATTTTTTTTGCTGCCGGAGCAGGTATATTTTCCATATGAAAATAATAATTATTATAAGATAAGGGCAGTAGCAGCAGTAGGGGGTGTGGAATTGGTGGAAAATGGCGGAGCCTTCGGATTGTCCGCACGCTGCGGAGTTTTGCACAAGTGGAATCCTGCTGGAAAATCGTGGGGAACTTTTTGCACGTATTTCCACAATCCACAGCCCTCCACCGCTTTCCACGTGGATTGTGGAAAAAACGGTAGAATACTCCGGAAAGCCGCTTCTCCCCTCTTCCCTGTTTTCGACCGGATTTCCACATGGTTTGCACCTGCTTTCAACCTGCCGACGAGCCAAAAAAGCGATAAAAATGTCCCGGAATTTTTTGCCTTCCGGGACATTTTGATTTGAATGACGGGATTTCCGGCTCCAAGAATTCCATTTGCCGTTCGCGGGCAAAATGACTGGCGCCTTACTGCGCGGAAACCTTTATATTCTTGATAAGATCTGTGATCATATTGCGGAAATCGGAGCGGTTCTTCATGTTTCGCTCGACCTGCTGTACGGCGTAGATGGCGGTGGAATGGTCGCGGCCGAACTCCTTGCCGATCTCCTCGTAGGAAAGATTGGTGACTTCGCGTACGACATACATCGCGACCTGCCTGGCCTGCGAAATCTGCGCGGCGCGTTTGGGAGATTTGATGTCGGCGGCGGTCACTTCAAAGGTGCGCGCCACTTCCTCGATGATGCGTTCGATGGTGATGGGCGTGGGCTGTACGTCGTTCATCACGTCGCGGATGGCATTCTGTGCCATGGTCAGCGAGGGAAGCTCCTTCTCCAGCTGATAGGTGGCGTTGATGCGCTTGACCACGCCTTCCAGCTGACGGATATTGGATTTCAGGCGCTCGGCGATGAATTCGGCGATATCGTCGCTCATCTCCATGTTGCACTGCTTGGCCTTGCGCTTGATAATGGCGATGCGTGTTTCAAATTCCGGCGGCTGGATGTCGGCCAGCAGTCCCATTTCAAAGCGGGAGCGCAGGCGGCTTTCGAGCGTCTGGATTTCTCTGGGCGGACGGTCGCTGGTCAGGACGATCTGCTTGTGCTCCTGATGCAGGGTGTTGAAGGTGTGGAAGAATTCCTCCTGCGTCTGCTCCTTGCCGCCGATGAACTGCACGTCGTCCACCATGAGGACGTCCACATAACGGTACTTCTGATGGAATTCGTTCTGTCTGCCCTGTCCGATGGCCTCTATCAGCTCATTGGTGAATTGGTCGCCCTTGATGTACTTGATCGTTTTCTCGGGGAATTTCTTCTGTATGGCGTTCTTGATGGCAAAAAGAAGGTGGGTCTTCCCCATTCCGGACTGTCCGTAGATGAAAAGCGGATTGTAGGCGCCGCCGGGATTGTCCGCCACCGCCACGCTGGCCGCGTGCGCGAATTTATTGGAGGAGCCGACGATGAAGGTGTCGAAAGTGTACTCATAGAAGGACTCGTCGGACGACGACAGGACCTGTCCGGGAATATTTTTATCCGTCAGCTGCTGCGGCGTGGCAGCGCCGTATTGGTCAACGGCGTCGTGCCAGCTGATTTCATTCTGCTGGGGCTGGACTTCCTCGGGAAGGTCCTCCCCTTTTACCAGGATGCGGAGCTTGACCTCAAAGCCGATGGTATTGAAAATACTTCTTTCGATTTTTTCGCCGATGTGCTGGTCGATGATGACGTCCTTGTGAAACTGTGACGGAGCAATGATG
>CAMHMN010000021.1 GCA_946186245.1 uncultured Clostridia bacterium
CCTACTGGACGGATCAGGACGGCAACAAATTCCTGAATGCCAATACGGAAAATCCTATTGATTCCATTTACGACGAGACCAGTCCTCTCGGCGATCATGTCTGGGGCGAATGGCTGGTGACACGGGAGCCGACCTGCGGCGAATCCGGTGAAAAGAAGCACACCTGCTCGGAGTGCAATACTTTTGAGACAGAACCGATTGATCCCGATCCGACCAAGCATTCCCTGACGCATCACGAAGCGGTCGCCGCGACCTGTACCGCCACCGGTACGAAGGAAAACTGGGAATGCTCGCTCTGTCACAAGCGATTCAGTGACAACGCGGGCACCGTAGAACTGACAGACCTGACAGCCGTTGCCCTGGGTCACGAATGGGGCAGCGAAGCATGGAATTGGGCAGCCGATTACAGCAGCGCTTCCGTCACTCTGACCTGCGGCAGATGCCATGCGGAAAAGACCTTGACCGACAACGCGCCGCATATCGGGACAGTCGTGTCGCAGCCCACCTGTACCGAAAATAAGGTGGTGCGGTATGTTGCCAATGTGCAGGACGATGAAGACGACAGCGTTTTCTACTCCGCCACTTCCGTCGACGTCGAAGTGGCAAACACCGCTCTCGGTCACACATGGGGAAATTGGGTGACTGATAAGGAACCCACCTGTGAGAAGCCCGGAGAGAAGCATGAGGAATGCGCCGTTTGCCACGAAAAACGCAGCGAGCATACCGAAGTCGAAGCCCTCGGTCACAACTGGGGCGAGTGGGAAGTAACGACCCCCGCGACGTGTGAAGAAGCAGGCGAGGAAACGCGCACCTGCACCCGTGACGCAAGCCACAAAGAAACCCGCGAAATAGCCGCCCTCGGTCACAACTGGGGCGAATGGACGGTGACAAAAGAAGCCACCGAGACCGAAGCGGGCGAGGAAGAGCGTGTTTGCCAGAACGACCCAACCCATAAGGAAACCCGCGTAATTCCCGTCATCCTCGTAATCAAGGTAACCGAAGGCGGCGGCACGCACGAGATAAAGAAGGACGGCGATCTGAACTTCAGATTCTTAATTGACAATCATGACAGTGAGACATTTGATGCGTTTAATGCCGCTCTTGAAGACGACTCCATTAAAGACGTTGTAACCGTCAGTGGAAAGAACTATTCGAAGACGCTTACCAACACCGAGTATAAAGCCGAATCCGGTTCGCTCAAACTGACGCTCACAAAGGCCTATCTTGACACCCTCAAGCCGGGCGATTACACCGTTACCGTGAAGTTCAAATTCAGCGGTTCCGTGTACGAAAGTTCATCGACTTTCAAAATAGCCTCCTCCGGCGGCAGCAATCCCGGCACCGGCGAAGACATCATGATCATCGGTTCAATGTTGATACTGTTCATCCTGTCGCTGTCCGTCCTGACGTATATGGCGTTTACCGACAAGCTCTTCCGTGCGAAGCTGCTGGCTGTTCCCGCGGGCATCACATCCTTCTTCTCCCGCAGCGACGCGAATAACAACGGCTCTGACGATCATGAATCATAATCAACCGGGTTTGAGAACGATTTCGATTTTAAGATTTTCATCAAGGCGCAAGACGAAAACCACACAAAGAAAAAGTTGATATGAAAAATTCAGGGTCTGTCGTGCCCAAAGTGTGACAGACCCGTTTTTCGGTTATAGGTGTAAAAAATGGCTCGTTTTAGATAATAGAATAATACGATCCTCTGTTTGACAACAGTTCGAATCTATGATAAAATGAATACAGGTCGAAAGTATCCATGATCACCCCATGATCACCCTGAAACTATAGCAAAAGAATTGGAGGAAAATAAAATGAGAGAATTCTTGTTGACGATCTGTCCTGTAGCAATCTGGTGCATAGTGGCGTTGGAAACGCTGATTGCTATATTTTTGTTCCGATCGGCAAAACAAAGCAAACTGACCATCGGTTTTTGTTCAGGGATTCTGACCCTTGGTCTGATTCTGGATGCTGCTATCATCGGCATTGGTGCGATCCTGCCGATGAATGTTTTATCTTCTGTCAGCCCTGTACGTTTTATCGCGCATGGTCTGCTGATTCCGCTGATTTTCCCCATTTGCGCCTATGCGCTGAAACTTAAGAAACCAGTCCTTATAGCCGTGTGGATTTTTACCGGTCTTCTTATGATCGGTGGAGTGGCGCAGGCGTTGGCAACCGCACTGGAACCGCGTGAGATGGCCGGTGTAATTCGCTTTGCCGCAGGGTCAGCCACCCCGGGTTGGGCGACTGCCATCAGCAGCATATTATCCTTTGGCACTGTGATTCCGATGATGATTTGCGGAATCATCGTGTGGATCAGACAGAAGAACCCTCATCTGTTCCTATCAGCATTTCTGATGTTCGTATTTTCGGCATTGGGACCGGCCACCGGAAACAGCGATCTGATATTCTTTATCAGTATGTTTGGCGAGCTTCTGATGGTGCTGTTTCTCTATTTTTGCGGTCGCAGATTGTCTGCTCAGAGTAAAGATTAGTTTTCATTCGCTTCCTATTACGCGCATAACAAAACCAGCCGTCCGTGAGAGCATTTTCTTCTTCCCACAGACGGCTGGTTCTTTCTCATTGTGTGACAAGATAATTACGTGAATGGTTAGTTTATTTCTTGCAGTGGAAAAGGAGAAAAACATGACAAATCTATTATTTTTCCTTGCCGCACCATAACCCACCGGCATCTTTTTTGTACTCCCCTTCCAGACTGTCCAACATTGTGGAAAGATGATGGACGACAGTTTTTTGTATTTGCAATAGTAAAATTGCAAACAAATGATTGCAATTGAAATCTTGAAGTGGTATAATCATATTGAATCAAGGAAGGAGGTATGTATATGTCAAACACCTTAGTTCAATTTCGTGCGGAAGAAGCATTTCGATTAAAAGCAGCGAGTATTTGTGAGAAGTTAGGTATTGACCTGCCAACCTATCTTCGTATGTGTATGTCGAGATTAATTCAGGAAAACGGCATTCCGTTCAGCATGAAGCTTGATGAAGGAGTAGAAAACAAAGGAATCAAAGCAATGAAAGCGGCAAGCCGCATTGCTGATGAAAACGGTATTCCGGATACGACATTGGATGAAATCAACGCGGAAATCGAGGCAGCCAGAAAGCAGGAAGATAAATAAAACACTATGCATTGACGAATATCGCACCGTTTTGCTCAGACCCAAATTCCACTTTACGAATGATATTGTGGAGGATGTAATTTTGGAGCTGGAACGGCTTGGTATTTATATTGACGCTGAAAGCATTGAAAAGGATGAGTTTCCCGATCCGAAGGATATAGTCATTTATGAAGCAGTAATGGAAGAACGCATATCGGGAGGGGCATGCCTTGTAACCGGAAGCATCAAATATTTTCCCACAGAGCCCTTTATTGTCACTCCGCGTGAGATGATTACGATTATTTCTTCCGAAACACAGGATAGTAATCGAGCAATCATTTGTCCTTTTCGTTTTCAGCTTCATAACTCACAGGCATTTTTTGTACTACCCTTCCAAGGCCAAAATCCTGTCGTCGAACGTCGATGGGATTTATGACTTGTATTATTTTTTTTTAGTTTTCATATATTCCTGCTGACGCCTGCGTCAGTGAGAAGACATTAAGACTGAAAAATGAATCATTTTTTTGTTAATCGCACAGCAATCTCATAAAACAGGGCTGATTTTATGAAGGAAACTATTTTGATAGTAAAATTAATTGATTTTGGTGCAAGGATCGTAAAAATCACCGCACTTTTTGGAAAACCAGGTACGAAGCCGGAAGGGAGCTGCTGAGAAAATGGAATACACAGAAATACTGAGAATACTGTCAGGCCCGCTGATCGGTGCGGTGATAGGATACTTTACCAACATGATAGCGGTGAAGATGCTGTTTTATCCCAAAAAGGAGATCCGTATCTTTGGTCGCAGACTTCCACTGACCCCCGGCGTGATTCCAAAGGGACGTCCCCGCCTGGCCAGCGCCGTAGGAGAGGTGATAGAGAAGCATTTGCTGACCAAGGAGGACATCACGGAGCATCTGCTGTCCGAGAAAGCCGAAAAAACGGTTGCGGATGCGGTTGTGGAGAAGCTGTCCGGAAATGTCAGAGAAGAACTGATTTCCCTGTCCCGTACGGACAGTACCTCTTATGAGCAGAAAAGAATGAAGTTGATCAACGCGTTAAGCGTGCAGATTGTCGGGGCATTGGAGTCCTCAAATGCTACCGAAACGGTCTTGACGGCAATGGCGGATGCACTAAAGGAAAAATACAGTTATACCCCTCTGGCACTGGTGGTGAATGAAAAAACAATCAGCAAGATCATGCAGCCCACAAAAGAAATGCTGGACAGAATGATCAGTGAAAACGGCACGCAAGCAATCATTCCTGTACTTGACGGCAAGCTGGGTGAAGCAGAAGCACATTCGGGGCTGCACCTTCTGGCGCAGTTTGACATCGACGAACAGTCGGTGAGAAGCGCGGTGATCCAGGCCTATCGGAATTTGGTCGTTCAGAGCGTGGATGTCATATTGAAAAGCGTCGACATATCCTCTCTGGTCGAAGAAAAAATCAACGCTATGCCCATAGACGAACTGGAACGGTTGGTGCTGGACGTCATGAAAAATGAGCTGAACGCGATCATCAGTCTCGGGGCGCTGATTGGCTTTGTTCTCGGGCTGGTGAATCTGTTCATATAGCGTGCGGATACGAAACAACGGTAAAAAAATGATCCCCTGACGGTCAGGTATCATTCCGAACCGTCAGGGGATTTTTTGATAATTGTCAAGCCGTCAAAAGCAGCTTGGTTGATTTCATGAATACACGACCGCCGTTGAGAGAATGAGGCGGTGAGCATTCAAAATGATAATCTGGAAAAACCTGAAAAATCAGTCGACAATGACCTCGCCCTCGACGTGACCCGCGCAGCCTGCCGCGTTGGACTCGTCGGTGTCGATGTGCATGGCAGCGGCGTAGCTGGGGCTGACTCTGACCACGACGTCGCCGAAGGTAGTGGTTCTGTCGGCGGTTTCGATTTTAACCGAAACGACCTGGCTGTCCTTCACGCCGAACTTCTCAGCATCCTCAGGGGTGAAGTGAATGTGTCTCTTAGCAGCGATCACGCCGTTTTCGAGAGTGACCTCACCTGCGGGTCCTTTGATGACGCAGCCGGGTGTGCCTTCGAGATCGCCGGATTCTCTGACGGGAGCAGCGATGCCGATCTTGCGTGCATCAGTGAGAGAAAGCTCGACCTGTGAAGCCTTGCGTGTCGGGCCGAGAATGGACACATTGGGCATAACGCCCTTAGGTCCGACGATGTCAACACGTTCGTTGCTGGCGAACTGACCGGGCTGGGAAAGATCCTTTTTCTTGGTGAGCTGATAGCCCTCGCCGAAGAGAACCGCGAGATGCTCGTCTGTCACATGGACGTGGCGTGCCGAAGTTTCAACTAATACCTTCATCTGAAAAATCTCCTGTTTTAAAAAATTTGCATAGCCTGTCCGTCGAAAATGGAAGAGCAATGCATGGGTACAAATGTACACTCTTATTTTAAACCTAAATGCTTCCAAATTCAACCTGTTTTTACATATTTTTATTATTTCTTGTTGAATTTAATAAAAAAATATGATACAATGAATTGAAAAATTATCCTGTGAGAGGGGTTAATGATAATAGAATGAAAAAGCTGACAGTCGGATTGTTTAACGATTCATTCCCGCCGAACATTGACGGCGTTGCCAATACCGTGGTGAATTACGCACGGATTATTCAGGAGAAGTACGGCAGGAGCGTGGTTGTCGCTCCGAAATACAAGCATGTGGTGGACGATTATGACTTCAAGGTCATACGCTACCAGTCGCTTCCGACCGACAAGACGAGAATCCGCTATCGCACGGGTAATCCTTTCTCCATCAACGCGTTGCGGAAGGTGTCAAAGGAAAATCTCGATCTCATACACTGTCACAGCCCCTTTACAGCCGCCATGCTGGCGAAAAACGCCAATCCCCGTCACAGGCTGCCTGTCGTTATGACGTATCACACCAAGTTTGACGATGATATCGCCTTCACGGTCAAGAATAAATCGCTCCGGAAGATGGCCGGCGCGATTGTGGTGAACAGCTTCAACTATGCAGACGAAGTCTGGACGGTGAGCCATGGCTGCGCCAAATCCCTTCGCGCATTGGGCTATCAGGGCGATTACCGCGTGATGGTCAACGGAGCCGACATCACACTGGAACCGGCTTCGGACGAGATCATGCGCAAGGTGCAGGCGGATACCGGCTATCATTCGGGCGAGCTGGTCTTTATGTACTGCGGCAGAATGCAGTGGTACAAGGGCATCAAGATTATACTCGATTCGCTGGTCAAGGTGAAGGCAGCGGGAGTGCGTTTCCGGATGATATTTGTCGGTGGCGGCTACGAGCTGGAGGATATCAAGACCTACGCCCGCAAGGTCGGTCTGATGAACCAGACCCTCTTTACCGGACCGATTTATGACCGTGCGCTGCTCAAGGGATATTTCACCCGCGCGGATCTTTTCCTGTTTCCCTCTACCTATGACACCGCGGGTCTGGTGGTCATGGAAGCGGCAGCCTGCCGCACACCCAGTGTGCTGATCAAGGACAGCTGTGCTTCGGAGATCGTCACCGACGGACGCAACGGCTATATCAGCGAAGAGAACGCCGATTCCTTCGCGGCGACCATACAGAGCGCGATCCACGACAGAAGCTCTCTGGCGCAGACAGGCGAGATTGCCGCAAAGGAAGTCTACCTGTCGTGGGAGGATTCAGTTGCCATCGCCTACAAGCGCTATGAGGAAATTTACGACGAATGGGCTTCCTTCGGACCAATACGCCGCAACAGCCTGAAGAAAAAAGACGACGAATGAGACGGACGCAAAGGAATAACATCAACGGCTGCACCTTTTGGGAAAGAAATCCCGAAACGGTGCAGCCGTTTTGCGTTAGTCTGAGGATTCAATTGTGCCCGCGTCGAGTCGTATCATTTTGACATAGACCACCCGTTTTGGGGTTGCCTCGGAGACGGAAATGCGGTAGCCGCTGAATTCCACGCCCTCGCCGACCGAAGGAATCTTGCCCATGCGTTCGGTGAGCCAGCCGCCGATGGTGACGGCTTCGGTGTTCTCGTCCTCCTGGATCTCCAGCATTTCAAAGACCTTGCTGAGAGAAGCGATACCCGAAACGATGTATCCTCCGTCGTCGCAATGCTCGATTTCGCTGATGATCTCGTCATTTTCGTCCCAGATTTCGCCCACCAGCTCTTCCAGAATGTCTTCCAGCGTAATGATGCCCACCGTTCCGCCGAATTCGTCAATGACGACCGCCATGTGGCACCTCGCGTGCTGGAAGATTTTCAGCAGCTCGGAGATTTTGGTGTTCTTGGGAATATACTCCACCGAAATCAGCATGGAGGGGATGTCTACCGTCTTGTCGAAATACATCTTCTCGTAAAAATCCCGTTCATGAAGGATTCCCACAATGTTGTCGATGGTACCCTTGTAGACGGGAATGCGGGAGAAGTGGTTGTTCTTGAAGATCGAGGCGAATTTTTCCGGCGGTGTGGAGATTTCCGCCGCCAGAATGTCAACGCGGGGCGTGAGAATGTGTACCACTTCAAGGTCGCTGAATTCAATGGCGGAACGGATCAACTCTCCCTGGTTCTCGCCGATGCCCCCTTCGTTCTGGGCTTCATCGACAATGGTGATCAGCTCGTCGTCGGTAATCGCCCCGCCTCCCTTCACGTCAATCAGCCTGGAAATGAGCTTTTTCCACTGGGTGAAAATCCAGTTGATGGGCGTGAGCAGCGTCTGCAATACCGAGATGAAGGGCGCGGAGAACATCGCGAAGCTCTCGGGAACTTCCTTTGCAATGCTTTTCGGTGTGATCTCGCTGAAAATCAGCAGCAGCACGGTCATGACCAGGGTGGAAATCGCCGCGCCGGCATCCCCGAAGAATGAAGTAAACAGCAGGGTGGCAATGGAAGAAGCGGCGATATTGACGATGTTGTTTCCGACCAGCACGGTGGAAAGCAGCTTGTCAAAATTCTCGGTGAGTTTGAGCGCACGGGAAGCCTTTTTGTTTCCGTCGGAGGCCATATTTTTGAGGCGTATCCGGTTCACACCGGAAAAGGCGGTTTCCGTCGCGGAAAAATACGCCGAAAAGATAATGAGCAGTACCAAAGATAGTATGCTTGCATATGTGGATTTCATGTCGTTATTATTCATTAACCTCCCGATCAGTCTGAAGTGTGAATTTCATTTTTATTTTATATCATTCCCACTGATAATGCAACCGATATTTTGAAAAAGCCGTTGATTTTTGTGATGGACAGGACTTCTTGCCGTCATTCAAAAAATAGGTGTTGAACCAAACGCATAAATGGAGTATAATAAAAAATAACACATCTATCACAAACGCGGGGATGGTTGAAAAAATGTACAAATTACTCCGATTCTTAAAAGACTACAAAAAGGAAAGCATTCTGGGACCGCTCTTCAAGCTGCTGGAGGCTTCGTTTGAGCTGCTGGTGCCGCTGGTGGTGGCTGCCATCATCGACAAGGGCATCGGCGGCGCGGACAGGGGCTATACCGTGAAAATGTGCCTGCTGCTGACAGGACTGGGCGTGGTGGGACTCATCAGCTCGGTCACCGCGCAGTTCTTTGCCGCCAAAGCCGCCGTCGGTTTCGCCGAGAAGGTGCGGCACGCGCTGTTCAAACACATTCAAAGCCTTTCCTATTCGGACATTGATTCCCTCGGCACTTCTACGCTTGTCACCCGCATGACCAGCGACATGAACCAGGTGCAGTACGGGGTGAATATGACGCTGCGTCTGCTGCTGCGTTCGCCCTTCGTGGTGTTCGGCGCGATGATCATGGCCTTCACGGTGGACGCGAAGGCGGCGCTGACCTTCGTCGTGACCATTCCGCTGCTGTCGGTAGTGGTGTTCGGCATCATGCTGGTCTGTATTCCGCTCTACCGCAAGGTACAGGAGAAGCTGGACGGCGTGCTGCTTTCCACCCGCGAGAATCTCACCGGCGTGCGCGTCATCCGTGCCTTCTGTAAGGAAGAAGAAGAAACGCAGCGCTTTCTCGATCGCAATGAAGCCCTCACCGACGCGCAGAAGTTCGTCGGAAGGATCTCCGCGCTGATGAATCCCGTCACGCTGGTGATCATCAACGGCTCGATCATTGCGCTGATCTACATCGGCGCACTGCGGGTGAATCAGGGAATCATCACCCAGGGCGCGGTGGTCGCACTCTACAATTATATGTCGCAGATCCTGGTGGAATTAATCAAGCTCGCCAATCTCATTATCAGCGTCACCAAATCCATCGCCTGCGGCAACCGCATTGAGTCGGTGCTGGAAATCCAGCCTTCCATGACCTTCCCAAGTGAAGCAGAAGCGAAGCAGGGCGATTCTTCCTGCGAATACACTGTTGAATTCCGACACGCCGACCTGCGCTACGGAACATCCAATGAAAACGCGCTGACGGACATCGACTTCCGCGTAAAGAGGGGAGAGACAGTGGGCGTCATCGGCGGCACCGGTTCCGGCAAAAGCTCGCTGGTCAATATGATTCCGCGTTTCTACGACGCCTTCGCCGGCGAGGTGCTGGTGGACGGGGTGAACGTCAGGGAATACACCCGCGGCGCACTCCGTGAGAAGGTAGGAATGGTGCCACAGAAGGCGGTGCTTTTCAAAGGCACGATACGGGACAATATGCGCTGGGGCAATCCCGGCGCTTCGGACGAGGAAATCCATGCCGCCATTGCCACGGCGCAGGCATCCGAAGTGGTGGCGGGCAAGCAGGGGGGGCTGGATTATGTGATTGCCCAGGGCGGAAAGAATCTGTCGGGCGGTCAGCGGCAGCGATTGACCATTGCACGTGCCCTCGTGAAAAAACCGGAAATCCTGATTCTTGACGACAGCGCGTCAGCACTGGACTTCGCGACCGACGCGGCGCTGCGCAAGGCAATCAAGGCAATGGAAGGCAGTCCGACGGTCTTCATCGTGTCGCAGCGAGCCGCTTCCATCGCCCACGCCGACAGAATCATCGTCCTCGACGACGGAAAGATCGTCGGCATGGGGAAGCACGATGCGCTTCTGGAAAGCTGCGAAGTCTACCGCGAGATTTACCATTCCCAATTCAGCACCGAGAAAAACGGGAAGGAGGGTGCGAAATGAGCCCCGAAACCAAAAGCACAATCAAAAAAGTGCTGCAATACATCGGCGTTCACCGCTTTCAGCTGGCGGCCTCGATTGTATTCGCCGGCGCTTCTGTGGCCCTGACGCTGTGGATTCCGCTGCTGATCGGCCGAGCCATCGACTGCATTATCGACGCGGGAAAGGTGGATTTTGCGCTCATCAAAGGCTATCTGCTCAAAATCGCGATTGCGGCGCTGGCGACAGCCCTTCTTCAATGGCTGATGAATACCGTCAACAACAAGATCACCTTCGAGGTGGTGCGGGACATCAGGGACGAGGCATTCCGCAAGATTGAAAAGCTGCCGCTGGGCTACATCGATTCCCATTCTTACGGCGAGACGGTGAGCCGCGTCATTGCCGATGTGGATACCTTTGCCGACGGACTTCTGATGGGCTTTACCAATTTATTCACCGGCGTTGTCACGATCCTCGGCACGCTGGTGTTCATGCTGCTGCTTCACCCCGGCATTACGGCGGTTGTGGTGATTATGACGCCTATCTCGCTGTTTGTCGCTAAATACATCTCGACGCACACCCATGACATGTTCAAGCTGCAATCCGAAACGCGCGGACAGCAGACCGCTTTCATTGACGAGATGGTGAACAATCAGAAGGTGGTGCAGGCATTCTGCCATGAGGACGAGAACATGACGGAATTTGACGAAATCAACGCCCGCCTGTCGAAATACTCCCTCCGCGCCACCTTCTTTTCCTCGCTCACCAATCCCGGCACCCGTTTCGTCAACAATATCGTGTATGCCGCCGTTGCCCTGGTAGGCGCGTGTGCGGCTATCAACGGCAGCATCACCGCGGGCATTCTTTCCTCCTTCCTCAGCTATGTCAATCAGTACACTAAGCCCTTCAATGAAATCTCCGGCGTGATCACCGAGCTGCAAAACGCCCTGACCTGCGCCGGAAGAATCTTTGAGCTGATCGGGCAGCCGGCGCAGGTGAGTGACGAAGGCAATCCTGCGCTTGAATCGGTCAGGGGAGAGGTAGCGCTCAAGGATGTTTCCTTTTCCTATGTACCGGAAGTCAGCCTGATCGAGCATCTGAATCTGAATGTCCGCCACGGAAAGCGGGTCGCCATTGTGGGACCCACCGGCTGCGGCAAAACGACCCTGATCAACCTTCTCATGCGGTTCTATGACGTGAATGAAGGAAGCATTTCGGTGGACGGCAGCGACATCCGCGAAGTGACCCGCCACAGTCTGAGAAAGAATTACGGCATGGTGCTTCAGGAAACATGGCTGAAGAATGGCACTGTCCGTGAGAATCTCTGCATGGGCAAGCCGGACGCGACCGAAGAGGAAATGATTACGGCAGCCAAGGCATCGCATGCCCACAGCTTCATCAAGCGTCTGCCGCAGGGATATGACACGCAATTAAGCGAAGACGGCGGCAGCCTTTCGCAGGGGCAGAAGCAGCTGCTCTGCATTGCACGCGTCATGCTCTGTCTGCCCCCCATGCTGATTCTGGACGAAGCGACTTCCTCCATCGACACCCGCACGGAATTGAAGATTCAGGACGCCTTCGCCCGCATGATGAAGGGAAGAACCAGCTTCATTGTCGCCCACCGGCTTTCCACCGTACGGGACGCGGACATCATCCTTGTGATGAAGGACGGGCACATCATCGAGCAGGGCAATCACAGCACGCTGCTGCAGAAGGGCGGTTTTTATTCCAAGCTGTATTACAGCCAGTTCGATGGTTGAATTGTGGCAGAAGGCTTCGGATGATTGTGCAGAATCTACAAATTAGTGGCTGTGACTGGACGTATTTTTTTATACATTAAAAAACTTGCTGGTTGTATTCTTATTTCAGGTGTGTTATAATGAAGTTCACGGAGTTGAACTAAACACTTCTTCGTGCAGAAAAGAAGTTTATTTTGTAGGGAATGACGGAATGAAAACTAACGGAGTTGAAAAGAATGTACAAGACCAGATCCGACAATGAGATAAAGAATGTCGGTCTACCGGAGGATGAAATGCCCGAAAGCGAGATTGTCATTGAGGAAGAAATCCCCGTCTATAAGCCTACCGGTACCCCGAACAGCACGGACGATATGGAATGGGGCGATCTCACGGTGTTCGGACCTATTCTGCCTCCGGGAACGGACATGCTGAAGAATAAGCCGGTATACCGCTTTTTCAAGCGTTTTTTCGATGTGGTTCTCAGTGTGTTTGCGTTGATCGTGCTGTTTCCCTTTATGCTTTTGATCGCGCTGATTATTTTCCTCGACGATCCGCACGGAAGTCCCCTGTTTATCCAGACCCGCACAGGCAAGAACGGCAAGGAATTCAGGCTCTTCAAATTCCGCTCGATGGTGGTCAATGCCGAAGCACTGTTGGAGGAGCTCAGAAAAAAGGGCATCTCCTTCAAGGCACCCAATGACCCGACCTACAAGGTGAAGGACGACCCGCGTATGACGCGCTTCGGGAAATTTATCCGCAAGACGAGCATCGACGAGCTGCCCCAGCTGCTCAATATTATCATGGGGCATATGAGCATCGTCGGTCCCAGACCTCCGCTTCCGCGCGAGGTCAAGCTGTACAATGAATTCACCATGCAGCGGCTGCTGATGCGGCCGGGGCTGACCTGCATCTGGCAGAGTACCCACAATCGTGACGACATTCTGTTCCCAGAATGGATGAAGATGGATGTGACCTACCTGCACGAATGCAGTTTTCTGCTGGACTGCAAGCTGATCATCAAGACCTTCGCGGTGGTTTTTACTGCCAACGGCAACTGATTTTTCTCAATACTGTTTTAGCAACATAAAAGCGGCGAGTGCCTGAATGCAGGGCCTCGCCGTTTTTCAAATCTATTCGGGACGAAAAAAGCTGCCTGCCTCCGTCCCCGGAAGCGGGCAGCCTGAATGGCCGAAATCCTTTGTCTGATTTTCTCAGCCGATCTTGCGCACGATGCAGAGAGGAGTCTGTTCGTGACCCTGACCGAGGGGGTTGTCCTTGAAGATTCTGGAATAGAATTCATCCGGAACGTCCTGCGAAGGCTTGCCGAGAATATTGACGCCGATGTCGTTGGCGTCTACCACGATAACCTGATGACCGCCCATCTCCTCGGTGAATTTCTTTGCGGCGTCATGGGGCTTGTCGGGAGCCATCTTGGCATATCCGTTGTAGGGAGGAATGGTGCAGTCGCAGGGACCGTCGATGGCCCTTGCGTCGGGGCCGAGAATGTTGTAGAAAACGCCGCGCTTGCCAAAGAGCTTGCAGATGCCGGAGATAATAGCGGCAAAGATGATCTTGGGACGACCGACAGAACGGATGGCCAGCTCCATGGTTTCGGGCATGCCCAGACCGATGCCGTAGGGGGATTTGTAAACGAATTTGGTAAGGAATCTGGCCAGACGAGAGGGCTTGATATCCTCGATCTTGAAGGCACGTCCCTGGCTGATGGCGAGAATCTTCTCGCTCATGTAGATCATATCGCCGTCCTGAAGGTAGGGCTTGACCAGCTCATTGAGCAGAGCCACGAGGTCGTCGCCGCTCTTGATAATGGGAGTCTTGACGGGATAGCGCTCAAAGCTGCCGTCGTCAGTGGTAATCACAAGGTTTTTTCCCTCGTTGGGGGTAAAGGGCATGTTCTGTACTGCTTCTTTAACTTCTTCGCTCATAAACACAATTCCTCTTTTCAACTTATTATCATAAATAAATCTTAATGACAATTCATATTATAAAGCCTGCAACGGTAAAATGCAAGCGGCTTTGAAAGATTCGCCGTTATTCTGCAAAATATTGCTCCGAAAGTGTATCTTTTAATATAATTCCCCAGAAATCATTATCTCTTCTTCTTGAAGATAACGCCGACCACCTTGGGACCTGCGTTGACAGCGATCGCGGCGCCGATCTGATAGAATCCGGCGGCAGGATAGCCCAGCTTGTCATACATCGCCTTGGCCAGGTCGTCGCAGACCGAACTGTCGTTGCCGTAGACAATGCAATAAGGCGTCTGCGGCTCGATTTCGGCAGCCGTCTTCTTGACGATGGTGGGAATCAGCAGCTTTTCGCCCCGCACCTTGTCCTCAGTGGTGATCACATGGTCAAAAATTCTCATGATGGGTTTGAGTCCCAGCGCGTCGCCCACGAATGCGGCGGCGGCCGGAATGCGTCCCGACTTCTTGGCGTATTTGAGCGTGTAGGGGGCAAAGAAAACGGTGCAGTTCTCCACCCAGTTGTTGATGAAATCGACGATCTGCTCCACGGTTGCGCCGCGCTGCACCATTTTGGCGGCTTCCACAGCCGCGTATCCGTATGCGCCGGAATAGCTTCTGCCGTCGATGGAGATAAAGCGGATTTTTCCAACCGCGTCGGGATTGTCTTCATAGAAATTGTCGGCCGCCATGATGGAATTGTTGTATGTAGCCGAGCCCTGGGCGTTGATCAGCACGCAGATGACGTCGGTAACGCCATCCTTGTACATCTCCTCGTAAACTTCCTGAAATTCAAAGGCGGTGAACTGCGAGGTGAGCGGCAGACCGTCGTAGGCTTCCATCATGGAATAAAACTTCTCGTTGCTGAAATCCACTCTGCTGACGTAGGACTTGTCGCCGATCGCCACCTTGAAGGGAACCACCTTGATGTTGTACTTTTTTTCATGTTTTTCGGAAATGTCGCTTGCCGAGTCAGTGATGATTCTGATTTTTGACATTATAATACCTCTCCTAACGTACGATACAAATCATTAATTAACCAATTACAAACCAAACAAAATAAATCAATGCGCCGCGATCAGCGCTTCGGGCTCCTCGGTGAGGGAGAAGAGATTGTTGCTGATGGTAAAGAGCGTCCGGTAAAAGACCTCAAGGTCGGCTGTTGGAATAGAGCCGCTGACATATTCCAGCGCATTATCAATCAGTCGGTCAAGGTCACGGGCGATACTCTTTCCCGCTTCTGTGAGAGTAAGTTTGTTTTTGTACTTCTGTCCGCCTCCTGAACATTTGGTGATAAAGCCTTTGTCGATAAGCTCCGACACTACGCGGGAAATCTGCGCCTTGTCCATATGACCTGCCTGGGAAAGCTCAGAGGCGGTAAGGCCTTCCTCGGTTTCTCCCAGCTGCACCATAAAGAGCACATGCGAGCTTTTGAGACCGTAGGACTGCATGATCTCGCTTTTGATCTTCTGAATGCTCTTGCATATGAGCGACATGGAAACGTCAAACAATTCAAATCTGTTTTCCTGCATAATTGATCGTCCTTTCACGATACAGGGAAAATCATATGCTGCATCGCTGCAGCCTGTAGTCATTATAGCTTAATTTTGTTGATATGTCAACATGTTCACAAAAAATACATATGTAAACTTCAACATCTCACCAGTCGAAATTCTATGAACAATACATAAAAACCGGCTTTTTAAAAGGAAAAAAGAGCCATCGCCCCGCCATTTCGATTCAATGCGGGAGCGATGGCTCACGATTATTGTTCTTCGATCAGAATATCCGGTTCGTCAGACTGAACGACCGGTTTTTTCAGCTGATCCTCAAAATAGTTCCGAAGTCCCTCCAGATCCTCGACGTCGAATTTCCTGAGAAGATTGCGGCTCTGGGCGCGAACGGTATTGCGCGAGAGCATCATCTTGTCGGGCAGCTGTTCCATGGTGTACCCGCCGAGCACCGAGAGGTCGAGAATGTATTTCTCGCGGTCGCTGAGCTGCATTTCTTCGGATTTGGCTATGATCAGCTCCCTGAGCAAGCGGTGATGCTCCAGACTCTCCTGCGTAAGCCCGTACTTTTTGAGCAGCGAGAATACTGCGGGAGCGCCGAAAACCAGCAGCGCGGCAATGGCGGAAAGAATAATCGCCTTGTTTTCGATGGGCAGCAGATAATTGAAGAGATCAGCGGCGAGTCTGGCGGCAATGACGCAGGCGTAGCCGAAGGTGGCGTAAAACAGCGGATGCTGTCTGTCCATAGCGAAATGGATGATGAAGATATAGGCGAAGACGGCGAAGCAGGCCTGCCCGATAAAGCTGCAAATAAGGAATACCGTCTGTTCCGCCTGTGAGAAATAGGGAAGAAAGAGGAGAATAGAGGTAAACGCCATAAAGCAAACGCCGTAAACGAAAAGCGGAGTGACCCGGTGGAATTTGACAAAGAAGGCAATGACCACGGCGGTCACGACATAGGACATATAGGTGTAAAGACCGAAATTCTTAAAGAAGGGCACATACATTTCATACCCCAATGTGTTGATCCTTCCCAGGCACATATAATAGACGAAAGCCAGCAGAAACAGCAGCCAGTAGGCGCCGGGAATGTTGTGCATCAGAATCTTGTGAGAGGCTTCGGAATAGCTGATGATCGGCATCTGTTCTTTGGAGAATCCGGAGGAACGCACGGTGAGCAGCGCCAGCGCACCGGAAAGGATGGCCAGCATGTAGATACCGCGCGTCATATCCAGGTAGGTATAGATGACATGATCGGCATACCTGACCAGACCGCCCAGAGCGATTCCGCCTGCCACCGCAAACAATCTGTGGCTGACCCTGATGCTCAACAGACGCGAAAAAATGGCCAGCACGCCGAATGCCGCGCAAATACCGGTGATAACGGAATACACGCTGAAGGAGTCAGCGTTGGTAAACGCCAGAGCGATGCCGCTTTCTGCCATCAGCACGGCGGGAACCACGCGGAAATAGCGATGGTCAAGCAATCCCTCAAAGTCCAGATGGAACATGAGAATCAGCATGACGCCGAGCGTCACAGCCAGCGACGCGCCGAACAGAATGTTTGTCACATCGTAGAGCGATGAAGTGCCGTATATTTCGAGGCTCTTTTCGCATATGAATTTGACCGTCAGATACCATCCGATAAAGCCGCCAATGCATATCGCTCCGCCAACGGAGCTTTTTGTAAAATTACCGAATGGCGATTGCGTTATTTTTTTCACAACCAGAACCCTCCGCGCATGAGATATAACAGGATGCATAATACATCAAGATAATCATACCACAATCGGACGGATTATTCAATAAATAATGGGAGTTTTTTTCCGAAATAAAAAAAATTATTTAAAGGAATGCACAAAACACTTGAATTTTTAATATAAATGTGCGATAATAGTGATAGAAAAGACGGATGGTATTCCGTGAAAAAGGAGCTGAGTTTGCCTAATGTTTGTAAAGCTGATTCTTGCTCTATTATCATACAAAGGACTGAGAAAAATGGAAGAAAAATTCAACAAAAACGCAAATCCTGAGGCCAACGCACAGGGCGGCAAGAAGTCCGGTATGGGCTGGAAAATAGCGATGATGATCATTCTGGCTGTGCTCGTGCTGTCTCCCATCGACGCGCTTCCTGACGTTATTCCCGTCGTCGGCTGGGTGGATGACGTCGCCTATGTCGCCGGCATGTTAGGCACGGCTGTGAGCATGCTCAAGGGCAAGAGAGCGCAGATCTCCGGAGCCACCGGCGCCCAGGGCTATATGCCTCCGATGTACAACGAAGTAAAGTCAAACAGAAAAAAGTAAGATATGACCGTTCCACCCGGTAAGGACGGGTGCCCAAAAAAACAAGCAATTAATGCGGTGTTCTCTGTATTGATGAATGCCGCATTTTTTTGGACTGTAATACATAAAGCAAGGGGAATCTGAAAAATGACAATGAACAGAATTGGTACCGGTAAACTATTCCGGTGTGTGTGCGGCCTGCTGGTTGCGGCACTCATGCTGTCAGCTTCAGCCGTTTCATGCGGCAAGCCGGAGCAGATCGCAACCGGGTCGGCGTCGGAAGAATCGTATGTCTTTGAGGACGAGGAAACCGGGAAGTCGCTCCTGCGATTCCTGGACAATTACTGCAAATGGTACGCCGCCAGTCCTTACGGCGACTGGGATTTCGACTCCTCAAGAGCAGCCGACGGGGACGGAAACATCCTGGCCTGTATTGCTTCTTCAAAACCGTGCGTTGACTGGTCACTGTACTCTGACAGAAGCATGGAGGACAGATTTGTCGAAAATCCCTATGATCCCAGAGGCTGGGCTGCTCAATCCAATGCCTATTACGTTTTTGACGAGAAAACAGTGGAATTCATCGCGCGGGAAATATTCAACCTCAGCGAGGGTGACATTGACAGACTGGCAATCAGCGGAGAGATAAAACGGCTGTTTTACAGGCAGAACGAAAAATACTATACGATTTCGGATGATAATCTCCAGTCGCTGGTCGAGATAAGCTCTGTCTTCATCAGACCGGCAGGGGACAGATATACCGTCACCTTCATAGCAAGCGGTGTGAGCGAACAGAACGACGAGGGTCTGGTGAGGGTGGAATATCACAATTGTACCGCCGAAATGGCACTCAAGACCATTCACGGCAGGGAATATTGGACACTGTACAGATTTGACTCGAAAGAATCATGAAACAAAATAAGACAAGTTACGTGATTTGATGTTTCTATTATCATTTTGTAAGTATATTTTATTAAATATTTGTAAATCTTGCTCAAAGTTTTTTGTATTTTCAAACTCATGTGTTATTATATAACGCAGTGCATTTTTGAAAGTCAGTGGGGTGTGAGTTGATTGAGCGCGGCAAACAAGATACTGATCCGTGCGGCTGCCGAATCCAATGTAGGCAACGCCAGAGGCAACAATGAGGATAATGTTTACTTCAACGGCGATTACATAACGCCCCGCAATATCAGCAGACCTTTTGCTATCAAGACCGGCGAGTACACCGAAGTCAATATCTTTGCCGTGTTTGACGGAATGGGCCGAAACAATACAGGCTCCTTTGCCTCACTTGTCGCAGCGACACGGCTCGACGCGCTGGCCGACCGGATTTCCTTTGATCCTGACGCTACGCCGGACGACGCGGTGCTGGAATATATGCAGGACACCAACGAACTGATCCGCGACCAGCGACGGGAAACGGGCGGAGTTCGCACCGCTTCCACCATGGCATTGCTGATCATTGAGCACGGCAACGCCCATGTATATAATGTAGGCGACAGCCGGGTATATCTTTACCGCGACAAACAGCTGGTCAAGCTGACGCGCGATCATGTAGCGGTGGAAGGACAGAAGAGCGTCGCCCTGACCGAGGAAGGCATACGCCACGGCAGGATCACGAAATTTCTCGGCATGAACAGCCGGGAGGGCAAGATGGAGCCTTACCGCGCAAAGCCCTTTAAAGTGAAGAAGGGGGATAAATTCCTTGTCTGCAGCGACGGCGTGACCGATCAGCTGGACGAGGACGAGATCACGGTCTGTCTCGGCAAGCGCAAGGATCCCTTCGGACATACCAATGAAATCATGGCGCTGTCCATGAGCGACGACAGCGACGACAATGTATCGGCCATCGTGGTGGAAGCCATCGAGCCGGGCATTCACATCACGCAGAATATGATCATGGTGGCGATGGGCTGTCTGATTATGGCATTCGGCGTGGCAGTGGGATTTGTGTTTGGCTGGCTTGTGGGCAGCACGTCGTCGGAGTACGAGGGGCTGGAAGATTTCAATGAAGACTATATCGTCACGCCGGCCAGTAATTCGGACCTTTCGTCGGATACCCTGGAGACGAGCATGGTATCGTCCACCGTTCCGACCACCGTGCCGAATCAGGACAAGACCAGTTCCGAAGAAGTGCAGTACACCGTCTACGGACTGACGCTGCGTCAGAACAACGACATTACCCTCAAGAGAGGAAAAAACGTGACGCTTTCGGTGGAGATCAATCCGGACAACGTCCCGCAGAGCTATGTGCAGTGGAGCTCGGACAACGAGAAGGTTGCCACCGTCGATGAGAACGGCAAGGTCAAAGCCCTGAAGCACGGACAGGCCACTATCACCGCAAGCGCCGGAAATGTGACGGTTACCTGCCTGATACGGGTGCCGTAATCAACTGAAATAACAGATTTCTTATGCAATAATTTCGCCGGATGAACGGCGATAGGAAGGATGGTCGTAAAGTTGGCTTTTTTCAAAAGATTCAAACATCAGAATACGAAAAAACGCTACGAAAATCCTGCTGTCAATCAAGCTATTGATGAAATCAACAAACGCAAGGAAGAAGAATCCGACAGCCGCAGGGGAGCGGAGAATAAGCCCGAACCCAAAAAACGCACCGCTGCGCCTTCCACCGGCAAAAAGGAAGGCTTTGCGCCTGTACTGGCGTTTGACCCGAGCGGATCCGATGTCGATCATCTGGTCTACAAGCCGGTTCAGATTCCGCCCAAAGCCACACGTTCGGAACAGTTCGACAAGGAGATGGAAAATCTCGCCGGCATATACGGTGTGGACAAGACGGAGGCGGCAAGCTATGCGGAAAGCCCTGCGCCGATTATCCCCTCCATGGCGGGGGCTTCGGATGAAAAGCCGGTTCCGGTTCGCCGTCTGCCGGGAAGCGGCGAATCGCTCGCCTTTATGGACCTCAGTGACCGCACCGATCTGCAGCCGGAGGAGATAGAGGAAGCGAGCGAAATCTTCGGCATCAAGTACCCTGCCGGTTTCCGGACAGACCTTGTCAATTACGCAGGAAGAGAAATCGACCTCAGCGATTTCAGCCTGGTTGAGAACCTGCGCTGGAAGCACATCGAAAACGCCGCGGACATCAGCGGCATTGTCTTTCCGGCCACGATCGACACCGATTCCTTCAATTTCTACGACAGAAATATCAGCGGCTGCGATTTCAGCTCGGTCTACGGACTGCGCTGGAGGCACATTCAGAGTGCGCGTGACATAGCCGCCATCAAATATCCCGCCACCTTTGACATAGAAAACGCCGTTTTTGCCGCCAGAAATATTTCGGGCAGTGATTTCAGCCTGATCGGCAGCCTTCGCTGGGAGCATATCATGAGTGCTTCCGATATCAGCGGCATCAAATACCCGGCGACCTTCGACGTATCGGAGGCGAAATTCTATGGCAGGGACATTTCCGGCAGCGACTTCTCGCTGTGCAAGGGACTGAAATGGCAGCATATCAGCCTTGCGTCGGATCTCAGCGGCATCATATATCCCGAAAATTTTGATTACAGCGAATGCGACTTTACCGACATAGACATTTCCGGCAGCGATTTTTCCAAGGCGAACAGCCTGAAATGGAGCCAGCTTGCCAACGCCTATGATATTACCAACATCAAATATCCCTCGTGTTTCGATCCGGACAGCGCCGACTTTACCGGCAAGGACATTTCCGGAAGCAATTTCAGCCGGGTAGGAAGCCTGCGCTTTGCGCATATCAAACCCGCAAAGATCATCCGCAAGATTATCTATCCGCCTCAGTTTGATATAGACGAAGCGGATTTTACCGACCGCGACATCGACCGTTCGGATTTCTCGCTTCTGACCGGCTTCAACTGGGAAAGCGTCAAGCTGGCTGCGAGCAGGGATAACGTGATTTATCCCGCCGGCTTTGTGGAGCCGGTTCCCTCCGACGAAGACGTGGAAGGCGCGATGCTGATCTATCTGCTGCGGATTTACAGCCGTGTACAGCAGGACAAATTCAGCACGGAGTCATTTTATTCAGATATTACGGCGCTGTACCCCGGACTCACCGATTCGGACGCGGCGGCGCTCATTGAACGCTCGACCCATAAATGGGAGAGAGAAAACGGCGCGAAGCTGATCCGTCAGGACGCGCGATGTGCCCATACAGGGGATAAGCTGTTCATGACGAAACTGGGCTTCAAACTGCTCTATCCTGTTTGCGGCGGTGAAAGGTCGGCAGCCCTGCTGCGGGAGTCTTTCGGTGAAATAGTACGCCGACGCGAACAGGAAAAATTTGAGCAGCGGCTTTACGACCTCCAGTGCGGCAAATACCTTTCGGCAGCGGAACTGACCGAAATAGGCTTTACCCCGGGCAAGCTGCCGCAGAAAGCGGAACTTCAGGTGGCAGTGGATAAGCCCAAGCGGGTGCTGCCCGTTCCGACCGAACTGGAAAGCATGGAAGACAATGGGCGCAGCGGCAGCCGTGTCCGCGCCGTTCCGATCACCGAGCCGCTGGTTCCGCCGGAGGTTTCGCCTCTTACCGAAATAGCGGACAAGGTGAAGGTGCGTGTCGTCCAGCTTGAACCGCCTATTCTCGCAACGGTCAAGCCGATAGATCCCGCGACGCTTCTCGCAGACAGCAAGAAGGAAGAAATACCGGAGCAGACCGAAACGCCAGAAACCCCCGAAACGCCGGAATCCACGGACGTTCCCAAAGAAGAGCCGTCCGAAGTGCCGGCTGAACCGGAGGCGGCAGAACCTGAATCGGCTGCCGAAGAAAATCCGCAGGAGCCACCCGAAACGGAAGAAACGCAGTCCGAACAGGACGAGCCGGCTGAACCCTCCGATACGTCATTCGAGCCGGTCAGCATAGAGCAGTACACCGAGCCTGCTGCGCCCGAACCGGAAAGGAGAGGCTACAGCTTCGGGGAAAGAATTGCGCCCATAGAGATTGACGATTCCCCGGCCAAGCCCGCCAAGCCCGCCGAACCCGCCGAACCCGCCGAGCCGGAATATATTCCCATTTCGCAGACAGATCTGTTCACGGATTATCCCTCACCGCCACAGAAACCGGAACCGCCGGAAACCGATGAACCTTCTCCGGTGGGAGAGAGCATCGGCGTGCGTGAGGAAAGCTTTGAACCGGTTCAGATACGCATTGACAAGATGCGGGACAGCGCGGCGGACGAAGCGGAAGAAAAACTGCGCCGCAAAAAGCTCAGTGATGAGGAAAAAGCCATACGCACCGGCGTCATGGGAATGCTGCTCTACATAAACCAGAGCATTTCCGACTCCGATCTCACCAATTCCGAGCTGTTCAGCGAATTCATGCGGATCTATCCCGGAGCGCAGCCGAAGGAAACGGCTGCCATGGCGCAGTTCGCCGCCAATACCCTCAGCGGCATCAATGCCAAGACCCGCGCCAAGCTGTTTATGTTTGCCACCAAAGCGGATCCGGCGGTGAAACACAGGCTGATGGACTTTGCCCTGGAGCGTTACAGTTATAAGCTGCGTGTCGCAGAGGACGAAGCCTCCTTCCGAGACTTTTTGCAGACGCTGTCCACCACGCTCTTTGAGGAAGCCGGCGATTATGAATACACCTCCTATCTGATGTCAAAGGGCATTCTGCAGAATCCGCCGGAGAAGCGCGATGCCCATTACAAGCAGATTCCATTTGAACACGGAGTGGGCAAGGCAAATCTTTACGCCAACACCCGCTATCCCTATTACCGCACGCTGGAACAGGTCGGCTTTTTGCATTTCACCTTTGAAGCCATACGCGACAGCCTCAAAATCGAGCTGAGCGACAGCCATTACTATGAAGAGCTGGAAGATCTGGTCTATCGCAAATGCGAGCCGGTTCTTATGAAGTTTGTGGTGATTGAAACCACGATGGGTCTGCTTTATCTAGAACAAAGAACCCTGGCCGACTGGGGCGTTGACGAAGAATTCGTCTGGCGCGCAGCCGAAAGCAACATGAAGAACACGCAGTTCAGGGCAAAATATTCCTTCAGTACCGAAGATTGCAGTCCCTTCCGATACATTCAGCATGATCTGGCCAACTATCTGCTTGCCATGCCGGAAAAGCTGAGTGAACTGGCGGAAGGCAAGGATCTGATTCTGACGGCGCCCTGCAGAGAGATCATCTATATTGACTTCTACGAGCTGTCGTCGATCAGGGAAATGCTCAGTTTCAGCGCCCACTATGACTGCACCATTCAATTGGGCGGCGATCAGTACGAACACCCCTTTACTCCGGATGTGTTTATTTATCACGCCGACGACGGTTCCCTGGAACGTGTCAACGACGAGACCTACATTCTGCTGGGCGATTCCGTCGCAAGACGTGAAGTGCTGAAGGCAGTGCTGCCCAAGGAGATGAAGGTCGATATCGAAGCCATCGTCAAGCCCAGGACCACCGACGAAATCGAGATTACAGGCGACGATACCTATAATCTACAGGCTGCCGCCTTCACCATTCTGCGTCTTTATTCAGAGTTGAACGGCGACACCGACTACACTCTCCCGCAGAATGCGGTGATGGCAGTATTTGACGATCTGATGATATCCTTTGACGCCATTTATCCGCCGGTTCGCGGCAGGGAGCAGCCGGATCCGATGCAGCATATCGACGACTGCGCCAGGATGGTCGCCCGCGGAGGCAAGACAGTGTGCTGGCTGCTGGTGCAGGCGATTCAGCAGCTCTGTGGGGACATCAATTACGAGACGCCCGCCAGCGCGAATATCAGACAGACCACCCTCCGCGAGATTTACGGCGACAATGCCAATGCCGTATGGCTCAACTGCGCGACGGCGACGGAATTCCGCAGACGGTATGAAGCCGTCCGTCCATTCCATGAGATACCGGTTGCGAACCAGCATCTGACCATTCTGGACGCAAAGGTGGAAGTAGCCATGCATGCGCTGGTCATGCTGTTCCATCAGTACGGACAGCACTACGCGCTCGGACAGGTGCGAAGACATCTCTATAAGATGATGCCTGACATCAAATTCTGCTATGAAATCAACCAGAGCGCGTGGCTTCCGACACCCGGAGACGACGTGGATGTCGATGTGCAGTCCATCGGAATGATTTTCCGGGGCTTTGACAACGCGACGCAGGAGAATATTCTCACCGGGCTTGCCAATGCCATAGGCGACCGCGACCTTGCGGAAGGCGGCTGGGGGCTGCTGTATTTCATCAAATTTGTGAAATACGCATATCTTGACCCGTCGGATATGGTAGAGAGATACTTCATCTCACGCAGCAGACTCATTCCCTCACAGAATATCTTAAAGCAGCTTTACTACAAAGATCTGAACAACGAATTCATCAAGCACATGCGCAAGTCGGGCAAACAGGTGCTGTCCGAATACGGCGACAGTTTCGAGGTAATCCGAGGCAACGCCCCCGGCGCGAACGAACCCAAAAACGGCTCGCCTGTGGACGATTTTGAAAATGTGCTGAATTTCGCCCGTGAGATCGAGCAGAAAATGAGCGGTCCCGCCGAGGAATCCTCCGAAGGCGAAATGATAAATCTGCAGGGCAACCGTCCCATGTCCACCACGAAGCCGGATATACAGCTCCGTCAGGTGGAAAACGGATTCCTGGAAAAGCGGCTGAATTTTGTGCTCGAGCCGGTAGACGCCGCTATGGCGGATCAGCTTGTGGACGCGGCACACTTTGTCACCAAGCTCTTCCATGTGCCTGAGATAGAATTCCGCGCCAACAACGACATCGAATGCGAGCTTCACTACGGCATTATCCGCAGCAAGAATCAGGTTATAGCGCTGCGTTCTCTGGCGTGGACGGTAGCGCAGCTGATGTACGAATCAGGGCGTGAACTGCGCGACGTGACGGATCAGGATATCTTTCGGGCGAACGATATCGTCGAGCAATGCGACCGCAACAATTACAAGAAATCCGGCGCATTCCCGACATTGTGTTCCATGCCGGTAGACGAAGGAATGTACATTTCCGCCTATCAGGAATACATCTTCTTTGCGCAGGAACTCATGCCGGAAGTCAAGCTGGCGAGTCTGTTTTCGCTGCAGCAGGAGCTTGCGGACATTGCCCCCATGATGAAGGTTGTCTATGAAATACTGAAGAACGAGCGGCGCGACGGGCCTGTGCAACCTGGCACCGTGCTGGCCGACGCCCTCTGCGCATGGAGTGCCTACTGCTTTGCGGCAGTGGATTCCTTTGAAGTCGTCGCGGGTCCCTCCGCCTACAGCTTCGCGCAGATCAAGAGATAAGTCAATTTGTTCTGTAATAAAAAGTCCTTTTTCCGGATTCCGACCCGGGAAAGGGACTTTTTTTGTGTTTGACCCAAAATCATTTATTTTCCCGTTGAAAAAATGACCGACAGAGAGTATAATATGACTGTGTATGAAAAATTTGCTGTGACAGAGGGCTGAGAATCATGAGTACCATCAAACGGAACGACATTACAGAAATGAAGAATACTGCACTGTGGGCGTCGCTGTCGTTTGTTCTTCCCGCCGTAGTCATGACGATGATCATGGCAATATGCGGCATCGCTCCTTTCGGAAACAACACCCTGATCAATGACGCAAACGGGGCGTGGTTTGAGAGCTTTACGGGAATGTACAGGTCGATCGTTTCGGGAGAAGGGTTTTTTTATCGGCTGAATGTAGGCTTCGGCTCCAGCTTCTATCCGGAATTCGCTTCCGGGCTGTGTTCCCCTTTTCTGTTTTTATCATTGTTTTTCGGGCAGCGTTCGCTCGCCTCGGCCTACACGGTCATCACGATTCTCCGAACCGGAGCGGCAGGTGGATCAGTCTGGTATTTTCTGCATAAATGCACTTCTTTACGAAAAAAGATGTGCTTTGCCCTGGCCTGCGGGTATTCCCTCTGCGGCTTTGCCTGTTTTGCGGCGTATTATCCGTCTGTAGCTGACGGCGCGGTGTTTTTTCCGCTGCTGGCTGCGGGCATATTCAGCTACGTGCAGGAATCAAGACCTGTCAGGCTCTTTGTTTTCGGATTGCTCTTCTTTTTCACATGCTCCCGTCTGACTCTGCTGGGAATTCTTGTTTCCTTTTCCCTTTACGCCGCGTTCTATTTTCGCAGAGGAAGCAAACGCCAGCGCGTCTATAAGGTTTCAATGTTCGCTGCCACGCTGCTTTGTTCAGCGGCGACCAACGCCGTGCTGATCATTCCGATGTGGAGCGGTTCGGTTCATTACAAAAACGGTGTGTTTTCGGATATTCCGTCAAATGACATTCTGAGCGACCTCTGCTTCGGCGGCTACGGTACGTCGCCCGTCGGAGGAATGGGGCTCTGTCTGGCGGGACTGCTGATGCTGGGCTTTTTTGCCTTTATGTTCAACAGCAGAATCACGCTGGGAGAAAAGCTGTCCGTTGCTTCGGGCACAGCGGCTATTCTCCTGTGTCATGCGGCAGCTCCCGCCGCGAAATACGCCTTGGGATTCGGCAACGCCGGAGGGGAAGCTGTCAGCGCCGGATTCATGCTTGCGATGCTGGCGGTTTACTGTACGGCGAGGGTATACGACGAAAGGGAAGGCTTGAAAAAATGGGGAATTCTCTGTCCGATGGCGATCTACGCCCTGCTGGCGGTTCTCTCATTTGTGCTCCGGTCGCATGACGTCTTCTCGGTCATGGCGGAGACCGGTCTGGCGGTATTGGCCTGCGCGATGTTTGTGCAGCTTTTCGTCGGCGTGGCAGAAGGAATCCGAATGACAGCCGTTACGGCAGCGGTGCTGACTCTGTTCGGCGCGGTGCATTGCGCGGGGGCGGTGGGGAGCATTCAATCCCAGGTGACGGCGGACAGTCTCAGCGATATTGCCGACAGCAGGATCAGCGCAAAGCTCAGACTGGAACGAAGCTATCTCCGTCATCATGAGGAAATACCGAGATTTTACCGCACAAGAAGCACCGACGGTGTTTCGGACAGCGTGGATATCAACAGCAACTACGTGCAGGGGCTTACGGAATTTGCCGAAAGGCTGGGCATCATGCGCGCCTCTGCGCACGGAGGGGCGGATAACTTCACCGAGTTTACCGACATTCTCTTTGGCATAGCGCAGACCGATTATGCATTTTACACCAAGGAAGACGCGGCGCATAAAGCCTGTTCTCCCGCCTATCTGATCGGGAATTGGGACAACGTGCTTCCGGATGGCATGAATGCCTTTGAGCTGCAGAATTACCTTGCGGACAAGTGGTTCGGCGCAACGCTCTTTGAACCGATAGAAGCGGCGGAGCACACGAAGGAACTGTCTTCCGAGAGCAGCCGCTACAAATGGACCTTCGGCAATGAAACCACCGTCGTCGACAAATACGTGTTTGAATTGCCCGAGGAAATGCATCTCTATATGATGGCGCCGGACAGGGATTATTTCTACGCCATCGGCAGCGACAGCCGCAGCGATTGGCAAAAGGGCTGTGCGGGCGGCATATTCAGCCTCAGCCGTGAGGCGGGAACGGTGACCGTCTATCTGTCCGCCGACGTGTCAGAGGGAGCGCCGGAGCCGGTATTCATGACCTACAGCGGAGGCCTGGATGCATCGGTGATTCCGGAATGTGCCGATTACATTTCCTACCGTAGCAGCACGATACGGTTCCTGTTTGATGTCAATGAGGCGCAGACGGCGATCACCTCGATTCCGTTTGAGGAAGGATGGGATATCACCGTCAACGGAAAAAGCGTGAAGCCGGTCAATCTCTGCGGAGGACTGATCGGTCTGTCACTGGAAAAGGGCGTGAATTCGATTGTCATGACCTATACGCCGCCCTACTTCCGCACAAGCCTGTGGATATCCGGCATTCTGCTGGCCGTCGGGCTATACCTGACAATCAAGGTGGAGCATGAAGCAGCCCGCCGCCGCAAGGTGCGTATGGCTTTCCGTGCCGTGGAGCTGAATATCAGCCGTATGACGGTCGATCAGCTGGAGAATGCATCCGACAGCGCCGGAACAGACGATGGGGAAGAACCGAGCGAAGAGACGCCAAGCCGCCGGAATGCATCTGAAACAACGAAAGAGAAAGACGAAAGCGAGGAAACAAATCAATGAAGCAATACAAAGGAGTTATCTTTGATTTCAACGGCACGCTGTTCTTTGACACGGGGCAGCACGAGCAGGCGTGGAGAGAATATATCAAGGTGCTTTGCGGCAAGGAAGTCACAGAGGACGAATTCCGCTACTGCATCCACGGCAGGACAAACGCGGATATTCTGAAATACTTTTTCCACAACGGCCTGACCGAGAGGGAAATAGAGCGTCATTCCGAGGCGAAGGAAGAAGTGTATCGCCGTCTGTGCATGAAGATGTCGGATCGCCTGCACCTTGCAGACGGCGCTTATGAGCTTCTGGATATGCTGAAAGCGGCAGGCGTCCGCATGGCGGTAGCGACTTCCTCGGGAAGAAGCAACACCCAGTTTTACATCAAGCGGTTTGATCTGTGGCGTTGGTTCAACCAGAACACCTTCATCTACAACGACGGATCCATCCCCGGCAAGCCGGAACCGGATATCTACCTGACCGCAGCCGAGGCGATCGGTCTGGAACCGTCAGAATGCATCATATTTGAGGATATGCCCATAGGCGTCGAATCGGCTGTAGCGGCGGGAGCAGGCAGAATTATCGGCGTTGCTTCCTCCCTGAGTCAGGAATTCCTCGCCTCCGTCAGCGGGGTGGAGGAAGTAATTCCCGACTATTGCGACAGCGAATTCCGCCAGCGCCTTCTTGAAATGACAGGCAAGTGAGAGCCTTTAGGGAGAACCATATGAAAGACGCAACACTGTGTTATCTGGAGCGTAACGGCCAATACCTGATGCTGCTGCGCAATAAGAAAAGCAACGACCCCAACGAAGGCAAATGGATCGGGGTAGGCGGCAAGCCGGAACAGGGCGAAACTCCCGAGGAATGCGCGAAGCGGGAGATTTTGGAGGAAACGGGACTCAGAGCAGCCGCACTGCATCCTTGCGGCGATGTATTCTTTTACTCCGACGTATGGGAAGATGAGATCATGCATCTTTACCTTGTGGATGATTTTTCAGGGGAACTGAATGCCGAATGTGACGAGGGCGAGCTTTGCTGGATCGACAAGGAGCGCATCTTCGACCTCAATCTGTGGGACGGAGACAGGATATTTCTGCAATACATGATGAACGGCAGACGTTTTGACAGGATGGAACTGACCTATACCGGGGAACGTCTGTGCAGCTGCACGGTGGACGGTACGGCGGTGGAACTGCTGGATGTCTGCCATGAGGACGGCAGCCCTGCGGGATACATCGCTTCCCGCGATTACGTGCATTGGAAGGGTCTGTGGCATGCCACCGTGCACATCTGGGTGGTGGAAAAGGACAAAGAGGGCAGCCCGTCGCTGCTGCTCCAGCTTCGCTCAGCCGACAGGCGGCTCTATCCCTCCTGCTGGGATATTTCCTCCGCGGGACACATTCCCGCAGGAGAGGACGCGCTGCATGGTGCAGTCCGTGAAGTGGGGGAAGAACTCGGCCTGCGGATCCGTCCGGAAGATCTTGCATATATCGGCACCATGAAAATGACCTATGACGACGATTACGATGAAGGCTATCACGACCGGGAATACTGCCGCCTCTATCTTCTGCGCAGGGAGGTCGATGTTTCCTCCATGAATCTGCAGGAGGCAGAAGTGGAACAGGTCATGACCATGCGCTATGACGATATTGTAAAGGCAGTGGGGGACGGCAGCCTTCACCATTGTCTGAAAATGGAGGAACTTGAATTTCTCCGTCAATTTATCTGAATTATTCAATCATAATTGCCAGCCTGTTTTTGTTTCTCGGAAAGAATGAGTGGCAAAAACAGGCTGCCTACTACGGAAAGGATCATATGACAAGATGAAATCCCCTTTTTCAAAAGGTCTGCTGGACGGTGTTCCCATTGCCCTGGGTTACCTGTCGGTTTCCTTCGGGTTCGGAATACTGGCCGTGCGTTCGGGACTGACGACGCTGGTGTCGGTGATGATTTCCGCGACCAATCTGACCTCGGCCGGTCAGGCGGCCGGAATCGCCATTATTGCGGCGGGAGGGTCCTTTTTTGAGATGGCGCTCACCCAGCTTGTAATCAACCTGCGGTACGGTCTGATGTCCATCTCACTGTCTCAGAAGCTCGACGACACATTCAATACTCCAAGAAGACTGCTTGTGGCATACGGAATCACCGACGAGATATTTGCCGTCGCATCAGCGCAGAAAGGGCTGCTGACAGCACGCTACATGTACGGTCTCATTTCGATATCCACTTTTGGCTGGTGTCTTGGCACCTTTCTGGGGGCGTCTGCCGGGCAATTCCTTCCCGCGTCGCTTACCAACGCCATGGGAATTGTGCTTTACGCCATGTTTATAGCGATCGTCATTCCGCCGGCGAAAAAGAGCCGGGGCGTACTGGCAGTATCAGTCACGGCAGCACTGTGCAGTCTGCTGTTCAAATACCTGCTGCCGCAGATTTCGGGCGGTTTTGCCATCATTTTCAGCGCGGTGATCGCCGCGGTCATCGGTGCGATGGTCTTTCCCACCGCCGAAGAAGAAGCGGAGGAAGTGAAGGCATGACACTTGTGATTTATATAGCCGTAATGGCGGGAATGACCTATCTCATCAGAATGATTCCCTTTGCCGCTTTCCGCAGGCAGATCAAGTCGCGATTCTTCCGCAGCTTTTTGTATTATGTGCCCTATGCGGTGCTGACGGCCATGACGATTCCAGCGATCTTCTATTCGACAGGCAGTGTGGAAACGGCTGCCGTAGGAACGGCAGTGGCGCTGGCGCTGGCCTATTTTGACATGCCGCTGATTGTGGTAGCGCTGGCAGCTTCCGCGGCGGCGTTCGCGGCAGGATTTATTCTGCCCTTTCTCAGATGAAATCTCTCATTAAATAGATTGCATTTCTTTGATGATTATGGTATAATCATTCAATATGAATGAAACTCACCAAGTAAAGGCGGTTTTGATACAAAGAATGAGCAAAGCAATGATAGCCATGAGCGGCGGCGTTGACAGCTCGGTTGCGGCACTTCTTACCGCACAAGGGGGCTGGGACGCGGCCGGCGTCACCATGCTGCTGACAGACGGCGCGGGCGACAGCGATATCAGCGACGCAAAAAGTGTCTGCGATCGTCTTGGAATCGCGCACCATGTTTTGGATATGCGGGAGGAATTCGACCGGGAAGTCATGCGGCGCTTTGCCGATTCCTATCTGTGCGGAGAAACGCCTAACCCCTGCATTGTCTGCAATAAAACCGTCAAATTCGGCGGGCTGCTCAACCGTGTGCTGGAAATGGGATTTGATAAAATCGCCACGGGCCATTACGCTTCGGTGAAATATGACGCGGGTTCGGGCAGATGGCTTCTGGTCAAGGCAGCGGACCGTTCAAAGGACCAGACCTATTTTCTCTATATGCTCAGCCAGGAGCAGCTGGCCCACATTCTTTTCCCCGTGGGAGGAATGACCAAGGCGGAAGTGCGGGAACTTGCGGAATCCAATGGCTTTGTCACCTCCCGGAAGCATGACAGCCAGGACATCTGCTTTGTTCCCGGCGGCGATTACGTGCGTTTTCTGGAACAATATCGGGGCATTCAGCCGAGGGAAGGCAGCTTCCTCGACCTGAACGGCAATGTCATAGGCAGGCACAAAGGCGCGGTCCGGTATACGATCGGGCAGCGCAAGGGACTGGGAATGGGATTCAACAAGCCCATGTACGTCTGCCGCAAGGATATGACCGCCAATACAGTGACCCTGGGGGATAATGCCGACCTTTTCAGCAGGAAGTTGATTGCAGGCGGCGTCTGCATGACGGCGGTATCACATATTGACCGTCCTCTCCGGGTGACAGCGAAGGTGCGATATTCGCAGCGTGAGGAATGGGCAACCCTGGAGCAGACCGGCGAGGACGAAATCACGCTGGTATTCGATAATCCTCAGCGTGCTGTGGCACCTGGGCAGGCGGCGGTCTGTTATGACGGGGACTGTGTGATCTGCGGAGGAAGAATCATCCGCGGAGAAAACTGAAGCGCGCTGAATTAATCATTTCATGCATTTTTTCTATATTTTTCAGATATATTATAGATTGTAGATTTTCACTTACAGAAGGGATGAATTGCCGCCATGATCCGCAAGGGCATTATAAGGACAATTTCATTATTATTGGCAGCCGCGGTAGTCATGGCGTATGTTACTTCCTGCGGCGGCGACAAGCCGAAGAAGCCGGTGGTCACATTCCGGATCATGTCGTGGAATGAGGATTTCAAGAACCTCATGGAAACCTATTTCGTGCCTCGTCACCCCGAGCTGATGGAAAACGTAAGGCTGGAATGGGTGACCGACGAAATCAATGTGTATCGCCGGAGTGTGCAGTGCAGACTGGCGGAAGGCGAACAGATCGACCTCTTTCTCGGAAATCATCAGATGGCGCCTTTCTTTGCCGCGGATAACAATGTGGCGGCACTCTCGCAGATCGGCATCCATGAAAAAGAGCTGGCCGATCAGTTTCACTTTACCCGCATACTTGGTTCGGACGGAAACGGCGTGCAGAAAGGCTCTGCCTTCAGTGCCGAGCCGGGCGTGCTGCTCTACCGTTCGGATTATGCGGAGAAGTATCTCGGCATAACCCATCAGGAGGAAATGGAGGAAAAGCTGTCCTCGTGGGATTCGTTTGTCGCGGTAGCACAGACGCTCAGCCAGCAGTCGGGAGGCAAAATCAAAATGCTCCCCAACAGCGCGGAGCTGTGGAAGTCAGTGGAATGCGCGATGTACGGACTTTGGCTTTCGGACGGTCAGCTATCGGTTTCCGACGACACGGTCGCACACTGGCTGAATATCGTGAGGGAACTGAATTCGATAAAAGCCTTCGCCGGCGTAAAGACGCTGGACGACGATTGGTACAGCAAGCTGGACAGCGGCGTTTTCTGTTTCTATGCCGCACCCTGGCTTTGCAGGAGCACCCCAGCGGATCGCGCCGACGTCACCACCGTCTTTTCATCCGCCAGAAGAAGCGGATCGTCCTTCGGAAAATTCAAGACCTCGCTGGCCCCGGGCGGATTCGTTTACGGCGGCAGCTGGCTTTATTGCCCCAAAAACACAGGCCATAAGGACATTGCGGCGGAGATCATCCGTTCCTTCACCTGTGACAGGGAGTTTATGAAGCGGATGGCGCTGGCGGAAATGCAGTATGTCAATAACGCCAAGGTCTGCGATGAGCTTGCCGCGCTGAAGATACCCAATCCCCTGTTTGACGGACTGGATGTGTTTTCGGTGTATAATCCTGCGGCATCCGGGCTGGAATTTGCCGTCCCGTCGGTTTACGATGCGTCAGTCAGCGATCTGTTGTATGAGCAGGCCAAAGCATACGGCAAGGGAGACATACGGCTGCGTCAGGCCACGTATAATTTCAGGCTCAACGTATGGAAGAAGCATGAAGAAATCACATCAGAGCCGCAGAGGATAGGCTGACGGATAAAAAAAGTATGACTATTCTGTTAAAAAATCATGTCAATGTTTCGTTATGAGGTTACAGAGCCTTAATAATCTTTGACAATTGGAAATATATGTGGTAGAATAAAAACAATCAGCAGGAAACTAAAGGAGAGATTTCAATGGAATTCAAAGGTCTGTGCCTTGGCTGCATGAGTAATAAGGGGACTTCTATGGAGTGTCCGAAATGCGGTTATGTGGAGGGTACTCCTCAGGTTTTACCTTATCTGGAACCCGGTACAGTGCTGAAAGAAAGATTTATCATAGGCAAGCATCTCAGTGCCAACGGAGAAGGCGTCACCTATATCGGTTATGATATCAGTGCCAACAAAAAAGTCACCGTGAGGGAGTATCTGCCAAAGACGCTCTGCTCAAGGGTAAAGGATGATGACAACATCATCATTGCCTCCGGCAACAAGCTGGTATATCAGGATTATCTGCAGGATTTCATGGAAATAGGCAGAGCGCTCACCAAGCTGTCCAACCTGCCGTCCATCGTTCCGGTGGTCGATTTGTTTGAAGCGAACAAGACTGCATATATTGTCTATGAATATGTGGACGGCAAACCGCTCGATGAGATCATCAAGCGCGCCCGCAGATTCACGTGGGAGGAAACAAGGCCGTTGTTCCTTCCGCTCATTTCCACCGTCAATTCCGCCCATTCCATAGGGCTGGTACACTTCGGCATCTGTCCGGAGAACATCATCATGACCCGAAGCGGCACATTGAAGCTGCAGGGCTTTGGCAGTCCGGACGCCCATCTTGCCGAAACAGAGCTGACCGCCGAATTCTACGACGGTTTCAGTGCCATCGAGCAGTATTCTCTCGAAGGTAAAAAAGGCAAGTGGACAGACGTTTACGCGATGTGTGCCGTACTGTTTTACGCCCTCACGGGCAAAAGACCGCCTGACGCGGTTTCCCGTTCCTATGAACCGCGGCTCAATATGCCGGCCGACGTTGCGCAGAATATTCCTACCCATGTGGTGACGGCGCTTGCGGGCGGTCTTCAGGTCAATATCGAGAGCCGCACCCATTCAATGGAAGAACTGAAAAATCAACTGACCAATCCTGTACCGCGCAGGGCGGAACCAAAGCCGGCGCCTGCCGTTTCGCCTTCCGCTCCGTCGCCTTCCTACGGTGACAGATATGTGGATGAACCGGATTATCATGCGCCCGTGCGTTCCACGATGCCTGCCTCTTCCGGGCAGATGAACCGCACCGCCCGTGATTACGAGGAAGATGATGACGAGCCGGAGATTTCGCCCTACAAATACGGCATCATTTCGGGTCTGATAGGATTTGTGGTCATCGGTGTCATTGCCTTGATCTGTCTGAATCTGATCGTGATTCCCATGATGAACAAGGATAACCCCCAGGAGGAGGATGACCCGGTCATTTCCGTTTCGTCACAGGTGGAAGGAAATGAGTCCGAGCCGACGGTGCTTTACAGAGTGCCCAATCTCGTCAACAAAAAATGGAGCAACGTAAACGGCAACGAGAAGTACAGCAACTTTTACATCCGTCTCTCGGAAGAGGTCTACGATGAGAATTTCGAGGAAGGCAAAATCATTTCTCAGTCAGTGGAAGCAGGCTCTGCCGTTGCCAAGAACACCGCTATCAGCGTTGTGGTAAGCAAAGGCTCCAAAATGCGCATCGTGCCGAACATCATCGGCAAGAACGTCGAGGAAGCCTCAAAGGAACTGGAAAAGGCAGGTCTTCTGCTGGGCGATCAGGCTGAGGAATACAGCGATGATGTAGAGAGCGGCAAGATCATCCGTCTCAACGGAATCGAACCGGGTAAGAAAATACAGGCGGGCAGCATGATCAATGTGGTTGTCAGCCTCGGCAAAGAAGAAGAAGATTAACGGATAAAACAAACAGCGCCGTGCCGGATCAGATCAGATCCCGCACGGCGCTTTATTATTGGATAATACCTGCATTACTGCTCGATATAAAGAATTCCGAGTGTATTCGGACCGCAATGGCTGTAAATGGTGCAGCCGGCTCTTGTTTCCAGCACCTCATCGAACATGCCGGATTCCCTCGCCTGCTTCAGGGCAGCTTCCACCGGCGCCCTGTCCTCGAATGTGTGGGTAATGAATACCCGCCTGCGAACGACGTCGGGAGTAGACTCCAGTCTGTCCCTGATGTACTGCGGAATCACCTTGTCAATGTTGCCGCGGTATTTCTTGCCGACCGACATGCCGCCGTCGATTACCTCAATGCAGGGCTTGAGCCGGAGCAGATTGGCGCCGAGGGCTGCCACTCCGGAACACCTTCCGCCCTTCCAGAGAAATTCAAGGGTGTCAATCACAAAGCTGGCACGCACTTTGGGGATTATTTCCTTCAGTTTTTCAGCGATCTCTGCTGCGGACATGCCGGATTCGATCATATCGGCGGCAGTCAGTACGATCAGCAGAATGCCGGTGGAAAGGTTGGCGGATTCCACGACGTAGATGTTATCGAGATTTTCTGCCGCGAGGCAGGCATTGGCATATGCCGAGGAAAAGCCGCTGCTGATGGTGAAAAAGAGTACGTCATATTCGTCCGGATCCCACTGTCGGAATAATTCCTCATATTCACCGGGAGGAGCCGCAGCGGTTTTGGAAACATTTCCGGTCTGCCTGTAGTACTTCAGGATATCGTCGGTGGAAATATCCACGCCGTCTCTGAAGCTCTTCTCGCCGAGATTGACAACAAACGGGTGTATTTCTATGTTGTATTTTTGTTGCAGCTCGGGAGAAATGTCGCAGGTGGAATCCGCGACGATTTTGATTTTCTTGGACATTTTTTAATCACCTTACTAAAATTTTATCATTTATACCATATCAATGCGCCGGAATCAGATAAACCAGCAGCCGTATACCACACAACCGATGCAGAATGAAAGACAGATCAGCGAGGTCATCAGATAAAAGATCTGAGAAACGAAGCTGAGCTTCTTTTTGACGCTGAGCACCTTGATGCCGTTGCTGAGCATCAGCACACCGAGAACCAGGATGACAGGTACGACCCTGAAATCCATCGAATCCGCCTTAGTGGAACCGAAATTCTGAAGAATAAAGTAACCGGCAGCGCAGCCTGTCATAGCAATGAGCGTCCAGATATTCACCTTCTTTTTGGCGTCGGCTCTGGCGATCATGCTTCCCAGCAGAGAAAGGCCCGAAATAGCGGCAGCCAAAAAAGCGATGCCAATGAATATGCGGAGCACCAGCATATCCAGTTCCACGTCCTTTTCCGTGAGATTTCCGAAAACGGAAGATTTCACCAGATAAACCCATGCGTTGGTGTCCTTGGGCGACACAAAGACCTCCATAAGCTCTTTCATGGAAAAAGAAAGGAATTTCGTGTTGAAGTCAATCGAGCCTTGCGGGTTTCCGATCAGCTGGGCAAAGCCGGGGTCCTTGCCTGCCAGAATATTCCTGACCGGATAAGCGAAACTAAGCACAGCCCAAGCGCCGACACCGCCGATTGTCTGGACAGCAGACGAAATAATATTTGAAGCGTTCTTGCGTTTCAGAACTCTCACCAGATTAATGATGACCAGCACCGCAATGACCGGCAGGAAAATAAGGGCGGACATATGGATCATCGTCGCCAGACCGAAGGATACGCTCATAAAAATAAAATCAAATCCATCGGTGAAGTTGTTCCACCTGGCAAGGAAGACGATGGCGAGGCACATCACAGCGACCATAGGCGTCAGCGGGCTGATTTCTCCGCCGAGTCTGATCAGACCGGGATGGAATGCGACAATAGCGGTTCCCAGATAAACGGAAGTGTCGTTGGCTTCTATTTCACAGAGGATGTAATAGACGGCGATGGCAGCCACAATTCCCATATATTCGGTGCATACGCGGACAATATCCAGGGCATAGGGCTGTGTGAATCCGAACATAGCCATTGAATTGTAGAGGAATCCTGCCGTGATGTGATAAAGCGGCTGGTATGTTTCGGGAAGCGTCAGGTTGCTTTGCACGTCGACAAACAGAGCATAATCCGTGCCGGACATGGGAGCCCCGGATGTGATAATCACATAGCAAAGCCGCAGGATAATGGATATGATGAGGATCACATAAATTGTTTTTCGCTCGCTGTCTGACTTTTTCCATTTGGAATACAGCAGACCGCCGATCAGCAGAACAATAAGGAACGCGGAAATAATCTTGAGCACAAGAGCGCCGAAGAAGCTGTACAGGACGTTGAACAGCAAAAAGCCCGCCGCAGTGAACATTGCCATCCACAGATAAGCCCAGTTGTCGATGCGATTGTCTTCACGCAGCTTTTTTTTGGCCTTGGACATGAAAAAATCACCTTCCGAGAATAATAGAATAGAATCGTCAAATGCCGAATCAGACAATTAACATACTAATTTTAACATAATTTTTAACATAATTCAATATATTTTTGAGATATTCTTGAAAAATATTTGAATTCATGCAAAGTAAGAACGAAAAAAGCATCTGATGTACGCGGTGATACGTCAGATGCTTTACTCATTCATGAAGCTGTCCGCATTCGGGGGGGACAGGGGATTTATTTGCCGAGAACCGCAAGCAGAACGCCGGCAGCGACCGCCGAACCGATGACGCCTGCGACATTCGGGCCAAGGGCGTGCATGAGCAGGTAGTTGGAAGGATTAGTTTCCTGACCGACCTTCTGTGAAACTCTTGCAGCCATCGGAACGGCGGAAACGCCTGCCGAACCGATAAGAGGATTGACCTTGCCTCCGGTGAAAATGTACATCAGCTTGCCGAAGATGACGCCGAAGGCTGTGCCGAGACAGAACGCGGCAAGGCCCAGACCGACGATCATGAGCGTTTCGGCGGTGAGGAAGACTTCCGCTCTGGCAGTGGCGCCGACGGTGGTGCCGAGGAAGATCGTGACGATGTTCATCAGTTCGTTCTGAGCCGCATCGGAAATTCTCTTGACCACGCCGCTCTCACGCATGAGGTTGCCCAGCATGAGCATGCCGACCAGCGGTGCAGCGGAAGGCAGCAGAAGGGCGACGACAATGGTGACGATGATCGGGAACATGATCTTTTCGGTCTTGGAAACGGTGCGGAGCTGCGTCATAACCACCGAACGCTCCTTCTTGGTGGTGAGCAGGCGCATGATGGGCGGCTGGATAATGGGAACCAGCGCCATATAGCTGTAG